>NZ_JBIWKR010000005.1:387120-625476 GCF_044765765.1 Streptomyces sp. NPDC102402
CGGGGGGGTGCGGGTTGGTGTTGGTGTGTGGGGGGGGGGGGGGGGGGGCGCCCCGCCGGGGGCCGCCCCCCCCCCACACCCCTGCACGCGTGTGCGCGGGCGTCAGCCGGTGTCCGGGAGCCCCTCCTCCGGCAGTTCGAACAGGCGTTGTGCGCGCTCCCGGTTGTGCCGCCGGAGCACGGTGACCCACGGCCGGCCGACCTCGGGCACGAGGTACGGGCAGACGATGCGGTGCGGGACGCGGCACCTGGCACCGGGAAGCGGCTCGGCGTCCCACAGGTTCATCGCGGTCCCGGTCGAGGTGATGACCCAACGCCGCCGCGGGGGAAGGGTGTGGGCCGGGACGAGGACGCGGGGTTCCAGGAGGATCCAGTGCCCGGTGTACGAGGTCGGGTACCTGTCCTGGCGGAGATCGCAGAAGGGGCACTCGGGCGGCGCCGGCGGTCCGGGCGCCGTGGCGCCTTCGAACAGCACCTGGAAGTAGTCGGCGGAGCGGTCGGGCGGGTCCGGGCAGGACGAGGTGGTCTCGAGGTCCCCCATGGCCCAAGGATCCGCGCGCGGCCCGCACTCGGGTAGGACGCGATCCGGCCGCGCCGGGTGGTGCGGCCACCTGCGGGTGTTCCGCATGACGCCCCATGAGGCACGGCCGTGCGCACGGGGCCCGCGCCGTGTGGCCGACCGGTCGCCCCCGGGGCTGCGCGGGACGAGTCCGCCCGGGGCCCGCCGGCCCACGCCGCGACGCATCGTCGCCACGGCCCGCTGAGCGACCGGGAGCGCGGGGCGGGCCGGCGCCCTGCCCGGACACGACAACGGCCTCCACGACCGCGGAGGTCGTGGAGGCCGGCGTCGTCCGGGGAATCAGGACACCGTCAGCGCGCGGATCGCCGTCGGGGCGTGGCCCGGCTCGGACGCGACGTCCTCGAACTCGTTGACGGACGCGATGTCGGTCCCGCTCATCGAGATGTTGGTGACCCGCTCCAGGATCGCCTCGACGACGACCGGCACCCGGTGCTCGGCCGCGAGCTTCTTCGCCTCCTCGAAGGCGGGCAGCAGCTGGTCGGGCTCGGTGACCCGGATCGCCTTGCAGCCCAGGCCCTCGACGACCTTGACGTGGTCCACGCCGTAGACGCCCAGCTCCGGGGAGTTGAGGTTCTCGAACTCCAGGTTGACCTGGAAGTCGATGTCGAAGTTGCGCTGCGCCTGCCTGATGAGCCCCAGGTACGAGTTGTTCACCAGGACATGGACGTAGGGGATGCGTCGCTGTGCGCCGACGGCGAGCTCCTCCAGCATGAACTGGAAGTCGTAGTCGCCGGAGAGGGCGACCACGGAGCCGTCGGGGTCGGCCGTGGCGACACCGAGCGCGGCGGGGATCGTCCAGCCCAGCGGGCCGGCCTGGCCGCAGTTGATCCAGTGGCGCGGCCGGTAGACGTGCAGCATCTGCGCGCCCGCGATCTGGGAGAGGCCGATGGTGCTGACGTACCGGGTCTCGGGGCCGAACGCCCGGTTCATCTCCTCGTACACGCGCTGCGGCTTCAGCGGCACGTTGTCGAAGTGCGTGCGCCGCTGGAGGGTCGCCCTGCGCTCCTGGGTGGACGCGGCCCACTGTGCGCGGTCCTTCAGCTTCCCCTCGGCCTTCAGCTCGCGCGCGACCTCGACGAAGAGCTCCAGAGCGGCCTTCGCGTCGGAGGCGATGCCGAGGTCCGGGGCGAAGATCTTGCCCAGCTGGGTGGGCTCGATGTCGACGTGGACGAAGGTACGGCCCTGGGTGTAGACGTCCAGCTTGCCGGTGTGGCGGTTGGCCCAGCGGTTGCCGATGCCCAGGACGAAGTCCGACTCCAGGAAGTTCGCGTTGCCGTAGCGGTGCGAGGTCTGCAGGCCGACCATGCCGGCGTTCAGCTCGTGGTCGTCGGGGAGGATGCCCCAGCCCATCAGGGTGGGGACGACCGGGACCCCGGTCAGCTCGGCGAACTCCACCAGCAGGGCGGAGGCGTCGGCGTTGATGATGCCGCCGCCCGCGACGAGCAGCGGCCGCTCGGAGGCGTTGAGCATCTCGACGGCCCGCTCGATCTGCCTGCGGCTCGCGGCGGGCTTGTGGACCGGCAGAGGTTCGTACAGCTCGGGGTCGAACTCGATCTCGGTGAGCTGCACGTCGATCGGCAGGTCGATGAGGACCGGCCCCGGCCGCCCGGTGCGCATCAGGTGGAAGGCCTGCTGGAAGACGCCCGGGACCTGTGCGGCCTCCAGGACGGTGGTCGCGGCCTTGGTCACCGGGGCGGCGATCGAGGCGATGTCGACGGCCTGGAAGTCCTCCTTGTGGAGGACGGCGGTGGGCGCCTGGCCGGTGATGCAGAGGATCGGGATCGAGTCGGCGATGGCCGAGTAGAGCCCGGTGATCATGTCGGTGCCCGCGGGGCCCGACGTGCCGATGCAGACGCCGATGTTCCCTGCCGTGGCACGGGTGTAGCCCTCCGCCATGTGGGAGGCGCCCTCGACGTGGCGGGCGAGGGTGTGCTGGACGCCGCCGGAGGCCTTGAGGGCCGCGTAGAACGGGTTGATCGCCGCACCCGGCACACCGAACGCGTTGCTGACGCCTTCGCGCTTGAGGATCTCAACTGCCGCTCGGGCAGCGGTCATACGAGGCATGAGTGCTCCTGATCGGACCTGGTGGAGTCGGGCTCTGTCGCGCCACCTGAGAGCACCAATTCCGTATTGTGGAAATTCAGTTCTGCTATGTGGAATCAATTTAGGGCCGCCCCGGACCGTCGTCAAGGGAGGCCGGGAGAAGGACCCCGCGACCGGGCCGAAGTGCGCGATTCCGTTCACCCGGACGTCGCTCCTGGTGGACGATGGGGATACGGAACGCGGTCACCGCCGGCCAGGCGGGAGGAAGGGGCAGCACGTGGAGTCCGTACCGGTGCGCTGCCCGGTCTGCCGTCGGGATCACGCGTACATCACGCCGGTGTACCCCTGCCCCTGCGGCTCCCCGACGGCCCCGCCGCTGATGCGCGGCGCCCCGGCCGTGCTCATCACGCACCGCACCTGGAACGACGACTGGGTGAGCGTGCGCTGCCACTCCTGCGGGCGGCGCGACCAGTGGCCCCACCCCGAACTCTGCTGCCCCTGCGGGGCGGTGCTGCGGGTCCCCGTCCGCCCGGTGGCCACGCGTGGCGCCGAGCCGCCGCCCACCACGGCCCGTGCGCCCGGCCCGTCGCACATACCGCTGCCGCGCACGGCCGCCCACCCGCGGCCCTCCTTCCGGCCACTGGTGATACGCACGGCCCGCGACGCGGTGAACACCTCCGCGCTCTACCTGAGGTGGCTGGGCTTCCGCGACGTCGTCCAGCCCGAGGCGAGACCCAGCTCCCGGATCGATCTCAGGGCCGCCGGCCTCATCGCCCAGGTCGACGCGACCACACGGCCGACGGCCCTGCGCGACGTCGAGTGCCTCTGGCTGAACGCCCTGAACACATCGGTGTCCAGCGTGCTGTTCTCACTGGCCGGCTACACGGACGAGGCCCGCGCGCGGGCGGACGGCCTCGCGATCCCGCTGTTCGTCCTGGACCTCACCGGCACACCGCAGCCGGTGAACGGCCCCGCGGACGAGTTGGTCAGCGCCGGACCCCGGCCACCGGGCCCCGTCGAATGATTTCGGTCACCTGTGCCCTGCCAGCCGCATATGTTCGAGCTGTTGTCAGTATGAGGACGTAGAGTGAAGGCATGGTCTTAACTCCCCGGCTTTCCACCCATTCCACCCCTGTGTTCCTGACCCAGCCCGCCCACCCGTCCGCCGTGGAGGCCAACGACGCGATCCGTGCCCTCGTCGACTCGCGGGCAGGCCAGGACTGGACTCCCATGGAGGCCGCGGAGTACGAGGTACTGCTCATCGAGTGGGCCGCCGCGACCCAGGACATAGGCTCCGGTGTCATAGAGGCCGCCTGATCCCCCGGCCGCGGCCCGGGGGCTACGCGCCGTACCCTTCCCGCAGTTCGACCTTCCGGACCTTTCCGCTGACGGTCATCGGGAACGCGTCGAGGATCCGCAGCGCGTGAGGGACCTTGTAGTGCGCCAGTCGTTCACGGCAGTACTCCGTCACCTCGTCGAGCGTCGGCGGGTCGGCCGGATCCCGGGGGATGACACAGGCCAGGACCTCCTCGCCGAACCTCTCGTCCGGCACCCCGACCACCTGGACGTCAGCGATCTTGGGGTGGCCGTGGAGGAACTCCTCGATCTCGCGCGGGTAGACGTTCTCACCCCCACGGATGATCATGTCCTTGATCCGGCCGACGATCTGGACGTAGCCGCCCTCCCGCATCACCGCGAGGTCGCCCGTGTGCATCCAGCGTCCCGCGTCGACGACTTCGGCGGTGCGCTCCGGCTGGTCCCAGTAACCGAGCATCACGCTGTAGCCCCGGGTGCACAGTTCACCGGCCTCGCCGCGCGGCAGGGTCACACCCGTCACCGGGTCCGTCACCTTCACCTCGATGTGCGGCATCACCCGGCCGACCGTGCCCGTGCGACGTTCCAGGTCGTCGTCCCGGCGGGTCTGGGTGGAGACGGGTGAGGTCTCCGTCATGCCGTAGCAGATGGACACCTCGTCCATGTGCATCTCCGCGACGACCCTCTTCATCACCTCGACCGGGCACGGCGATCCGGCCATGATCCCCGTGCGCAGCGAGGACAGGTCGTACGAGGCGAAGCCTGGGAGGTCGAGCTCCGCGATGAACATCGTGGGCACGCCGTAGAGCGAGGTGCAGCGCTCCTGCTGGACGGCGGCCAGCACCGCCGCGGGCTCGAAGGCGGGTGCGGGGATCACGATGCAGGCGCCGTGCGAGGTGATGCCGAGATTTCCCATGACCATGCCGAAGCAGTGGTAGAACGGCACGGGCAGACAGACCCGGTCCTGCTCGGTGTAGGCGACCATCTCCCCCACGGAATAGCCGTTGTTGAGGATGTTGTGGTGGGAGAGCGTGGCCCCCTTGGGGAATCCGGTGGTCCCGGAGGTGTACTGGATGTTGATCGCGTCGTCGCAGGACAGCTCCGCCTCACGCGCCGCCAGTTGCTCCGCCGTCACGCCTGCGGAGGCGGCCGTCAGCTCGTCCCAGGACGGATCACCGATGTAGTGGACGGACCGCAGGCCGGGGCAGTCGGCGCGGACCTGTCCCACGAGCGCGCGGTAGTCGCTGGTGCGGTGGGCGAGCGAGGCGACCAGGACGGAGATGCCCGCCTGGTTCAGCACGTACTCCAGCTCATGGGCGCGGTAGGCCGGGTTGATGTTGACCATGACGGCCCCGATGCGGGCCGTGGCGTACTGGACGAGGACCCACTCGGGACAGTTGACCGCCCAGATGCCGACCCGGTCGCCCTTGGCCACCCCGGACGCCATCAGACCGCGGGCCAGCTCATCGACGTCGGCGCCGAACCCGGCGTAGGTCCACCGGCGTCCGGACGTGACGTCGACCAGCGCCTCGCGCTCCCCGAACGCCTCGACCGCCCGGTCCAGGTTGCGTCCGATCGTGTCGCCGAGCAGCGCCGTGGTGCTCGTGCCGTGCGCGTAGGAGAGGTCGCTCATCGCGGGTCCCCCTCGTGGAACTCGGTACCGGTCCCCCGCGCGGTCCGTTCGCGCAGTTCGATCCTGCGGATCTTCCCCGAGACGGTCTTGGGGAGTTCCGCGAACTCCAGCCTGCGGATGCGCTTGTACGGGGCGAGGACCGCCCTGGAGTGCTCGAAGAGCACCTCGGCCGTGCCGGACCCGGGCTCCCAGCCCTCGGCGAGCACGACGTACGCCTTCGGTACGGAGAGCCGCACCGGGTCGGGCGCGGGCACCACCGCCGCCTCCGCGACCGCCTCGTGCTCCAGCAGGGCGCTCTCCAGCTCGAACGGCGAGATCTTGTAGTCGGAGGCCTTGAACACGTCGTCGGCGCGGCCCACGTAGGTGATGTAGCCGTCCGCGTCCCGGGCGCCGATGTCACCCGTGCGGTAGTAGCCGCCCGCCATGGCCTCGGCCGTGCGCTCCGGGTCACCGTGGTAGCCGGTCATCAGGCCGACCGGGGCCGCGGCCAGATCCAGGGCGATCTCGCCCTCCGCCGCGCCGGGCTCGCCGGAGACCGGGTCCAGCAGCTCGACCTTGAATCCGGGACTTGGCCGCCCCATGGAGCCCGCCTTGAGCAGCTGTCCCGGTGTGTTGGCCACCTGCACCGCGGTCTCCGTCTGGCCGAAGCCGTCGCGGATGGTGACCCCCCAGGCCCGCCGGACGCTCTCGATGACCTCGGGGTTGAGCGGCTCACCGGCCGCGACGACCTCGCGCGGCGGCACCTTGAGCTGCGCGAGGTCGGCCTGGATGAGCATCCGCCAGACCGTCGGCGGGGCGCAGAAGCTGGTGATCGCCGAGCGGTCCATCTCCGCCATCAGCCGGGCGGCGTCGAACCGGGTGTAGTTGAAGACGAAGACCGTGGCCTCGGCACTCCACGGCGCGAAGAGGTTCGACCAGGCGTGCTTCGCCCAGCCGGGCGAGGAGATGTTCAGGTGGACGTCGCCCGGCTTGAGGCCGATCCAGTACATCGTGGACAGGTGGCCCACGGGGTAGGAGACATGGGTGTGCTCGACGAGCTTCGGACTGGCCGTGGTGCCCGAGGTGAAGTAGAGCATCAGGGGTTCGCCCGCGTCCGTCTCCCGGTCCGCCGTGAAGCTCTCGGACGCCTCGTCGGCGTCGCCGTAGGAGAGCCAGCCCTCGACGTCGTCGCCGACGGCGATCCGGGTGTAGTCACCGGGCACCTCGTCGAACTTCGCCGCGTCCGCCGACCGTACGAGGACGTGCCGGACCCTGCCGCGTTCGACCCGGTCACGCAGGTCCACCGGGCCCAGCAGCGGGGTGGCGGGGATGACGACGGCGCGCAGCTTCATGGCGGCCAGCGCCGTCTCCCACAGCTCCACCTGGTTGCCGAGCATGACGAGGATGCGGTCGCCCGCGGCCACGCCCTGCTCCCGCAGCCAGTTCGCCGCCCGGTCGGAGCGGGCCGCCATCCAGGCGAAGGAGACCTCGGTGCGTCCGCCGTCCTCCTCCACGATGTGCAGGGCGGTGCGGTCGTTCCCCTCGGCGATGACGTCGAACCAGTCGAGTGCCCAGTTGAAGTGGTCGGGCCTGGGCCAGGTGAAGCCCTCGTACGCCGTGGTGTAGTCCTCCCGGTGCTCGATCAGGAAGTCCCGGGCCGCCCGGAACGTCTCCGTCGCACTCGTTGCCGGCATGTGCCCTCCTCGTCGCGAACCCGTCCTTTAACATCATGTGAACAGTGACCCAGATCTCACCACCCCCGAACGGGGGTGGGGCCGACGGAACGGGGAGACAGCGGCGTGCCGGAACCGGGCGAGGCGACCGAGCTGCGCTCCGCCCTGCTGGGCCTGCGGCGGACGAGCGGGCTGCCGGTCGTCTTCGGCGGGCTGCTGTCCGACGCCCGCCACGCCCGGATCGCCGAGCTGAGCGGGGCGCAGACCCCCGCGCTGCGCGGGCTCGTCATCTCCGCGGGGAGTGGGCTCGGCGGAAAGGCGATCGCCCTGTCGCGGCCGTGCGCGGTCACGGACTACCCCTCGTCGCGCCACATCAGCCACGAGTACGACACGGCCGTCGCGGCGGAGGGCCTGCGATCGGTCGTCGCGGTGCCGGTCGTCGTACGCCGGGCGGTGCGCGGTGTGCTGTACGGAGCACTGCGTGAACCGCTGACACTCGGCGACCGTACGTTCGACGCGGTGGCCTCGGCGGCGAGGGACGTGGAGCAGGCCCTCGCCGTCCGCGACGAGGTGCAGCGGCTCCTGGCGTCCACCCGGGAGCAGATCGCCGATCCGGGTGCCGGGCCCGGCAGCTGGGAGGACGTGCGCGAGGCGCACCGCGAACTGCGTGCCCTGGCCCCGAGGATCGTGGACCCCGCGTTGCGCGACGAACTGCTCGCGGTGTGCGGGCGCCTCGCGTCGGCCGCGGGACCGGAGCGCGGCCCGTCCGCCGGGCGGGTACGGCTCGCGCCGCGCGAGGTGGATGTGATCGCGTGCGTCGCGTCGGGCGCCACCAACGCCACGGCGGGCGAGAGGCTGGGGCTGCGGCCGGAGACCGTCAAGAGCTATCTGCGGTCCGCGATGCGGAAGCTGGGCGCGCACACCCGGTTGGAGGCCGTTGTGGCGGCACGCCGCGCGGGGCTGTTGCCGTAGCGGCTGGAGGACGTGGCCTCGACGGGCGGAGCGGGGGTGGTCAGTCCCCGAAGTCGACGAACGTGGCGAACCGGATGTCATGGGCGGGTGCCGGGGCCATCACCTCCAGCATGGCGAGTGCCTCCCGGGTGATCGCGTCGCGGGTCTCCGACCCCAGGTCTCCCAGGGCCTGTACGGTGACGACCGCCTCGTCCGCGGTCTTGTCCAGGCGCCAGACCGCCGCCAGGAAGCCGTCGGCCAGGACCGTGCCGTAGGCCTGGTTGCCCACGCCGTTCCGCCCCTTGTAGGCGGGCGGGATCACCCTGGTGCGGTCGGCGTGGCCGAGCAGGACGTTGTCGAACTCCGGGAGGAAGCGGGGCGGGGCCGGGGTCTCCGGGTCGGGGCGCGGGGCGTCGGGCAGGTCGAAGAGTTCGACGCCGCTCTCGTCGCGGAAGGTGGCCAGACCGGGCCGCAGACGCTCGAAGACCTCCCGCATCCGGGTGAGTCCGGCCCACATCTGCAGGTCCTTCACCGAGGCCGGACCGAAGGCACCGAGGTAGCGCAGCACGGTCGCGTCGGGCGAGGCCGCCGGCTGCGGCGGCCTGTCCAGCCAGTGCTCGGCGGTCGTGAGGGCGACCTGGCCGCTGCGCCCCCACAGCCCCCGGGGCGTGACCTGGACCAGCGGCAGCCGGCACCGGGCGGCGACACCGAGGGACTGCGGGTCGGCGTCGGGCCAGTGGAGGCGCAGTTCCTCCCGCAACTCCTTCATGGTGCGCGGCCGTTCCTCGACGAGCTTCCTGGCGAGCGTGGCGAGCCGGTCCAGGTCGACACCGGCGAGCCCGCTCCGGAACATGTTCAGCTCCCGGTCGCGGGCCGGCTGGACCAGGGGGCGCAGTGTGAGGGCGTCCTCGGCGGTGTGGGTGTGGATGGTGGAGCGCAGGGTGACGATCCTGACCACCTCGCGGGACTCCATCAGCGCCGAGAGGGCTGCCGGGTCGAAGCCCTCCAGCCGTGAGAAGAGCTGGAAGTAGGGCGGCCTGGTGTTCTGTGCCTGAAGGCCGACCAGTCGGCTGACGGCGTCCTTCACCGGCACGGCGGTGCGACGGAGCAGCAACTGGCGCTCCATCGTCGCCCTGTTCAGTGCGCGGGTGGAGAGCACGGGAGCGTTCGCGGAGGCCATGGTCCGCACACTACGCGGGGCCCTAGCGGTGCGGGGAGGAACGGGCGACACCCCCACGGTCCACGGCAGCGCGGACAGGACGGCGCCCGCCCTCATGATGGGGCGGTGATCAGTGTCCTGTTCGCGGTCCTGACCGCCCTCAGCAACGGCACCGCCTCGGTGCTGCAGCGCCGCGCCGCTCTCGAGGTGCCCGACAGCGAGGCGATGCGCCTGTCGCTGATCGGGCACCTGATGCGGCAGAAGGTCTGGCTCTGCGGGATCGCGCTCGTGATCGTGGCGGCCGTGTGCCAGGCGGCCGCCCTGGCCACGGGTCCCATCGCCGTGGTCCAGCCGATCTTCGTGATCGAGCTGCCCGCGACCCTGGTCGTCGCCGGGTTCGTCATGCGGGTGGGGGTAACGCGCCCCGTCTGGGCCGGAGTGGCCGCCGTGACGGCCGGCCTGGCTCTCGGTATGGCCGCGGCCGCGCCGGTGGGCGGCAGCGAGGCCGTCCAGGGCGCGGCCTGGATCCCCGCGCTGGTGGCGACCGGGCTCTTCGAGACGGTGCTGGTCGGCGCGGCGCTGGGCACGTCCGGCAACGCCCGGGCCGCGCTGCTGGGACTGGCCGCGGCCTGTGGGTACGCGCTGACGGCCGCGCTGATGAAGGACGCCATGTCCCGGCTGGAGAGCGACGGCGCGACCGGCCTGCTGACGGCCTGGCAGCTGTACGCGACCGCGGTGGCCGGGGTGGGCGCCCTGTTCCTCCTCCAGAACGCCCTCCAGGCCGGTTCGCTGGTGGCGGTGCAGCCGATGCTGACGATCGGGGACGCCCTCATCAGCATCGCCTACGGACTGACCCTGTTCGGCGAGGAGCTGCGGACCGGGTGGTGGCTGCTGCCCGAGCTGGCCGGGCTGGCCCTGATCACCGTCGGCTGCGTCGTCCTCGCGCGCTCTCCCCTGGCGACCGCGAACGCCGCGCCGCCGCCGCGGGTGGAGTGACCGGGTCAGGGGCGCCCTCGTGCCGGGACCTCCTCGCCCGGCGGCACCGGGCCGGGCGGGGTGCCGTCCCCGAACGGGCGGCCGCCCAGCTGCTCCCGGTGGTGCGGGGCCGTCCAGCCGGACAGGTCGGGGCCGAGCGGCACGATGCCGGTCGGGTTGATGCCGGTGTGCACCTGGTAGTAGTGCCGCTTGATGTGGTCGAAGTCGACGGTGTCGCCGAAGCCGGGGGTCTGGTAGAGGTCACGGACGTACGCCCACAGGACCGGGTCCTCGGCGAGCTTGGAGCGGTTGCACTTGAAGTGCCCGTGGTAGACGGCGTCGAAGCGCACCAGGGTGGTGAACAGCCGGATGTCGGCCTCGGTGATCGTGTCCCCGACCAGGTAGCGCTGCCCGGCGAGGCGTTCGGAGACCAGGTCCAGGCGGCGGAACACGTCGACGTACGCCGCTTCGTACTCACCCTGTCCGGCGGCGAAGCCCGCGCGGTAGACACCGTTGTTGACGTCCCGGTAGATCCCGTCCATCACGGTGTCGATCTCGTCGCGCAGCGGCTCCGGGTAGAGATCGGGTGCGCCGGGGCGGTGCAGGGCCGTCCATTCGGTGGCCAGGTCCAGTGTGATCCGCTGGTAGTCGTTGGTGACCAGGGCCCTGGTCGGTACGTCGACGATCGCCGGCACGCTGACCCCGCCCGGGTAGCCGCGCTCGCGTGCGTCGTAGGCCTCGCTCAGGTATCCGATGCCGAGCACCGGGTCCTTGCCGCCCTCGTCGAGGGTGAAGCGCCAGCTGCGGTCGTCCTGAACGGGGTCGGCGACGGCCAGGGAGAGGGCGCTCTCCAGTCCCAGCAGCCTCCGTGAGACCAGGGCGCGGCTCGCCCAGGGGCAGGCGCGGCTGACGACCAGGCGGTAGCGGCCGGCCTCGACGGGCCAGCCGTCACGGCCGTCGGCGGTGATGCGGTCGGCGAAGTGGCTGCGGGAGCGCTTGAAGGGCTTGTGGCCGTACGAGGTGTTCCCGTCCTGCTCCCGGTCCTCGGTGTCGCTCATGGTGTTCCCCTCGGGGCGTCTGCGTCGGTGGTGTCGGCGCCGGCGGCGCCGGACGCCTTGGAACGTCTCCTTCCCCGCCTGCCCGCCACGACGTCCGCGAGCGCCACGATCAGGCCCGCGAGGACGAACGCGACCGAGACGAGGAGCCCGTGGTCGTAGGCGTCCGCCCAGTCGCCGGCGCCCAGTTGCGCGAAGAAGACCGAGCCGACGGCGGCGATGCCGATGGACGAGCCGACGCGCTGGCTGGTCTGGAGGGTGCCCCCCGCGCTGCCCGCGTTGTTCACCGGCACCTCGGAGAGGGTGAGGGTCTGGTTGGGCGCGATGACGAGTCCGCTGCCCAGTCCGGCCAGCAGCAGCGGGGCCGCCATGGCGAGCCCGGCGCCTCTCCCCGGCACCAGGTGCGCGGCCAGCGCGGTGAGCCCGAGTCCGACGGCCACCATGGTGAGTCCGACGACGATGAGGGGACGTCCGAAGCGGCCGACGAGCCTGCCGCCGAGGCTCGCCGACGCGCCGGCGCCCAGCGCGAACGGGGTGATGGCGAGGCCGGCTTCCAGGGCGCTGTAGTGGAGCCCGGACTGCAGGTAGAGGGTGCTGATGAAGAAGATCGAGGTGAATCCGGCGAAGTACAGCAGGATCATCAGACAGCCCAGCCAGAAGGACCGGAGCCGGAAGAGCGACAGGTTCAGCACCGGCTGGACGTTGCGCCGCGCGCAGCGGGACTCCCAGGCGACGAACGCCCCGAGCAGGGCAGCGGCGACCGGGACCAGCAGCCACTTGCCGTTGCCGGGCCACTGCTGGGCCTGGACGAAGGGCAGCAGCAGGGCGAGGACTCCCGCCCCGAGCAGCAGGACGCCGACGGGATCCAGGTCGCGCGGGCGGACCCGGGTGGCCGACGGGGTGTCGGGGAGGAGGCGTCTGGCCAGCAGGAGGCAGACGATCCCGATCGGCAGGTTGACGTAGAACACCCAGCGCCAGCCCTCCTGCGCCCCCGCTCCCTGGATCAGCAGGCCGCCCAGCAGCGGGCCGACGGCGGTGGAGATGCCGACCACGGTGCCGAACATGCCGAAGGCGCGGCCCCGCTCCCGTCCGGAGAACATCTGCTGGATGAGCGCGGAGATCTGGGGGGAGAGCAGTCCTCCCGCCGCGCCCTGGAGGAGCCGGGCGATGACGAGCCAGAGGCTGGACTGGGCGGCACCGCAGGCCGCGGAGGCCAGCGTGAAGAGGGCCAGCCCCCACATGAACACCGCGCGGCGCCCCCGGGCGTCGCCGAGGCGGCCGCCCGGAATGAGGACGAGGCCGAAGGCGAGGGCGTAGCCGGACAGCACCCACTGGAGGTCGGACTCCGGGGTGTCGAGGCCCTCCTTGATGGACGGCAGCGCCACGTTGACGATGGAGACGTCCAGCAGGGTCATGAAGCCCGCCACCAGGCAGACGGCCAGGGCACGCCATCGACGGGGGTCGGAGGGGCCCGGACCGGAAGCGTCTGTGTCCCGGTCCTCCGCGCTCGCTGCCATGGTCCGCACCCTAGGCCGCGGTCCGCCGATCGTCATCCCGGGCGCGCCGTGCGCCCGGACGGCGCGCCCCTGTCAGCCGTGCACCCCGAGGGTCCAGCGGCCCGTGGTCCTGATCTGGAGGAAACCGGAGGGGAGCCGTTGCAGGCCGGTGCCCGTGCTCACCCTGCGCACCGGTTCGAGACGTTCGTCCAGGGCCCAGACGACCAGCAGGTCGAGTCCGCTCCGGGGCTCGTGCGTGACCATGACGTCGGTCTCCGGGCCGGGGTGGTGCACGACCCCGTATCCGTGGCCCGACACCGTGCCGTCGAGCACCGGCACGTCCTGGAGACCGGTCGGCTCGATGTGCCAGCCGGTGTGTTCCTCGGCTCCGACCAGGACGTAGCAGTGACCGGCTCCCGACACCCACAGCGGTCCGGCGGCGGGGCGGCGCCGGCCGCAGGTGTCCACGGAGATGACGGTCCTGCCGTGCGCCTGGACGGTGCGGGCGGCGAGCGGGCCGTCGCCGCCGGCGGTCCTGCGCAGGCCGAGCAGTGCGGGCGGGCCGTCGTACCGGAACACCTCGCTGCCGGTGCCCTGGGCCGGGCCGGTGAGCACGGCGGCCTCCTCGACGGGACGCAGACCGAGCCGCCAGTCGGCGGCGTCCTCGATGCCGAGGCCGACCTCGCTCTCGCCGTTGCGGAAGAGCAGGGTCCTGCCGCGCCGCCCGTCCTGGCCGCCCCGCAGGAGTTGTTCGCCGTCGCCGTACTCGTCGATGATCTGGACGGTGTAGCCGAACACCGCCCCGTCGCCCTGGATGGCGTAGTCGAGGAGGGCGGGGCGTCCGGGGGTCGGGTTGGTGAGCGTGACGAGGGCCCGGCCGCGGCCCGTCCGGACCCCGGTGGCCTGCTCGGCCGCCCGGTCGGGCACCGGCAGGGGCCGGACGCCGAGACTCCACGGACCGTCGGCCTCGATGCGCAGCACCAGGGGGCCGTCGGGGATGGGTACGGTGTGGCGCAGCGCTCCGATCTCGTTGATCAGGAGGTCGCCGATGTCCTGCTCGGGGTTCCGGGCGGGTTCGACGCACCAGACGGCGAAGCAGCCGTCGCCCTCCTCGTCCCCGGAGTACGCGGCGTCCACGTCGGCGGCGGTCCCCGTGTACACGAGCACGTCGGGGCCGGTCCCCTGGACGCCGTCGCTCAGGTGCCGGGCGGCGGAGACGGGCTGGACGACCACGGTCCACGCGTCGTCCGCCTCGACGCGCAGCCGCAGTGCGCGGTCGCCCGGGTGGTGGGTGAGCGCCCGTCCGCGGAATCCGGGGACGGTGGTGTTGAAGAGGAGTTCGTCCTCCCGGTTCCGGACGTCGAGCGTATGGGCCGCGAAGTAGCCGTCGCCCTCGTACCAGGCCTCGACGAGGACCGGCCCGCGGCCGATGGGCTCGTCGACCGTGATGACGTCGCCGCCCCGCCCGCGTCGTACGACGGGCGGGAACTCCGGGCCGAAGGAGAACGGGACGGCGTCCCGCGGCGCCTGCGCCGGCGGGGCGGCATGCCGCGTGGAGGCCGGTGCGGGCGCGGGGCCCGCCTGCGGCACGGCGGGCTGCGCGGGTGCGCTCTCCTTCACGGCGATCCCGAAGTCCGTGGCGAGGCCTGCGAGCCCGGAGGCGTATCCCTGGCCCACGGCCCGGAACTTCCATCCGCCGTCGCGCCGGTAGAACTCCCCCAGGACGAAGGCCGTCTCCGTGGTGGCGTCCGTCACCGCGAAGTACGCGGCGGTCGACCCGTCCGGAGCCAGCGTCTGCAGGGAGAGGTCCGGCACCTGCCCGAAGGCGCCCCCCTCGCACGATGCCGCGATCACCAGGCGCCGCACCGCGGGTTCGATCCGCGGGAGGTCGAGCTCCAGCCAGTCGGCGATCTGTCCGCCTCCCTCCACCGCACCCATGTGGCGGACCGTGCCCGACGGGTGGGTGGGCTGGTTGTAGAAGACGAGGTCGTGATCGCCGCGCACCGTGCCGTTCGCGTCGAGCAGCAGGACGGAGGCGTCCACCACGGGGGTGCCTGGGACGTGCCGGCGGCAGACCGCCACACGGAGCGGGGCAGCCGGGACAGGGGTGTTGGCCCCCTTGGCCATACGGGTCATCCCCACATGCTGCCAGTGAAGATATGGTGAAGTCGATGGGTTGAACCCAT
Organism: Streptomyces sp. NPDC102402; assembly: GCF_044765765.1. Lineage (NCBI taxonomy): Bacteria > Bacillati > Actinomycetota > Actinomycetes > Kitasatosporales > Streptomycetaceae > Streptomyces > Streptomyces sp. NPDC102402. The sequence continues at coordinate 402,164 of NZ_JBIWKR010000005.1, forward strand.
GAAGAAGATCAGAGCCCTCCGTCGAACTGCCTTTAGCCATCTGGACGTTGCCCGGCGCGACCGGCGTGTGACGCCCTATCGGGGGTAGCGATGGAGCATGACTGTCGGGAAAACGAGCGTTCTGGTCCTGGACTGCGCCGAACCCATGGAGCTCGCGCACTTCTACGCGGCTCTCCTCGACGCGGAGACGCGGATCGGGAGCGATCCCGACTTCGTCGAGATCGTCGGCAACCCCGGTGTGCATCTGGCCGTCCGGCGCGACCACGGCTACGCGCCGCCGAGCTGGCCGCGCCCGGAGGACTCCCAGCAGGCGCATCTGCGCATCCTGGTGGACCCGGGAGACATGGACGAGGCCGAGCGCGAGGCGATCGGCCTCGGCGCCCGGCCCGTGGACACGGGGGACACCAACAGCGGCCCGCGCGACGTCCGCGTCTACACCGATCCTGCCGGGCACTCGTTCTCCCTCTCCGTGTATCCGGCGCGGCAGACGGAGGGCTAGCGGATCGGGCCGGCCCGCGCGCCCCGGTGCCCGGTCCGGTCCTGGCGGAGGAGCTGGGCCGGACCGTCGGTCACCGTGCCCCGGTCGTGGCCAGGCCGGTGACGGTGTCGAACAGGCGGTTGGCGGGCCTGGGCAGCCCGTAGTGCTCACGCAGGGTGGCCCCGGTGTACTCGGTGCGGAACAGGCCCCGCTCCTGGAGGATCGGGACGACCCGGTCCACGAAGACCTCGAGGCCGGAGGGGAGCACGGCGGGCATGATGTTGAACCCGTCGGCCGCCCCGCTGTCGTACCAGTGCTCGATGGTGTCGGCGACCTGCTCGGCCGTCCCCGCGAAGGTGCGGTGGCCGCGCCCTCCTCCGAGTCTGCCGATGAGCTGCCGCACGGTCAGCCGCTCCCGGCGGGCCAGCTCGACGACCAGGGTGTAGCGGCTCTTGGCCCCCTCGATCTCGTCCTCGTCGGGGAGGTCCCCGGGGAGCTCCCTGTCGAGGTGGAGATCGGCCGGGTCGAGCTTCAGCGTCCTGGCGAGCTGGCGCTTGGCGTACTCCGGGACGATGAGCCGGTCGAGCTCGGCGTCCAGCTCCAGCGCCTCGGACTCGGTGTCGCCGATGACCGGGACGATGCCGGGAAGGATCTTGATGCCGTCGGGATCACGGCCCAGCGCCTCGGCGCGCCGCTTGACGTCCTTGTAGAAGGCGACGCCCTCCTCGAGGGTCTGCTGCGCGGTGAAGACCGCTTCCGCGTAGCGGGCCGCGAAGTCCCTGCCGTCCTCGCTGGACCCGGCCTGCACGAGCAACGGGTGCCCCTGGGGCGGGCGTTGCACGTTGAGCGGGCCGTCGACGCGGAAGAACTCACCGATGTGGCCGATGCTGCGGACGCGGTCGGCCAGCGCGTGCACACCGGCCTCCTTGTCGGCCACGACCGCGTCGTCCGCCCAGCTGTCCCAGAGCTTCGTGGACACCTCGACGAACTCGGCGGCGCGCCGGTAGCGGTCACGGTGCGGCGGCGTGTCGTCGAGGCCGAAGTTGCGGGCCGCGTCGGCGCCGGCGGTGGTGACGATGTTCCAGCCGGCGCGTCCGCCGGAGATGTGGTCCAGCGAGGCGAAGCGGCGGGCCAGGTTGTACGGCTCGTTGTAGCTGGTGGAGGCGGTGGCGATCAGGCCGATGCGCTCGGTGACCCCGGCGAGCGCGGTGAGCAGCACGGTGGGTTCCAGCTTGGCGGCGGGGCGGCGGCCGGGATCGCCCATGAGAACGGGTCCGTCGGCGAGGAACAGCGAGTCCAGGAGCCCGCGTTCGGCGATGCGGGCCAGGTTCCTGAAGTGCTCCAGGTCGGCGTCGGCCCCGGCGTTGCTCTCGGGGAGCCGCCAGGACGCCTCGTGGTGGCCGGTGGACATCAGGAAGGCGTTGAGGTGGAGCTGCTTGCGCGGCATGGGGTGTCTTCTCCTCGGAGGATCTCGGAAGCTCGGTGGGTGAGCCGGCCCCTGGGGCCTCAGGGCTGCGCCACACCGAGTGCGGCGAGCAGGGTGTCGCGGTACTCCTGGAAGCGGGGTTCGCGGCGGGAGCGCGGGGACGGCAGGTCGATCCTGAGGTCGACGGAGATGAGGCCGTCGTCCAGGACGAGGACCCGGTCGGCGAGCTCCACGGCCTCGTCGACGTCATGGGTGACCAGCAGCACCGCGGGGCGGTGGCGTTCGTACAGCTCACGCAGCAGGTCGTGCATCCTGATGCGGGTCAGGGCGTCCAGCGCGCCGAACGGCTCGTCCGCCAGCAGGAGTTCGGGGTCGCGTACGAGGGCTCGGGCCAGGGCGGCGCGTTGCTGCTCGCCGCCGGACAGTTCGTGGGGCCAGGAGCGGTCGCGTCCCTCCAGACCGACCTCGGCGAGCGCCGTCAGGCCCCGCTCACGGGCACCGGGGCCGCGCAGCCCGAGGGTCACGTTGTCGAGAACCCTCAGCCAGGGCAGCAGCCGGGAGTCCTGGAAGGAGAGCGAGACCCTGTCCGGCACGGACAGCTCGCCCGATCCCTCGACGGTGTGGTCGAGGCGGGCGACCGCCCGCAGCAGCGTCGACTTGCCGGAGCCGCTGCGCCCGAGGAGCGCGGTGAACTCCCCCTGCGCGACCGTCAGGTCGAGCTCCTTGAGGACCTTCCGGTCGCCGAACCGCCGCACGAGCCCGGACGTGCGGATCGCGGGCCGGGCTTCCGTCAGCCCGCCAGTGTGCGTCGCCATGACAGGGCCTTCCTCTCGACTGCGCGTACCGCCGCGTCCGAGGCGAAGCCGAAGATCCCGTAGGCCACCAGCCCCACGATGATCACGTCGGACTGGGCGTACTGCTGGGCCTGGAACATCATGTAGCCGATACCGCTGGTGGCGTTGATCTGCTCGACCACGATGAGGCCGAGCCACGACGAGGTGACGCCGAGCCGCAGGCCGACGAAGAAGCCTGGCAGCGAGCCGGGGACGACGACCTTGCGGACGAACGTGGCCCGGCTCAGGTCGAGCCCCTCCGCGAGCTCGACGTACCGGCTGTCGATGCCGGTCAGCGACGCGTAGGTGTTGATGTACATGTTCACCGCGACCCCGAGAGCGATCACGGTGACCTTCATCTGCTCGCCGATGCCGAGCCAGAGGATCAGCAGCGGGAGCATCGCCAGGGAGGGGATGGCCCGCTTGATCTGGAGGGGGCCGTCCAGCAGGTACTCACCGCTGCGGCTCAGCCCGGCCGCCACGGCCAGGATCACCCCGGACGACACGCCGAAGAGGAGGCCGAGTCCGGCGCGCTGGAGCGATATCAGGACGTTGTCCTGGAGGCGGCCGGTGGCGACGAGGTCGACCGCGGTGGAGAACACCGTGCCGGGCGAGGAGAGGATCCGCGGGTCGAGGTAGCCGGACGCGGAGGCCGCCCACCACACGATCACGAGGATCGCCGGGCCGGCCAGCCGTCCGAATGGCAGGGCCCTGCCGGGTCCGAGCCGCCGCCGGGTGCCCTTGGAGACGTGGGCCGTCCCCCCGGTGGCGGGCGGTCCGGCCGGCCGCGCCGCCGCCTGCGGACTGTCCGTCCGCGCCTTCGCCAACAGGTCGGTCATGACCCCTCCCGGTACTCGGCGGCCACGGCCGCGGCCGCCAGCCCTTCGAATCGGCGGTCGAACAGTCCGGCGGCCTTCTGCTCCGGCACGAAGCCCCCCTCGGCCAGCAGGTCGGCGGTCTCCTGCTCCCACTCGAGGGCCTCGTCCCAGCGGGCCGGGAACTGCGGCTTGTGCTGGGAGTCGACGATGCGCCTGCCGTCCTCCTTCGACACGCCCTGGTCCTTCACGTAGTACGTGTCGATCCACTCGTCCTGGTTCTCCCAGGCCCACACCTGGCCGCGCGCCCACAGCGGTACGAAGCTGCGCACCGCCTTGGCCTTCTCCGGGTCGTTCAGGACCTCGTCGGGGGCCCAGAGCACGGTCAGCAGGTCGACGACCTCCGTCTCCACGCCCCGGGCGCCGTCCTTGCCGTACTGGTCGAGATATTTGGTGAGGGTCGGCTCTCCCAGGGGTGCCACGTCGACCTGGGCCGACTGCAGCGCGGTGAGGAACTGGGTGCTGGGCAGGGCGACCAGTTCGACGTCGGAGTTCTTCAGTCCCGCCTCCTTGAGGGCCCGCAGGACGACGACGCCCTGTGCCTGGCCCTGGGAGAAGCCGATCTTCTTGCCCCGGAAGTCCCCGGCCTTCGTGATGGACGAGCCCGGGGCCGTCGCAAAGGTGTAAAGGGGGTGCCTTCGTGTCTGGACCGCGACGATTTTCGCCTGGACGCCGATGGCGTGCGCCTGGATGGGAGGAATTCCGGCATTGGTGGCCAGGTCGATGGATTTCGCGCGGAATCCCTGAATGATGTCCGGCCCCGCGGCGAGGTTCGGCCATTCGGTGACGGTGAAGGGGAGTTCCCTCGCCAGCCCTGCCGCCTCCAGTTGGAGTTGCGTCGGACGGGCGGCGATCTTCAGCTCGGTCCCGGACGCCGGATTCCCGGACGGAAGGGCGCCCGCGGGTTCCGCGGTGGCCACGGACTTCGTCCGGGGAGCGCATGCGGCGAGGCTCAGGACGGTGCCTCCCGCGAGGGCGAGGAACGACCTCCGGGCCAGGGCCCGCCTGTTGTCATGGCGTGTCATGGTGAGATTCCTGATCACTGGTCGGGCGCGGGACGGATGGAGTGGTAGGAGCCGGCGTGGAAGAGCAACGGGCTGCGCCCCTCGTCCAGCCAGGACTCCTCGACCCTGGCGACGACGATGCGGTGGTCGCCGGCCGGGACGATGCTCTGGACGGTGAGCCTCAGCCAGCCGGTCACCCCGTCGAGAACGGGCTCCCCGCCGGCCAGCCGGCTCCACCGGGTCGGCGCTGCGAACCGGTCGATGCCGCTGGTGGCGAACGTGGTGGCCAGCCGCGTCTGTTCGGCACCGAGGAAGTTCACGACGGCCGTCGCGGCCCGCTCGATGTGCGGCCAGGACGAGGTGGTCGTCCCGATGCCGAAGGAGACCAGCGGCGGGGCGAGGGACAGGGAGCTGAGCGAGGTCGCGGTGAATCCCACCGGTCCGCGGCCGGCGTCGGCGGTGATGACGACGACACCCGCCGGATACCTGCGGAAGGCCTGCTTGAAGTGCTCGGGCGCGATGCCGGGGACGGCAGCGGTGTCGGACGAGGGGGCAGCGGTGTGCGAGGGCGCGGTGACGGTCAATGTCTCTCCCCGGTCGAAAGGCGGAAAGCGGGCGTGCGGCATCGCACTACGGCCCGCGGAAAGGGCGCGAGGGCGCACGGAGATAGGGGCGGACGGAGATTCACGCACGGATGCGGCGGTACGCCCGGTGATACGGATGAAGGGTTATCGGTTACCCGGACAGGGGCGACAACAGGAACGCCGGGCGATTTCGCTCGTCGGCGCGGCCGTGCGGCAGGATCGTGCCACTGTGGGCACGTTCTCTGAATTCCGCTGTCGGCTGGTCATGAATCCATCTTCCCGGTTCGGGTTGCGGCCGGTCAACAATGCAACGATCTGAATTAAAGCGGGAATCGGCTGAGGTCAGGAGACAGCGCGCAGAGCGGGCCACGGCCGCAGCGGGTCGGCGTACAGGGCGCCCAGAGCCACGGCGCCGCCCGCGGTGGCCAGCACCGAACCGGTGAAGCTGCTGGCCACGACGGTCCGTTCGGGGTCGTCGCAGACCCAGGAGCGCAGGCCCACCTCCTCACGGAGGTCGAAGAGGCACTCCGGCAGCCGGCCCGCCCCGGGTTCGACCACCACCAGGCACTCCGGGTCGAAGATGTCCAGGAGCAGCGCGGCGGCCCTGCCCACCAGCCGGGCCCGACGGCGGAACAGCGCCACGGCGCGCGGTTCTCCGGCCACGGCATGGTCCAGCAGCTCCTGGAAGCCGCTGACATAAAGGCCCTGTGCGGCTGCGCGACGGATCACGGCCCGCTCGGACACCTCGGACTGCAGGCACCCCGTACGCCCGCAGTCACAGGGCTCCGCGTCGCCCGACCCGCCCGATCCCAGGGGGAGATGGGCCACGCCGCCGGCGCCGGAGCGCGGCCCCCGGTGCATCTCACCGGCGGTGGCGAAGGCACCGTCGACGACCGCTCCGACGAAGAGCAGCACCGTGCTGCGCCGGGTGGAGACCTCGCCGAACATCTGCTCCGCACGCGCCAACGCCCGCGCGTGGCTGTCCACATGGACCGGGAGACCGGTGGCGGCGGACAGGATCTCGCGTACGGGAACGGAGCGCCATCCCAGGTGCGGATGCTCCACCACGACTCCGGCGGCGGGGTCCACCCGGTGCCCGGTGGCGAAGCCCAGCGCGAGCACCTCCCGTCCGGCCGCGTGCGCCGCCGTCAGCGCCGGCAGCCGGGCGGCCAGGTCGTCGAGGACCATGCGCGGGTGCGTACCCGTGTGGGGTCTGCGGTCCTCGGCCACGACCCTGCCACGCAGGTCCATCAGGGCGACGGTCGAGTGCGCGACCGCGAGGTGCGCCCCGGCCACCAGGAAACGGGAGGTGTCGATCTCGACGGGCACATGGGGGCGCCCGAGCCCGCGCGGGCCGGTCGTCTCCGCGCGCTCCCGGACAAGTCCGCGGGACAGGAGCCGCCCCACGTGTCCGGTCACGGAGGCGGGCGAGAGTCCGGTGAGCCTGGCGACGGTGGAGCGGGCCACCGGGCCGTGGTCGAGGATCGCGCCCAGCACGGATCCCGTGCCGGAGGTGCGGCGGCCGTGTCCGGCGGACGGTATCTCGGAGCGGCGCGGAGGCAGCGGGAGGCGGGGAGGCGCAGACTGACGAGTCACGGGTGTCTTCCAGGTCCTGGATGGCAGCATGCGTGGAGGCGAGTACCCCTGGTACGGGGCCTCCTGACGGAACCGGGCGGCGTGGTGCGGCCTGGGTCCGCTGGGCCATGACGGGACGTCCTGCGCGGGGCCGGGGAGCGGGAAGCTCGTCCGGGAGGGCGCGGACTCCGGGTGTTCAGCCCCGGTGACACGCCGCGGAGCACACGCGCTTCAGGTCGACATGACCTCGCGTCGTCAGGTGTGCGGATCGCTGCATGTGACGCAACGTATCCGGAACGCCGCAAGCCGGTCAAACGTCTGACCGCATGGTGGACTCCCGGCTTGCCCGGCCGCGCGACGGTCAACTCCCGCGCGGGAGCGGGTGATGACGCCTGGAATTAACCTCCGGTCTCTTGCCACGGCGGGTCTACGCGCATAGCTTTTGGCCCTCATCACACACTTGGGGGCAGTTCCCGTGTACATAGCCAGACCCGGCTCCGCCCTGCTGGCAGCCGCCGTCGCCGTGACCCTCTCGGTGACCGCGCTTCCCGCCGCCTTCGCGGCCCCGTCGTCGTCCGCCGTCATCTCCGAGGTGTACGGCGGCGGGGGCAACTCCGGTGCGACGCTGACCCGCGACTACATCGAGCTGGCCAACGCGGGCCAGAGCTCCTTCGGCCTGTCCGGCTTCAGCGTCCAGTACCTGCCGGGCACCCCCTCCGCCGGATCGCTGTGGCAGGTCTCCGCGCTGTCCGGCGCCGTCGCACCGGGTGGCCGCTACCTCGTCGCCCAGGCCTCGGGCACCGGCGGGACGGTGGCCCTGCCGGCCGCCGACGCCACCGGCACGGTCGCGATGTCCGCGGCGAGCGGCACCGTCGCGCTCGTCTCCGGAACCACCCCGCTGACCTGCAGGACGGCGGCGGAGTGCGCCGCCGACACCCGGGTGGTCGACCTCGTCGGCTACGGCTCCGCGGTCGTGCGGGAGGGCTCCGGACCGGTGCCCGGCGCCTCCGCCACGGCTTCCGTGGCGCGCGGCACATCCCTGGCGGACACCGACGACAACGCCGCCGACCTGACCGCGGGCGCCCCGACCCCGGTCAACGCGGCGGGTGAGACGTCCGGCGGTTCCGGGCCGGGCGAGCCCGGCGGACCGACCGAACCCGGTCCGGTCCGGGTGCACGACATCCAGGGCACGACCCGCCTCTCCCCGCTCGCCGGGCAGCCGGTCACCGGGGTCCCGGGCGTCGTCACCGGCGTACGGACCTCCGGCTCACGCGGATTCTGGATCCAGGACACGGCGCCGGACGGCGACGCCCGCACGAGCGAGGGCCTGTTCGTCTACACCGGCTCCTCGGCCCCCTCCGTCGCCGTCGGCGACTCGGTGCTGGTCAGCGGCAAGGTCGCCGAGTACTACCCGGCCACCGGAACCCAGTCCCTCACCCAGATCACCGCCCCGCTGACCACGGTCCTCTCCTCGGGCAACGCCCTCCCGGAGGCGGCCGTCCTCGATGCCTCCTCGGTGCCGGACGCCTATGTGCCGTCCGCCGGGGGCGGTTCGGTCGAGGCCCTGGCACTCGACCCGGCGGCGTACGCCCTGGACCTGTACGAGTCCCTCGAGGGCGCGCGCGTCACGATGGCCGACACCCGCGTGACGGGTGCGACGACCGCGTACGACGAGGTCTGGGTGACGGTCAAGCCGCGGGAGAACCCCACTCGGCGCGGCGGCACGCTGTACGCCTCCTACGAGGACCAGAACACCGGCCGTCTCAAGGTGATGTCGCTGGACGCCGACCGGCCCGTCCCCGTCGCGGACGTGGGTGACGTGCTGTCCGGCACGACCACGGGCGTCGTCGACTACGCCTCGTACGGCGGCTACAACGTCCAGGCCACCGAGCTCGGCACGCTGAAGGACAACGGCCTGAAGCGCGAGGTGACCCGGAAGCAGAAGCACAAGGAGCTCGCCGTCGCCACGTACAACGTGGAGAACCTCGACGCCACCGACGAGCAGTCCAAGTTCGACACGCTCGCCCAGGGCGTGGCGGTCAGCCTCGCGTCCCCGGACATCGTCTCGCTGGAGGAGATCCAGGACGACAACGGCGCTGTGAACGACGGCACCGTCGGCTCCGAGGCCACTCTGAAGCGCTTCACCGACGCGATCGTCGCCGCCGGCGGCCCCCGGTACTCCTGGCGCTACGTGGCCCCCGAGGACGGCAAGGACGGCGGCGAGCCCGGCGGCAACATCCGCAACGTCTTCCTCTTCGACCCGGGCCGGGTCGACTTCGTGGACCGCCCGGGCGGCGACGCGACCACCGCCGTGAAGGCGGTGAAGACGAGGAAGGGTGCCACCCTCTCCGTCTCGCCGGGCCGGATCAACCCCACGAGCACGGCCTGGAACAGCAGCCGCAAGCCGCTGGTGGGTGAGTTCCGCTTCCGTGGTGAGCCGGTCTTCGTCATCGCCAACCACTTCGCGTCCAAGGGCGGCGACCAGCCCCTGCACGGCCGCTACCAGGAGCCTGTGCGCAGCTCGGAGACGCAGCGCGTGCTGCAGGCCGCGGAGGTGAACACCTTCGTCACCTCGCTGCTCAAGGCGGACAGGTCGGCCCGGGTCGTCACGCTCGGCGACCTGAACGACTTCGCCTTCTCCCCCACGATGAAGGCCCTGACCAGCGGCAAGGTGCTGAAGCCGCTGATCACGACGCTGCCCGTGGGCGAGCAGTACAGCTATGTGTACGACGGCAACTCTCAGACGCTGGACCACATCCTGACCAGCCCCGCCGTCCGCCGCTTCGACTACGACGTGGTGCACATCAACGCGGAGTTCGCCGACCAGGCGAGCGACCACGACCCTCAGATCGTGCGGATCGACGTGAAGGGGCAGGGCCACCGGCACTGACCCGACCGGGTGGCGGCCCCTGCCGGGCCGCCACCCCGGCCCCCGCCCGTTCGACGGGCCGTATCGCTACCGTGCCCCGCATGACTGCCGAGGCCGCACTTCCCGGCAAGGCGTCCGCGCCCTGCGGACCCGTACGCCTGTCCGCCTCCGGCGTCCCCGCCCGGGCTTCCGGTGCCACGCCGGACGGCGCGCCGGTCACCGAGGGGGAGGGCCGGCTGCCCCGGACTGCTGGGCCGAATCACGGTGGTGACGGCCGGCCGGCTCACCGCGGTGCCGGACGCGGTGTGGGCGAACCGGGGTGCGGGGGCGATGCGGGTGTGGATTCCGCCGGGGCGGCCTCCCCGGCCCGCACCTGGTGCGGGAGCCTGGCACCCGGGCCGAGCGGCTGATCGGTGAAGAAACGGGTCACGAGGGCGGCGACCTCGTCGGACCGTTCCAGTACGACCCAGTGGTCGGACTCGGGGAGGGTGAGGAAAAGGCTCCCCTCGATGGTCCCGGCGAACTCCCGCTGCAGCTCGGGGGAGGTCACCGTGTCGTGCTCCCCGGCGAAGACCAGGGCGGGGACGCCCGAGAGGCCACCGGAGAAGTCCGGCCGGTCCCCCAGCGCCCGGCGCAGCGAGTCGGCCGCGTGCCCGGAGTGGGCGAGCGCGTGCAGGAAGGAGCGCCGTACGTAGCGCCGGGCGAGCTCCCTGCGGTGCACGGGGCGGGCCGGGTCCAGGCACATGAGTCCGTCGGCGGCCAGCGTCGCGAAGCCCTCGGCGTCCCCCTCGGCCAGCGCCCGGGTGGCCCGGTGCCAGTAGTCCCGCCGGTCCTCGCCGATGTGCGTGGGGACACCCCCGAGGACGAGCCTGGCGATCCGTCCGGGGTCGTGCTGTGCGCAGCCGAAGGCGATGGACGCGCCGTAGGAGAAGCCGAAGAGGTTGATCCGGGTGATGCCCAGGTCGTCGAGGATGCCGGTGACCGCCGCGCGCAGGACCGGTGCTCCGGGGCCGGGCGGGAGGGGATCGGCCGTGCCCATTCCGGGCAGGTCCGCGGTGATCACGTCGGCCACGGGGCCCAGGTGGTCGTCCATCTGCGGCCAGCCGAACATGCCCTGCAGCGCGCCGCCGATGACAAGCACCGGTTCGGTGGCCGGTGCTCCGTCCGCGGCCGGAACACGGCGCTGGACGCGGTAGGCGTAGCGCAGTCCGTCCACGGTCAGGGAACGGATGATCTCCTCGGGCACGGGTGCTCCTCGTTTCCTGTCAGGCCCTGGTGAGCACGAGCGCCGCGTTGTGGCCGCCGAAGCCGAGCGACGTCTTGACGGCGCAGTCGAACGCGGCGCGCCGGGGCTCCTTGCTCACCACCTCGACGGGGATCGCCGGGTCGGGTGCGTCGAGATTGCCGGTCGGCGGGACGAGCTGGTGCTGGAGCGCGAGGACGGTCAGGGCCGTCTCGATACCACCGGCGGCGCCCAGGGTGTGCCCGGTCATGGCCTTCGTCGAGGTGACGAGGGGGTGTTCGCCCAGGACGCGGCGCAGCATGGCCGACTCGATGAGGTCGTTGGCGACGGTCGAGGTCCCATGGGCGTTGACATGGCCGATGTCGGAGGTGTCGACTCCCGCGTCGGCCAGGGCGGTGCGCAGCGCCCGTTCGATGCCGAGCCCGTCGGGGTCGGGGGCCACGGCGGAGTGGGCGTCGCTGGAGGCCCCGTAACCGGCGACCCGCGCGCGGACGGTGGCGCCGCGGGCGCGGGCGTGCTCGGGACGTTCCATGACGAGCAGGCCGGCGCCCTCACCCACGACGAAGCCGTCGCGGTGGGTGTCGAAGGGGCGGCAGGCCGCCAGAGGATCGTCGCGACGGGTGGAGACCGCACGCATCTGGCAGGCGCTGGCGATCAGCAGCCGGGAGCGGACCGATTCGGCGCCGCCCGCGACGACGATGTCGCAGGCCCCCGTGCGGAGCATCTGGTGGGCGGTGCCGATGGCCACGGTCCCCGACGAGCAGGCCGTGGACACGGCCTGGCTCGGCCCGTGCACCCCGAGGTCCATGGCGACGCTGCTCGCGGCGCCGTTGACGACGCTCAGCGGGGCGAGCTTCGGGGAGACGCGGCGCGCGCCGCGCTCGGTGAGGGTGGTGTGCTGCTCGTCGTAGAACGGCAGCCCGCCGTGGGCGGAGCCGATCACGACGGCGACCCGGCCGCTGTCCCAGACCGAGGGGTCGAGCCCGGCGTCGGCGACCGCCTCGCGGGCCGCGATCACGGCGAGCTGCGAGAAGCGGTCCATCAGCCGCTGGGCGGCCACGCCGAGGACCGCCTTCGTGTCCAGGCCGCCGACCGTGTACATGAAGTCGCAGGGCAGCCCGTCGAGTTCCGGCAGGTGCGGCACGGAGGGGGCGGCGCCGGTGCCGCACGCCCCGCTCCAGGCCTCGTCGATCCCCACGCCGGCCGCGGTGACCAGGCCGATGCCGGTGACCGCGGCGCTGAACGGTTCGATGCCCGGGCGGGCGGACCTGCGTGCGAGCGGCCCCCGGGCCGTCACGCGCCGGCCTTGCTGCACACGGCCGCGACCAGGGCGCCGACGGTGTCGCGTGACGACAGGACGACGTCCTCCAGGTCGATGTCCAGCCGGTCCTCGATGAGGAGCCGGAGCTCCTCCAGCGCGAGCGAGTCAAGCCTCAGCTGACGGAGCGGCACCTCGGGCCGGATCACCCCCGGATCGGTTCCGAACCTGGTGACGAGCAAGGCGCTGATCTCTTCCGAGGTGCTCATGGGGACGCTCCTCCGCTCTCGGTACGCGGTGACGCCGGCCGCGTGGTGGGTGAGGTGGCCATCGGGGGACGCCGGCTGCTCGGGAGGGACCCTTTATACGCCTCCGCGGCCGGTTCTCAGCTCTCCGTTCCCCCGTGAGGAGGGCGAACGGCCAGGTGTGCGATTCCGGCACGCCGGAGCCTGGGGTGACAGGATGGGCACGGACGTACGCCGAGACGCTCTCCCCCGAGGAGGAGGAGCGGGTCCGGCGGCATTTCCTGGAGGTCTCGCCCCGGTACGCCGAGTATCGCGCGAAGACCGGCCGGGACATTCCGGTCGTACGCCTGCGGCGGCGCTGACCTGCGCCGACCTGACGGGTTCGGAGTGCCAACGGGACTCCCCGTGACCGGTCTTGAGCCGTAAACTCCGCGATCATGACCTTCGAAACGGTGTACTCCGACGCGCCCTCCCCCGACGGGCCCGCGCTCTTCCCGACCATGTCGACCATGCGCGCCATGCGCCGCCTCAAGCCGGACGCCGTACCGGACGAGACGCTCGAACAGCTCGTACAGGCCGCCGTCTGGGGGCCCAGCGGCGGCAACATGCAGTGCTACGAGTACGTGGTCGTCACCGACCGCGCGGTCATGGCCGAGCTGGCCCCGCTGTGGAAGCGGTGCGTCGACGCCTACCTCGCGACGACGGGCAAGCACGCGCCGAAGGGCATGCCCGACGCGGCGTACGGGCGGATGGTGGCGGCGATCGAGCACCAGCGCGACCACTTCGCGGAGACCCCCGCGCTGATCATCCCCTGCTACAAGTTCCCGGAGCCGCAGTTCGACGAGGAGGGTCTGGGGATCTACGCCGAGTCGCTCGGCCCGGCGGGCCTGGAGCACATGACGAACACCCAGACACGCTTCCAGGCCCTCGCCGAGGGCTCCTGCGTCTATCCCGGCGTGCAGAACATCCTGCTGGCGGCGCGGGCCCTGGGGCTCGCGGCCAACGTCACCATCTGGCACCTGATGCTGGAGCAGGAGTGGAAGAACGCCCTCGGGATCCCCTCGGACACGCACACGTTCGCCGCCATTCCGGTGGGGTGGCCGCAGGGCAACTTCGGGCCGGTCCGGCGCAGGCCGGTGGCCGACGTCATCCACCGGGACCGCTGGTAGCAGCCGAGGGCGGGCCGCCATCCCCGGGAGCGGGGTGACGGACCGCCCTCGGGACGGCGATCCAGGCGGCAACTCCATTGGAGTGAAACGGAGTTGGACACGCGTAGACCTCATTGTCATGCGTTAATCACATCGATAGCCTGTGCGGGCTCAACGGCCCCCGGCTCACCCCACCCGGGTCCGGCGGCCTTCCTCTCCCCACGAGACCTGGAGCAGGTATGCCCCGACGCCCCGCCGGCCACACCCGAGGCCGTGCAGCCGTTCTGGCCTCTCTCACCGCAACCGCCCTGGTCGCGGCCGGCCACCCGGCCGGCGCGGCGCCGGCCGACGCGAACCCCATGAACCACGCCCTCCAGCAGGCCGCCGCGAAGTACGGCGTACCCCGTGACCTCCTCGCCGCCGTCGGCTACGGCGAGACGCATCTGGACGGACACTCCGGGCTCCCCAGCCAGGACAACGGCTACGGAGTGATGCACCTCGTCAGCAATCCCGTCAACCACTCCCTGGAGAAGGCCGCCGCACTGACGGGCAAGTCCACGGCGGTTCTGCGCGAGGACACCGGGGCGAACATCCTGGGCGGCGCGGCCGTGCTGCGGGACCACGCCGACGCGCTGGGCCTGGACAAGGCCGAGCGGGCCGACATCGACGCCTGGTACCCGGCCGTGGCGCGCTACAGCGCGGCGGAGGGAGCCATCGCCGCCCTCTACGCCGACACCGTCTACAGCTTCCTCGCGGAGGGGCTGCGGGCCACCGTCGCCGGAGGCGAGAAGGTCTCCGTCACCTCCCGCCCCGTCGCCCCCGAGAAGGGCCCTCTCGCGAAGGCCGACGTCACCGCCCAGAGCCCGGACTACCCTCCGGCCCTCTGGGTGGCCGCCAACTCGGCCAACTTCGCCGTGAACCGTACGGCGACGGTGGACAAGGTGGTGATCCACGTGACGCAGGGGTCGTACGCCGGGACCATCAGCTGGTTCCAGAACGCCACCTCGAAGGTCAGCTCCCACTACGTGGTCCGCTCCTCGGACGGCCAGATCACCCAGATGGTCCGGGACAAGGACACCGCGTACCACGCCAAGAGCGCCAACGCCTCGTCGCTCGGGATCGAGCACGAGGGATTCATCGACAACCCGTCGTGGTTCACCGACACGATGTACCGCTCCTCGGCGGCACTGACGAAGTACCTGTGCGACCGGTACGGCATCGCCAAGGACCGGGCCCACGTCATCGGGCACAGCGAGGCCCCCGGGAACGACCACACCGACCCGGGCGTCAACTGGAACTGGACCTACTACATGCAGCTGATCGGCGGCTCCGACAGCGGGGCCGACGGGCTGACCTTCACCTCGTACACGACCCAGACGTCCGGCTCGACCGGCAGCCAGGTCAAGGCCGTGCAGACGCTGCTCAACCAGCAGGGTTACGAGGCGGGAACCGCGGACGGGATCTTCGGCGCCACCACGAAGAGCGCCGTGCAGGCGTTCCAGACGGCCCGCGGGCTGACCGCCGACGGCACGGTCGGGCCGAAGACCTGGACCGCGCTGCTCTCGGCCGGCACCACGCCGGCACTCGCCAAGGGCAGCTCGGGCGAGGCGGTGAAGCGGCTGCAGCGCGCGCTGACCGCCGCGCTGGGCAAGACCCTGGCCGTGGACGGGGCGTTCGGCACGGCGACGGACACGGCCGTGCGCGGCTACCAGAGCAGCCGGGGCCTGGCGGTCGACGGCGCCGTGGGGCCGAACACCTGGGCGGCGCTCCAGTCCGGACGATGATCCCCGCCTCCGACCGGGCCCCGTGCCCCGCCGCCGCCCGCTGAGTACCCGTACTCATGCCCCGGCCCCGTACCGCCGGAACGATGACGGACGGGGCCGCCGGGCAGGGCGGGGACACGGGGCGGGGCGCCTTCCGGGCGCCGGTCGGGGGGAGACGGCATGGGGCGGTTCATCGGAGCGCTGCTCGCGGCGGCGGTGGTGGCCGGAGCGGTGGCACTGGCGTACACATCGGGGGCGCCCGCCTCGCTGCTGCTGGGCGCGGCGGCGGGGGTGCTGAGCCTGCTGTGGCTGCTCCTCCTGCTGACGGTGCCCTGGAATCTCTACTTCCGGGCGCACGCGGTGCTGGCCGAGATCGGCGTGAGCCGCTCCAAGGGCCTGGAGGTACCGAAGGAGCGGGACACCGAGGCGGCCCGGATCGCACGGCTGATGCTCCGGGTGGCGGTGGGCGGACACGCGCTGACCGCCGCCCTGACCGTGGCGGTCACGGCGGCGACGGGCGCGGTGACGGGGTACTGGTTCGCGGGCTTCTTCCTGCTCAGTACGGTCTTCAGACCGGCCGGCGCCTACTTCGGACAGCTGCGGCGGCGGCTGGGCACCCTGCTGAAGGACGTGACCTTCCCGCGTGACGACGTCCTGGAGCTGCGCGAGGAGGTGGCCCGGCTGCACGCGGGCACTCGGGCCCTGGAGGAGAAGGCGGAGGAGCAGTACCGCGCACTGGGCGAACTCCGGCGCACCACGGACGCGTTGAACGTCTCGGTACACGGCCGCGCGGACGAGGCCGACCGGAGGATCGCCGCGCTGGCACGTGAATTCGAGTCCACGGTCGATCGCCTGACGGACAACCAGGAGATCATCACCGGTCTGAAGGCGTTCCTGCGCCTGCTGCGGACGGCCGACGGCGCGACCTGAGGCCGAACGCCTGGCGCCGGGCCCGCCGGGGGACGTTCGCCGGGGCATCGCGCAGACCCCGCTGAGCCGCAGACCCCGCTGAGCCGCAGACCCGAGCCATGCGCCGCGGAAGGCGTGCACGAGCGACGCCGCCCGCATCGAGGACCGCCACGAAGCGCCCCGCCGCAGAAGGGACTCCGGCCGGCGCGGGGCCCGCTGTCAGCTCCGGGGCAGCGGGCGGCCGGCTCTTCGGGCATTTACCCGGCACGGGCGGATCCAGCCCTCTAATATGGAGAGCAGGAAGCATCACTATCCATAATGAAGGTGAGCAGTGCGATGCCGACGCTCCCGTGGACCATCCCCCAGCCTCCCCCGTCCGACGGCACGACCGTCGTCATGGCCTCGCGGTTCGAGGTCCGCTCGCTGCGCGACGTACCGCGCTTCTTCCTGAAGTCGCTGGCGGCGTGGAAGCAGGTGCGCTCCGCACCGGGAGCCTTCGGCGCCTCGCTCATCGCCCAGCCCGGCAGGAGGGTCTTCTACACCCTCTCCGCCTGGGAGAGCCGCGACGCCCTCTACGCCTTCGCCCGCGCGGAGCCGCACCGCGGCATCATGACCGCCCTCCGGCCCACGATGCTGTCGTCGACGTTCACCTTCTGGGAGACACCGGTCGGCCGGCTGCCGATCGGCTGGGACGAGGCCAAGCGGCGCGTCGAGGAGCAGCGGCGGGCCGATACCGCCGGGCAGGGCGACGCGGCGGCCTGACCGCCCGTTCGCTCCGGAGCGCATCCGCAGGGCCCGGTTGCGCCTTCCGCCGCGCCGCTCCGCCGGGCGAACCTGGGCTCTGCCGGCACACGGCCGGCACAACAGCAGAGCTCAGGGGGCGGTCGGACATGGCTCGTACGCAGCCGGCATGTGGAGCACTCACCCAGAAGGGCACACGCTGCCGACGGCTGGCGATGAAGGAGGCGTCACGGTGCGACCGGCACAGGGGCGACTGGTCGACGTACACGGTGGCGAGGCGCAAGGCGCGTGAGAAGGCGGCCCGCCGCCGCTGAAATCGCGTGCCCCGCGGTCGGCGCTCCGGCAGACTCGGCCGATGAGCGCCGACATCCCGCACCCCCGGACGCACGCACTGACGCACGTGGCTTCGCTCTCGACGGGTCCGCCGCTGGACCCGTCCCTGCGCGTGACGCTGAACTTCCACCCCGACCGGGTCAGCGGTGGCCGTACGGTCCTGGAACGGCTGGCCGAGGACGGCGTGTACGTCTCGCAGTTCGTCACCGGCACCAGCAACGGCGGCCTCACGGCCCACCCCGGCGGCGACCGGTGGCGCTGGGAGAGCCGGATCTTCGGCGGCGCCTACGACGGCGCGAGCGCCCACGAGCGTCCGGTGTACGGCGCTCTGGACTTCCGGCACTGCCCCTACGGCGCGGCGCCCCGGTTCGGTTCCGCGTATCTCAGGCTGGGTGCCGGGGCCCTGGCGCACGCCACGTTCTGCTACCCCGACAGCTTCCTGGAGCCGTCCGACTTCGGTGTGGCAGCGGCCGGGCACCGGCTCGTCGCACTCGCCGAGGCGGCGGCGCCGGATGTACTGGACGACTACATCGAGGCGCAGGTGCACCGCACGGTCCGGCTCGACCGCGATGTGGAGGCCCTGGTCCTCGACCCGTGCTTCCGGGGCACCGAGGTGGAGGAGACGGCCGGCGCGCTGCCCTGCCCCGTCGAGTGGCACGGCGGATTCCGGCTCTCCGTCGGTGAGCTGAGGCGCCACCCCGGCTACCGGGGTCCCGAGTACGTCGAGCTCGGCGCCACGCTCGCGGTCGGGGGGTTCCTCGACGCGCGGATCATCGGGGAGGCGGCCCGGACGGGGCGTCACGATCCGCAGGCCCTCAAGCGGGTGTGGCACTGCCTGGCACGCTTCGGGAGGTGAGCGGACCGGTACCCTCCGCACGGCAACGGTGGTCCCGCACCCCCTCGCGGGGTGCGGAACCACCTCGACCGGTCCGTTCAGCGGGTCACTTCAGGCCGAAGGCCCTGATGATCTCCTGGTTCACGGCCAGGCCGCCGGGGCCCTCGGTGTGCGCCTTGAGCGAGACCGAGGACACGCCCTTGGCGGGAGTCCGCACCGTCGCGGTCCACTCCCCCGACGCCTCCTTGCTCAGCTTCACCGCGCTCCAGGTCTTGCCCTCGTCGTAACTGACCGACAGGGACGCCTTGGTGGCCTTCACCGCGCCGTCCAGCCACGCCTGGGTACCGGACTCCAGGCCGATCTCGACGGACCTGCCGGCCCTGACGTCACCGGCCAGGTCGGTGTCGATGTCGTAGTCGACCTGGAGCATCGGAATGTCGGCCTGGTAGGTGCCCTCGGGCAGCGCCCCGGATCGGAAGTCCCACTCCGAGTGCGTCCGCGTCGAGGTCTTCCACGTGGCCTCGTCCCGCTTCGCGTCGATGACCAGCCGGTAGGGAAGCTTCTCGGCCGACTGGTCCCAGGCCTGACCCGCCCGTCCCGCACCCTTCTTGATCAGGGTGTCCCCCTGGTAGAAGGCGTAGGACGTGGTGTCGTACTCGTCCTCGGGCATCGAGCCGGAGTGGCCTTCGCCCGAGTCCGTCCACGGCGTGATGTTGAACTGGATGTCGTTCGACTCGGTGCGGAAGGGCCCCCAGTAGCCGGTGCCGAGGCGGGGTCCGGTCACCGGTGCGAACCACTCGTCGCGGTAGGTCCGGCCCGCCGTGTAGTCCAGCTCCGCGCTGCGCACCTCGTGCGCCGTACCGGAGTCGGCGGTGAGCACGGAGTGGTTCTCGTACCAGAAGGAGCTCCCCGGAAGCGGGGTGACCCACTCGGTGCGGGTGCCCGGGAACTGCTCGTACTCCTCGAAGCCGAGGCCCGGGCCGTAGTCCGGGATGTCGTAGCGGTAGCCGCCGCCCAGTGTCTCCTTGTGGCCGTAGAAGGTGTTCTCCACCTTCGCCAGCTGCCGCTCCGAGGGCGCGAAGGCCAGCGAGCGGTCCGGGACGGTTCCGTCGTGACGGTCCACCAGGTCGTAGACGTAGCCGGCGAACTTCTTCTGGTCGACGCTGATCCGCTTGCCCCGCTGGGCCGCCTTGATCAGCGGCTCGCCGTCGATCCGCCGCACCGCGGCCACCGGGATGGCGCTCTCCTCGCCGTACGGCAGGTACGACTCCATCGCGACCCCGCGGCCGTCGTTGACGACGAACAGTGCCTGCGCGCCGGCGGCGAGCGCGTTGGCCAGCCGGTCGGCGGGCGGCACGGCGTCGCTGCGGGTGACCACGACGGCCCTGCCCTTGGCGTTCAGTCCCTTGAAGTCGGCTGCGGCGCCGTTGCCGGCGAAGACGGCGGACAACGCCTGCCGGCTGTCCTCCGCGACGAAGGAGCCGCGCTGGGCGATGACGGGAACGTCCTCGCCACCCGCGGAGACGTCGATCATCTTCTCGCCCTGGCGCCAGCGGGTCAGGAAGCTGAAGCCGCCCTGGGTGACCTTCCTGGTCGGGGAGGCCCACAACTGGTCGTAGGTCGGCGGGATCTGGTACGCGTCCCGCTGCACCACGCCGTCCGGGGACGTGCGCGCCATGTCGTACCTCAACTGGCGGGTCTCGGTCTCCTTCGGGGTGCGCACACTGACCTTGCGGGCCTTCGAGGCGTCGAGGGTGACCGTGGTGGCCTTGTCCAGGATCGTCTCGGGAGCCGCGAGGAAGGCCACGGCCTTCGAGTCTGCGCGGTCCCCGTCGATGTCGACGGAGGCCCAGGCGGTGTAGTTGCCCGGAGGCAGCCGCAGTGTC
Source organism: Streptomyces sp. NPDC102402 (assembly GCF_044765765.1). Taxonomy (NCBI): domain Bacteria; kingdom Bacillati; phylum Actinomycetota; class Actinomycetes; order Kitasatosporales; family Streptomycetaceae; genus Streptomyces; species Streptomyces sp. NPDC102402. The sequence continues at coordinate 422,169 of NZ_JBIWKR010000005.1, forward strand.
CTCTCACCGGAGACCTGGACGACGCCGAGCTGCGGGTCGCCGAGCGCGGCGAAGACCACGGCGCCGTCCATCGGCTTCCCCTTGCGGTCGCGCAGGCGCAGGGTCAGGTCGTAGAGCTCCTGCTCCTTGTTCACGGCGAAGCCGGTGTGGGCCACCGTCGTGCCGGAGGCGTCGGTCGCGACGACCTGGCCGGAGAACTGGGTGTCGTTCGCGACCTTCGACGGGTCGATCGAGAGGACGGCCTCTGCGGTGGAGCCGGCCGGGACGGTCAGCTCGGACGTCGACAGGGTGTAGGCGGCGGCCGTGTCGGTCGCCAGCTTCAGCGTGACGTCCTGGTCACCCGTGTTGCGGTAGGTGACGGTCCGCTCGGCGACGGCGTCCTCGGCGCTGTGCGGCCAGTCGTACGACGCGACCTCGACGGAGCCGGTGGCCTCGATCGTCGTGTCGACGGCAGCCTTGACGTCGAGGCGCCCGGTGCCCTGCTCGTACGGCGTGTAGCCGGGCAGCTGCTTCGACGAGCTCATCAGCGCGTTCTTGATGCGCTGGCCCGACCAGTCGGGGTGACGCTGCTTCAGGACGGCCGCGGCACCGGCGACGTGCGGGGTCGCCATCGACGTACCGGACATCTGCTGGTACATGCCCTCGATGCCGGGGACCGACTGCGAGGCCGCGGCGTTGATGTCGACGCCGGGTGCGGACAGGTCGGGCTTCAGCCCGTGGGAACGCACGAGCGGTCCCATGGAGGAGAACCCGGCCCGGCCGTCCTCCTTGTCGACGGCGGCGATGGTCAGCGCGCTCGCGGCGGAACCGGGCGAGCCGATGGTCCCCGCCCCGTAGGCGTTGCCCGCGGCGATCACGAACAGCGGACCGCCGTCGGCGGAGAGGGCGTCGACCGCCTGCGCCATCGGGTCGGTGCCGTCGTCCGGGACGCTGGATCCCAGGCTCATGGAGACGACGTCGGCGCCTTCGGCCTTCGCCCACTCCATGGCCTCGATGATGCCGGAGTCCGCGCCGGAGCCCTCGTCACCGAGGACCTTGCCGACGATCAGGTCGGCGGCGGGGGCGACCCCCTTGTTGGCGCCGTCCGACGCCGCACCCGAGCCGGCGATGGTGGAGGCGACGTGCGTGCCGTGGCCGTTCCCGTCGACGACCTCCTCGCCGGGCACGAAGCTCCTGGACTCCTTGACGCGGTCCTTGACGTCCGGGTGCGTCGCGTCGATGCCGGTGTCCAGGACGGCGACCGTGGTTCCCTTGCCGTCGAAGCCCTCCGCCCAGGCCTGCGGTGCGTTCACCTGCGGCACGGAGTCCTTGAGCGCCGCCTCGGCCTTGCCGTCGAGCCAGAGCCTGGCGATGCCGTTGTCCAGCGAACGGCTCGTCTCCGTACGGGAGATGTCGTTCCAGAAGGCGCGGGCGTCGTCCTTGCCGGCCTTCAGCGCGGCACCGTTCACCGATTCGAGCGTGCGCACGCTCTTGCTGCCGCGAGGGGCGGCCGGAAGCGAACGGGCCTTGCTCACCGGGTAGGTGGCGATCAGGGGGATGCCGCCGGAGTTCCGGTCGTCGTATCCCATCTCGACCAGGGTCGAGATGTTGAACAGCCGCCGGTCCAGCTTCTCCGCCGCGATCAGGGCACTCGCCTCGTCGGGGATGACGAAGACGTCCTCGCCCGCCTGCTGCACGTGCACACCGCCCGGAGCGCCCTCGGGGCGGTCCACGGTGATGGTGTCCTGGCCGCCCGCGCCGTCCGTCCAGTGGACGACGTCGCCGGTGACCAGCGTGATGTCGTAGTCGCGCGCGGGCCCGGATCCATGGCGGTCCTCGGCGGTCGACGGCTTCGGGGCGGCGGTCGCGGAACCCGCCGCGGGGAGCATGACGCCGCTCACGAGGGCGACCGAGGTCGCTATGAGCAGCGCCCTGCGTCCCGCGCGAGCGGGTCTCGCCCGGCCGGAAACGGAGGAGAGGGAAAATGTCATGCAGCTGATCTACCGGTAAATCCGGGGCTGCGGACCGCTTCCCCCCTGGCGTGAAGCCGCCGTGGCGGCAACCCGCCCGCGGTGGCCGGCAGGCGAGGGTCCGGTTCAGGCCACCGAGGCGAGGGGCGTGCCGTTGTCGTGGTGGATCGGGGTGTGGGCGCCCTTCAGCGGCAGACCGCTGCCGCCGCGCCGGTCCGCGACGATCTCCGCCGCGATGGAGAGTGCCGTCTCCTCCGGTGTACGCGCTCCGAGGTCGAGTCCGATGGGCGAGTGCAGCGCGGCCAGTTGGCGCTCGGTGACGCCGGCCTCGCGCAGCCGGTCGTTGCGCTCCAGGTGGGTGCGGCGGGAGCCCATCGCCCCGACGTAGGCGACCGGGAGCCGCAGGGCCAGCTCCAGCAGCGGGACGTCGAACTTGGCGTCGTGGGTGAGGACGCAGAGCACCGTGCGCGCGTCGACGTCCGTGGTGGCGAGGTAGCGGTGCGGCCAGTCGACGACGATCTCGTCGGCGTCCGGGAAGCGGGCCGCTGTGGCGAAGACGGGGCGGGCGTCGCAGACGGTGACGCGGTAGCCGAGGAAGCGGCCTGCGCGTACCAGGGCGGCGGCGAAGTCGATGGCCCCGAAGACGATCATCCGGGGCGGGGGGACGCTCGACTCGACGAGCAGGGTGAGGGGGCTTCCGCAGCGGGAGCCCTCGGCTCCGATGGTGAGGGCGCCGGTGCGGCCCGCGTCGAGCATGGCGCGGGCCTCGGCGGCGGCCGTGCGGTCCAGTTCGGGGTGGCCGCCGAGGCCCCCCTCGTACGTGCCGTCGGCGCGGACGAGCAGAGGCCGGCCGAGGAGATCGTCCGGCCCTTCGGTGACCCGGGCGACCGCCGCCGCCGTCCCCTGGGCGGCGGCGGCGAACGCGGCGGCGAGCACCGGGCGCGCGGGGTCGTCCGCGCTCACCGGTGTGACCAGGATGTCGATGACGCCGCCGCAGGTCAGACCTACCGCGAAGGCGTCGTCGTCGCTGTAGCCGAAGCGTTCGCGGACGGGGGTGCCGTCCTCGATCGCCTGCCGGCACAGCTCGTACACCGCGCCCTCCACACATCCGCCGGAGACGGAACCGACGGCCGTGCCGTCGCTGTCCACGGCGAGGGCGGCACCCGGCTGCCGGGGCGCGCTGCCGCCGGTGGCCACCACGGTGGCCACGGCGAACACGCGTCCCTGCCCGACCCACCGGTGGAGCTCTTCGGCGATGTCCAGCATGGCGTGTCTCCCTATGGGTGAGGTGTGGAGGGCACGGCGGGCGTCACTTGACGCCGAGCCAGCTCTCGATGGGGTTCAGGGCGAAGTAGACGACGAAGACCAGTGTCAGGACCCACATGAAGACGCCGACCTCGCGTGCCCTGCCCTGGGCGAGCTTGATGGCCGTGTACGAGATGACGCCCGCGGCGACACCGGTGGTGATCGTGTACGTGAACGGCATCAGGACGACGGTGAGGAAGACCGGGACGGCGACCGAGCGGTCCGCCCAGTCCACGTGCCGGGCGTTCTGCATCATCATGGCGCCGATGACGACCAGGGCGGCGGAGGCCACCTCGGCCGGAACGATCGCCGTGAGCGGGGTGAAGAAGAGGCAGGCGGCGAAGAAGAGCCCGGTGACGACGGAGGCGAGCCCCGTGCGGGCACCCTCCCCGACCCCGGTCGCCGACTCGACGAACACGGTCTGGCCGGAGCCTCCGGCGACACCGCCGATCGCACCGCCCGCGCCGTCGATGAACAGCGCCTTGGACAGGCCGGGCATCCGGCCCTTGTCGTCCGCGAGCTTCGCCTCCGTGCCCACACCGATGATGGTGGCCATGGCGTCGAAGAAGCCGGCCAGGACGAGCGTGAACACGATCATGCCGACCGTCATCACGCCGACGTCGCCCCAGCCGCCGAACTCCACGTTCCCGAAGAGCGAGAAGTCGGGTGAGGAGACCGCGCTGCCGCTCAGCTCGGGCGGGCCGCTGCTCCACGCCTTCGGGTCGATGTCTCCCACGGCGTTGACGACGATCGCCACCAGGGTTCCGGCGACGATGCCGATCAGGATGGCACCGGGGACGTTGCGCGCCTGCAGCATGAAGATCAGCAGCAGGGTGACGGCGAAGATGAGCACCGGCCAGCCGGCGAGTTCGCCCGCGGGGCCGAGGGAGAGGGGCGTCGCCTCCCCCTTGTGGACGAACCCGGCCTTGAACAGGCCGATGAGGGCGATGAAGAGCCCGATGCCGATGGTGATGCCGTGCTTCAGCGCGAGCGGGATCGCGTTCATGATCAGCTCGCGGAGACCGGTGACCACCAGGAGGCAGATGATCACACCGTAGACCACGCACATGCCCATGGCCTGCGGCCAGGTCATGGCGGGGGCCACCTGCGAGGCGAGCACCCCGGAGACGCTGAGGCCGGCGGCGAGCGCGAGGGGGACCTTGCCGATGAAGCCCATCAGCAGGGTGGTGGCCGCCGCGGCGAGGGCGGTGGCGGTGATGAGTCCGGACTGGCCGAGCAACTGGCCGTCGACGTCCTCGCCGCCGAGGATGAGCGGGTTGAGCAGGAGGATGTACGCCATGGCCATGAAGGTCGTGACGCCGCCGCGCACTTCGCGTGCGACGGTCGAGCCTCGCTCGGATATGTGGAAGTACCGGTCGAGCCAGGACCGTCCGGCGGGGACGCGCGAGCCGGGGCCCGCGTCCTCCGCGCTCGTCCTGGGTTCCACTGACTGCTGGGTCATGTTGCCTGACTCCCAAGGTTCACAGGGGCACCCGCGTGGAGCTCTGGTGATTGCGGGATTTGGGATGCTGCGAGGCGCACGACCCGGGGGACGGCCCGAGGCGAACTCTTCGTGCAGATGGTGCGGTCGTGCGATGGCTCCGGACGGTGCGCGGCGCGGGGAAGTGTGACGTTCACGGCAGGCACGCACCGCCCGGAGGGTCTGGGGGAGCCCGTCAGGTTCCGGTGATGTGCTCGGGGCGCACCGGGGTCCTGTTGAGCTCCAGGCCCGTCGCGTTCCGGATCGCCGCGAGGACGGCCGGGGTGGACGACAGGGTCGGGGCCTCGCCGATGCCGCGGAGCCCGTACGGGGCGTGGTCATCGGCGAGTTCGAGCACGTCGACCGGGATGGTCGGTGTGTCGAGGATGGTGGGGATCAGATAGTCCGTGAAGGAGGGGTTCCGCACCTTCGCGGTCTTCGGGTCGACGATGATCTCCTCCATGACGGCGACACCCAGCCCCTGGGTGGTGCCGCCCTGGATCTGGCCCACGACCGACAGCGGGTTGAGCGCCTTGCCGACGTCCTGGGCGCAGGCGAGCTCGATGACCTTGACCAGGCCGAGCTCGGTGTCGACCTCCACCACCGCGCGGTGCGCCGCGAAGGAGTACTGGACGTGGCCGTTGCCCTGTCCGGTGCGCAGGTCGAACGCCTCGGTGGGCCGGTGGCGCCACTCCAGCTCGACGTCGACCGCTTCGCCCTCGAGCACGTCGGCCAGTGAGGCGAGCACCTCGCCGGCGTCGGTGACGACCTTTCCGCCCTCCAGGAGGAGTTCGGCGGTGGCCCAGGCCGGGTGGTAGGTGCCGAGCTTGCGGCGGCCCATCTCCAGGACCTGTTCGCGGACGGCCTCGCAGGAGTTCTTCACGGCGCCGCCGGTGACGTACGTCTGCCGGGAGGCGGAGGTGGAGCCGGCGGAGCCGACCTGGGTGTCAGCCGGGTGGATGGTCACCTGGCTGACGCCGAGCTCGGTGCGTGCGATCTGGGCGTGGACGGTCACGCCGCCCTGTCCGACCTCCGCCATGGCGGTGTGCACGGTCGCCACGGGCTCGCCGTTGATGACCTCCATGCGGACCCGGGCGGTGGAGTAGTCGTCGAAGCCCTCGGAGAAGCCGACGTTCTTCAGCCCGACGGCGTAGCCGACGCCGCGCACCACTCCTTCGCCGTGGGTCGTGTTGGACAGGCCGCCGGGCAGGGCGCGTACGTCCACGGAGCTGCCGTCCGCGTCGGCCGAGAGCCACTGCTGCTCGGGCGGCAGGGGGCGGGACTTGACGCGGCGCAGCAGTTCGGCGACGGGTGCCGGCGAGTCGCAGGGCTGCCCGGTGGGCAGCAGGGTGCCCTGCTCCATGGCGTTGAGCTGGCGCAGCTCGACCGGGTCCATGTCCAGGGCGGCGGCGAGCTTGTCCATCTGCGCCTCGTAGGCGAAGCACGCCTGGACCGCGCCGAAGCCGCGCATGGCGCCGCAGGGCGGGTTGTTGGAGTAGAGGGCGATCGCCTCGATGTCGACGTCCTCGACGGCGTACGGTCCGACCGCGAGGGAGGAGGCGTTGCCGACGACGGCCGGGGAGGCGGAGGCGTAGGCGCCGCCGTCCAGCACGATCCGGCACTTCATGTGGGTGAGCTTGCCGTCCTTGGTCGCCCCGTGCTCGTAGTGGAGCTTCGCGGGGTGGCGGTGGACGTGTCCGAAGAAGGACTCGAAGCGGTTGTAGACCATCTTGACGGGCTTGCCGGTCCGCAGCGCCAGGAGGCACGCGTGGATCTGCATCGACAGGTCCTCGCGTCCGCCGAAGGCGCCGCCGACGCCGGAGAGCGTCATGCGGACCTTCTCCTCGGGCAGGCCGAGGACGGGGGCGATCTGGCGGAGGTCGGAGTGCAGCCACTGGGTGGCGACGTAGAGCTCCACGCCGCCGTCCTCGGACGGTACGGCGAGGCCGGACTCGGGGCCGAGGAAGGCCTGGTCCTGCATCCCGAAGACGTAGTCGCCCGTGACGATCACGTCGGCCCGCGCGGCGGCCGCGTCGGCGTCGCCGCGGACGATGGGCTGGCGGTGGACGATGTTGGGGTGCGGGACGTGACCGATGTGGTGGTCGTCGCGGCCCTCGTGGACCAGGATCGCGTCGGGCGCGGTCGCCGACGCCTCGTCGGTGACGAGCGGCAGCTCGGCGTAGTCGATCCTGATCTTGGCGGCGGCGCGGCGGGCGGTCTCGGGGTGGTCGGCGGCGACGATCACGACGGGTTCGCCGTGGTGGCGGACCTTGCCGTGGGCGAGTACGGGGGTGTCCTGGATCTCCAGCCCGTAGTTCTTCATCTCCGCGGGCAGGTCGTCGTAGGTCAGCACGGCGTAGACGCCGGGCGTCGCGACGGCCTCACCGATGTCGATGGAGCGGATCTCGGCGTGGGCGACGGTGGAGCGGAGCGTGTGGCCCCACAGCATGTCCTCGTGCCACATGTCCGAGGAGTACGCGAACTCGCCGGTGACCTTGAGGGTTCCGTCGGGGCGCAGGGTGGACTCGCCGATGCCGCCCGGGGTCTGGGACCCCTGGGTGATCTTGGTCGGGGTGCCGGCCGGTACGGACGCGGCTCGTGGGTGCAGAGCCATGGCTATCGGACCGCCTCTTCCTGACGGGCGGCCGCGAGGCGGACCGCGTCGAGGATCTTCTCGTAACCGGTGCAGCGGCAGAGGTTGCCGGAGAGCGCCTCACGGATGTCCTGGTCGGACGGGGAGGGCTGCGTCTCCAGCAGTTCGTCGGCGGCGACCAGCAGGCCGGGGGTGCAGAAGCCGCACTGCACGGCGCCGGCGTCGATGAACGCCTGCTGCACGGGCGAGAGGTCGGCCGCGTCGGCGCTGCGGGCGTCGGTCGGCTTGGCCTGCCAGCGCTGAGCGGCGTCCAGGGAGGTTCCGCAGGCGCCGGCGGCGCATCCGGCTCCGGGGTGCGCGTCGTCGCGGTGCTTGGCGTAGTCCGCGAGGCCCTCGACCGTGACGACCTCCCGGCCCTCGGCCTGGCCGGCCGCGACGAGGCAGGAACAGACCGGCACACCATCGAGGCGGACCGTACAGGAACCGCATTCGCCCTGTTCACAGGCGTTCTTGGAACCGGGCAGGCCCATGCGCTCCCGCAGGACGTAGAGGAGGGACTCCCCCTCCCAGACGTCGTCGGCTTCCTGCTTCCGGCCGTTGACCGTGAAATTCACTCGCATGGTTAAGCAGCTCCTTCGAGGGTGCGTCCCGCTCCGCGGTACTGCTCCCAGGTCCAGCCCAGCGTGCGGCGGGCCATGATGCCGACGGCGTGCCTGCGGTAGGCGGCGGTGCCGCGTACGTCGTCGATGGGGTTGCAGGCGCCTGCGGCAAGCTGGGCGAACTGCTTGGCGACGGAGGGGGTGATGATCTTTCCGCTCTCCCAGAACCCGCCCTCCTCCAAGGCCGCGTTGAGGAAGTCCTCGGCCTCCTTCGCCCGTACCGGGGTCGGGGCGGCGGAGCCGATGCCGGTGCGCACGGTGCGGGTCCCGGGGTGGAGCGCGAGGCCGAAGGCGCAGACGGCGATGACCATCGCGTTGCGCGTGCCGACCTTGGAGTACTGCTGGGGTCCGTCGGCCTTCTTGATGTGCACGGCCCTGATCAGCTCGTCCGGGGCGAGGGCGTTGCGCTTGACGCCCGTGTAGAAGTCGTCGATCGGGATCATCCGCGTCCCCCGTACGGACGCGGCCTCGACCTCGGCGCCGGCGGCGAGCAGCGCCGGGTGGGCGTCCCCGGCGGGCGAGGCGGTACCCAGGTTGCCCCCGACGCCGCCGCGGTTGCGGATCTGCGGCGAGGCGACGGTGTGCGAGGCGAGGGCGAGACCGGGCAGCTCGGCCCGGAGGTTCTCCATGACGGCGCTGTACGGCACGGAGGCTCCGAGGCGTACGGCGTCCTGGCCCACCTGCCACTCGGACAGCTCACCGATGCGGTTGAGGTCCATGAGGTATTCGGGCCGCCGGTGGTCGAAGTTGATCTCGACCATCACGTCGGTGCCACCCGCGATGGGCACAGCCGTCGGGTGCTCGGCCTTGGCGGCGAGCGCCTCCTCCCAGCTGGCGGGGCGAAGGAAGTCCATGAGTGGCTCTCTTCTTCTCAATCGGGTCGTTCGGCTGGGGCTGGGGACGGCCGGCCCTGCAGGATTCGTTCCTGTGTTGTTTGACGCGGTGTGTGACTCAGTACACAAGCCTTGCTCCACTCGGTGCAGTCACCGAAACCATGAAGGAATTGGCTGGTCCCCGTCACTGTCTTGTAGATTCGAACGAATGGCGGGTACCGGTAACCTCACCGCAACTCACAGGTCACCCCCGTCGTCCCCCGCACCAACGAAGAGATCGGCGGCAATCGACGATGCGGCTGCGCGCACTGCTGGACACCGAGGCGCTGGGGCTGCGGCTGCTCTGCGGCGAGGACGAGCTGGACCGCTCGGTCCGGGGTGTCATGACGACCGACCTGCGCGATCCCAGCCGGTATCTCTCCGGCGGTGAACTGGTCCTCACCGGGCTGGCGTGGCGCCGGGACGCCTCGGACTCGGAACCGTTCATCCGGATCCTGGCGAACGCCGGGGTCGCCGGCCTGGCCGCCGGTGAGGCGGAGCTGGGAGCCGTCCCCGACGACATGGTCGAGGCGTGCCTGCGGCACCGGCTCCCCCTCTTCGCGGTCGACGAGACGGTGGCGTTCGCGACGATCACCGAGCACGTGGTGCGCCAGGTGTCCGGCGAGCGGGCCGGCGACCTCGCGGCCGTCGTCGACCGGCACCGCAGGCTGATGACGTCCGGCCCCGCCGGCGGCGGTCCCGAGGTGGTCCTCGACCTCCTCACCTCCGACCTGGACCTGCGCGCCTGGGTCCTGTCCCCCACCGGCCGGCAGATCGCCGGAGCGGGCGAGCCCCTCTCCCCCGGGATCGGCGCGGAGCTGGCCGCACAGCATCTCGCGGCGACCCGCACCGGACGCCCCGGGCCGCACCGGGCGGAGGTGGACGGCACGGCCTATTCGCTGTTCCCGGTCCGGAACACCGGGCGGGGCGCCCTGCCCGCCCCGCCCCGCGACGTGCGCGCGTCCGTGCTCTCGGACTGGCTGCTGGCCGTCGCGGCCGACGCGGGAGACTGGCCGGACGCACGGCTCGACCTGCTCCAGGGCGTGACCCAGCTGATCGCTGTCGAACGGGACCGCCGCGACGCGGCCCGCGCGGTACGCCGCAGGCTCGCCCAGGAGGTCCTGGAGCTCGTCCAGACGGGCGCGGCCCCGGCCGAGATCGCGGCCAGGCTGCGGGTGGCCGCACCGGTCCTGCTGCCGGGTGTCGGCACGGCTCCGCACTGGCAGGTCGTGGTGGCACGGGTCGAGTGGGCGGCGGAGGGCACGGATGCCCCGGCCGGCCAGGCGGCGCAGGCGCTGCTGGAGGAGATCCTGGTCGATCCGGCGGTGACGGGCCCCGACTCGGCCGACCGGATCGCCGTGGCACACACGGGCGAGGAGGCCATCGCCCTCGTGCCGCTGACCGCGGCGCCCCCCGCGGAGTCCGACGACGGCGACACCGCGGAAGGTGCCGGTTCCCCGGATCAACAGGGGACCGCACTGCACGCCGACGCCCTGCTCGACGCGGTCCGGGCGCCCCTCACCGCCGGCCTCGCGGACGACGGCCGCCTGACACTGGGTGTCAGCGCCGCCGTGCATTCCGCCGAGGGGCTGCGCGGCGCCCTGGAGGAGGCCCGGCACGCCCGCCGGGTCGCGGCGGCCCGGCCGGGGCCGGTCTGCGCGGCCGGCCACCACGAGCTCGCCTCGCACGTCCTGCTGCTGCCCTTCGTCCCGGACGACGTCCGCCGGGCCTTCACCGCCCGGCTCCTGGACCCGCTGCGCGACTACGACCGGCGCCACCGCGCGGAGCTGATCGAGACACTGGAGGCCTTCCTGGACTGCGACGGGTCCTGGACCCGCTGCGCCGCCCGGCTGCACCTCCACGTCAACACACTGCGCTATCGCGTCGGCCGCATCGAGCAGTTGACGGGCCGTGACCTTTCGCGCCTCGAGGACAAGCTCGACTTCTTCCTCGCCCTGCGTATGAGCTGATCTTCCGGGCCTCCCACACCCCTCCCGGGCCGCGGGCGATTGTGAAAACTTTCACCTGACATTGATCCCACCCCTTGGCCCGGCGTGCCATTCCGTGCTGAGATGCGCGCAGACCCTGGCCGCCGGGCGCCCGCCCGCCGGCCTCCACAGCTCGATGGCGCGCTCGGGGAGGGCAACGTGGCGCATACCGCCATGTCTGGTTCCGGAACGACAGCAGATGACGATCCTCCGCTCCAGACCGCGGTATGGCGGCTGCGCTCACGCGCCTGTTGGACGGACGCCGCCGCGCTGCTCGAACCCCACGCGGCCACCGACCCCGCGGCCGCCCTCCAGCGGACCTCGCTGCTGACCGAGCGGTGCCTGTACACCGGCGTCGGCTGGACGGACGCGGAGGACGCCCTGCGCACCGCGGAGGCGCTCGCCCACGACGACTCCGAGCGCGGGGCGGCGGCCTGCGAGCGGGGCTATCTCGCCTACGCCTCGACCCTGCTCGGCGCGCGTGACCGGGCCGACGAGGCGAGCGTGGCGCTCAGCAGGGCCGCCGCCCTGCTCTCCCCCGCGGCGCCGGGCCGCCCGCTGCTGGACTTCCGCCGGGGCCTGATCGCCCAGAACATCGCCGATTCCCCCCAGTCCGCCCGGGCCGCCTACCGCAGGGCGCACTCCGGCGCCATGGCACGGGGCGACGAGCTCCTGCTCTCCTTCACCTGGCGGCACCTCGCCTCGCTCGCCCTGCGCGAGGGTGAGCTGGCGGAGGCGCGGCACGGTTTCGCCGAGTCGCTGCGGATAAGGGAGGAGCTGGGCTATCTCGTCGGTACGGCCCCGGCGCTCATCTCGCTCGCGGACGCCGAGGTGGAACCCGAGGCCGCGGCCCGGCTGCGCGCCGAGGCGGGCCGGCTGTTCCGGCTGCTGGGTGGCGTACCGACCTGGCTCGCCCCCCGTCTCGAACCACCCGCCCCGGAGACCGTCGGGGCGAACTGACGGGCCGGATCCCGCCGGGCGCCCCGGCGCGGCGGGATCAGGCGTCCGCGCCGTTGAAGTGCTCGCGCACGAGGGACTGCACCACCGGGAGGTCCCGGGCGATGAGCGCGTCCAGCAGCGCGGTGTGTTCCGCGGCGTCGGCGAGCAGCTCGGCGGGGCGGCCCGCGGGGCTGTCGGCCAGGGGCCACTGGGACCGGCGGTGGAGGTCGTCGGCGACCGACACCAACTGCTGGTTGCCGGACAGCGCGAGCACGGCCCGGTGGAAGGCGCGGTCGCTCTCCGCATAGGCCGCACGGTCGCCCACGGCGGCCGCCGTGACCGTTGCGTCGGCCAGCGGGCGCAGCGCGCACCAGCCGGCCGCGGGGACGGTGCGGGCGAGCCGCAGCATGACGGGGACCTCGATCAGCGCGCGCACCTCGGCCAGCTCCGCCAGGTCCAGGGGACCCCGCTCGCTGACCCGGAATCCCCGGTTCGGCACGACCTCCACAGCGCCTTCGAGGGCCAGCTGCTGCATCGCCTCACGCACCGGGGTCGCTGACACCCCCAGGCGGGCGCCGAGCGCCGGGGCGGAGTAGACGTGCCCGGGGGTCAGCTCCCCGTCGACGAGCGCGGCGCGCAGGGCGTCGAGGACCTGTCCGCGTACGGAGTGCCGCTGGACGACACGGGGAGCGGGCGGCTCGCTGTGGGTGTGCTCGCCCCGCGCCTGCGCGGGCACGCGGACGCCCGGCGGGGTGCCCGTGGGGGCGTACGACCGCGTGTCCTCGCGCGCTCTGCCCTGCTCCATCGGATCCTCCTCGCACCGGCGGGGCCGGCTCGCGCGCGCCGGGCCCCCTGTGCACGATAGGCGGAGCAGGCCTCAGTTCAAACACCGATCACTTCGGGTAAGGTAAGGCTTACCTGTAATAGATCGTGATTCGGTGGTCCCCGTATGACCGTGCCCGCTCTGCTCACCGCCACCGCCCCGTCCCCGCTGACGGCGGCGTACGCGCGTCTCGCCGAGGTCTTCCCCGGTCTGCGCGCCGAGGTGCTCGGCGACGGCGTCGCGGCGCCCGCGGGCGGCGGATGGGTCGGTGCCGCCGAGCTCGCCGCGGGGGGCGCCGCGCTGGACGGCTTCCTGGCCTGGGACGAGGCGCAGGTGCTGCGGGACTACGGCACCCGGGCCCGCCCCGACGTGGTGGCCAGCTTCGGGCTGCACCGGTACGCCTGGCCCGCGTGCCTCCTGGTGACCCTGCCGTGGTTCACGCACCGCCGGGTTCCGCGGATTCCCGTCGAGGACGTCTCCTTCCATCGGGGCCTGGGCCGTCTCGCCGTCCGGATCGGCGAGTTCGCCTGCCTGCCCGACGACCCCGCGGCCGGGCTGCCGGGCGCCCGGACCGTCCCCGACGAGGCCGCGCTGCGGGCCGAGGTGCTCGACGCCGTGGCACAGCACATCGGCCCGGTGCTGGACGGCTTCCGTCCGCGCATGCGACGGGGGAAGCGGGCCCTGTGGGGCATGGCGACCGACGAGATCGTGGAGGGCCTCTGGTACGTCGCCCACCTCCTCGGCGAGGAGGGCCGCGCGATGAGGGAGCTGGAACTCCTGCTTCCGGGCACCACCGAGCCGTACGTGGGCACGGCGGGCTTCCGCGAGCTGACCGGCCCCGACGGGGAATCGCTCCCGACCCGCGACCGCGCGAGTTGCTGCCTCTTCTACACCCTGCGGCCCGAGGACACGTGCGTCACCTGTCCGCGCACCTGCGACGCCGACCGCGTGCGGAAGCTGACACCCGCCCCCTGAGGCGCGCACCGGCTCACACCACCCGGGCGGGCGACCTGGGTTCGAACGCAACTCGGCTTGTCCGCGAGGGCATTCGAAAAGATTCCGCCCAACGATGAGCCCAGCCGACCCGATGGCGTTCACTTGCCCCGAAACTCCCTGAGCGCGGCGGATTTTCCGTCACGATGGCGCGGAAACGCCCTACGTGACGCAAGGGACCGTGCATGAGACTGACCGACATATCGCTTGACTGGCTGCTTCCGGGCGCCGTGCTGCTCGTGGGAGTCATGGCGGCGGTGACGGTGGTCGCGCGCGGCAAGCGCGCCGCTGGGAAAGCCGCGGCCGACGACAGCTGGGAACGCAGCGAGGAGCGCCGCAGGCGCAAGGAGGCGCTCTACGCCACCGCCTCGTACGTCCTGCTGTTCTGCTGCGCCGCTGTCGCCGCCGCCCTCTCCTTCCACGGGCTCGTCGGCTTCGGCCGGCAAAACCTCAGCCTCTCCGGGGGCTGGGAGTACCTCGTCCCCTTCGGCCTCGACGGGGCCGCCATGTTCTGTTCGGTGCTCGCGGTGCGGGAGGCCAGCCACGGCGACGCCGCACTGGGATCCCGGCTGCTGGTGTGGACGTTCGCCGGTGCCGCCGCCTGGTTCAACTGGGTGCACGCACCGCGCGGCATGGACCACGCGGGCGCCCCGCACTTCTTCGCGGGGATGTCGCTCTCGGCGGCCGTGCTGTTCGACCGGGCGCTCAAGCAGACCCGCCGTGCGGCGCTGCGCGAGCAGGGCCTCGTGCCCCGCCCGCTCCCGCAGATCCGGATCGTCCGGTGGCTGCGTGCCCCCAGGGAGACCTTCGGCGCCTGGTCGCTGATGCTCCTCGAGGGCGTGCGCACACTGGACGAGGCGGTGGACGAGGTGCGTGAGGACCGACGGGAGAAGGAGCAGGACCGGCACCGCCGCAAGGACCAGGCGAAGCTGGACCGGGCTCACATCAAGGCCCTGAACCGGCAGAACCGGGTCTGGGGGCGTAGCGGCCGCATCGGCCGCCAGGTGGTCGATGTCCAGGCCATCGCCCCGGCAGCGGGAGGCGGCCCACCGGCCGTCGCGGAGCCTGCCATAACAGAACCGGGACAACTGCCATTGCGCCCCCGGCCATCCCTGCAAGCCGTGAACCGCTCGAATTCAAGGAGTACTTCGGCACAGACAACGAGCGGTGATCCCGCGACCGTCGACCTCACCGCCGAGGACGACACCCAGGCCCTGCCCCGGCTCGATTCGCTGGAGCAGAAGCTCAAGGACCTGGAGCAGCAGTTCGGCTGAGCGTCAGGACTTCCCTGCGCCGAGCTCGAACCACACCACCTTGCCCAGTGCCTGAGCGGTGACTCCCCAGGAGTCCGCCAGGCTCTGGACGAGGAGCAGCCCCCTGCCGTGCGTACCGTCGTCGGCGTTCGGTACGTACGGCGCGGGCTCCTGCCCCGCCACGAAGTCGCGCACCTCCACCCGCAGTCGCGCGGGCAGGGAGGTCACCGTGACCACCGCGCCGTTCCTCGTGTGGATGAGCGCGTTCGTCACCAGCTCGCTGAGCAGGAGTTCCGCCACCTCGGTCTCCTCCGGCCGCCGACGGGCACCCAGGAACTCCCGCAGTGCGGCCCGTATCTCCCCCACGCCCGACAGATCGGCGTGCCCCAGTCTGCGGTGCAGCCGCGCCGGCGGACTCTCCTGCCGCGTCGCCATGTCCCCCGTAAGCACGCTGGATCGGCCTCCCTGGATTCCGTTTCGTCACGTCATGTCTCGAACGACTTCCCGGGATGCATGCCCCCGCAATCGAGCGGTCACGCGTCGTGAGGCGTCAACATGTGAACGCGCGGCGGCGCGAACCCGCGCACGGACCGGCGCGTCACGTTTTCGTACTCACGGTTAACTTCCGAAAAATTCACACGAGTTGGCGTTGACGGATGGGGATCTACGCGCGTCATCATGGTGGGCATGCGAATCCCCCCACGGATCACCACGCTCGGCGGCATCGCCGCCCTCCTGTCCGTCCTCTTCGTCGGCGGACCGGTCACCGCCTCGGCAGCGACGGCTCCCTCGACCACCGCGGTCGGCAGCGTCTGCTACTCCGCTCTGCCGTCCCAGGCCCACGACACCCTCGATCTCATCGATGCGGGAGGGCCGTTCCCCTACGAGCAGGACGGCACGGTCTTCCAGAACCGGGAGGCCCTCCTGCCGAGCCAGGGCACGGGCTACTACCACGAGTACACGGTCATCACGCCCGGGTCGTCGGACCGCGGCGCCCGCAGGATCGTGACGGGTGAGGAGGCCGAGGAGGACTACTACACCGCGGACCACTACGAGTCCTTCGACCTGGTCGACCACGGCTGCTGACCCGCACTCCCCAGGACCGGTCCGCGCCGCAGTCCCCCACCTGCGGCGCGGACCACCGGGACGGCTTCGGGAGAGGACGCGCTTGTACGCTCCACGCATGACCGTGACCTATGTGCTCGACGGCTCGGAGATCACCGGCCTGGACAGCTTCTGGCAGGCGATCGGCGAGGCGGTGAACGGTCCCGGCGGCTATTTCGGCCGCGGTCTCGACGCCTTCGCGGACTGTCTCGGAGGCGGTTTCGGCACCCCGGAGAACGGCGCCTTCGTCATCGAGTGGCGCGACCACGCGCACTCGGCGCGCACGCTGGGCCATGAGGAGACCGCCCGTCGGCTGGAGCGCCTGCTCCCCCGGGTGCACCCCACCAACAGGGCGCGCGTCGAACGCGAACTGGCCGAGGCCCGGGCGGGCCGCGGTCCGACCCTCTTCGACGACCTCGTCGAGATCATCACGGACCGGGCCGGGCCCGGGGCGCTGCGGCTGGTGTGAGCCCGGTGCCTCCGCGCGGCGCGGGTGTCAGCTCCGCGCCTCCGTGGCCGCCCACCCCGGCCGCGCCCGCCCGGGCGCCGGGTCAGGGCCGTGGCACGTTGCGGATGTTGGAGCGCGCCATCTGGAGCATCCTGCCGACACCGCCGTCCAGCACGATCTTGCTGGCGGAGAGCGCGAAACCGGTGACCATGTCGGCACTGATCTTCGGCGGGATGGAAAGGGCGTTCGGATCGGTGACCACGTCGACCAGGGCGGGCCCCTTGTGCTTGAAGGCGTCCTTGAGCGCGCCCTCCAGTTGCTTGGGCTTCTCCACCCGCACCCCGTAGGCCCCGGCCGCCCGCGCGATCGCCGAGAAGTCGGGGTTCTTGTTGGTCGTTCCGAACGACGGCAGCCCCGCCACCAGCATCTCCAGCTCGACCATGCCGAGCGAGGAGTTGTTGAAGAGGACCACCTTCACCGGCAGGTTGTACTGGACGAGGGTGAGGAAGTCACCCATCAGCATGGTGAATCCGCCGTCGCCCGACATCGACACGACCTGCCGGTTCCGGTCGGTGAACTGGGCGCCGATCGCCTGCGGCAGGGCGTTCGCCATCGAGCCGTGACTGAACGACCCAATGACCCTGCGCTTGCCGTTGGGCGTGAGGTAGCGGGCCGCCCATACGTTGCACATGCCGGTGTCCACGGTGAACACCGCGTCGTCGTCGGCGAGTTCGTCGAGGACGGAGGCGACGTACTCCGGGTGGATCGGGACGTGCTTCTCCACCTTGCGGGTGTACGCCTTGACCACGCCCTCGAGCGCGTCGGCGTGCTTCTTCAGCATCCGGTCGAGGAACGTGCGGTCGGTCTTGGCCTTCACCCGCGGGGTCAGGGCGCGCAGGGTCTCGCGTACGTCGCCCCAGACCGCGAGGTCGAGCTTGGACCTCCGGCCCAGGTGCTCGGGGCGGACATCGACCTGGACGATCTTCACATCGGTGGGGAGGAACGCGTTGTACGGGAAGTCGGTGCCCAGCAGGATCAGCAGGTCGCACTCGTTGGTGGCCTCGTAGGCGGCGCCGTAGCCGAGCAGCCCGCTCATGCCCACGTCGTACGGGTTGTCGTACTGGATCCACTCCTTGCCCCGCAGCGCATGGCCGACCGGGGCCTTCACCCGCCCGGCGAACTCCATGACCTCGGCGTGCGCTCCCGCCGTCCCGCTCCCGCAGAACAGGGTCACCCGTTTGGCCTCGTCGACCATCCGGCAGAGTTTCTCGATCTCCTCGTCGCCGGGCTTCACGGAGGGCCGCGAGGTGACCAGGGCGTGCTCGACCGACTTCTCCGGGGCGGGCTTCGAGGCGATGTCACCGGGCATCGAGACGACGCTGACGCCGCCTCGGCCGATCGCGTGCTGGATCGCCGTCTGCAGCAGACGGGGCATCTGCTGCGGGTTGGAGATCATCTCGTTGTAGTGGCTGCACTCCTGGAAGAGCAGCTCCGGGTGGGTCGCCTGGAAGTAGCCGAGGCCGATCTCGCCCGACGGGATGTGCGAGGCGAGGGCGAGCACGGGGGCCATGGAACGGTGCGCGTCGTAGAGGCCGTTGATGAGGTGGAGATTGCCCGGGCCGCACGACCCCGCGCAGGCGGCGAGGGTGCCGGTGATCTGGGCCTCGGCGCCGGCCGCGAACGCGGCGGTCTCCTCGTGCCTGACCTGGACCCACTCCACGGCGGAGTTGCGCCGGACGGCGTCGACGACGGGGTTGAGGCTGTCGCCTACGACGCCGTAGAGCCGCTTCACCCCCGCCCGTACCAGGATGTCGACGAACTGTTCCGACACGTTCTGCTTGGCCATGGGTGCGCACCCTCTCCGCCTCGGGTTGTCCGGGACTCCATCAACCCACGCCGCGCCCCGTTACGCCTCCCAGACCGCCGCGCACGTCCGGTCGTCCGCGTACCCCTTGACCCTGAGCTGTATGTCGGCCAGATAGGCCGGGAACCCCGGCGGACCGCCCGCGCCCCAACGCCGCGCCAGTTCCGCGGTCAGCTCCGGCTCCCCGCGCATGGGCTCCGCGAGGCCGTTCCCGCAGAGCAGCAGCGTGTCTCCGGGCCGGGCGACGGAGGCGCGGAAGCGGAAGGGCTCGACGGGGGCCGGCGGGGGGGTCTCGTTGTACGGAGACGAAGGCGTGGTGGTCCGCAGATCCATCGTCAGCCGGTCCCCGCCGGGGGTCTCCTCGCTCGCCGCGCCGCCGGTCGTGGGCAGCACGGGCTCGAGGTCCTGCCAGGCACCGTCGCGCAGACGGAAGAGGCCTCCCGCCCCGATGCCGAAGAAGACGCGGGTGCGGCATTCGGGGTCGGCGGGCAGCAGCAGACAGCGCAGTCCGGCGTGGTACGCGGCCGGGTCGAGGCCGAGTTCGACGGCGCGGGCGCGCAGCCTGCCGTAGGTGCGGTCGGTGAGGCGCTGGAGACCCGACTTGAGGTCGCCTCTGCGTCCCGCCCTTATGTCGTCGGCGAGCCGGGCGTGGCTGCGGGCGACGGCCCCGCCGATCCAGCGGCAGGCGTCGGCGGCGGCGCGGTGGGCCTGCTCCCCACCCCGGGCGCCGCCGGCCACGGCGACCAGGACCAGGGCGTCGTCCCCCGTCCCGAAGCGCGCGGTGAGCAGGGCGTCGCGCCGGGGTTCGCCGCGAAAGCGCGCCGAGTCGCCGCGCACGGACGCGGCCCGGAGCGTGTACGTCCCGTACCGGGCCCCGTCGAGGACCGTGTCGGGCACGAGGCCGGCCAGGTCGTCGGGCCCGGAGGCGGGCAGCGCCGCGGGGTCGGCGTCGTAGGTGGGCGGCCGGTCCCCGATGTGCCCCACGACCGGGCGAGCGGACGGATCGGGGGCGGCCGGAGGTTCGGACGGGACCGGGGGAACGGGAGGCGGCGCGGGAGGCGGGGGCGGCGGCCGCACGGCGAAGGTCTGCGGCCGGGAGATCCCGGCAGGGGCCTCCCAGGGGGCTCGCTCGACCGGGACGGCCCGCGGTGGGCCGGGCGGCTCGGGCGCGGGAGGTGCGGACGGCGGCGCCGGGGTGCGCACCCCCGCGGGCGGCTCCTGGGCAGGAGACCCCGGCGGCTCCTGGGCAGAAGGCACGGCGGGTCGCTCCGCGGCGGGAGACCCGGGCGACTCCTGGGCGGGAGACCCGGGCGGCTCCTGGGCAGAAGGCACAACAGGCGGCTCCGGGGCAGGAGATCCGGGCCGCTCGTCCTCCCTCGCCGGGCCGTCCGCTTGCGGGAGGCGGGGGTCGGGCAGCGGCACCACCGTGACCGGGTGGTCCTCACGGGCGGCCCCGGGGCCGCCTACCGCGTCGGACGCGGAGTCGAACCGGTCGTCGAGACTGTCGGCCGCGCGGCTCGGCCCGGCGTCCGGCGCGGTCTCGTCGTACAGCTTCCGCCACCACTCGTCCTCGTGGGCGGCGGGCTTCTCCCCCTGCTGGCTCATGCCCATAGTGTCGACCGCCCGGGCCGTACGAAACCGGGTCATCCGGAAAAGTGCCCGGAAGTGGCACCGCGAAGGGACCCGCCGGACGTCCCCACCCCCCACGGGAAGGTCGCCCGGCGGGCCGTTCCTCGTACCCGGCCCGCCCCCTGCGGGGCGGTCGGTGCCGCGGTGGCGCCAGGTTGTCAGAGCGACAGGTGGTACGGGGCATGATGGGCCCGGCGGGAATACGCCGTGGCCGCTTCCCGCCACGGTTCATCCCCGCCCGACGGGCGCGGGAACGCGCGAGCACCGATGCGGGGAGGGCCGAGGATGCTGTCAGCGATAGGTCTCGACGAGAGACAGGAAGCGGCCTACCGGGCACTGGTCACGGCGGGCGCCGCTGAGCTCCCCGATCTCGCGCGGCGGCTGGCCCTGCCGGAGGCGGACGCCGAGCGCGCGCTGCGCCGGCTGGAACAGCAGGGGCTCGTGGCCCAGTCGTCGTCCCGCGCGGACCGCTGGGTCGCCGCGCCGCCCGGGGTCGCCCTGGGCGCCCTGCTGACCCAGCAGCGCCACGAACTCGAACAGGCGGAGCTGGCGTCCGCGATGCTCGCCGAGGAGTTCCGGGCGGAGGCGGCCGAGACCGCTGTGCACGACCTGGTGGAGGTGGTCACCGGCGCGAGCGCGGTGGCCCACCGGTTCCACCAGCTGCAGCTGGGCGCCACGTCGGAGGTCTGCGCCCTGGTCACGGGGAAGCCGATCGCGGTCACCGGCATGGAGAACGAGTCCGAGGAACGGGCGGCGATGCGGGGCGTGTCCTACCGCGTGGTCGTCGAGCGCGATGTGCTGTCCCTTCCCTCGGGCATCGTGGAGCTGTCGGCAGCCCTGGGCCGCGACGAGCAGTGCCGGGTGGTCGACCGGGTGCCGACGAAGCTGGTGGTCGCCGACTCCGCGCTGGCCATGGTGCCGCTGTCCGGGCGGGGGGCCGAACCCGCCGCACTGGTGATCCACGCCAGCGGGCTGCTGGAATCCTTGATGGGGCTCTTCGAGGCGGTGTGGCGGGAAGCGATGCCGCTGCGGCTGGGCGGGAGCGGCATCAGGGAGGACAGCGGGCCGGGCGCGGATCCGACCGACCTGGAGATCCTCTCGCTGCTGCTCGCCGGTCTGACGGACGCGAGCGTGGCGAAGCAGCTGGACCTCGGCCTGCGGACGGTGCAGCGCCGGGTGAAGGGGCTGATGGAGCTCACCGGGGTCACCACCCGGCTGCAGCTCGGCTGGCACGCCTACGAACGCGGCTGGGTGGCCCGCGCGCCCCGCTGACCGGCCCCGGCCCGCGCCCGCCGGCCACTCTCCAGGCCCGGGCCGCCGCCCCCGGCCACTCACCCGGGGCCACTCACCGGGCTCCGCTGACGGGCAGGACCCGCCGGACTCCGGCACGCTGGTCGAATGAGTGTGTGGCAGCTCGTTGCCGTCGGGGCGGTGATGCTGCTCGGCCTGGTCGGCGTCCTGGTGCCGGGCGTGCCCGGGCAGGCGATCGTCTGGGCCGCGGTGCTCTGGTGGGCGCTGACCGACCCGACCCCGGTCGCCTGGGGCGTCCTGATCGGCTCGACGTGCCTGCTGCTGCTGAACCAGGCGCTGAAGGCGCTGCTTCCCTCGCGGCGCCCCCGCGAGTCGGGGGCGCCGCGCAAGACGCTGATGGTGGGAGGGATAGCGGCCATCGCCGGCTTCTTCGTGATCCCGGTGGTGGGCGGGGTCCTGGGCTATGTGGGGGCGGTCTACGGCGCCGAACGCCTCCGGCTGGGAAGCCGCGCCGCGGGCTGGACGTCGCTCAGGTCCGTGATGCGGGCGACGGGGTACTCGGTGCTTCTGGAACTCTTCTGCTGCCTGCTCGCGGTGGGAGCGTGGCTGGGAGCCGTCGTCTGGGGATGAGGACCGAGGGGTGCCCGGCCGGCCGCAGGCCGTCCGGACACCCCCGGCGGTACCCCGCTAACGCGTCCTGCCCCGCTTCATCACCATGGCCTCCCTGCCCTCCGCTCCCCTGCGCTTCCATTCGCGCAGGGTCTCGGTGCGCAGCCGCGCGTCGGTCTTCGCCGCGATGCGGTGGTTCTCCCGGAGGAGCTTGCGGTAGCTGTCGAGGCGCCGTTCGGCCAGGGAGCCGTCCTCGATCGCGCCGAGCACGGCGCACCCGGGCTCGCTCTCGTGCGCGCAGTCGTGGAAACGGCACCGCCGTGCCAGGTCCTCGATCTCGGAGAAGACCTGGCCGACGCCCGTCTCCGCGTCCCACAGACCGACCCCCCGCAGTCCCGGAGTGTCGATCAGGACGCCCCCGCCGGGGAGTACGAGCAGATTGCGGGTCGTCGTGGTGTGACGGCCCTTGCCGTCCACCTCCCGCGCTTCCTGCACATGCATCACGTCCGCGCCGAGCAGCGTGTTGGCGAGGGTCGACTTGCCCGCGCCGGAGGTCCCGAGCAGCACGCTCGTACCGCTGCCGGCGATCGCGCCGAACACGTCGACGCCCTCCCCCGTGGCGGAGCTGACGGGGAGCACCTGCACCCCGGGGGCGATGCGCTCGATGTCCTGGACGAGGTGGGACAGCGTGGTGGCGTCCGGGACGAGGTCGGCCTTGGTGAGCAGCACGAGCGGCTGCGCCCCGTACACCTCGTGCCCGGCGGAGGTGGCGCCGTCGCCGAGCAGGGCGGCGCCGGCGGTGGCGGACATGGCCAGCGCCAGGAACCGCTCCAGCCGTCCGAGGTCGAGCTCGACCGCGAGCGAGACGCAGATGACGATGTGGTCGATGTTGGTGGCGAGCACCTGCCCTTCGGAGCGCTGCGACGACGTCGAGCGCACGAAGGCCGTGCGGCGGGGCAGGAGCGCCCGGACGAACTGCGGGTCGCCGTCCGGGTCGACGGCCACCCAGTCACCGGTGCAGACGATCCGCATCGGGTCACGGGGCACCACGAACGCGGTGTCCGCCCTGAGGGTGCCCGCAGGAGTGACCACGTCGCACAGACCGCGGTCGACCCGCACCACGCGTCCCGGCAGGAGTCCCTGCTCGGCGTACGGGGCGAAGGTTTCGGCCCACGCGTCGTCCCAGCCGTACGGAGCCAGCGGGTGCGACGGAACGGAGCCCGGGGAAATCGAGAAAGACAAGGGAGACCCTTCACAAGGGCGGCCCCGGCAACGCGCGTCAGGCGCGGAGAGAGAAGTCGAGTCAGCCGGTGGCCACAGGGGTGGGAACGATGCACTTCGGGTTGTGGGCAGCGCCCATCGCAACGACAGTCATCAATGTCCTCACCTCCTGGTTCCTCGAACTCCGCACACCATAGCCCGGGGTATCCCCGCAAGCGCAACAGGTTTTACGGGAACGGCCCCCCTGCACCGACGGATTGGACGGAGTTGCCGGAGATACTCCACGATCAGGTGATACGCGTGCACAAGGACCGGTCTCGGGCCGTTAGGGTGCCGGTCATGACCTCACCGAAAACCTCCGCCCTCCCTTACTCACAAGCCCAGTTGGGCACCCAGGTCCTGATCGGCTGGAGCGGGGCGAGTGCCCCCGGAGAGCGCGAGACGGCCTTCCTCCTCGCCTACTCGCTCGGCGACGGCCGGGACGGGCCCGAGGCCGGCGAGACGGCCATGCACACGGCACTGGAACGCAGTGGGCTGCATGTGGGAGGCGAGACACTGGACGCCTCCGGGCTGCCGAACCTCCCGGTGAAGCTCCTCGTCCAGGCCGGTCAGGCCGTCCTGACACTGCCTCACTTCAAGGCGCAGTACTCCGTACCCCCGGAGTGGCTGGCCGCGGCGCGGTCCGAGGGCCGGGTCCACGGGATGTTCGCCACGCGCCCGTGGCCCGCGGCCGTCCCCGGGCAGCCGGTCGGCCAGGATCTGCTGATGTCCTTCGTCGGCGATCCCGACGTCATCAGGACCTCCGCCCACTGTCTGCTTCCGGTACGCAGTCTCGGCTGACCCTCCGGGGCTCCCGGTGCAAGGCGATGCCCACCACCCCCCGTGGAGTGGTGGGCATCGCCCTGTGCGCTGCGCTTCGCAGCATTCATGCGGGCGTCCCGCAGGCCTGCGCCCGGGGGTCACCGCACGGAGTGACGTCAGTTGTTGCCGACGCCGTTGCCCGAGAGCACCGGGATGTCGTTCAGGATGTGCGACAGGGCCTCGTCGCCCTTGGCCTGCGTGGAGTTGTCCGCGCACTGCTGGTTCTGCGGCGAGGACAGGACGTTGATGTCCTGGACGGCGATCGGAATGGCACCGATCAGCGAGCCCACGTTGGCCTTCACCGGCAGGGCGATGCAGGGCTTGTTGAGCGAGCCCTGGACGAGGCTGAGCTGCGGGCTCTGGTCGCCCCTGGTCGAGCTGTTACCGAACTCCGACTCGGCGCCGTTGCCGTTGACCGAGGTCGTGCCGTGGTCGTCGCCGATCGCCATGGCCGAGGGGGCCGCGGCCGCGGACAGGCCGATCAGGGACACGGCTACGGCGGCGCCGGCCATCATCTTCTTCATCACGCTTCACCTTTCGGAGCGTCCCGTTCTGGAACGTACTGACTAACCCCAAACGGAGCTTTCGGTTCCGCTACACCACTCGAACGGGTTGGATCCGATTCCGCTGTGACGTGCGCCTATCCGCAACCGCCCGCGGTGCGGGCGGCGGGGACGAAGGCGCTCTCCCTGCCGGACGACGGCTCCCCGGATGCCTCAGGGGCGGGTGCGGCGCCCTCCGCCCACGACACCGCCTCGCGGCGGGCGGCGTCGCGCCATTCGGCGAGCAGCCGGTCGTAGATGGGCGTGGAGCTCTCGGGCTCCCGGCCGCGGCCACGAGCGTGGTGACTGTCGTACGAGTCCATGAGGCGCACCTACCCGGACACGCGTACGGCGTCCGCCGTTCGTGCGGCAACCGGCCCAATTCCCGCACTATCGGGCTACCCGACGTGCAGACCGACGGATCACCGGGCGCGTGCGGGCAGGCGTGTGGGGCCGCCCCGTCCGGACACCCGACCGAGGGTCGGGCACTGCTCGGAGGAACGGCCCCACATGTGTTCACGGACTACGCGAAGGCGGGAAACGGTGCGCCCTGGCCTGGACGGACGCAGGGAGAACCGGAGCGGAGCGTTGTCAGTTGTTGCCCGCGCCGTTGCCCGAGAGCACCGGGATGTCGTTGAGGATGTGCGACAGGGCCTCGTCACCCTTGGCCTGGGTGGAGTTCTCGGTGCACTGCTGGTTCTGCGGCGAGGACAGGACGTTGATGTCCTGGACCGAGATCGGGACGAGCCCGAGCAGCGAGCCGATGTTGGCCTTCGCCGGAAGCGCGATGCAGGGCTTGTTGAACGAGCCCTGGATGAGACCGATCTGCGGGCTCATGTCGCCGTGCGTGCTGCTGTTGCCGTAGTACTGGTCGGAACCGTTGCCGTTGACCGTCGTGGTGCCGGTGTCGTTGCCGATCGCCATGGCCGAGGGGGCCGCGGCGGCTGAAACACCGGCGACGGATGCGGCCATGGCCGCCGACGCCAGAATCTTCTTCATCATGAACGTGCCCTTCTGAATTTTCTGTTGCCCGCCTGTCCGGAGCATTCTGAACAACTCCGGCAGACGCATTCCGGTTGCGCCCTTTCACTCGAACGATGTTTCTCGTCCGGGGTGCCGCACGGCGCGCGGAAGCGGCCCGCCCGCCGCACGGCCCGAAGGGACGGGCCCGGCGGTCAGCCGCCCAGCGGGAGTCCGCCCAGGAGCGGGGCCGCCGTGTCCGCCACACCGGTCACCACATCGGCCGACCTGCTGACCGTGCGGTCCTCCTGCACCGCTCCGACGGTCTCTCCGGCCGCGTCCACCAGGGGGTCGACCACCTGGTCCGGGATCCGCGGTGCCGCGGAGGTCAGTTCGTTCACACCGGTGGTGAGGCTGATCCGAGGAGCCGTGGGGGTGGTCGCGGCGAAGGCGGGGGCGGCGGCCCCGAGAGCGGCGACGGAACCTGCGACAACGGCTGCGGTCTTCGCGTACTTCACTTTCCCAAATCCCTTCTTCGGCGGCGTGCGCCGCCTCTGCCCCGGACAACGATCAAGCGTCGTCCCGGGAAACTGCGCGGGGCCGCATTTCCCTCCGAGCAGCGAGAAGGCCCTGGGGCGGCAGACGCACCCCAGGGCCTTCTCGTGACGAACCGTCAGCTGCGACCGGATCAGTCGTTGACGCAGACGTTGCCGAACGCCGGGTTGAGCAGGCCGATCACGTTGATGGTGTTACCGCAGACGTTCACCGGGATGTGGACCGGAACCTGAACGACGTTGCCGGACAGGACACCCGGGGAGTGGGCGGCAACGGCCTCGGCGCCGGAGTCGGCCATGGCCGGAGCAGCGGCACCCAGAGCCATGAGGGTTCCGGCGGCGACGGCGGCAACCTTGGTGTACTTCACTTTCGTCCCTTTCTGCAGCGGAGTCCTGAGCGGTCACGTCTTTCGTGCCGCACGAGCACTTCTCTGAAATGCGCTCGTGACTCCGGAGCTGTAATCCGTAACGAGTGACGGGCGATTGCGAAACGCCATGGAAGGAGTTTCCCGGAAAAACGCCCGAATGATGCAGGCCCGGGCCGCACGATGGAGGAATGTCGACGGCCCGGACCGGTCCTGGTGGGCCGGTCAGTTGTTGCCGGCGCCGTTGCCGGAGAGGACCGGGATGTCCGACAGGATGTGCGACAGCGGCTCGTCACCCTTGGCCTGGGTGGAGTTGTCCGTGCACTGCTGGTTCTGCGGGTTGGACAGGACGTTGACGTCCTGGACCGCGAGCGCCGCGATGACACCGACCAGCGCGCCGGCGTTGGCCTTGACGGGCAGGGCGATGCAGGGCTTGTTGAGCGAGCCCTGGACGATGCTGAGCTGCGGGCTCTGGTCACCCCTGGTCGAGCTGTTGCCGAACTCCGACTCGGCGCCGTTGCCGTTGATCGACGTCGTGCCGGTGTCGTCACCGATCGCCATGGCACTGGTCGCAGAGACACCGAGGACGGAAGCGGCGACGGCACCCGTAGCCAGAACCTTCTTGATCACGATTAACCCTTCTCGTACCGACTTGCCCCGCGGCGGAGCTCACTGATCAACTCGCCGGCCGGCGTTTGGTTCCCCCCGTTCACCCGAATGCCGGAACTCCCCCACCGGGGCGAACACCCGTACGTGACCCTTTCGGGTGGTTACAGAATTTCCACGAATCTCCGAGTTTCCCCCGCAACCGTCGCGTCGTTATGGAGTAGTCCGCGTCGATGGCATGACTGCCATCAGGGTCACCGCCCACGCGAATTTCCCGGAGAAGGGCATGTAATGCGACAGGTTCTGAATAAAAGCATGATCGTCATGGCGGCGGCGTCGGGCATCCTGACCGCCGCCGGCGGTTACGCTCACGCCGACGCCTCGGCCGACGGTGTCGCGGCCAATTCGCCGGGTGTCGGCTCGGGCAACGCCGTTCAGGTCCCGGTGCATGTCCCGGTCAACCTCTGCGGCAACACCGTCAATGTGATCGCCCTGCTGAACCCGGCCTTCGGCAACAAGTGCGCGAACGTCAGCTCGCACGACGAGCACGGCCGCGGCTCCTCGGGCGCGAGCGCCGACGGCAAGGCCGTCGGGTCGCCCGGCGTCCTCTCCGGCAACCTGGCGCAGGTTCCGGTGGACGTCCCCGTGAACGTCTGCGGCAACTCCGTCAACGTCGTCGGCGCGCTGAACCCCGTCTTCGGCAACTCCTGCGCCAACGAGAGCGGTCGCGACCACGGGCACCCGCCGGTGCACCCGCCGGTGGACCCGCCCGTCGACCCGCCGGTGCACCCGCCGGTCGACCCGCCCGTCGACCCGCCGGTGGAGCCCCCCACCGAGGAGCCCCCCACGGTCACCCCGCCGACCGAGGAGCCCCCGACGGTCACCCCGCCGAGCTCGAAGCCGCCCGTGGAGGAGCCGCCGGCCGGCAACCCGGACCCGAACAGCCCCGACGCGCAGCTGGCACAGACCGGTGCGGGTGGGGTCGGCATGGCTGCCGGCGCGAGCGCGGCACTGCTGCTGGGCGGCGCGGTGCTCATGCGCCGCACCCGCGGTTCGCGCGACTGATCAACTCCTGAGAAGGGGCTGCCGGAAGGAGCCGGCCGACAGCTGCACCTGTCGGCCGGCCCTTCTGTGTCCGGACCGCCTGCCGGGGCCGGGAGCAGACCGCTGCCGGTCCGTGCGTAGGACGTCTGCCACCTGACGCCTTGATAGCGTGTCCCCTCAGCTCGATGACCGAGAGGGGCGAGAGGTGGGGAGTCCACCGGCGCCGGGCCGCAAGCCCGGCCGGACACTGCTCCGGCAGGAAGTCGCGGAGGGGATCAAGCGCTACATCCTGGAGGAGCGCCTGCGACCGGGCGACGCCCTGCCCACGGAGCCCGCCCTCTGCGAGGCGCTCGGCGCGAGCCGCTCGAGCGTGCGCGAGGCGGTCAAGATCCTCGACGCCCTGGACATCGTCGAGGTCCGTCACGGACACGGCACGTACGTCGGCCGGCTGAGTCTGTCCGCTCTGGTGGAGAGCCTGACGTTCCGTGGGCTGCTCTCCCCCGGCGACGACTTCCAGGTGCTGGCCGACCTCGTGGACGTACGCGAACTCTTCGAGCGCGGGATGGCCGACCGCATCATCTCGCTGCTCGGGCCTGCCGATCTCGACCGGCTGGACGCGCTGGTGGCCGAGATGCGCGGGACCGACGCCCACGCCGGTGAGGGATTCGTGACCGCGGACCGGGCGTTCCACGCGCTGCTCGTCGCTCCGCTCGGCAACGACCTCATCGGGCAGCTCTCGATGGCCTTCTGGGACGTGTACACGATCGTCGCGCCGCGTCTCGACGGATTCACCCATGCCGACGAGACCGCCACGATCGCGGCCCACCAGGCCCTCGTCGACTCCGCGCGCGCCGGTGACGTCGCCGGCTTCGTGAGGGCGCTGGGTGAGCATTACGCCCCGGTCAGACGGCGTATCTCGGAGGCTCGCGCCTCCTGACCTGACATCCTGGGCGTCCACGCGAGGTTCACGGGAGTGCCTGCTGTGCCGATGACGGGTTTACGGATGGGAGTGGTCGGCGGGAGCATCGCCGGCTGCGCGATGGCGATCGCCGGGACCCGGGCGGGTGCGGAGGTCACCGTCTACGAGCGCAGCGGCGGCGCGCTCCAGGACCGGGGCCTCGGGGTCGTCGTCCCACCCGCCCTGCACACCCGGCTGGTCGCCCTCGGCTATCTGGACGCGTCGATGCCGACCGCCCCGGTCGGAACCCATGTCTGGCTGGCCCGGCCCCGGGGCCTGCGCTCCACCCGTGAAATCGCCCGGCAGCCGAGTCCGGTCACCCCCTGCAACTGGGGGCTGCTGTGGCAGTCCCTGCGGGCGAACACCGGCGGAACGCACCATCACCGGGGCCGGCCCGTCACGTCCGTGGGCCGGACCCCCGCGGGAGGCGGACTGATCCGCACGGCTGACGGCGAGGAGGGGTACGACATCGTCGTGGGGGCGGACGGGCACCGCTCGCTCACCCGGCAGTCGCTCGCCCCGGGACTGGAGCCCACCGCCGCCGGATACGCGGTGTGGCGCGGCACGATCCCGATGAGCGCGCTGACGGGCCATCGGCGCCCGCTGGAGCTGCTGCGCGAGGCCTGGGTCACTCTGGGCTTCCCCGGCGGCCACGGCATCTTCTACCTGATCCCGGCGGGGGCGGGCGCGGATCCCGGGGAGCGGCTGCTCGCCTACGCCGTCTACGCCTCTCCGCCCGCCCGGGACGGACAGCGGGATCCCGCCCCGTACGTACGGGAGATCGCGGACGAGCACTTCCCCGACGAGTGGGCCGACATCGTGGCGCGGGGCGCGCACGCCTCGCTGGTCTGCCATCCCGTCACCGATCTCCACGCCCCGCGCGCCGCGGATCCGCCCTTCCTGCTCGCGGGTGACGCGGCCGGCATCACCCGGCCGCACACCGCGAGCGGGGCGGTCAAGGCGCTCGAGGACGCGCTCTGCCTGGAGGAGGCCCTGCGCGGCAGCACGTCACCCCAGGAGGCGCTGCTCCGGTACGAGGCCGAACGCACGCCCGAGGGGGCGAGGCTGGTCGAGCTGGGCCGCAGGCTGGGCGCGGCGCAGGTGGAGCGGGCCCCCGACTGGGGCGCGATGGGGCAGAACGAGGTCGACGGCTGGTTCCGCGCCGCGCTGGCCGGTACGCCCAGCTACCTCTACGAGGGCTGACCGCCCGCGCCGAGCCGGTGGCGGATGCCGTCGAAGTGGGTGCGCATGGCGCGGACCGCCCGCTCGCCGTCGCCTGCCGCGACCGCCTCGACGATCTCCAGGTGCTGGGCGCAGGTGGTCAGCGGGTCCTGATGGCCGTCGTCGAGGTCCTCGCGCACCCGGTCCATGGCCGCCCAGAACGCGTCCAGCACCTCGCTGAGCAGGTGGTTGTCGAGCGAGGCGTAGAGCGCGAGGTGGAAGGCACGGTCGGTGGCCCGGGCCACGCGGCCGGTGCCGGCCTCGGACTCCATGGTGGTCACGAGCGCGCGGAGGACGGCCAGGTCCTCCTCCGGTATGCCCGCGGTGACGGCCCCCACCAGGCCCGCCTCAAGGGCCTCCCGCACCTTCATCAGCTCCAGGAGGCCCGGCTTGCCCCGCCGGTGGCGTACGGCGGCGCGGAAGGCGAGCCCCTCGGCGAACGGTGAGAGCGAGAGCGAGCCGACGAAGGTCCCGGACCCGCGCCTGATCTCCACCGCGTTGACGGCCTGGAGCGACTTGAGCGCCTCGCGCACGGAGACCCTGCCCGCGTCGAAGTGCTCCATCAGCTCCCCCTCGGTCGGCAGCGGGTCGCCCGGGCCGAGCCGCTGTTCGAGGATCAGTTCCTTGATCCGGCGCTCGATGTCCTGGGCGATGGTGGGGCGGGCCACAACTGTCCTCCTGGGGTGCCGTTACCTCTTGACCGTGCGCCGGGGCATCTGTTTAAGGTGGGCGCCAGACATAGGACATCTTACGTCTCACCTCTGGGTCTGCGCACCCCCGGGCCGCAGACCGGTGTCCCCCACTCCCTGGAGCCCCCGCATGCCCCTGACCGCACCGCTGCACGGCGTCGTACCGCCGGTCTGCACCCCCCTCGGCCCCGACGGGGAGGTGGACACCGCCTCCCTCGGCCGGCTCGTCGAGCACCTGATCGACGGCGGTGTGCACGGACTCTTCGCCCTCGGTTCGACCAGCGAGGTCGCCTTCCTCACCGACGCGCAGCGCCGCACCGTCCTGGAGACCGTGATCGGCGTGACCGCGGGCCGGGTCCCGGTCCTGGCCGGGGTCATCGACACGACGACCGCCCGTGTCATCGACCACGCGCGGACCGCCGCCGGGCTGGGCGCGGACGCCCTCGTCGCCACCGCGCCCTTCTACACCCGCACCCACCCCAAGGAGATCGCCGGCCACTTCCGCCGCATCCGCGCGACGGTCGACCTGCCCCTCTTCGCCTACGACCTCCCGGTGTCCGTGCACTCCAAGCTCTCGGGCGCCCTGGTCCGCGAGCTCGCCGAGGACGGCACCCTGGCCGGCCTCAAGGACAGCAGCGGCGACGAGGGCGGGCTGCGCAGGCTGATCGTCGAGCTCGGCGGGCGCGACGGCCGCTCCACGGGTCCCGCGCCGCACTTCAGCGTGCTGACCGGTTCGGAGCTCACGGTGGACGCGGCGCTGCTGGCCGGCGCCGACGGCGTCGTCCCCGGCATCGGCAACGTCGACCCTGCCGCCTACGTGCGCCTCCACGACGCGGCCGCGGCCGGTGACTGGAAGCTCGCCGCCGAGGAACAGGAGCGGCTCGTCGCGCTCTTCTCCCTCGTCGACGCCGGGCCCGAGGCCGACATGGGCCGCGGTTCCTCCGCTCTCGGCGCGTTCAAGGCGGCGCTCTGGCTGCTCGGCGTCATCGACGACGGCGCCACCGCCTTCCCGCAGATCCCGCTCTCCGCCGAGTCGGTCGCCCTGGTCGCGGAGCGGCTGCGCGGTGCCGGTCTGACACCGGTCCGATGACACGGCCCGGCGCGTACCCGGTGGTCGGGCTCGATCTCGGCGGTACGAAGATCGCCGCGGCGCTCTTCGCCGCCGACGGCAGGGTGTCCGCCCGCCACACCCGCCCCACTCCCGCCGGGCAGGGGCCCGCGGCGGTGCTCGACGCCCTCGCCGTGGCCGTCGCCGAGGTCGATCCCGGGGGGCGCGCCACCGCCGTCGGCGTCGCCGCCGCCGGGGTCGTCGATCCGCGCAGCGGCGTGGTCACCAGCGCCACCGACGCGATCCGGGACTGGGCGGGCACCGCCCTCGGCACCGGGCTCGCGGACCGTACGGGACTGCCGGTGGCCTGTGACAACGACGTACGGGCGACCGCGGGGCCCGAGCTCGCCGGACTGCCGGACGGCCGCGGTTCGCTCGTGTTCGCGGCCGTCGGCACGGGCGTGGGCGGCGCGCTCGCGGCCGACGGGCGGATGCTGCACGGCGCGTCCGGGATCGCGGGGCACATCGGCCACCTCCCCAGCGCCGAGGCGGCCGGGCTGACCTGCGCCTGCGGGGCCACCGGACACCTGGAGGCCGTCGCCTCGGGCCCGGGCATCACCGCCCACTACGAGCGGCTCACCGGCGCCCCGGTGGACCGGCTCGAAACGGTGGCCGCCCGGGCGGCCCGGGGCGACGCCGACGCCGTACGGGCCGTCACCACCGGGGCCGCGGCGGCCGGACGGGTCCTCGGCGGCCTCGCCAACGCGCTCGGGCCGGACCGGGTGGTCGTCGGCGGCGGCGTCCCCAGGATCGGCCCGCTGTACGGGGACGCGCTGGCCCGGGCCTTCGCCGCCGAGCTGATGCCGCCACTGCGCCACCTCGTCCCCCGGCCCCCGCGGTTCGGCCCCGACGCGGCCGTGACCGGGGCGGCGGCCCTCACCACCACCCTGCCCCTCCACCAGCCGGGAGCTCTCCGATGACCGCACAGGACCTCACCGGGTCCCTCCGGGGCCGCCTGATCGTCTCCTGCCAGGCACCGCCCGGCGATCCGATGCGCGAGACCTCCGCCCTGGTGCGGCTGGCCCGGTCGGCGGCCGCGGGCGGCGCCGCGGCTGTCCGCGCCAACGAGCCGGAGGTCGTCGCGGCGATCACCGAAGCCGTCGACCTTCCGGTCATCGGGCTGTGGAAGGACGGCGACACCGGCGTCTACATCACGCCGACCGTCCGGCACGCCCTGGCGATCGTCGAGGCGGGTGCCGCGGTGGTGGCCGCCGACGCCACCGACCGGCCGCGCCCCGACGGCTCCTCCTTCGCCGAGCTGGTCACCGCCGTCCACGCGGCGGGGGCGCTGGTCATGGCGGACGTCTCCACACTCGCCGAGGGGATCGCCGCCGCGGCGCTGGGGGCGGACTTCGTGTCCACCACCCTGTCCGGCTACGTGCCGGGCACACCGGCGCAGCACGGTCCCGACCTCGGCCTGGTGGCCGCACTGGCCGCCGCCACCGACGTGCCGGTGGTCGCCGAGGGCCGCATCGGTACCCCCCGACAAGCCGCCGAGGCACTGTCCAGCGGCGCCCACAGTGTCGTCGTCGGCACCGCCATCACCGCACCGACCGCCCTGACCGCCCGCTTCGTGGCCGGTCTCCTCCTGCGCTGAACCGTCCGGACCGCTCAAGGGCCCGCGCCCTCCCGCACCATGGAGTCCACCGTGCAGAAAACTCCCCCGACGCTCCCCTGGTACCGCGAGGTGAGCCGTACGCAGTGGAAGTCGTTCTTCGCCGCCTGGATCGGCTATGTCCTCGACGGTTTCGACTTCGTCCTCATCACCCTCGTCCTGACCGAGATCAGCGACGACTTCGGCCTGAGCACGGTGCAGGCGGCCAGCCTGATCTCCGGAGCCTTCATCACCCGCTGGCTGGGCGGGGCCGTGCTGGGAGCCATCGGTGACCGGTACGGCCGCAAGATGTCGATGGTGCTGAGCATCCTGCTCTACTCGCTGGGCACCTTCGCCTGCGGTTTCGCGTGGGACTTCCACAGCCTGTTCGCCGCCCGCCTCGCCATCGGGATGGGCATGGCCGGGGAGTACAGCGCCAGCGCCACCTACGTCATGGAGAGCTGGCCGGCCAGGGTCCGCAGCCGGGCCAGCGGCTTCCTCATCTCGGGCTTCTCCGTCGGTTCGGTGCTCGCGGCACAGGTCTACGACTGGGTGGTCCCCTCGCTCGGCTGGCGGTGGATGTTCTACCTGGGGCTGATACCGATCGCGGTCGCGCTCTGGATGCGGCGCGCGCTGCCGGAGGCCGAGGAGTGGACGGAGACGGTGGCCGAACAGGGCGCCAGGCCCAATCCGTTCCGGCCGCTGTTCATGACCCGGGGACGTGCGGTGGCCAACACCGTGCTCGTCGCGGCCGCCACGCTCTCGCTCTTCCTGATCTTCACACCGGGCGGCGAGGGCCTGGTGCCACTGCTGTCCGTCGTGGCGGGCCTGTCTCTCGCCGCCTTCGCGGTGCAGATGGGCGGGAAGAGGGGATGGCTCCTCTACCTGTCCATGATCGTGACGCTGTTCTTCGCCTTCCTGTACTCGTGGCCCATCCAGGCCCTGCTTCCCACCTATCTGAAGACGGAGCTGGGATACACCACCGGCCAGGTCACCGACGTCCTCTACTTCGCGGGATTCGGGACCATGGCGGGCTGCTGGGCGGCGGGCTTCCTGGGCGACCGGATCGGGGCCAGGAAGGCGTACGCGCTGACGCTGCTGGCCTCGCTGGCCTTCGTCTACCCGGTGTTCGCGGTGAAGGACAACCTGCTGGTGCTCGGCTGCCTGCTGTTCCTGCTCCAGGCCACCAGCTTCGGGATCT
This sequence comes from Streptomyces sp. NPDC102402, assembly GCF_044765765.1. Classification (NCBI taxonomy): domain Bacteria; kingdom Bacillati; phylum Actinomycetota; class Actinomycetes; order Kitasatosporales; family Streptomycetaceae; genus Streptomyces; species Streptomyces sp. NPDC102402. Next base: position 456,852 of record NZ_JBIWKR010000005.1, read on the forward strand.
CAGGGCTGCTGCCCCGGTACATCGGCGGCCACTTCCCGACCGCGAGCCGGGGAGCCGCACTCGGCTTCACGTACAACGTGGGGGCGCTGGGAGGTGCCGTCGCACCGGTCCTCGGGGCGAACCTGGCCTCCGGGATGGATCTGGGGCAGGCGCTGGCGGTGCTGACCTTCGCCGGGACCGTGATCGTGGTGCTGCTGGTCGGGTTCGACGTGCCCTCGCGGCTGAACCGGCTGACCGACCCCGGCGCGCAGGCCGACCACCTGTCCGCGCCGTCCGCGGCCGGGGAGCCGGAGAAGGCGGACCGCGTCGGATAGCGGTTCCGTACGCACCGGCGCCCGCCTCGGTACTCCCGGGCGGGCGCCGGCGCGTGTCCGGTACTTCCGGGCGGGCGCCGGCGCGTGCGGACTCGGGACCGCGGGCCTACGGGTAGAAGTGGGTCAGAGACTCGGCGACGCAGGCGGGCTTCTCGGAGCCCTCCAGCTCGAAGGTGAAGCCCCGTGTCATCTGCACGCCGCCCCGGGCGACCTCGCTCACCCCGGTGACCACGGCGTGCAGGCGCACGCGGCTGCCGACGGGGACGGGGGCCGGGTAACGGACGCGGTTGACGCCGTAGTTGAGCGCGCGGCCCACACCGCTCACCTGGAGCAGCTCCCCGAACATCGGGATGCCCCAGCTCAGGACCATGTAGCCGTGGGCGATGGTGCGCCCGTACGGGCCGGCGGCGGCCCGCTCGACGTCGGTGTGGATCCACTGGTGGTCCCCGGAGACGTACGCGTACGCGTCGATCAGCTCCTGGGTGACCTCCTTCCACTCCGAGCGTCCGAGGTCGCGCCCGCCGAGGGCGAGGATCTCCGGGATGCCGTGCGCGGTCAGGGGCATGGCGGTACTCCGATCTACGGGAACGGGCGGGTCAGGCGGTGACGGTCGCGGTGCGGGGTGCGGCGACCGGCTCGGCGGCCTGCTCGTCGTGGTCGGGGCGCTTGAGCAGGAGGAGCATGCAGCCCAGGGTCAGCGCGACCTGGAAGACGGCGTAGGCGATGACGGCCGTGATGGAGCCGGTCCGGTTCAGCAGGAACTGGCCGATGATCGGGGTGGTCCCGCCCAGCAGGGTGCCGCAGAGCTGGTAGCAGAGCGAGATGCCGGTGTAGCGCAGATGGGCCGGGAAGCGGCTGGCGAGCATGCCGGCGAGGGCCGCGTAGTAGAGGCAGTGCGGGATGGTGGCGACGGCGACACCGACCATCGCGAGCCCGTAGTTCTCGGTGCTGATGAGGACGAACATCACCGGCATCAGGACGAGTTCGGGGACCAGCATCACGATCACCGCGCGGGACCAGCTCTTCATCCGGGTGGCGATGAGGGCGCCGAAGGGCTGGACGACGATCTGGGTGACGTTGGCGACGAGGATGATCGTCAGGAACGAGCTGCGGTCGAAGTCCAGGGACGTGGTCGCCCAGGAGAGGGCGAACGTCGACTTGAAGTACGTCGCGGACAGCCCGATGGTGCAGGCGCCGATACCGAGGACGATCAGCATGGGGTGGGTGCGCAGGACCTCGGTCAGGGGGAGCTTGACGACTTCCTTCTTCTCGATGAGCCTGGCCATGGCCGGGGACTCGGTGACCTTCAGGCGGACGAGCAGGCCGACCATGACGAGTGCGGCGGAGGCGAGGAAGGGCACCCGCCAGCCCCAGGAGACGAAGGCGTCGTCGGGCAGCTGGCTGATGGCGAGGAAGCTCACGGTGGAGAGGGTGTTGCCGACGGGCGAGCCCTGCTGGGCGAAGGCCGCGTACAGCACGGACTTGCCCTTGGGGGCGTGCTCGGAGGCGATCAGGACGGAGCCGCCCCACTCGCCGCCGAGGCCGATGCCCTGGATCATGCGGATGCAGACCAGCAGGATCGGGGCGGCGATGCCGATGGACGCGTAGCCGGGCAGCAGACCGATCGCGGTGGTCGAGATCCCCATCATCAGCAGGGTGATGACGAGCGTCTTCTTGCGGCCGAGCCGGTCGCCGTAGTGGCCGAAGATGATGCCGCCGAGGGGGCGGGCGAGGAAGCCGACCCAGAAGGTGGCGAACGCGACCAGCGTGCCTATGGGCCCTTCGAGTTCGGGGAAGAACACCTTGTCGAAGACGAGCGCTGCCGCGGTTCCGTAGATGTAGAAGTCGAACCACTCGATGGTGGAGCCGATGAAGGCTCCGAATCCTGCGCGGTTGGCGGCTTTCGTTCGCTCGCGTGCGGTGGCGGTGGTCGCACTCATGGGTGGCTCCCGAACATCGTTGATCAAGCGGATGGGGGCACGGCTGACCCGGGCGTCGCCCGGGACGCCCTGGATCGCGTGGTGGAGAGGGGACGGAGAGGAAGGGGACGGCGAAGGGGGAAGGGCCGTCAGGCGGCGATGCGTTCGAAGACCGCGGCGAGGCCCTGGCCACCGCCGATGCACATGGTCTCCAGCCCGTAGCGCGCCTGGGTGCGGTGCATCTCCCGGCTGAGGGTGGCGAGGATGCGCGCGCCGGTGGCGCCCACCGGGTGGCCGAGCGAGACGCCGGAGCCGTTGACGTTGATCCGCTGGTCGTGGTCCTTCTCGCCGAGGCCGAGTTCGCGGGTGCAGGCCAGGACCTGGGCGGCGAAGGCCTCGTTGAGCTCGATCAGGTCGAGGTCGGCGAGGGTGAGGCCGGCCCGGCCGAGGGCCGCGTGGGTGGCGGGGACGGGGCCGATGCCCATCGTCGCGGCGGGGACACCCGCGCGGGCGAAGGAGACCAGACGGACGAGCGGGGTGAGCCCGAGCCGTTCGGCGGTGGCGGAGCTGGTGACCAGACAGGCGGCGGCCGCGTCGTTCTGGCCGCTGGCGTTGCCCGCGGTGACGGTGGCCTCGGGGTCGGACTTGGCCATGACGGGGCGCAGCGCGGCGAGCTGTTCGGCGGTGGTGTCCGGGCGGGGGTGCTCGTCGGCCGAGACGACGGTCTCGCCCTTCCGGGTGCGCACGGTCACGGGGACGGTCTCGGCGTCGTAGCGCCCCTCCTTCGCGGCGCGGGCGGCGCGGGCCTGCGAGCGCAGGGCGAGGGCGTCCTGGTCGGCGCGGCTGATGGAGTAGGCGCGGCGGAGGTTCTCGGCGGTCTCGATCATGCCGCCGGGTACGGGGTGGTGGACGCCGCCCGCCGTGACACGGCCACGGGCGAGCGAGTCGTGGAGCTGGAGGCCGGGGCCCTTGATGCCCCAGCGTCCGTCGTGCGTGTAGTAGGGGGCGGCGCTCATGACGTCGACGCCGCCGGCGATGACGACGTCGCTGAATCCGGCGCGGATCTGCATGGCGGCGTCGAGGACGGCCTGCAGGCCGGAGCCGCAGCGCCGGTCGGTCTGGGCGCCGGTGACGGTGTCGGGGAGCCCGGCGTCCAGCGCGGCGACCCGGCCGATGGCGGGCGCCTCGGACGAGGGGTAGGCGTGTCCGAGGATCACCTCGTCCACCCGGTCGGGGTCGATCCCCGTGCGCGCGACGACCTCGGCGATGACGCGGGCGGCCAGCGCGGCCGGTGTCTGCTGGGCGAACGCGCCGCCGAAACGCCCGATGGGGGTGCGCAGCGGCTCGCAGATGACGACATCGGTCTGGTCGGGCACGGCGGAACACCTTTCGGCGGGTTCGGGTGTGTGGGGTGACCTTCGCACCGGACCACTGAGTCGGTCCAATATCGAGTTGCCTCACATTCAAGACGCCACGCGTCTCAATCGGACCGCTACGGGGTCGGCAGGGCCTCCTCGGCGACCGCGAGCACCGCGCCGAGGGCCGCCGAGGGGTTGTCCGTGCGCCAGGCAAGCGCCGCCTGGCGCCGGACGGGCGGACCGGCGAGGGACCGGTAGACCAGCCCGTTCTGCTGGATGTGGCGGACCGAGGAGACCGTGAGCGTGACGCCGACGCCCGCGGCGACGAGGGCGAGGATCGTGTACGAGTCCGGCGCCTCCTGCACCACGCGCGGGTTGAAGCCGGCTGCCTCACAGACCTGGACCATGGCGTCGCGCACCGTGGAGCCGGCGTTCGCGGGGAAGGAGACGAAGGGCTCGTCGGCGAGAATGCCGATCGGGATGCTCTCCAGGCGGGCGAGCCGGTGGTCGGAGGGCAGCGCGCACAGCAGCTCCTCCTCGTCGATCACCCGGTAGGCAACACCGGGCTGGGTGACGGGGAGGCGGACGAAGCCCAGGTCGAGGGAGCCGTCGGCGACCCGGGAGAGGGCGACGTTGGCGTAGGTCTGGCCCTTCATGGCCAGCTCGATCCCGGGGTGGGCGGCGCGCACGGCCCGGGTCAGCAGGGGCAGGGTCTCGTGGCTGGAGGCTCCCGCGAAGCCGATGGTGACCCGCCCGTGCTCCCCGCGCCCGGCGGCCTTGGCGGCCCGTACCGCCGTGTCGAGGTCGGCCAGGACGGTCCGTACGGGTTCGAGGAAGGACTCCCCCGCGCTCGTGAGCCGCACCGAGCGCGTGTTGCGTTCGAAGAGCTGGACCCCGAGCTCCTTCTCCAGCTGCCGGATCTGCTGGCTGAGCGGGGGCTGGGCCATCTGCAGCCGCTTGGCGGCGCGGCCGAAGTGCAGCTCCTCGGCGACGGCGGTGAAGGCGGTCAGATGACGCAGTTCCATCGGATGCTTCCATTCATTAACCAGCTGTCTTGATCTGACCTTAATTTGGTATTGGACAGCAATCAATGGCCGCTGACACGGTGAGGGCCAACAGCACGCACTCGCCGAGGAGCACCGTGGAGCGGACGGATACGGCCGACGGGCCCAGCAAAGTCATGTCGATGAAGGAGGCCGTCGCCACCTTCGTGCGCGACGGGGCGACCGTCGCCATCGAGGGGTTCACCCATCTCGTCCCGACCGCCGCCGGTCACGAGATCATCCGCCAGGGCCGCAAGGACCTCACCGTCGTACGGATGACGGCGGACATCGTGGTGGACCAGATGATCGCCGCGGGCTGCGTCTCCCGGCTGGTCTCCTCGTTCGTGGGCAACTCCTCCGCCGGCTCGCTCGGCGAGCTGCGGCGCAGGATCGAGCGGGCCGACCCGGCGCCGCTGGCCTTCGAGGAGTACAGCCACTACGGGATGGTGTGCCGCTATCTCGCGGGGTCCCAGCGGCTGCCCTTCTATCCGCTGCGGAGCTACGGAGGCAGTGATCTTCCCTCGGTCAACAGCGGTCTGCGCAAGGTGACGTCGCCCTACCCGGGGCCCGACGGGGAGCCGGAGCAGATCTACGTCGTGCCTCCGGTGAACCCGGACGTGACGATCATCCACGCCCAGCGGGCCGACCGCCGGGGCAACACCCAGATCTGGGGGCTGACCGGAATCCAGGCCGAGGCGGTCTACGCGGCGGAGAAGGCGATCGTGGTCGTCGAGGAGGTCGTCGCGGACGAGGTGGTCCGCTCGGACCCCAACCGCACCCTCGTCCCGTCCCACGCCGTGGACGCCGTGGTCGTCTGCCCTCGCGGCGCACACCCCTCGTTCGCCCAGGGCTACTACGACCGCGACAACGCCTTCTACCGGGCCTGGTCGCACATCAGCAAGGACCCGGAACGGCTGCGGGCCTGGCTGGCGGAGTGGGTGTACGGAACGGCCGACCACGCCGAGTACGTCGACAGGCTGGGCGAGGACTTCTGGGCCGGACTCGCGGTGGGCGAAGCCCTCAGCGAACCGGTGAACTACGGGCGGCGGCTGTGAGCGCGCCGCAGGAGAGGGAACGGGACATGACCACCACCGCACCGGAGACCGCCACCTCCTCCGAGCTGCTCTCCGTCGTCGCCTCCCGCGAACTGGCTTCCCGGAGAACGGTGTTCGCCGGCATCGGGCTGCCTACGCTCGCCACCGAGCTCGCCCGTCTGACGGTCGCGCCGCAGATCGAGGTCGTGTACGAGTCCGGGGTCTGCGGGGCACATCCCTCGCACCTGCCGGAGACCATCGCCGACGCGGTCCTCATCTCGGGCGCGGAGGCCGTGCTGTCGATGCCGGCGCTGTTCGGCTGCGTACTCCAGGGCGGCCACATCGACGTGGGCTTCCTCGGTGCCGCGCAGATCGACCGGTGGGGCAACCTGAACACCTCCGTCATCGGGGAGTGGGAGCGCCCGACGGTGCGACTGCCCGGATCGGGCGGCGCCATGGAGGTGATGGCCAACTCCCGCGAGGTCTTCGTGGTGATGCGCCGCCACGATCCGCGCTCCTTCACCGCGACGCTCGACTTCTGTACGACGCCCGGCCCGGACCGCGCCCGCGCGGAGGGCATCCGCCCGCTGGGCGCGGGGGTCACCCGGGTCATCACCGAGCTGGGCATCCTGGCCCGCGCGGGCGTCGGCGAGGAGCTCCGGCTCGTCGCCGTGCATCCGGGCGTGACGGTGGACCAGGTGCGCGCGGCGACGGGCTGGGACCTGCAGGTCGCCGCCTCCGTCGGCACCGTCCCCCCGCCGACCGGGGCGGAACTGCGCCGCCTGCGCGAGGACGTCGACCCCGGCCGCGTCTACCTTCGCTGACATCGACCACACCTGCCGAGAGGACGTCACCGCCATGCGTATCAGGATCGTCGGCGCCGGAGCCATGGGCCGCGGCATCGCCCAGTGGGCCGCCGTCGCCGGGCACACCGTCGAGCTCTGCGACGTACGGACCAAGGCGGTGACAGCCGCCGTGGACTTCGTACGTTCCATGCTGGAACGCGCGGTCCAGAAGGGCCGGATGACCTCCGGCGACGCCGCCGCGGCCCTGGAACGCCTGGTCCCGCTGGACGACCCGTGGGCGCCCGGCCCGGAGGTCGAGCTGGTCGTCGAGGCCGTCCGGGAGGATCTGGACACCAAGGCCGAGGTGTTCGGGAAGCTGGAGGAGGCACTGCCGGACTCCACCGTCTTCGCGACCAACACCTCGTCCCTGTCGGTGACCCGGATCGCCGCCTCGCTGCGCGACCCGGCGCGCCTGGCGGGGCTGCACTTCTTCAATCCCGTGCCGCTGATGAGGATCGTCGAGGTCGTGCCGGGCGCCGCGACCCGTCCCGGGATCCCGCCGGCCCTGACCGCGCTGGTCGAGAGCTGCGGCCACCGCGCGGTGACCGTCGCCGACACCCCCGGGTTCCTGGTCAACCACGCCGGGCGTGGCCTCGTGACCGAGGCCCTGGCCCTGCTGGAGGAGTCCGTCGCGGACGCGGCCGGGATCGACCGGATCGCCAGGGACGTGCTGGGACTGCGCATGGGCCCGTTCGAACTGATGGACCTCACGGGGCTCGACGTCACCGCCGCCGTGATCGACTCGATCTGGCAGGGCTTCCGCCACGAGGACCGGCTCCGCCCCTCCTACCTCACCCCGAACAGGGTGACCGCCGGCCTGCACGGCCGCAAGACCGGGCAGGGCTGGTTCGCGTACGGCCCCGACGCTCCCGACGCCGGGGAACCGCCGGTGACGGGCGACGCGGGCCGGCCGGTGTTCGTCGCGGGCGGCGAGGGCGCGGAGGGGCTGCGGAACTCGCTGCGTGCCGGCGGGGCAACGGTCGAGAGCGGCCCGGAGCCCTCGGAGGAGGCCCTCGTCCTGGTCCCCGTCTGGGGCACCACGGTCGCCGCGGCGGTGGCCTCGCAGGGGCTGCCCGCCGCGCGCAGCTTCGGCGTGGACCCGCTGCCCCCGGCCGGCCGGCGACGGGTACTGGCGGTGACGCCCGCGGCCGACCCCTCAGCCGCGCGGGACGCCCGCGCGGTGCTGGCCCGTGCGCCGGAGGGCGGGGAGCCGCACGCCGTCTCGGTGGTGCGGGACACCGCGGGGTCGGTGGCGCAGCGGCTGCTCGCCTCCGTGGTCTCGGTCGCCGCGTCGATCGCGGAGCGCTCGCTGGCCACCCCGGCGGACATCGACCTCGCCGTGACGACCGGCCTCGGCTATCCGACGGGCCCGCTGGCCTGGGGCGACCGCATCGGCACCACGCGCCTGCTGGACCTGCAGCGGGCGCTGCACGCGACGACCGGCGACCCGAGGTACCGGCCGACCCGCTGGCTCACCGAGCGGGCACAGCTCGGCCTGTCACTGACGGACCCGGGCACCCCGCCGGAGGACTGCGCGTAACGGTGCCTCCGCCCGGCCCGTGACCGTTTCGTACAAGACCCGGCCACGGGCCCGGCCTACGGTCGTCCCATGACTCCACGACTCGACGCGATCTCCGTCACCACGGCCGACCTGGCCGCATCGCTCGCCTTCTACCGCAGGCTCGGCCTCGACATCCCGGCCGGGGCCGAGTCGGCTCCCCATGTCGAGGCGGCCCTCCCCGGAGGGCGGCGTCTGCTGTGGGACACCGAGGACGTCGTACGTTCCTTCGACCCTGACTGGACGGGGCCGAAGGGCGGCGAGCGCCTCGGGCTCGCCTTCCTCTGCGACAGCCCCGCGGAGGTCGACTCGGTGTACGCCGACCTGACCGCCGCCGGACACCCCGGCCATCTGGAGCCCTGGGACGCCGTGTGGGGACAGCGTTACGCGGTCGTCCTGGACCCCGACGGCTGCGCGGTCTCGCTCTTCGCGTCCACCCCCTCGTAGCCGGTCCCGGCCAGATAGCCGCCGAGCGTCGTCCCGGCCAGGTCCCGCATCTCACGCGCGAGGTGCGCCTGGTCCGTGCAGCCGGCGGCGTACGCGGCCTCGGCGTACGGCGTCCCCTCCCGGACGAGGGCCAGGGCGCGCTGCAGTCTCAGGATCCTGGCCAGGGTCTTGGGGCCGTAGCCGAAGGCTGCCAGGGAGCGGCGGTGCAGCTGGCGGGCGCCGAGCGCCACGGCATGCGCCGTGGCGGCCACGGAGCGCCCCTGCCGCAGCTGCGCGGCGACGGCCGCGGCGAGCGGGTCCGGGGGCTCGGCACGGGCCGCCCGGCGCAGCGCGAGGGACTCCAGCGCGGCGGCCGGGTCGTGGGCCGCGCCGATCCGTTCGGTGAGCCCGCGGACCTCCGCGCCGGGCCAGACCGCGTCGAGCGCGACCCGCCGGTCGCGCAGCTCGTGGGCCGGGACGCCCAGGAGCGCGGGTGCGGTGCCGGGGGCGAAGCGGATGCCCGCGCAGCTGCCGGAGAGTGCCGCGGCGGGGGTGAAGGCGTGGGTGTCGGGACCCGCCACCAGCAGCCGGCCACCGGCCCACAGCAGGTCCATGCAACCGTCGGGGAGCACCGGACGGCCGGGGTCGCGCGGACCGCTCCACGTCCAGAGGACCGCGCCGCCGAAGCGCGACACGCGCTCCTCGTACCTTGGGCCCACGGTCACCAGGCTATCGGACGCGCCCTCAGGAGGCGTCCTTGTCCCGGGGCCCGTGGAGGCGGGACTTCACGTCGTCCGGGGGCAGGAAGCGTGACCAGCGCTCGGGGAACTCGGAGGGCATGGACACGTCCTCCTCGTCGTCGTCCGCGTACGCGTCCCAGTTCGCCGCCTGGGTGCGGGCGAGGAGTTCGGCGGCCTGCGCCGCCCGTGCGCGCTCGGTGACCTCGCGTGCCGCCGCCGTGGCCAGCGAGGGCCAGACGCGGTCGATCGCGGCGTTCACCGCGGCGCCGACGAGTACCGCGAAAGCGGAGATGCCTATCCAGAGCAGGACAGCGATGGGTGCGGCCAACGAGCCGTAGATGGTGGGGCCTTCGACCGTGCTCGTGAGGTAGATCCGCAGCAGGAAGCTCCCCACCACCCACATCCCGAGCGCCACGAGCGCACCCGGCACGTCCTCTATCCACGGCGAACGGACCGGGACGGACACGTGGTAGAGCGTCGTCAGGAAGGCGATGGACAGGACGATGACCAGCGGCCAGTACATGACGGCCAGCACCTCGGTGCCCCACGGGACGAACTCCACCACCCGGTCGGGGCCGACCACCAGCAGCGGCAGCACCACCGCCCCGAGCAGCAGGGCGACCACGTACAGCAGGAAGGCGAGCAGCCGGGTCTTGACGATGCCGCGGTGACCGTCGAGGCCGTACATCACGGTGATGGTGTCGATGAAGACGTTCACCGCGCGTGAACCCGACCAGAGCGCGATCGCGAAGCCGATGGAGATGACGTCCGGGCGCGCACCCGTGGTCACGTCGGCTATCAGCGGCTTGGCGATGTCGTTGACGCCCCGCTCGGACAGCACCGTCTGCACCGCGCCCAGGATGTTGCGCTCGATGGAGGCGACCGTGGTGGTCGCCGTCCAGTCGTCGACGTAACCGAGCAGCCCGATCAGACCGAGCAGCAGCGGCGGCAGGGACAGCAGGGTGAAGAACGCGGCCTCCGCCGCGAGGCCGAGGATGCGGTACTCGATGCACGAGTTCACCGTGTCCTTGAGCAACTGCCAGGCCATCTGCCGCTTGGACACGTTGCGGTAGAGGACGCGAGCCCGGTGGAGCCGGCCCGGTGGCCGCTCGGGTGTTTCGTTTGCTGCCTGCACCTCCTTACCGTATCGGCATGGCACCTAGCACCCACACAGTGACCAACCAGGTTCCGCCGCTGGTCGGCTATGACGTCTTCGCCGCGGACCGGGCGCTGACGGAGGCCGTCGAGCGTCATCTCCCGCCCGGGGTCCTCGACGAGGCCCGGCAGGAACTCGCCGGGCTGGGCCGGTCCGCCGGCTCGGCCCAGGCCCAGCGCTGGGGTGCCCAGGCCGACGAGAACCCGCCGAGGCTGCGTACGCACGACCGGTACGGGCACCGGGTCGACGAGGTGGAGTTCCACCCCGCGTGGCACCGGCTGCTGGGGCACGCGGTCACGGCCGGGCTGACGGACGCCTGGGGCAGGCAGGGGGGTCATGTCCGGCGCGCGGCGGGCTTCCTGGTCTGGACGCAGGCCGAGGCGGGCCACGGGTGCCCGCTGTCGATGACGCACGCGGCGGTCCCGGCGCTGCGGACCGATCCGTCGCTGGCCTCGGAGTGGGAGCCGCTGCTGACCTCGCACGTGTACGAGGAGGGGCTGCGGCCCCCGTCGCAGAAGTCCGGTGTGCTCTTCGGGATGGGCATGACGGAGAAGCAGGGCGGCACCGACGTGCGGTCCAACACCACCCGGGCCGAACCGCTGGCCGGCGGCGGGGAGTACCTGCTGACCGGCCACAAGTGGTTCTGTTCGGCACCCATGTCCGACGGCTTCCTGGTGCTGGCGCAGGCACCTGGCGGGCTGAGCTGCTTCCTCGTGCCCCGGGTCCTGCCGGACGGCGCCCGCAACGCGTTCGCGATCCAGCGCCTCAAGGACAAACTGGGCAACAGGTCCAACGCCTCCGCCGAGGTCGAGTTCGACGGGACGTGGGCCCGCCCGGTCGGCGAGGAGGGGCGCGGGGTCCGCACCATCATCGAGATGGTGGCGGCGACCCGGCTGGACTGCGTGGTCGGTTCGGCGGCGCTGATGCGCCAGGCGGTTGCGCAGGCGATCCACCACAGCTCCCACCGCCGCGCGTTCGGCGGCCTGCTGGTCGACAAGCCGCTGATGCGCAACGTACTGGCGGACCTGGCCCTGGAGTCGGAGGCGGCGACGACGCTCGCGCTGCGGCTGGCCGCGGCGTACGACGCGGACACGGAGCAGGAGCGCGCCTTCCTGCGGATCGCGGTGCCGGCGGCCAAGTACTGGGTGACGAAGCGGTGCGCGGCGGTGGTCGGGGAGGCCCTGGAGTGCCTCGGCGGCAACGGCTACGTCGAGGAGTCCGGGATGCCCCGGCTGCTGCGCGAGGCCCCGCTCAACTCGATCTGGGAGGGCTCGGGGAACGTACAGGCGCTCGACGTGCTGCGTGCGCTGCTGCGCGAGCCGATGGCGCTCGACGCCTTCCTCCAGGAGGTCGGGAAGGCGCGTGGCGCCGACCACCGTCTCGACGCGGCGATCAAGGGCCTGCTGACCGAGCTGGCGGACCTGGGCGCCGCCGAGGAGCGGGCCAGGCGGCTGGTGGAGCGGATGGCCCTGGTGCTGCAGGGCTCCCTGCTGCTGCGCTGGGCGCCGCCGGAGGTCGCGGACGCGTTCTGCGCCTCGCGGCTCGGCGGGGACTGGGGCTCCGCCTTCGGGACGCTGCCGCACGGTCTTCATCTGGCCGCGGTGGTGGAGCGGGCGCGCGCCGAGCGGGGGTAGGGGCAAACGACGGAGGGTGGTGCTGCGCCGACACGGCACCACCCTCCACGCTTGTGCACCACCGCACGTCGGGCCGAGGGCCTCCCGCACGGTGTCCCGCCACTCTCGTACGGCCGTCGGGCCCGTCACCAGAGTTGCAAAGGGTTGCAACCATTGCGCGGAGTGCGAGCCAACGCGACCCTCGCACGGCAGGATGGGTGCTTCGGGGCCGGTACCTCATCTTCCGGACCGGGCCCACGCATTGTTGGGGGGACCGTCATGGATACACACCCTGTCGCGTCGGTACGGCCGGAAGGCGACTCCTGCCCCGCGGCGACCGAGCGCCTGGTGCACCGCGCACGGGAGGCCCGGCTGGCGGGCGGGCGCACGGCCGCTGTGCCGCGCGCGGAGATCGACGCGTCCTGGGACCGGGTGCTGCGCAGCGGCATCGATCCGGAGCAGTCACCGGAGAGCAGGCTGCTGGAGACGGACGAGATCGAGCACCGGCGCAGGGGCACCGCGATCGGCGAGGTCATGCCCCTGCTGCGGGAGGGGCTGGCCACGATCGCGGACGCCGCACAGCAGATCATGGTGGTCACCGACACCGAGGGCAGGGTCCTGTGGCGTCAGGGTCATGCGGCCGTGATGCGCCGGGCCAAGGACATCTGCCTGGAGGAGGGCGCCGCCTGGGCGGAGTCGGCGACGGGGACGAACGCCATCGGCACCGCGCTCGCCGTGCGCACCCCCATCCAGGTCCACTCCGCCGAGCACTTCATCCGCGCCCTGCACAACTGGACCTGCGCGGCGGCCCCGGTCCGCGACCCCCGGGACGGCCGGCTGATGGGCATCGTCGACATCAGCGGTCCCGCCTCCACCTTCCATCCGGCGACGCTGGCGCTGGTCGGCTCGGTGGCCGCGCTGGCGGAGAGCGAGCTGCGCGGCCGGCACCTGGTGGCGATCGAGCGGCTGCGCTCGGTGGCCGCCCCGATCCTGTGCCGGCTGGGCGGCCGCGCCATGGTGGTGGACAGCCACGGCTGGCTGGCCGCCGTCAGCGGGATGCCGCCCGTGGACCGGCTGCCCCTGCCCAAGTCGCTGGAGCCGGGCACGGTGTGGCTGGCCTCTCTCGGGATGTGCCGGGTGGAGCCGCTGCCGGGCGGCTGGCTGGTGCAGGTCGCGGAGGGCGCGTACGACGGGCCCCCGCGCCGCCTGGTGCTCGATCTGAGCCGCGACCGTGGGCTCGCGGTCCACGTGACGGGCCCCGTGGGCAGCTGGACGCGCCGGCTCTCGCCGCGTCACGCGGAGCTGCTGTACGCGCTGGCCCTGCACCGGGAGGGGCGCACCGCGGCGGAGCTGGCCGCCGACGTCTTCGGTGACACCGGCAGGACGGTGACGGTGCGGGCCGAGATATCGCGGATCCGCCGCCATCTCGCGCAGGTGCTGGCCCACCGCCCCTACCGGTTCCGCGAGGGGGTCGACGTGGAGGTCGTCCACCCGGACGTCCCGGCCGACCTGCTGCCCCGGTCGACGGCTCCGGTGGTGGTCAGGGCGCGTATGCCCGCGGGGACGGTCTGAGCGGTCCGGGTTTGGGCAAGGGGCCGCGGCCGTGGTTCTCTGACCGCCATGAACGACTCCACCCACTCCTCCCCCGCCGTCTGCGACGTGACCGTCTGGTCCCTGGAGCAGACCTCGCCCGCCGACCTGAGCCCCGCCTCCGCCGCCCCCGCCGGAGTGACGGTCACCCGCGCGGAGACGCCCCTGCCCGAGTTCAGCCGTTTCCTCTACACGGCGGTGGGCGGGGACGTGCGGTGGACCGACCGGCTGGGCCTCACCTACGCGCAGTGGCAGGAGATCCTGGGCCGGCCGGGGGCCGAGACCTGGGTGGCGTACGAGAACGGGACCCCGGCGGGCTTCATCGAGCTCGACGCCCAGGAGGGCGGAGCGGTGGAGATCGCCTACTTCGGCCTGATCCCGGCCTTCCGGGGGCGACGGATCGGCGGGCACCTCCTGACGTACGGGGTGGCGCGTGCCTGGGACCTCGCGGAGCGCCACGACGACCGCACACCGACGAAGCGGGTCTGGCTGCACACGTGCTCCCACGACGGCCCGCACGCGATGGACAACTACCTGCGGCGGGGTTTCCGGCTGTTCGACACCAGGACCGAGCAGGAGCCGGACGTCGCGAACCCCGGCCCCTGGCCCGGCGCGCACGCCTGACCGGAGGCCGTTCGTATCGGTTTGTCGACAGGGCGACGTGATCGACGCCACACCATCTCGCATTTCGGGACCATCCCGTCCACATAATGGATCGTGGTGGACTGGCCCGAGATCCGCGTGACACGCTTCCGTCATGTCTGGAACTGGAATTGCCTTGGTGAGTCGGCGGCACGTCGACCTCGGCCGCATGTCCAGCGCCATCTGTCCGGTCCGCTGAGAGTCTCCAGCACCGCGATCCCCTGAAGTCCGCTCCACCCCTGCGCACCGCCGCGCCTCGCGCGAGTGTGCAGTTCAGAGCCGCCCTCCTGCAGTCCCGAAGGACGTATTGCCATGGCCGCCAGCCCCGATAAGCCTGCTACCGCCACGCCCCGCCGCAAGGCCGGACGTCACCGTGGTGAAGGTCAGTGGGCCATGGGTCACTTCACCCCGCTGAACGGGAACGAGCAGTTCAAGAAGGACGACGACAGTCTCAATGTGCGGACGCGCATCGAGACGATCTACTCCAAGCGCGGATTCGACTCCATCGACCCGAACGACCTGCGCGGACGCATGCGCTGGTGGGGGCTCTACACGCAGCGCAAGCCCGGGATCGACGGCGGCAAGACCGCCGTGCTGGAGCCGGAGGAGCTGGACGACCGCTACTTCATGCTCCGCGTGCGCATCGACGGCGGCCGGCTGACCACCGCTCAGCTGCGTGTCATCGGCGAGATCTCCGAGGAGTACGCGCGCGGCACCGCCGACGTCACCGACCGGCAGAACATCCAGCTGCACTGGATCCGCATCGAGGACGTCCCGGCGATCTGGGAGAAGCTGGAGGCCGTCGGGCTCTCGACCACCGAGGCCTGCGGCGACTGCCCCCGTGTGATCATCGGTTCGCCGGTGGCCGGTATCGCCGCGGACGAGATCATCGACGGCACGCCCGCCGTCGACGAGATCCACGAGCGGTACATCGGCAGCAAGGAGTTCTCCAACCTGCCCCGCAAGTTCAAGACCGCGATCTCGGGCTCGCCGGTCCAGGACGTGGTGCACGAGATCAACGACATCGCGTTCGTGGGTGTCGACCACCCCGAGCACGGCCCCGGCTTCGACCTCTGGGTCGGCGGCGGCCTCTCCACCAACCCCCGGTTCGCCGAGCGGCTGGGTGCCTGGGTCCCGCTGGGCGAGGTGCCCGACGTGTGGGCCGGTGTCGTCGGGATCTTCCGCGACTACGGCTACCGCCGTCTGCGTACCCGCGCCCGTCTGAAGTTCCTGATGGCCGACTGGGGCCCGGAGAAGTTCCGCCAGATCCTCGAGGACGAGTACCTCAAGCGCCCGATGCTGGACGGGCCGCCGCCCGCGCAGCCCTCCTCCCGCTGGCGCGACCACATCGGTGTGCACGCGCAGCAGGACGGCCGCTTCTACGTCGGCTTCGCCCCGCGCGTCGGCCGGGTGGACGGCTCGACCCTCGCCAAGATCGCCGACCTGGCCGAGGCGCACGGCTCCGGCCGGGTGCGCACGACGGTCGAGCAGAAGATGCTCATCCTCGACGTGGAGCAGGACCAGCTCGAGTCCCTGTCCGCCGGACTGGAGGCACTGGACTTCCAGGTGAAGCCCTCCCCCTTCCGGCGCGGCACGATGGCCTGCACGGGCATCGAGTTCTGCAAGCTGGCGATCGTCGAGACGAAGGCGCGGGGCGCCGCGCTCATCGACGAACTGGAGCGCCGCATGCCGGAGTTCGAGGAGCCGCTCTCCATCAACATCAACGGCTGCCCGAACGCCTGCGCCCGTATCCAGACCGCGGACATCGGCCTCAAGGGCCAGCTCATGCTGGACGGCGACGGCAACCAGGTCGAGGGCTACCAGGTGCACCTCGGCGGGGCGCTCGGCCTGGAGGCCGGCTTCGGCCGCAAGGTCCGTGGCCTCAAGGTCACCTCGGCCGAACTCCCGGACTACGTCGAGCGGGTGCTCGGCAGGTTCCAGGAGCAGCGCGAGGACGGCGAGCGCTTCGCGACCTGGGCCGCCCGGGCCGACGCGGAGTCGCTGTCATGAGCGAACGAGCCGCGCCGTTCTACTGCCCCTACTGCGGCGACGAGGACCTGCGCCCGCACGAGACCGGCCACGGCGCCTGGGAATGTGCTTCCTGCAACCGCGCGTTCCAGCTGAAGTTCACCGGTCTGCTGACCCGTGGGCTCCAGCGCGACGACGTAGAAGGGGACGGGACATGACGGACACCCTGCAAGCGGACGAACTCACCGACGAGGCCCTGAAGGAACTGGCGGAGCGGGCCGGCCGCGAGCTGGAGGACGCCTCGGCCGGCGACATCCTCACATGGGCGGCCGACACCTTCGGCAAGCGCTTCTGCGTCACCTCCTCCATGGAGGACGCGGTCGTCGCGCACCTGGCGTCCCGGGTCTTCCCCGGCGTGGACGTGGTCTTCCTGGACACCGGATACCACTTCGAGGAGACCATCGGGACGCGGGACGCGGTGGACGCCGTGATGGACGTCAACCTCATCACGCTGACCCCGCGTCAGTCGGTGGCCGAACAGGACGCCGAGTACGGGCCGAAGCTGCACGACCGCGACCCCGACCTGTGCTGCGCGCTGCGGAAGGTCAAGCCCCTGGAAGAGGGCCTGACCGCGTACGCCGCCTGGGCGACCGGGCTGCGCCGCGACGAGTCCCCCACCCGGGCGAACACCCCGGTCGTGGGCTGGGACGAGAAGCGCCGCAAGGTGAAGGTCTCACCGATCGCCCGGTGGACCCAGGACGACGTGGACGCGTACGTCGCCGAACACGGCGTACTGACCAACCCCCTGCTGATGGACGGCTACGCCTCCGTCGGCTGCGCCCCCTGCACCCGCCGGGTGCTGGAGGGCGAGGACGCACGGGCCGGCCGGTGGGCCGGGCGGGGCAAGACCGAATGCGGGCTGCACGGCTGATGACGACTGATCAGGAGATATCGATGAGCGTGACGGAGACGGGAGCCACCGTCTGGCTCACCGGTCTGCCGAGCGCCGGCAAGACCACCATCGCCTACGAACTGGCGGGCCGGCTGCGTGCGGACGGTCACCGGGTCGAGGTGCTCGACGGTGACGAGATCCGGGAGTTCCTCTCCGCCGGGCTCGGCTTCTCCCGCGAGGACCGGCACACCAACGTCCAGCGGATCGGCTTCGTCGCCGAACTGCTGGCCGCCAACGGCGTGAAGGTGCTCGTCCCGGTCATCGCCCCGTACGCCGACAGCCGTGACGCGGTGGCCAAGCGCCATCAGCAGGAGGGCACCGCGTATCTGGAGGTGCACGTCGCGACCCCCGTCGAGGTGTGCTCCGAGCGCGATGTGAAGGGGCTGTACGCCAAGCAGGCGGCAGGCGAGATCAGTGGTCTCACCGGGGTCGACGATCCCTACGAGGCACCCGAGTCGCCGGATCTGCGGATCGAGTCGCACCAGCAGACCGTGCAGGAGTCCGCAGCGGCGCTCCGTGCGCTGCTCACCGAGAGGGGCCTGGCGTGAGCACCGTCGCCACCGTGCCGGAAGGCACCGTCAACCCGTACGCGCTGAGCCACCTGGACTCCCTGGAGTCGGAGGCGGTGCACATCTTCCGTGAGGTGGCGGGTGAGTTCGAGCGGCCGGTGATCCTCTTCTCCGGCGGCAAGGACTCGATCCTGATGCTGCACCTCGCGCTGAAGGCGTTCGCCCCCGCGCCCATCCCCTTCACGCTCCTGCACGTGGACACGGGGCACAACTTCCCCGAGGTCCTCGAATACCGCGACCGCACCGTCGAGAAGCACGGGCTGCGCCTGCACGTCGCCTCCGTCCAGGAGTACATCGACGCCGGCAAGCTCCGCGAGCGCCCCGACGGCACCCGCAACCCCCTGCAGACGGTCCCGCTCACCGAGGCCATCCAGCAGCACCGCTTCGACGCCGTGTTCGGCGGCGGACGCCGTGACGAGGAGAAGGCCCGCGCCAAGGAGCGCGTGTTCTCCCTGCGCGACGAGTTCTCCCAGTGGGACCCGCGCCGTCAGCGCCCCGAGCTGTGGCAGCTCTACAACGGCCGCCACGCCCCCGGTGAGCACGTCCGCGTCTTCCCCATCTCCAACTGGACCGAGCTCGACGTCTGGCAGTACATCGAGCGCGAGGGCATCGAGCTCCCGGAGATCTACTTCGCCCACGAGCGTGAGGTCTTCAGCCGTTCCGGCATGTGGCTGACCGCCGGTGACTGGGGCGGCCCCAAGGAGCACGAGAGGACCGAGACCCGGCAGGTCCGCTACCGCACCGTCGGTGACATGTCCTGCACCGGCGCCGTCGACTCCGACGCCACCACCCTGGACGCCGTCATCACCGAGATCGCCGCCTCCCGCCTCACCGAGCGGGGCGCCACCCGCGCCGACGACAAGATGTCCGAGGCCGCGATGGAAGACCGCAAGCGCGAGGGGTACTTCTAGACATGAGCATCACCACCGAGCAGCTCTCGGCCACCACCCTGCTGCGGTTCGCCACGGCCGGCTCCGTCGACGACGGCAAGTCCACGCTCGTCGGGCGCCTGCTGCACGACTCCAAGTCGGTCCTCACCGACCAGCTCGAAGCCGTCACCCAGGCCTCGCTGGGCCGCGGCCAGGAGGCGCCCGACCTGGCACTGCTCACCGACGGCCTGCGCGCCGAGCGTGAGCAGGGCATCACCATCGACGTGGCGTACCGCTACTTCGCCACGCCCCGGCGCCGGTTCATCCTCGCCGACACCCCCGGCCACGTGCAGTACACCCGCAACATGGTCACCGGCGCCTCCACCGCCGAGCTGGCCGTCGTCCTCGTCGACGCCCGCAACGGCGTGGTCGAGCAGACGCGCCGTCATGCGGCGGTCGCCGCGCTGCTGCGCGTCCCGCACGTCGTCCTCGCCGTCAACAAGATGGACCTCGTGGAGTACGCGGAGCCCGTGTTCGCCTCGATCGCCGAGGAGTTCACGGCGTACGCCGCCTCCCTCGGCGTCCCGGAGATCACCGCGATCCCGATCTCCGCGCTGGCCGGCGACAACGTCGTGGAGCCGTCCGCCCACATGGACTGGTACGGCGGCCCGACGGTCCTGGAGCACCTGGAGACGGTGCCGGTCAGCCACGACCTGACCGCGTGCCACGCGCGTTTCCCCGTGCAGTACGTGATCCGGCCCCAGAGCGCCGAGCACCCCGACTACCGCGGCTACGCCGGTCAGATCGCCGCCGGCGTGTTCCGGGTCGGTGAGACCGTCTCCGTGCTGCCGTCGGGGCGCACCACGACGATCGAGGGCATCGACGCGCTCGGCGAGAGCGTCGACGTCGCCTGGGCCCCGCAGTCGGTGACGATCCGGCTGGCCGACGACATCGACGTCTCGCGCGGTGACCTGATCGCGCCGGCCTCCGACACGCCCGCCACCACACAGGACGTCGAGGCGACCGTCTGCCACGTGGCCGACCGGCCGCTCACCGTCGGCCAGCGGGTGCTGATCAAGCACACCACCCGCACGGTCAAGGCCATCGTCAAGGACATCCCGTCCCGGCTGACGCTGGACGACCTCTCCCAGCACCCGGCTCCCGGGCAGCTGGTGGCCAACGACATCGGCCGGGTCGTCGTGCGTACCGCCGAGCCGCTCGCGCTCGACTCCTACGCCGACTCGCGGCGCACCGGATCCTTCCTGCTGATCGACCCCGCCGACGGCACGACGCTCTCGGCCGGGATGGCGGGCGCCTCGTTCGCCGCCGTCACCGACGGGGCTCCGGACGAGGACACCTCCGCCGAGGACGCGGAGTGGGACTTCTGATGATGACCGATTTCTTCTCGACCTTCGCGAAGGAGGGCGGCCGGGTCGGCAGCGGCGCCCTCGGCAGCGGCCAGGGCGGCGTCGGGCGATGTGCGTGATGACGTACGCGCACTGCCTGCGCGCCCGCTCGTACCACCCGCACCGCCCGTTCAGACGAAGACCTGCCGACCGCCCGGCCGCGCCACCTGATCCCAGGGGGACGTGAGCACCGGGCCAACGAGAGGAAAGCCTCCCGTGCCTGCCACCCGTACCACTCTCCGCCGCGGCCTTGCCGCCGCCGCCGCACTGCCGCTGCTCGCCGTGGCGGCCACCGCCTGCGGCTACGGTTCCGAGGCGAAGGACGACGACTCCGCCAAGTCGAACGTCTCCGCCGGCGGGAAGAAGCTCTCGACGGACACCGTGAAGATCGGGTACTTCCCGAACCTCACGCACGCCACCGCCCTGGTCGGTATCCAGGAAGGCCTCATCGCCAAGGAGCTGGGCGGCACCACGGTCAAGCCCTCGACGTTCAACGCCGGGCCCTCCGAGATCGAGGCGCTCAACGCGGGTGCGATCGACATCGGCTTCATCGGCCCCTCCCCCTCGATCAACGGCTACGCCAAGTCCGACGGCCAGAGCCTGCGCATCGTCGGCGGCTCGGCCTCCGGCGGCGTGAAGCTCGTCGTGGACCCGAAGAAGATCAAGACCCTGGACGACCTCAAGGGCAAGAAGATCGCCACCCCGCAGCTCGGCAACACCCAGGACGTGGCCTTCCTGCACTGGATCGCCGAGAAGGGCTGGAAGGTCGACGCCCAGAGCGGCAAGGGCGACGTCTCCGTGGTCCGCTCGGACAACAAGGTGACCCCGGACGCCTTCAAGTCGGGCTCCCTGGACGGCGCCTGGGTCCCCGAGCCGACCGCCTCGAAGCTGGTCGCCGAGGGCGGCAAGGTCCTGCTCGACGAGTCGTCGCTGTGGCCGGACGACAAGTTCGTCATCACGAACATCATCGTGTCGCAGAAGTTCCTCTCCGAGCACCCGGACGTCGTGGACGCGGTGCTGCGCGGCACGGTGAACACCAACAAGTGGATCAACGCCAACCCGGACAAGGCGAAGGCCTCGGCCAACGCGGCGCTCGAGAAGCTGAGCGGCAAGGCGCTGCCCGCCGACGTCCTCGACCCGGCGTGGAAGTCCATCCAGATCACGAACGACCCGCTGGCCGCCACGCTCCAGGCCCAGGCGGACCACGCGGTCTCGGCCGGTCTGCTGGAGAAGCCCGACCTCAAGGGCATCTACGACCTGAAGCCGCTGAACAAGATCCTCAAGGCCGAGGGACAGCCCGAGGTCGCCGACGCCGGTCTCGGCGCCGAGTAGTCCACCCGACCGCACCAGGATCCCTGAAGATTCCCAGGAGGTGACGACCATGGCGACCACCACCCTCACCAAGGCCGAGGACCGTGCAACGGTCGAGCACGCCGCTCGTCTCGCGAACGTCTCCAAGTCCTTCGCCGGACCCACGGGGCAGCAGCTCGTCCTGGACGACATCACGCTCGATGTCGCTCCGGGCGAGTTCGTCACCCTCCTGGGCGCTTCCGGGTGCGGCAAGTCGACCCTGCTCAACCTGGTGGCCGGACTCGACCGCCCGACCGCGGGGTCCATCGAGACCCCCGGCGGGCGGCCGGCCCTGATGTTCCAGGAGCACGCCCTCTTCCCGTGGCTGACCGCGGGCAAGAACATCGAACTGGCCCTGCGGATGCGCGGGGTGCCGAAGTCGGACCGTCGTCCCGAGGCGGAGCGGCTGCTGGAGCTCGTACGCCTCGGCGGGGCGTACGGGAAGCGGGTGCACGAACTCTCGGGCGGGATGCGCCAGCGGGTCGCGATGGCCCGCGCGCTCGCCCAGGACAGTCAGCTGCTGCTGATGGACGAGCCGTTCGCCGCGCTCGACGCCATCACCCGCGATGTGCTGCACGACGAACTGACCCGGATCTGGCGGGAGACGAACGCCTCCGTCCTCTTCGTCACGCACAACGTGCGCGAGGCGGTGCGGCTCGCGCAGCGCGTGATCCTGCTGTCGTCGCGCCCCGGCCGGATCGCGCGCGAGTGGACGGTCGACATCGAGCAGCCGCGCCGCATCGAGGACACCGCCGTGGCGGAGCTGTCCGTCGAGATCACCGAACAACTGCGTGGGGAGATCCGCCGACATGGCCAGCACTGAGACGAAGGCCGACGACCTGGCGGGTCTGGAGGCGGGGCTGGACGCGCTCGACGCCGTACAGGTCCGCAGGACGCCGACCCGCGAGATCCTGCTCAACAAGGTCCTGCCGCCCGTCGTCGCGGTCGTCCTGGTGGTCCTCGTCTGGCAGCTGCTGGTCTGGGCGAAGGTGACCGACGACTACAAGCTGCCGCCGCCCGCGGCGGTCTGGGACAGCCTGACCGACATGTGGGTGCAGGGCACCCTGCTGGAGGTCATCTGGACCAGCGTGTCGCGCGGTCTGCTCGGCTTCGTGATGGCCGTCGCGATCGGCACCCCGCTGGGGCTGCTGGTGGCACGGGTGAAGGTGGTCCGGGCCGCGATCGGCCCGATCCTGTCGGGGCTGCAGTCGCTGCCGTCCGTGGCGTGGGTGGCACCGGCCATCATCTGGCTGGGTCTGGACGACAAGACCATGTACGCCGTGATCCTGCTCGGCGCGGTCCCGTCCGTGGCCAACGGTCTCGTGTCCGGTGTCGACCAGGTGCCGCCGCTGTTCCTCCGCGCGGGCCGCACGATCGGCGCGACGGGGCTGCGCGGGACGATCCACATCGTCCTGCCGGCGGCACTGCCCGGCTATCTGGCGGGCCTGAAGCAGGGCTGGGCGTTCTCCTGGCGCTCGCTCATGGCCGCCGAGATCATCGCGTCCTCGCCCGACCTGGGGCTGGGTCTCGGACAGTTGCTGGAGAACGGCCGGAACAACTTCGACATGCCGGGGATCTTCCTCGCCATCCTCCTCATCCTGTTCGTCGGCATCGCGATCGACCTGCTGATCTTCAGTCCGCTGGAGCGGCGGGTGCTGCGCAGCCGCGGTCTCCTCGTGAGGAGCTGAGCCCCCGTGTCCGCCCCTGTCCTCCTCGTCATCGCCCACGGCAGCCGCGACCCGCGGCACGCGGCGACCGTCCACGCGCTCATCGCGCGGGTGCGGTCGCTGCGGCCCGGCCTGCGCGTGGAGACGGGCTTCCTGGAGTTCAACGCCCCCTCGGTGCCCCGGGTGCTGGAGCGTCTGGCCGCCGAGGGCGCGGAGGAGGTCGTGGCCCTTCCGCTGCTGCTGACCCGCGCCTTCCACGCCAAGTCGGACATCCCGTCGGTGCTGCGTGAGGCGCGCACGCGCCTCCCGCGGCTGCGGATCAGCCAGGCCGGCGTACTCGGCCCTTCCCCCCTGCTGAACGCGGCCCTGGAGCAACGGCTGTACGAGGCCGGGGTCACCCCCGGCGACAAGAGCTCGACCGGGCTGGTCCTGGCCTCGGCGGGCTCCACGGACCCGGAGGCGATCGCAGTGATCGCTGAAATCGCGCGGGAGCTGCGGCACACCGGTTGGTGCGCCGTGCGGCCTGCGTTCGCCTCCGCATCTCTCCCCCGTACCGCGGACGTGGTGCGGGCCCTGCGGGCCGACGGCGTGCGGCGGGTCGCGGTCGCGCCGTACGTCATCGCGCCCGGCCGTCTCCCCGACCGCATCGCGGCGGGAGCCGAGGAGGCCGGGGCAGATGTGCTCTCCGGCGTGCTCGGCCCGTCCCCCGCACTGGCCCGGCTGCTGCTGACCCGGTACGACGAGGCGTGCGTCCCGGTGCCCGGGGCGATGAGCGCCTAGCCGAGGTCCAGGCTGCCGGTGCGCTCGCGCTTCATCTCGAAGAAGTGCCCGGTCTTGAAGAAACGCGACAACCGGTCAGGCCTCGGCGTCCACCAGCGCCGTGAGCTCCGCCACCGTCATCGATCCGGCCGCGCGCCGCTCCCGGGCGAAGAGGTTCGCGGTGCGCCGCAGTACGTCGTTGACGGGGGTCGCGATGCCGTGCAGCCGGCCCAGCAGGACGATCTCGCCGTTGAGGTGGTCGGCCTCGATGGTGCCCGTGCCCCGGCTGAGGCTCTGCCAGGACGATCCGCCGCCGCGCTCGGAGCCGTCGAAGGGGTCGAAGCGGATCCGGTCGCCGCGGACGGCCTCCTGCTCCTCCCTGCCGGTGGCCTCGATGCCGGCCGCCGTGAGCACGGCGTTCCCCTCCTCGCGGGCACGGTCGAACAGGGCGAACGCGCCGGGGCTGTCCAGCACACCGGTCGTGGCCTCGATCGCGTTGGCGAGGTTGGAGAGCAGCTTGGCGTACTTCCAGCGCATCACGTCGGGGACGACCGGCGCCGCCAGATTCGCCTTCTCCCAGTCCGCCGCGACGGCGCGCACCGTGTCGTCGGTGCCCGAGGGGTAGCGGCCGAGGTGCAGGATGCCGGTGAGCGGGGCGCAGGGCGCGGAGACCCTGCCCGGCTCGACGAAGGTCGCGGGGAGATAGACGCAGCAGCCGTAGACGTGGCGGAACCGGCGCAGGGCCGTCCGCTCGCTCTCCACCCCGTTCTGCGCGCAGATGAGGGGCAGCCGCTCCCCCGCCGTTCCGCCTCCCCGTACGGGCCGGGCGCTCCAGGCGTCGAGGGCGGCGATGGCGTCCTGTGTCTTGACGGCGAGGACGAGTACGTCGTCCGGGCCGAGGTCCACGGCTCCTGGCCCGTCGGCGACGGGGAGGCGGTGGGTGCGCGTGCCCTCGGGAGTGGTGAGGCGAAGACCGTCGTCGCGCAGTGCGGCGTACTGCGCTCCCCGTGCGACGAGTACCACCTCCTGGCCCGCCTCCGCGAGCCGTCCGCCTATGGCGCCGCCGACGGCGCCCGTACCCACGATGATGTAGCGCATGCCTCGTATGCCTCGCATGCCGAGAGCCTGGCACAGCGTCTCTCGCGCGGGAAGCGGGTACGGCAACGGGCCGCGCTCGGGGAGCGCGGCCCGTCGGCAGGTGGTGCCGGAGGTCCTAGAAGACGCTGACGCCGTAGGCGCTCAGCGCCTCGGTGACGGGCTGGAAGAAGGTGGTGCCGCCCGAGGAGCAGTTGCCGCTGCCGCCGGAGGTGAGGCCGAGGGCCGTGGTGCCGGAGAAGAGCGAGCCGCCGCTGTCACCGGGCTCGGCGCAGACGTTGGTCTGGATCATGCCGTAGACGACGTCGCCGCCGCCGTAGTTCACGGTCGCGTTCAGGCCGGTCACCGTGCCGCTGTGGACACCGGTGGTGGAGCCGCTGCGCTTGACGGCCTGGCCGACGCGCGGGTTCGCGGCGGAGGTGATGTCCTGGTAGCTGCCGTTGTACAGGTAGACCCGTCCGTCGGCGGCGGCGGAGTTCGAGTGCCGGATGATCCCGTAGTCGTTGGTCGGGAAGCTGGAGCCGGTCCGCGTACCGAGACTGGTGGTCTGGCCGGAGTTGGTGTACCAGGTGCTGCCTATCTCCGTGCAGTGTCCGGCGGTCAGCGCGTAGTAGGTGCTGCCGCTGCGGACGTTGAAGCCGAGGGAACAGCGGCCGCCGCCCGCGTAGATGGCCTGGCCGCCCGCGATGAGCTTGTTGAACGTGCCCTCGGTGCGGTTGATGTCGGCCTTCGCACCCGAGTCGGTGACCGACTTCTTGATCGTGGCGATCTCGGCGGCGCTGACCGTGCTGTCGACGGTCACGACGACCTTGCCGGTGCCCGCCTCGGTGTACCAGGCGGTGCCCGCGATGTCGGCACCGCGCACGGCCGTACTGGCGTCGGCCAGCTCGGCCTTCGTCACGGTGTCCGGGGCCGCCTGGGCGACCGCGGTGGGTGCCGCAAGCGCCACGGCGGTGACCAGACCCGAGGTCGCGGCGATGAGGCGAGCGCGTCTGGAGAGCGAGCCGAGGGGGGCGAAGCGCTTGAAGGTCACAGGATCCTCCGTCGTTGGGGGGTGTCCGGTCCGCTGGGTGGGCGGACCGAGGTGTGCGGCCGTCCGCGACCAGTGGGTTATCTCGTCGTGGACCTGCCAACCGCACGCCTCGAATCCTTGACTCCGCTTGGCCGGGTGACAAGGTCGCCTTCCGGACCGTGAACGGAGAACGGACCGTGAACCCCGGCATGCGTACGCATGACCTCCGAACGCCGGCGTCCGCCCACCGAACGGAAGAGGGCAGCGAATTGCAGCAAAGCCCGGAACGGGGGGCGGACTTCGGCCTCTGTCTACGCGCATCGCGTTCACACACGCCGCGACTGTCCGCGAGAGGCACGCACCCGCGCGCACACGGCCCGGACCGGGCCCCGCCGGCCGCCGTCCCTTCGGGCGGTTTACCTGCGCTTTGCCCGGCGGTCCAGCATGGCTGGAATCAGCCCTTCCGGCGAGAACCGGCCGTGCTCCGGGGGCGGATCAGACCGGGGCGGCACTCTTGCGGCGCCATGCCGGTGTGTGCTGTGGCTCGGTGACGGGGAACCGGCGGGGCAGGCGCTCAGAACTCGGCGAACGGATCGTCGATGAAGGGAGTGGCCTGGTGGAAGTAGAGCAGCCAGCGGCCCCCGGTCAGCCGCCACAGCGAACTGCGGTGGGAGCGCAGGCCCTTGGACTCCGTGTCGAAGGTGAGGTGCACCAGATCCGCCGCGAGCTGGTCACCCCGCATCCGGGACGCGGTGAGCGGCCCGGGGTGCGGGGCGCCGGGCTCCGTGAGCATGGCGATGATCGTGTCCCGCTCCCAGAGCCGTCCGCTGGTGCCGATCTCCCTGAAGTCGGGGTGCAGGAGGGTGGCGAGCACCTCCGCGGAGGCGCGCACCACGGGGTCGAGGAGGCGGAGCTCGCCCTCGACGGCTGCGGCCACGGCGGGCGAGGGCTCAGTCACGCGTCATCTCCACGAGTTTGGCCACGGTGTTCCAGTTGCGGCTGGTGGCGACGAGGCCACGGTTGAGGGCGGGGCGTCCGAGCGCGGCGGCGAGCTTCGAGCGGCCGAGCCCGTCGGGCGCGTACAGGTACAGGGCCCTGTCGCCGAGACGGAAGTCCTCGGGGAGGAAGGAGCCGGCGTCGACCGAGGCGAACCGCGCGGCGTCGACGGCCTGGTCGAAGTACGTCACGTGCAACTGCTTCCCCTCGAGCTCGGCGGCCGGGAAGGGACAGGCGTCGGCCACACCCGCGAGGTAGGGGCCCGGGCGGACGAGGCAGTCGACCGGAAAGCCGAAGCGGTCCTCGATCGCCTGCTCCAACTGGGCGCGGAGGGCGCCCTCGTCACCCGACGCACTGCGGAACACCGCGTTCCCGCTCTGCAGGTGCGTGGCGACGTCCTCGTGCCCCAGCTCTCCGAGCAGCTGACGGAGATCCGCCATGGGGACCCGCCGGTGGCCGCTGACGTTGATCCCGCGCAGCAGCGCCGCGTACATCGTGCTCATGCCCCCACCCTAGGGCGTGTTTCGAAAGTAGCGCCGTCCGCCCGGAGGGCGGGCCTGGCGGCGTCTCGTGCGTGCGATCGCAAGGCGCGGAAATGTTCTCGTAGCGGAGCTACCAGGGCATTTCCGCAACGCCGCGAGCGTGCGTGCCAGACGTCGCCAGGCAGGCGGGACTTTCGAAACACACCCTAGGTCCCTTCCGCGCGAGGGCCGCCGCGCCCCGTGGGGGAGAGCGCGGCGGCCTTCGTACCTGTCTCCGCCGGTCCTACTCGACGATCTTCAGGAGCTTGTTCGCCGTGCCCTCGGTCGCGTTCGAGATGGCGTCCGGGGTGGCTCCCCCGGTGAGCGCCGCGGCGACCTCCTCCGGGGTGGCGTCCGGGTGGCCGCCGAGGTAGACGGCGGCGGCGCCGACGACGTGCGGGGTCGCCATGGACGTACCGGAGATGGTGTTCGTGGCGTCGTCGCTGTCGTTCCAGGCGGAGGTGATGTCCGACCCGGGGGCGTAGATGTCCACGACGGAGCCGAAGTTGGAGAACGACGACTGCTCGTCGTCCTTCGTGGACGAGGCGACCGTGATCGCCTCGGGCACGCGGGAGGGGGAGCCCTCGCCCGCGTCGCTCGACTCGTTGCCCGCGGCGACCGCGAAGGTGACGCCGGAGGCGATGGCCTTCTGCACCGCGGCGTCGAGGGCCGGATCCGCGGATCCGCCGAGGCTCATGTTGGCCACGGACGGACCCTGGTGGTTGGCGGTGACCCAGTCGATGCCCGCGACGACCTGCTCGGTGGTGCCCGAGCCGGCGTCGTCCAGGACGCGGACGGCCACGATCTTCGCCTTCTTGGCCACGCCGTGGGCCGCGCCGGCGATGGTGCCGGCCACGTGGGTTCCGTGCCCGTTGCCGTCGTCGGCGTCCTCGTCGTTGTCCACGGCGTCGAAGCCCGACGTGGCACGGCCCTCGAAGTCGCTGTGGGTGACCCGGACACCGGTGTCGATGACGTACGCCGTGACGTCCCCGCCCGCCGCGTCCGGATAGGTGTACGCGCCGTCCCCGGCGGTCTCGGCCTGGTCGATCCGGTCCAGCCCCCAGGACGGCGGGTTGTCCTGGGTGGCGTCGATGTGGAACTTCTTGTTCTGGACGACCTTGGCGACGGCCGGGTCGGCCGCGAGCCGCTTGGCCTCGGTCTCCGAAAGGCCGCCGGCGGAGAAGCCGTTGACGGCAGAGTTGTAGTTCCGGCGGAGCGTGCCGCCGTACTCCTCGGCCAGGTCGGCCTTGTCGGCCTTCCCGTCGAGCATGACGATGTAGCTGCCGGAGACGGCTGTTGCCGCGTCCGCACCGTAGACGGTGCCCATCGCGGGCGCCGGGGCGGCTCCCGCGAACGGTGTGGTGAGCAGGGTGACACCGGCGGCCGCCGCCACAGCAGTTATCGCGGCGGTGAGCTTGACCGAACGGACACGCTTGTGAATTGCCATGAAGAGGGGGTCTCCTCGTCATTCTTTGTGGGGGGATTGACCCTCGGCCGGAAGATCTCCGGGGGTTGGTTCGAAACCCTGCTCGATTGACGCGCCCAGATCAAGACCTTCATGTAGCCGTCACGCACTCGGCAAACTTTCGCCACAGCGGACCGGAACATTCCGCCTGTACGCAGGCAAGACGCCCCCGCCCCGCTCGCGCGCATTGGGGCGAACCGGGGTTCCGGACGGGTGAACTCGACCCGACCCGGCTCGGGTCATTGCATCCGCTACGGCGTAACGGCAAACCGGAATGGCATGTTTCGTTCGTGCACATCGCCAGCAACACACCCCATGACTCTCACCAGGACACATGGCCGACCACGCGTGCGGCGAACCGGGACGACGCCGCGCCGGACGGCGCCGGCACGCGCACGGCCGTCCCGCCCCCCGGCCCCGCGACCGCCGCGGCCCTCCCCGCCCAGAGCCAGCACGAGCGCCGCGCCACCGTCGCCGTCATCGGCCTGGGCTACGTGGGACTGCCCACCGCCCTCTCCCTGCACGCGGCGGGTCACACGGTCATCGGCGTGGACACCAGCGAGTCCCGGCTGGGGGACATCCGGTCCGGCCGGGTCGACCTGCTGCCCTCCCAGCACAGCCGGCTGACGGCGGCGCTCCCCGACCCGGCCTTCCGGCTGACAGCCGAGCCCGCGGCGGTCGCGGACGCGGACTCGGTGATCATCTGCGTGCCCACCCCGGTCGACGGGATGCTCAGGCCGGACCTGCGCGCACTCACCGCCGCCTGCGCGTCGGTGGTGCGCCACGCACTCCCCGGGCAACTCCTGGTCCTCACCTCGACCAGCTACGTGGGCACCACCCGCGACCTCCTCGTCGCACCGCTCACGGCGCGGGGGCTGCGGCCCGGCGAGGACGTCTTCGTGGCGTTCGCCCCCGAGCGGATCGATCCCGGCAACCCCTCCCACTCCCCCGACCGCACCCCGCGCGTCATCGGCGGGCTCACCCCTCGCAGCACCGAGCTCGCCGCCTCGCTGCTGGCCGGCACGGCCCCGTCCGTCCACCGGGTGGACAGCCCCGAGGCCGCGGAGATGAGCAAGCTCTGGGAGAACACCTTCCGGGCCGTCAACATCGCGCTGGCGAACGAACTGACCGAGAGCTGCCTGGAGTTCGCGCTGGAGCCCCGGCAGGTCATCGACGCCGCAGCCACCAAGCCGTACGGCTTCATGCCCTTCTACCCGGGTGCCGGCGTCGGCGGGCACTGCATCCCCTGCGACCCGCACTACCTGCTGTGGCAGTTGCGGGCGAGGAAGGTCGCCTCCCCCCTGGTGGACGCGGCGATGACGGCGATCGCCGAGCGCCCCGCCAGGGTGGCCGGGAAGGCGCGGGAGTCCCTGGCGGCGAGGGGAGTGGCGATCGCCGGCGCCCGCGTGCTGATCCTGGGCGTCGCCTACAAGCCCGGTGTGGCGGACCTGCGCGAGAGCCCGGCGCTGGAGATCATGGACCGGCTCACGGCCTGGGGCGCCACCGTCGAGTACGCCGACCCCCTGGTGCCGAGCCTGGACCGGCACGGCGTCCCGCGGCACAGCGTCGGAGCCCCCGGAGCGCTGGGGTGGGACCTGGTCGTCGTGCACACGGTGCATCCGGGCACCGACCTGGACTGGCTGGACGACGGCCCCGCGGTCCTGGACGTCACGCACCGCCTCCCCAGGGCCGCCACGGGCGCCGCGGTATGAGGAGGACCCCCGCCCCGGAGAGCGGCCGCACGACGAGCCGGCGGGCGCTGCTCACCGCGGCGGTCGCCGCACCTGCCGCCGGGTTCGCCGCCGCGCTCACCGCGGACGCGCCGGACCCGGCGGGGCGGCCCGCCGACGACAAGGCCCCGGGCGGTCCGGGAGACGTCTTCCGCCCGGCCTTCCCGCTCGAGGGGCTGGTCACCAACGAGTACGCCCACGGCCACCCGGACTCCCCCGACGCCGTGCTCTCGGACGACTGGACCGTCACCAGCGGATCGCTCTTCGCGCACTGGGCCTTCGGCTGGACCGGGGTACCGGACGGCGGCTCCCCCGGCCCCGGCTCCGTCCCGCACACCGGGTCCTCCGTCTTCCGGCTCGTCACCCGCCGCCGGGACTTCGGTGACACGGCCGTGCGGTTCTGGGTGTTCCTGAGGCCGCCGGGCGCCACCGGACGCACTCCCGCGCAGGACTGGGACGGCGGGCACCTATGGCTGCGCTACCGCAGCGCCCAGGAGCTGTACGCCCTGAGCTTCCGCCGCCGCGACGGCGCCGTCGTTCTCAAGCGCAAATATCCTGCGCCCGGCCACTCCCCCGAGGAGGAGGGCCTCTACACCACGCTCGCCGCCCGTGAGTACGCCGTCGAGTACGGCCGCTGGCATCAGGTGTCGGCCACGGTGAGCGGCTGCGACGACGACCACGTGCGGATCACGCTCGCCCTGAACGGACGGACGGTACTGGAAGCGGAGGACAGGACACCGGGGAGGCTGGCCACGCCGGGAGGCGTCGGGCTGCGCGGGGACAACACCGAGATGGCCTTCTTCGGCTTCACCGCCAGGGGCGGCCCCGGCCCACGGCAGTGCGCCGCGCCCTGGGAAGGGGGAGCCCACCGGTGACGACGCTCCACCGGCCGCCCGCGGGTCCCCTCCCCGGCACACCGGCCGCGCCGCCCCCCGACCGCTCACCCCGCCTCCGCGCCCTCCGCCGCCGCGCGGCGCCCGCCGATCCCGCGGTCAGGCACGGGGTGCGCCGGCTGCTCGTCCTCCTGTGCCTGATGCCCCTGCTGACCGTGCTGGCCCACCAGGCCGCACGGCTGCCGCGCCTGAACCTGCCGGTCTGCTACGGACTCGTCGTACTGGCCGGCACGATCACCATGCTCTACGTCGCCTACAGCCGGTACGAGGACCCCGCCGAGGGCGAACTGCGGGTGCGGCCCGGCCCGGAGGAGGCCTTCCCTCCGCTGACCGCGAACCCACGCGTCGCCTTCCTGCTCGCCGTGAAGGACGAGGCGGACGGCATCGAGGCGTGCGTCCGCTCCATGGCCGCCTCCGACTGCCCGGGAGTGCGGATCGTCGTCGTCGACGACCACTCCCAGGACGGCACGGGCGAGGTCCTGGACAGACTCCGCGACGAGCTCGGGATCACGGTCATCCATCTGGAAGCCAACGTCGGCAAGAAGCACGCGCTGGTCCGCGCCTGCGCGCTCGCCGACACCGAGATCATCGCCTTCACCGACTCCGACTGCGTGCTCGCCCCCGACGCGCTGCGCCGGTGCGTGCACGCGCTGGCCACCCATCCGGAGCTGGGGGCGGTCAGCGGCCACTGCCGGGCGCTCAACACGGACTCCGGTCTGCTGGCACGGGTGCAGGACGTCTGGTACGAGGGCCAGTTCAGGGTCGCCAAGGCCGCCGAGGCGTCCTTCGGCTCGGTGTCCTGTGTCTCGGGCCCGCTGGCCGTGTTCCGCCGTGACGCCGTCTACAACTACCTCCCCGCGTGGGCCGACGACCGCTTCCTGGGCGCACCCTTCCGCTTCGCCACCGACCGCCAGCTGACGGGTTACGTCCTGGGGCAGGCGTGGACGGGCCGGGCGCTCAAGCGCCGGTACGCCGGATCGCCCTTCCTTGAGGAGGACTTCGCCGAGCGCCGCTGGCGCGTGGGGTACGTGCGCTCCGCGAAGGTGTGGACCGATGTGCCCGCCCGGTTCGGGCCCCTCCTGCGCCAGCAGATCCGCTGGAAGAAGAGCTTCATCCGCAACCTCTTCTTCACCGGTTCCTTCATGTGGCGCCGTGGCCCCGGGCCCGCGGCCCTCTACTACGGACACGCGCTGTGGGTGCTCGCCGCACCGGTGATGGCGTTCCTTCACCTGGTCTGGGCGCCGCTGCACGGGGCCCTCTTCCTGACCCTGCTCTACTTCTGCGGCGTCGTCCTCAAGGGCTGCGTCTGGGGGCTCGCGTACAAGATCGATCACCCGGGGGACACCCGCTGGCGCTACCGGCCGCTCATGAGCCTGTTCTCCTCGGTACTGCTCGCCTGGCTGCTGCCGTACTCCCTGCTCACCGTCCGGCGCGGTGTGTGGTCCAGGGGTGCGTCATGAGGAATCTGGCCCGTCTTGCGTCCAGGGTGCTGGCCGCACTGCTCAGCGCGGCCGCCGTCGTCGCCGTGTACCTACTCGTGCTCTTCCGGGGGACCCTTCCGTGACCCACTCCGCCACCAAGCGGGCCCTGCTCGGGGTGGCCGCCCTGACGATGGTCTGCGTCCCGTTCTACGGTGCCTGGCGCTACGACGAGTTCAGCCGGGCGGTGGCGGCCCAGGAAGCGCCTCCCGACGCCCGGCCCGGTGCCGCCGCGGCCGTGGGCGGCACCCCCTCGGGGAACGGCGCGCGGGACACCGCCCCCGTCGTGCTCGCGTACCACGACATCGCCCGGGACAGCCCCAGCCGCTACACCGTGACCCCCGAGGCGTTCGACGCCCAGCTCGCCGCTCTCTCGGCTGCCGGTTACCGCACCCTGAGCAGCGAGGAGTTCGCCGCCTATCTCCGCGGCGGGCCGGCGCCGGGGCCGCGTTCGGTGTTCCTGACCTTCGACGACGGGACGCACGGGCTGTGGGTGCACGCCGACCGCGTCCTGGCCCGGTACCGCATGAAGGCGGCGGCCTTCCTCATCACGCGCGCGGTCGGCAGCCACCGTCCGTACTACCTCTCCTGGGAGGAGATCGGCCGGATGCACCGGTCCGGCCGCTGGGACTTCCAGAACCACACGCGCGATCTGCACAGGCGGGCGGCCGTGGACGCGTCCGGCCGGATGTCCTCCGTCCTCGCCGGCCGGCTGTGGCTGCCCGGCGAGGAGCGGCGGGAGACGGAGCGGGAGTACCGGCGGCGCGTCGAGGAGGACCTCGACCGGGCGAACGACGACATCACCCGTCAGGGCCTGCCCGCCCCCGAGCTGTTCGCCTATCCGTTCTCCGAGGCGGACGGGCACATCTCGGTGGGTCCGACGAACCGGATCCTGCGTGCGGCGCTCGCCTCGCGGTTCACCGCCGCCCTGACCAACACTTCCGGCCGCCCGCTGCCCGCCGGGCGCAGGGCGGCTGCGGCCCGCGAGGTACGCCGGGTGGAGATCACCGCGGACACCGCCGTCGGGGATCTGATGGCCGAGGTCGAGCGCTGGACGGCGGTGCTCCCCGCCGCGTGCCCCTCCCCTCTCACGCAGCCGGGGCTCTGGCGGCACGAGGGCGGTTCCGGCACCACCGGCCTGGGGGCGTTCACCGGCGCGGGACCCCACCCCCGCCGCCGGTACGCCGCGGCCTCGTACCGGCCGGAGAGCACAGCCGACTGGAGCGGCTACACCGTCGACGCCCGGGCCGGCGGACTGCGCGACGCGAGGAACAACGTCCGC
Source organism: Streptomyces sp. NPDC102402 (assembly GCF_044765765.1). Classification (NCBI taxonomy): domain Bacteria; kingdom Bacillati; phylum Actinomycetota; class Actinomycetes; order Kitasatosporales; family Streptomycetaceae; genus Streptomyces; species Streptomyces sp. NPDC102402. The sequence continues at coordinate 491,102 of NZ_JBIWKR010000005.1, forward strand.
CTGACCGTCCGCGACGGCAGCCTCGACCCGGTCGCGGTCGGGCTGAGCCACAGCTATGTACGCCTGCTGGAGATCCGGGACGGCCGCTGGCACGAGATCGGCCGCCGCAGGCTCACCGACGCCGCCGAGCACCGGGTCAGGATCGCCGTGGAGGACGGCCGGACCGTCGTCGTCGTGGACGGCAGGACGCAGATCAAGCGGGCCGCGCGCGTGACCGGCGGCGCCGCGACCGGGGGCATCGCCATCAGTGTGCGCAACGGCGACGACGGCTCCTGGCCGCACTTCACCTCACTGGCAGTTCGGCCTCGATGAGATCGGCCGCCCGCCGCGTGCCACCCTCCCCCGCCATCCGTTCCCGGATCCGCGCCAGCCTCGCGGCGACCTCCGGGTCGTCCACCAGCGCGAGGACGGCGGCACGCAGGGACGCGGCGTCCGCCTGGTCCTTCGGCAGGTGCCGGGCCACGCCGAGCGCCTGGAGCATGTCCGCGTTGCCGAACTGGTCGACGGCCTGCGGGACCGCCACCATCGGGGTGCCGGTGGCGAGCCCCTCCTGGCTGCCGCCCGCGCCGGCGTGGGTGATGAAGGCGTCGGCCTGCTTCAGTACGGACAGCTGCGGGACCCAGGAGTGCGTCTCGACGCTGTCCGGCAGGTCCCCGAGTGCGGAGGGGTCGACGTGCGTCCCGATCTGCAGCACCACGTGCCAGCCCGGCAGATCGCCGAAGGCCTTGACGCACTCGCGGTAGAACGCGGGCTCGTCGGTGTACGAGGATCCGAGGGAGACCAGCAGGACCTTGTCCGCGTCGGCCGGACGCTTCCACTCCCCCTGGTCGGCCCGGTCGCCCTGGCAGGCGCCGACGAAGGTGAACCTGGAGTGGTCCACGCGGTCGGCGTTCGGCTGGAGCGCCTCGGGGATCAGCACCAGGCCGCGCCGCGGGCGTGCCACGAAGTCGTCCGACGAGAGGTCGCCCAGACCGTTCTCGGCGAGCCAGGACGCGAAGCGCGCGTAGTACGCCCGGCCCCGCTCGGTCTGCTTGAGCCCGGCGGTCTGGGGGTCCCCCACCTCCTCCGCGTACCCCTCCCAAGGGACCAGGTTGGGCCAGAGCTGGACGGCCGGTACGCCCCAGCGGTGGGCGAGGACGCGGGCCGGGTAGGAGGTGATGTCGTGCAGGACGAGGTCCGGCTCGTCCCCCTCGAAGGCACCGGCGAGGTGCGGGAGTGCCTGGACGGCGTCCGCGAGGAACGGCTCGATGTTGTCGATGAGTTCGGTACCCCAGTCCTCCGGGTTGTCGGCGGTGGGCAGCACCGAGGTGTAGATCACCGGCTGGGCCCCGGTGGCGGCGACCGTCCCGGCGAAGGAGGCCGGAATGGCGTAACTGACGCGGTGCCCACGGACGACGAGCTCCCGGATCACTTCGAGGCTCGGGTTCACGTGTCCGTGGGCGGCGATGGAGAACATGGCGATGTGTGCTCGCCGGGTCGATGACATGCCACCACCGTAAACGAGACGATACGTCTCGTCCGATTCGGTTTCGGGCCCCGCCCCGCGCCCCGGTCAGCGCTGGTAGCGGGCCAGCACCCGGTTCCCGTCCTCGACCAGGCGTTTCCTCAGCTCCTCGGTGTCGATCGCGCCGCTGTAGTACTCCTGAAGCGCGGGCGTGGCGACCTTGTCCTTCCACTCGGGATACCCGCGCACCGACTGCGCGGGGGCGGGGCGGAGCGCCCTGGCGAGGGCGGTGCCCGCCGCCCAGCCGTTCTTCTCGGTGTGCAGCGAGGGGTCGGCCAGGGCCGCGGTGCCGGTCGGCAGCATCCAGTCGCCCCTGGCCAGCCGCACCATGTTCGCGGGGCGCAGCAGGAAGTCGATGAACCGCACCGCCTCCTTCTTGTGCGGGCTGTCCTCGGCGACCGAGAGGGTCTGCGGGCTGACCCCCTGGGCGAGCCCTCCGCTGCCGGCCGGTGCGGGCAGCACCGTCCACTCGAATCCCTCGGGCGCCTGCTCGACGACCTGCTGACGGTAGGAGAAGCCCAGCGGGACCATGGCGTACTTGCCGCCGAAGAAGCCGGGCAGCGTGTCCGAACCTCCCATGCCGAGCGCCGAACGCGCGGCACTGCCGTCGGAGTTGACCTGGTCCCTGACCGTGCCGGGCATGACACCGTCGCCCTCGCCGAAGCGGATGGTCACCTTGCCGTCCCCACCGCGGTGGAAGAGCCGTCCACCGGCGGAGAGCCCGAGGTTGAGAGTGACGGAGACCGGCTCCTTCAGGGGCCAGGCGACCCCGTACGTCCCCTTCTCCGTCAGCTTCTCGGTGACCTGCCGGAACTCCGGCCAGCTCCACGGCTTCGCGGGCGTGGGGATCCGTACGCCCGAGGACTCGAGGATCTTCGTGTTGGCGATCAGGACCTTGGGTTCCTGGAGGAAGGGGACGCCGTAGACGCCGTCACCGAAGGTGGTCGTCTCCCAGGACCGCCGCGGGATGTCCCCGGTCAGCCGGTCCGGGAGCAGGGACCGCAGATCCGCGAGGTAGCCGCCGTACGCGAAGTCCGCGAGGTCGTCGGACGCGTCGTGGATGATGTCGGGCGCCTCACCGCCCTCGAAGGAGGTGAGCAGCTGGTCGTGGACGTTGTCCCAGCTGCCCTGGACGTAGTCCACCTGGATGTCCGGGTGGGCGGCGTTCCACTCCCGTACGAGTTGCTTGTTGGCGTCGACGGACTCCTTCTGCCAGGCCAGCGACTGGAAACTGAGCCGGATCGTGCCGTCCTCGCCGCGGTCGCCGTCTCCCGCGCAGCCGGTCAGCAGGAGTGCGAGCGCGGTGGTCAGCGCGGCCGCGACCCCGGGGAGGCGGCGCATCAGTGCTTCACCGCCCCGGCCGTCAGACCGCCCGTGATGCGCTTCTGGATGACCGCGAAGAGCACGAGCGAGGGGAGGGTCGCGAGGAAGGCGGCGGCGGCGAGCGGCCCGAGGTCGGCCACTCCCTCCGCGCCGAGGAAGTGGGTGAGTACGACCGGCAAGGTCTGCTTCTCCGGTGTCTTGAGCAGGACGAGCGCGAAGAAGAACTCGTTCCACGCGGTGATGAAGGCGAAGAGTGCGGTGGCGACGATCCCGGGGGCCAGCAGCGGCGCGGTGACCGACACGAGGATGCGCGCCTTCCCCGCCCCGTCGACCGCGGCGGCCTCCTCCAGTTCGGGCGGCACCGCCCGCACGTATCCGGCGAGCATCCAGAGCGCGAAGGGCAGCGACCAGACGACGTACACCAGGATCAGACCCCACAGGGAGTTGATCAGGTGCAGGTACTTGAGGACGAGGAAGAGCGGAATGATCACCAGGACGAAGGGGAACGCCTGGCTGACCACGACCCACCCGGTGGCGGCCGTGGACAGCCTGCCGCGGTGGCGCGCCATCACATAGGCCATGGGTGTGGCGATGACCACCGCGATCAGGGCGGCGCAGAGAGCGGCGGTGAGCGAGTTGGCCGCCGCCCGGAGCAGCGGCTGCTCGTCGAAGGCCTGCCGGAAGTTGTCCAGCGTCGGGTTCTCGGGGATCCACGTGGGATGCAGCGAGCCCAGTTCACGGGCCGGCTTGAAGGCGGTGGAGAGCAGCCAGAGGAAGGGGAAGGCCAGGAAGACGAGGTAGCACACGAGCGCGGCGTACTGCCCTGCGCGCGCGGTCCTGCCCGTACGGAGGCTCATGCGTCCTCGCCTCCCCTGAGCCGGCCGACCAGATAGAGGGCGAGCAGCACCGAGATGACGGCGACCATCACGCATCCCATGGCGGCGGCGTAGCCGAACTGGCCGTATCGGAAGGCCTCTTCGTAGGCGAAGAGCATGGGCAACCGGGTGCGGCCGCCCGGTCCGCCGCTGGTCAGGACGTAGACGAGGGCGAAGGAGTTGAAGTTCCAGATGAAGTTGAGGGCCGTGACGGCGAGCGCCACGGGCCTGATGGCGGGCCAGGTGACCGTACGGAAGCGGCGCCAGGCCCCGGCCCCGTCGAGGGCGGCCGCCTCGTGGAGTTCGTGCGGGGTGTTCTGGAGGCCCGCCAGCAGCGCGACGGTCGTCTGCGGCATGCCGGCCCAGATGCCGACGACGATCACCGCGGGCAGTGCGGTGGCGAGCCCGGTCAGCCAGTCCCTGCCGTCACCGAGACCCAGATCGCGGATGGTCTCGTTGAGGATGCCGGCGTCGGGGTTGTAGACCAGGCGCCACATGATGCCGACGACGACCTCGGGCATGGCCCACGGGATGATCGCCAGGGCCCTGGCGAGCCAGCGCATCCGCAGGTTCGCGTTCAGCAGCAGCGCGAGACCGAGCGCGAGCACGAACTGCGGGACGGTGACCCCGACCGCCCACAGCAGACCGATCCGGAAGGAGTCCCAGAACAGGGTGTCGTGCATGAGGTCCTGGAAGTTGAGGACGCCGACCCACTGGGTGGAGCGGGTGCGGCCCGACTGCGCGTCGGTGAAGGCCAGCGCGATGCCGTACAGCAGGGGGCCGACGCTCAGGATCAGGATCGGGATCAGCGCGGGCAGCACCAGGAACCACGCGGCGCCGTCCCTCCGGCGGGCCTCACCCCGCCCGCCGCCGGGGGTCTTACGCCCGGACCGCGGCACTGCGGTCGCCAGTGTCACGAATTCGACCCCTTTGCTTCCTCGGATCGGCTTCATCCCCGTATGGACCACCCGGGCGGCCTCCGCCATCGTGCTGACGGGCCGACCGTTCGTCAAGGTGGCCTGCGGGGATGAGAAAATCGGGCCATGGACGAGATGCGCGCGCGCGAGGTACTGACCGCCACCGGCCTGCCCGGCGGCGCGGAACTCCTCGCACTGGGTGAGAACGCGGTGTTCTCCGCCGGCGACCTGGTGGCCAAGGTCGGCCGGGACGCCACCCACCACCCCGAGCTGCGGGAGCGGGCCGAGCGCGAGGTGGCCGTCGCCGAGTGGCTCGCAGCCTCGGGCGTACCCGCCGTGCGGGCCGCCGAACCCCGGGCCCGCCTCGTCCAGGGGCACCCGGTCACCCTGTGGCACCGGCTGCCCGCGGCCGTGCGCCCGACCGAACCGCGCGATCTGGCCCCGCTGCTCACACAGGTACACGCGCTGTCCGCCCCCGGGCACTTCACACTGCCGCGCCGCGAACTGCTCGGCGGCGTCGAGCGCTGGCTGCGGCTCGCGGGTGACGCGATCGATCCGGCCGACGCCGACTACCTGCGCGGCCGGCGCGACGGCTTCGCGAAGGCCGCGGCGGCCCTCGCCCCGCATCTGGCACCGGGCCCCGTCCACGGCGACGCCCTGCCCCGCAACGTCCACGTCGGCCCGGACGGGCCGGTGCTGGTCGACCTGGAGACCTTCTCCGCGGATCTGCGCGAGCACGACCTCGTCGTCCTCGCCCTGTCCCGCGACCGGTACGGCCTGTCCGCCGAGGCCTACGACGCCTTCACGGAGGCCTACGGATGGGACGTACGCTCCTGGGAAGGGTGCGCGGTGCTGCGCGGCGCCCGCGAGACGGCGAGCTGCGCCTGGGTCTCCCAGCACGCACCGGCGAACCCGAAGGCGCTCGCGGAATTCCGGCGCAGGGTCGCCTCCCTGCGCGATGACGACCCCGAGGTGCGCTGGTACCCCTTCTGAACCCCCCTCGTCCAGGCCTGCCTTGCACGGCCGATCCGGCCCCTCATAGGTTGAGCCCATGGGATTCTTCGACATGCTGACCGGAACGAGGCACCCCGCGGACGGGGTCGCACCCCGCTCTGCGGAGGACGTGCGGTCAGGGCTGCTCGCCCTCAACAGCGCGGAGGTCCCTTACGTCATTCGAGACGGCGCCGCGCACGGCGCCGATCTGGTGGCCGAGTGGCGCATCGCCGAACCCGCCTGGCACAACTTCTTCGTCTCCTCCCAGCTGACGCACGCCATCCGGATCCGCATGCGACTGGCCGGGGAAGCCCATGAGGTGCGCGCCGTCGAGGAACAGTGGGAGGTCACGCGCGTCGGGAACCCTCCGCGGCTCCAGACGTCGTCGCAGTACGCGCGCGGCGCCGGCAGGACCGTCTCCCGCCGCTACACGCTCAAGCGGGGGGAGAACGGGCGACTCGAAGCGACGGAGTCGTCCAGCTTCGACAGTGCGCGGCTCACCGACCCCCTGCGCGACACCGCTCTCGGGTCGGGCTGGACCTGGCGCGGAGTGGTCTTCGGAAGGCTGTGAGTCCTGCGGGTGCCCCGGCCGGCCGGGTCAGCTCCGGCATCAAGGCCGACGAGACGGCATCACCCGCTCCGAACTGACGCCCCCGCGCGTCGGATCGCCCTCCCCCGCCGCCGGCTCCCGCCGCCGCGGGATGAGGGGCCAGGCCGGCTCGACGACGGCCGCCGGATCCGCGGTGCGCCGCAGGTACGCCTGCAGGGAGAGCGACTGCTCGGCCGCCGCGCGCACCTGGAGGCCGTGCAGATCCTCCAGCGCCATCACGCCGACGGGCTGGTGCCTCTGGGCCATGCTCCGCACCACGCGGGCCGCGGCCACGGCGTCCGCCCTCGCGTCGTGCGCGTCGTCGAGGGACACCCCGTAGTGGGCGCACAGCGCGTGGAGGGCCCGCTTCCCCTTCCGGTACTTGTCGACGTGCTTGTCGATCACCAGCGGATCGATGACGGGCGAGGGTGTGTCCCCCAGCCTCTCGCTGACCGACGCGACCCCGTGACGCAGGCACTCACGGTCCAGCAGCGAGAGGTCGTAGCGGGCGTTCATCACCACCAGAGGCGTTCCCGAGCGCAGCCCGTCGGCGACGGCAGCCGCGATCTCGTCGATCGCGGTGACGGCCGGAGCCCCGTGTTCGCGGGCGCGTTCCGTCGAGATGCCATGGATCGCGGAAGCCTGCTCGGGTATCACCACGCCCGGATCGAGCAGCCAGGTCCGCTCCTCGGAGACGGATCCGTCCGCCTCCAGCCGGACGACCGCCGCCGTCACGACCCGGTCGGTCTCGACGTCCGTCCCCGTGGTCTCCAGGTCGAACGCCAGCAACGCCCCGCTCGTCCAGCTCATCCCGTACCTCCTCCTTTGGTGCTTTCCCCCGAGTGACGACCACCTTCGCACGCACCACTGACAACGCGGGAAGAGGCGTCAGGAGACGGGCCTGGAGTCGGTCCAGACCGACTCGAACTCCTCGCGGTACGTCCCGAAGAGGCCGTGCTCGCTGTCCTGCCCCGCCCTGACCACGGCACGCCCCCCTCCCCGCAGCACCAGCACGGGGGCCTCCATGCCGCGTGCGCGCCGCAGATAGGGCTGGACGACCCCGACCGCGTCGGGCCCGTCGCCGTCGACCAGGTAGGCCGTGAAGCGCGGCGTCTCGTCGAAGACATGGATCTGGAAGGCGCCCGGGTCGCGGAGCTTGGAGCGGACCCGGCGCATGTGGAGGATGTTCATCTCCACGGAGCGGCTCAGTTCGCCCTTCTTGAGACCCAGTTCGCGCTCGCGGCGCTTCACCGCGCTGCTCGCCGGATTGATGAAGAGCAGCCTGACCCGGCACCCCGACTCGGCGAGACGCACCAGCCGGCGCCCCGAGAAGTTCTGCGTCAGGAGATTGAGCCCTATGCCGATCGCGTCCAGCCGGCGCGCCCCGCCGAACAGGTCCTCGGCGGGCAGCTGACGCTGCAGCCGCACCCGGTCCGGATGGACGGAGACCACGTCGGCGTACCGGTCGCCGACCAGGTCCTCCACGGCGTCCACCGGCAGCCGGTCGGCGGACGGCACCGCGGCCCCGCTGCCGAGGATCTCCAGGAGCCGCGCGGAGGCCCGTTCCGCCTGCGCCAGGACCGCTTCGTTCAGGGCGCGGTTGCGGGAGACGACGTTGCGGGCCACCTCCAGCTCGTCCAGGGCGAGCTCCACCTCGCGGCGGTCGTCGAAGTACGGCTCGAAACAGGGCCAGTGCTGGACCATCAGCTCCCGCAGCTGCGGAAGCGTCAGGAAGCTCAGGACGTTGTCGTCGGCCGGGTCGAGCAGGTAGCCCTTGCGGCGCGAGACCTCCCGGACCGCGACGGCGCGCTGCACCCACTCCTGGCCCGCGGGCCCGGCGGCGGCCACCACCCAGTCCTCGCCGTGCACCGGCTCGTAGATGGGCCGGATCACGGCGGAGACCACGGCGCGCAGCCGCTGCTCCACCAGATTCAGCCAGATGTACGCACGCCCCGCCCGCTGGGCCCGTGTGCGCACCTCGCTCCAGGCGTCCGCTCCCCAGTCCAGCTCGGCGCCGATCTCCATGGGCCGCGCGAGGGAGACAGCGCCTGGCGGGGCATCGGTCGATTCCCCCTCGTGACCTGCGTCACCTGGGGGCAGCTCGAATCCTCCCGAGCTCACCCGTGTACCGCCTTCCACTCCCCCACCAACGATCAAGGAAGGGTACTCCGGGAGCGGGAGCCGGTGCAGCCGGATGCACAGGCTCCTCACTCAACTCCCCTGCGCGACAGGCCTGTTCCTTGCAGTGAGATCAGGTGGAGTGAGATGGTTCATAGTGATTGCGCACCCTCTCGCATGCCGCATACCGGACGGAGGAGCTGTCGGGCGGCCCGAGCCCCCTGTTCGGGCGACAGCACGGTGCCCCAGGTTGACCGGCCCGCCGGGACCGCGTCGACGGGACCCGGCCGCACCGGCCGACGTACTAGGTACGGGACCGTCTTTCGGGGAGTATCGGGTCGAAAACACCCAGCACCCGGATCAGAAGTGGAAGAGTCCTATCTATGCAGGTCTGGCCGGGACACGCGTATCCGCTCGGCGCCACGTACGACGGCGCCGGAACCAACTTCGCGGTCTTCTCGGAGGCCGCCGACCGAATCGAGTTGTGCCTGCTGCACGACGACGGTTCAGAAACGGCGGTGGAACTCCGCGAGACCGACGCCTTCGTCCGTCACGCCTATCTGCCCGGGGTGATGCCGGGGCAGCGATACGGCTTCCGGGTGCACGGGCCCTACGAACCGCAGAACGGGCAGCGCTGCAACTCCGCGAAGCTGCTCCTCGATCCGTACGCACGTGCGATCTCGGGGCAGATCCAGTGGGGCGAGGCGGTGTACGGCTACCCGTTCGGCAAGCCGGACGAGCGCAACGACCTCGACTCCGCGCCGCACATGATGAGCTCCGTCGTGGTCAATCCGTACTTCGACTGGGGCGACGACCGCCGCCCCCGCACCGACTACCACCGCACGGTGATCTACGAGGCCCATGTGAAGGGCCTCACGATGCTTCACCCGGGCCTGCCCGAGGAGCTGCGCGGCACCTACGCGGGGCTCGCGCATCCGGAGATCATCGCCCACCTGACGGAGCTGGGCGTCACCGCGATCGAGCTCATGCCGGTGCACCAGTTCGTCCAGGACCACCGTCTCGCCGACGCCGGACTGGCCAACTACTGGGGCTACAACACCATCGGGTTCTTCGCCCCGCACAACGCCTACGCCTCCTGGGGCGACCGCGGCGAGCAGGTGCTGGAGTTCAAGCAGGCGGTGAAGGCACTGCACCAGGCCGGCATCGAGGTCATCCTCGACGTGGTCTACAACCACACGGCGGAGGGCAACCACCTCGGTCCGACGCTCTCCTTCCGGGGCCTGGACAACGCCTCCTACTACCGCCTGGCCGATGACCAGAAGTACTACATGGACACCACGGGCACCGGGAACTCCCTGCTGATGCGGTCCCCCCACGTCCTGCAGCTGATCATGGACTCGCTGCGGTACTGGGTGACCGAGATGCACGTCGACGGGTTCCGCTTCGACCTGGCGGCGACTCTCGCCCGCCAGTTCCACGAGGTCGACCGGCTGTCCTCGTTCTTCGACCTGGTGCAGCAGGACCCGGTGGTCAGCCAGGTGAAGCTGATCGCCGAACCCTGGGACGTCGGTGAGGGCGGCTACCAGGTGGGGAACTTCCCGCCGCTGTGGACCGAGTGGAACGGCAAGTACCGGGACACCGTGCGGGATCTCTGGCGGGGCGAGCCCCGCACCCTGGCGGAGTTCGCCGGCCGCCTCACGGGCTCCTCGGACCTCTACCAGGACGACGGCCGGCGTCCGCTGGCCTCCATCAACTTCACCACCTGCCACGACGGCTTCACGCTGCACGACCTGGTCTCGTACAACGACAAGCGCAACGACGCCAACGGCGAGGGCAACCGGGACGGCGAGAGCCACAACCGCTCGTGGAACTGCGGGGCGGAGGGCGAGACCGAGGACAAGGAGATCCTGGAGCTGCGCAGCCGTCAGATGCGCAACTTCATCGCCACGCTGATGCTCTCCCAGGGTGTTCCCATGCTGAGCCACGGCGACGAGTTCGCCCGTACTCAGCGGGGCAACAACAACGGCTACTGCCAGGACAACGAGCTCTCCTGGGTCCACTGGCCCGATCCGGCCGCCGCCACGCGCACCGAGGAAGGCGAGGAGGACGGGGGCGGCTCGGACACGAGCCTGCTGGAGTTCACCCGGTCGATGGTCTGGCTCCGCCGCGACCATCCGGTCTTCCGGCGCAGGCGCTTCTTCCACGGCCGGCCGGTGGAGGGGACGCACGACGAGCTGTCCGACATCGCGTGGTTCACCCCCCGGGGTGCGGAGATGACGCAGCGGGACTGGCAGGCCGCGCACGCCAAGGCCATGACGGTCTTCCTCAACGGCCACGCGATCTCCGAGCCGGGCCCGCGCGGTGAGCGGATCGCCGACGACTCGTTCCTGCTCATGTTCAACGCGAGCGCGGAGTCCCTGGAATTCGCCGTCCCGATGAACCACGGCAAGCGGTGGCAGGTCGTCGTGGACACGGCGATCCCGGACGGGGTGCCGCCCGGCGCGGGACCCAGGGTCTCCGCGGGCGAGCGGGTGACGCTGGTCGGGCGGAGCCTGACGGTGCTCAAGCGTCCGGCGTAGGCCGATGGGGTGACGGGCACCGGTCCGGCGGCTGCCGGGCCGGTGCCGGTGGCGGAGAAGGTGGGAGAGAGGCGCCCGGCTGGGTACGTACGAGTCCATGACGCCCACTGCCACGTACCGGCTGCAGCTCCAACCGGACTTCCCGTTCGCCGCCGCCGCGGACGCCGTGCCGTATCTCGCCGAGCTCGGCGTCTCGCATCTGCATCTGTCCCCCGTGCTGGAGGCCGTGCCCGGTTCGGGGCACGGCTACGACGTCGTCGACCACCACACGGTGCGGGCCGAGTTCGGGGGCGAGGCGGGCCTCCGGCAGCTCGCCGCCACGGCACACGCCCACGGTCTCGGGATCGTGCTGGACATCGTGCCGAACCACATGGCGGCCGCGCCCCGGCACAACCTGCCTCTCTGGGAGGTGCTGCGGGAGGGCCCGGAATCCCCGTACGCCCGCTGGTTCGACATCGACTGGGCGGCCGGCGGCGGGAAGGTGCTGCTGCCCGTGCTCGCGGGGCGCGCCGGCGACGAGAGCGGCGGCTTCGAGGCGGGCACCCGCGACGACGGCACGCCCGTGCTCCGCTACGGGGACCTGGAGTTCCCCCTGCGGGAGGGCACCGCCTCCCTCCCCCTCCAGGAGCTGCTGGCCGCCCAGCACTACCGGCTCGCGTGGTGGCGGCTGGCCAGGACGGAACTGAACTACCGGCGGTTCTTCACCATCTCCGATCTGATCGGTGTACGGGTCGAGCATCCCGAGGTGTTCGCCGGGACGCACGGCAAGATCCTCGAACTGGTCCGTGACGGCGTCGTCGACGGACTGCGCGTAGACCACCCGGACGGGCTGGCCGACCCCGCCGCCTACCTGGGGCGGCTGGGTGAGGCCACCGGCGGCCGGTGGACCGTGGTGGAGAAGATCCTCACCGGTTCCGAGGCGCTGCCGGCCGGCTGGGCGGTCGCGGGGACCACCGGGTACGACGCGCTGCACCGGATCGACGGTGTGTTCACCGACCCGATGGGCGCGGCGGAGCTGCTCGGCCGCTACCGGGACTTCGCCGGCCCTCCCGGGGACCGCGGCGGCTACTGGCCGGCGACGGTCCGCCGTGCCGCGTACCGCGTCGTCACCCATGAGCTGGCGGCCGAGACGGAGTGGCTGACCCGTCTCGCCGTGCAGGCGTGCGCCGGTGATCCGGCGCTGCACGACCACGCGCCGTGGGCGCTGCACACGGCGGTGCGCGAGCTCCTGGTGCGGGTCCCCGTCTACCGGCCCTACGTCACGGCGGGCGGGCCGCTGACCGGGATCGCCGAGTCGACGCTCCCGGCGGAGGCGGTGCGGGACGCCAAGGCGGTGTTCTCGGTCCCGGAGGAGGCGCAGGCCGTCGACGTGGTCCGGGATCTCGCGCTGGGCCGGCTCGGCGACGGCCCGGAACACGCGGCGTTCTGCGCCCGGTTCGCGCAGACGGCCTCCGCACTGCACGCCAAGTCCGTCGAGGACACGGCGTTCTACCGCTACGTGCCGCTCATCTCGGCGACGGAGGTGGGCGGCGACCCGGGGCAGCCGGCGGTGAGCCCGGAGGAGTTCCACGCGTTCTGTGCACGCATCGCGCGGGACTGGCCGGCCACCGGCACGGTACTGACCACGCATGACACCAAGCGCAGCGGGGACGTGCGGGCCCGGATCGCGGTCCTGTCCGAGTGCCCCGAGCGATGGTCCTCGCTGGTGGCACAGCTGACCAGGGCCGCGTCCGTGCCCGCTCCGGACCCCCAGCTGGCCTGGCAGGCCTGGCAGTCGGCGTACGGCTGTGCGGGACTGCCCGCAGGGGAGATGGCGGGCCGCCTGGAGCCCGCGCTGCTGAAGGCCGTGCGTGAGGCGGGCCTCCACACCAGCTGGACGGAGCCGGATCCGGCGTACGAGCGGGCGGTGTCCGACTTCGTGGCGGCCGGTCCGGGCGGCGTCGCGGGCGAGGCGCGACCGATGCTGGCCAGGTTCTCGGACACGCTCGCCCCCTTCGTGCGGGCGAACGTGCTGGGTGCCGCTCTGGTGCATCTGACGATGCCCGGGGTGCCCGATCTCTACCAGGGCACGGAGCGGGAGTACATCGCGCTGGTCGACCCGGACAACCGGGCGCCGTTCAGCAGACCGCGTGGGGGCGGCGACGAGAAGGCGGAGCTGACCTCGGCCGCGTTGCGGCTGCGCCGGGAGCGCCCGGAACTCTTCGGCGAGACGGGCACGTACGCCCCCCTGGCGGCGCGGGGTCCCGCGGCGGCGCACTGTCTGGCGTTCTGCCGGTCCGGTGAGGTGGTCACGGCGGTGACCCGGCTGGCCCTGCGGCTCGACGAGGAGGGCGGCTGGCGGGACACGGAGCTGGCGCTGCCCGACGAGGGGCCGTGGACCGATCTGCTGGTGCCGGGGAGGGTGTTCACGGGAGCCGCGGTCCCGGTGGCGCGGCTCTTCGAGGACCGGCCGGTGGCGCTTCTCACGAAGGCGGGAGCGGTTACCGGCCACGGGTGAGGGGCACGTGGCGAGCCGCCCGCGACCAGCGGCTCAGCGCTCCCCGGCGGGCCCGAACCGGTGGGGGGCGAGGGTGGTCAGCAGGGAGCTGACGACGAGGTCGGTCGAGGCCGCCATGTCCACGGCCTCAGGTGACAGCAGCCACTGCACCTGCAGGCCGTCCATGACCGCGATGACGGCGTTGGCCGCGGTCTCGGCCTCGTACGCGCGGTCCTCGGGCAGGCCGCAGGCCTCGCGCAGGGCGTCGGCCACGAAGGCGCGCAGCCCGGTGTACCGGTCGCGGAAGTAGGTCTGGGCGGGGTGGTCCTCGGTGACGGATTCGGCCGACAGCACGGCGTACAGCCGGACGATGCCTTCCCGTTCGGCGTTGCGGAGCGCGGTGTCCACCAGGTGACGCAGGAATTCCAGGCCCTGGGGGCGGTCGGCGCCCAGCTGTTCGATGTCCGTCTGGTCGCGCAGCTCCAGGACGCTGGTGAGCAGGAGCGCCTTGGAGCGGAAGTAGTGCAGGACACCCGCCTGGGTGAGACCGGCCTGTTCCGCGATCTCGGCGAGCGAGGCGTTGTTGTAGCCGCGGGTACCGAAGGTGTCCGTCGCGATGTGCAGGATGCGCTGCTGCCGCTGCTTGGCTTCCGCACTGCGCGGTGTGCGGGGCCGGGCCTTGTGGGCGGGCGTGCTCGCTGAAGGGTTACTCACCCGCGCAGCCTAATCCCGCTCGTCCTGGCGGGCGCCGGCCTCCCCGTACGACACCTCGATAGGTGACCTACATCACTTACTAACCACTCAGTGGGTGTGCTTTCATATGCGACGGCATTCCAACTCCCCCTCGTGCAGCGGCATTTGAGCGCGAGTGCCGGCACCGGCCCGGAGCGGGACCGAGGGCCGCAGGCGCCGCGCGCACCACCCGCACAGGTACGAACAGAAGGAGCCGCACCATGTCACCACTCAGCCCCGTCCGCCGTCGGGCGGCGAGAGCCGCAGGCGCCGCCCTGGCCCTGGCCGTCGCCGGATTCGGACTGTCCGGCACGGGCACCGCCCAGGCCGCCGACCCCGCGGCCCAGGTGTGGATCACCACGCCGGACGGCAGCAGGAAGCTGGCCTCCGACGGCAGCATCCCCTTCACCGCCACGCCCCAGGCCGTCGACATACGGATCGACGGCAACAGCAAGGGCCAGAAGTTCACCGGCGCGGGCGCCTCGGTCACCGGTGCCTCCGCACACCTGATCCAGAGCCTTCCGCAGGGCAAGCGCGACGAGCTGATGAGGTCGCTGTTCTCCACCAGCGACGGCATCGGCCTCAACTACCTGCGCCAGCCGTTGGGCGACTCCGACTTCAACGCCGCCGGCGGATTCCACAGCTACGAGGACACCCGGGGCGCCTTCTCCATCGCCCGGGACAAGAGCGAGATCATCCCGGTCCTGAAGCAGGCCACCGCCGTCAACCCGTCCATCCGCTTCATGGGCTCCCCCTGGTCCCCGCCCGCCTGGATGAAGACCAACAACTCCCTCATCGGCGGCAGTCTGAGGACGGAGAACCACCAGGACTACGCCGACTACCTGGTCAGGTCCATCCGGGCGTACGGCCAGGAGGGCATCGGCCTGACCGACCTCACCGTGCAGAACGAACCGGAGTTCGCGGCCTCCTACCCCTCCATGACCATGACGTCGGGCCAGCAGGCGGCGTTCTTCAAGGTCCTCGACCGCACCCTCACCGCCGCCGGTCTCCCCACCAACCTGCTGGCCTACGACCACAACTGGGACCACCCGAACTATCCGGTCGAGGTGTTCGACGGGGCTCCGGGCATCAGCCGGGTGATCGGCGCGGCCTTCCACTGCTACGGGGGAGCGCCCTCGGCCCAGCAGCGGGTCGTCGACGCGGGCAAGCGCGTCTTCTTCACCGAGTGCTCGGGCACCGACAGCGCCGACCCGTCCGCCACCTTCGCCGACACCCTGCGGTGGCACGCGGAGAACCTCGTCGTGCAGAACATGCGCCACGGCGGCGAGACCGTCATCAACTGGAACCTCGCGCTCGACCGGAACGGCGGCCCCCATCAGGGTGGTTGCGGCACGCGCTGCAACGGCGTCGTCGACATCGCGAACGGCGACGTCACCCGCAACGCCGAGTACTACGTCCTCGGCCACGTCGCCAAGTTCGTCAAGGCCGGTGCCACCCGCATCGGCTCCACCAGCCAGGGCGGCGGCGGTGTGCAGAACGTCGCCTTCCAGAACCCCGACGGCAGCCGCGCCGCGTACGTGGTGAACACGGGTGCGGGCGCCCAGCGGCTCTCACTGACCGACGACGGCAAGTCCCTCGCCTACACCCTGCCGGCCGGCGCGGTCGCCACGTTCGTCTGGGACGGCACCGGCTCCACCACCGAGCCGCCCACCGGTCCGATCGACCCGGACACCTGGTACCAGGTCAGGAACAGCAACAGCGGCGCCTGCCTGGACGCCGCCGACTGGGGCACCGCCGACGGCACCGCGCTCCAGCAATGGGCCTGCGGCACCGGGGCCAACCAGCGCTGGCAGTTCCGCCCCACCGGCGACGGCACCTACCAGGTCGTCAACCGGCACAACGCCAAGGCCTGGGACGTCGACGGCGGCACGGGTGCCACCGGGAACGGCACCAGGGTCCACCTGTGGACGTACGGAGGCGGAGCCAACCAGCAGTGGAAGCCCGAGTCCGTCGGCACCGGTGGGCAGTACCGCTTCACCGCGCGGCACAGCGGCAAGTGCCTCACCGTGGACGGCTCTTCGGCGGCCGACGGCGCCCGGCTCTCGCAGCAGCCGTGCGACGGTTCGCCCGCCCAGGCGTTCACCCTGTCCGGATGATCCGCTGACACCGTTCCCTCACCGTGCGGGCCCCGTTCCGGCGGACGGGGCCCGCACGTGTTCCGGCGACAGGACGTGCTCCGCCCTCAGGCCGGGGGCGCGGGGAGCTGCACGGTGAGCCGGAAGGTCATCCGGCCGAAGCTCACCTGGTCGCCGTCGCTCACCACGGCGGAGCCGATGACCCGTTGACCGTTGACACAGGTGCCGTTCGTGGAGCCGAGGTCGCGCAGGACCCACCGGCTGCCGTGCGTGGTCAGTTCGGCGTGCAGCCGGGACACCGTCTCGTGGCTGAGCCGGAGTCCGTTGCCCGGGTCGCGGCCGATCCGCAGCGGGTGCGGCCCCGGCAGCGGCAGCATCAGTTTCGGAAGCCGCTCGGACTGCCACGCCCTGCGGACGCGCGCGGGGAAGGCCGAGACCCCGCCCACCGCGCGGTACAGCCCGCGGGACCAGCGCCCACCGGACTCCAGGTCCGAGGTGAGCGCCCTCAGCTCCTCGGACCGCCGGGCGGTCAGGGCCAGCTCCATGCGGCGCAGGAAGGTGTCGTGGGAGAGCTTTCCCTGGGCGGCCCCGTCCCTGAGCACACCGAGGACCCGGTCGCGCTCGGCGTCCGAGAGCCGCGCGGGATACGTGTGGTGCTCGAAGGAGGACGTCACGTCGACGATTGTCGGGCCGGATGGGCCGGAGTGTCCAGACGATGCCCGTTTCCGCCCGCCCTGACCTGCGCGGCAGACGGTAATCGGCTCCCGCCCCATGACCGGTGGTTGGTAGCCTCCGGGGCTGCCGCCGTACGGCGCGGCATCCCCGCCGAGGAGACTCCGTGACCCCTGCACCGCCGGAACTGACCATTCGTCCGCTCGCCGGACCGGACGAACTCGGTCTCTTCTGCCGCCTTTCCTACGTGCTCGACCACGAGCTCGCCGACGACCTCGTCACGGGCCGCCGCCGCCCCGACTGGATGTGGGTGGCCCTGCGCGGCGACCGCGTCCTCGGCCGGCTCTCCTGGTGGACGGGACAGGAGGGCGGCAGCCCGCAGTTCCTGGACTTCTTCGACCTGGACGACACCCTCCCGGAGCCGGAGCGCGGCGCGATCGGGCTCGAACTGCTGGAGAAGGCGACGGCCGCGGTCGTCCCTGCCGGAGCCCCCCGGCCGGAGTACGGCCGGTTCGTCCCCCCGGACTGGCGCGAGGACCCCGTGGCGCGCGATGTCGTCGAGGCACGGATACGGGTGATGGAGTCGAGCGGCGCCCGGATGCTGGTCGAGCGGCTGCGCCTGGAGTGGCGGGCGGGCACTCCGGTGCCCGGGGACAACGGCCGGCTGGTGTTCCGGCAGGTCTCCGGACGTGAGGACCTCGTCGCGCTGATGGCCCCGGTGATGGAGGGCACCCTGGACGCGCACGGCCAGGCGGACCTGGCGTCCGGCCTGAGTGCCCGCGAGGCAGCGGAGAAGCAGTACGACGAGGAGTTCGCCGGTCTCCGGACGCCCCGGGAGTGGTGGCGGATCGCGGAGCTTCCGGGCGGTGGACCGGTGGGCTTCGTCATCCCGGCACGCAACAACTACCACCCGATGATCTCCTACATCGGGGTGCTGCCCGCGCACCGCGGGCACGGCTACATCGACGACATCCTCGCCGAGGGGACCCGGGTGCTCGCCGCCCAGGACGGCGTGGAGCGGATCAGGGCGGCGACGGACCTGGGCAACGTGCCCATGGCGAAGTCCTTCGCGCGCCTGGGCTACGTCAACTTCGAGCGGGCGTTCGACATGGTGTGGGACCACTGAAACCGGTGGACGTGAGGGTCCGGGGGCCGCACCGTCGCCGCCCGGGCACCCGCCCGGTCCCTCCGACCGTCCGCCGCTTCCTCGCGGACGAGGCCGCCACGTCCGTCGCGGGCGCGACGGACCGGGGCGACGCCCCGGTGGCCGCCGCGTTCGCCCGGGCCGCCCACCGCATCACCCAGGAGCGCGTTCACCTGGCGTGAGCGCCCGGCCGCCCGTGCGCTGCGCGCGGATCACCTCGCGGTACCAGGCGTACGACTCCTTGGGGGTGCGCCGCAGGGTCTCGTAGTCGATGTGGACCAGGCCGAACCGCTTGCTGGCCCCCTCGGTCCATTCGACGTTGTCGGTCAGTGACCAGGTGAAGTAGCCGCGTACGTCGACGCCCGCGTCGATGGCCGTCCGCAGCGCCTCCAGGTGTCCTTCCAGGTAGGCGATGCGGCGGCTGTCGGCGACGGGCTCGTCGACCGCGCAGCCGTTCTCCGTGATGTAGACGGGCGGCAGCCGGTCACCGAAGCGGTCCCGCAGCTGACCCAGTGTCTGCGCGAGCCCCTGGGGGACGACGGGCCAGCCGAAGTCGGTGGTGTCGTACCCCTCGATCTCCCTGATCCCGAAGGGAAGCCCGTCGGGCATCGGGTAGCCGGAGAAGGAGTCGAGCGCCTCCGGCCTCGGGGCGCCGACGAGGGTCGGGTTGTAGTAGTTGACGCCGTACCAGTCGAGGGGCGCGGAGATGACCTTGAGGTCGTCCTCGACCGGTCCCGGCATCAGCGCGGCGAAACCCTCGTCGGGATACCGGCCGGTGAGTACGGGATCGGCGAACAGCCAGTTGGTCAGGGTGTCGTAGATCTCCGCACCCGCGCGGTCCTCGTCGGAGTCCCCCGCGGTCCAGACGGGGGTGTGCGACAGCGCGATGCCGATGTTGCCGGCGCCGGCGGCGCGCAGCGCGCGGACGGCCAGTCCGTGGGCGAGGAGCTGGTGGTGGGCGGCCGGCAGCGCGTCGAAGAGCAGCGTGCGGCCGGGGGCGTGCTCGCCGAGCGCGTAGCCGAGCATCGTCACCTCGGCCGGTTCGTTGATGGTGATCCACATGGGGACCCGGTCGGCGAGGCGTTCGGCGACGATCCCCGCGTACTCGGCGAAGCGGTAGGCGGTGTCCCGGTTGAGCCAGCCGCCGGCCTCGTCCAGCGGGAGCGGGGTGTCCCAGTGGTAGAGCGTGGGGGCCGGGGTGATGCCGTGGGCGCAGAGCTCGTCGACGAGCCGGTCGTAGAAGTCCAGTCCGGCCGGGTTGAGTGAGCCGCTGCCGCCCGGCACGACCCGGGGCCAGCTGATGGAGAAGCGGAAGGCGTCCGCGCCGAGTCCGGCGAGCAGGGCCACGTCCTCGCGGTAGTGCTGGTGGAAGCCGGTGCCGCGCGTGGTGTCGGTGCCGTCCTTGATCCTGCCGGGCTGCGCGGCGAACGCGTCCCAGCCGGACGGGCCCTTGCCGTCGGCGTCGAAGGCACCTTCGGTCTGGAAAGCGGAGGCGGAGGCTCCCCAGAGGAAGCCGGGTGGGAAGGTCGGCACGGTCATCTCGGCCTCCAGCAGCCGTCAGAGGGACCTTGTGTGACTGCTCGGGTTCCTCGCGAATGAGCAGAACCCGGCAGGGCAATGATCAGGACCAGACCCTAATCGCCAGTTGTGTGCTCGCTCCAGTGTCCCGGGGCCGTGCGTGCGAATTCCGCCGATCATGGGGCCTCCGGTGAGGCATCAGGTTCATGGACGAGGAGTGCTGAATGCAGTTCGAGGTGTGGGCCCCGGAATCAGGGTCGGCCGTGCTCCGCACGGCGGGCGGCCGCCGTCCGATGGAACGCGACCCCGGGCGCGCGGGCTGGTGGACGGCCGAGGCCGAGGCGGCGGACGGCGACCGCTACGGCTTCTCCCTCGACGACGGCCCCGTGCTGCCCGACCCGCGCTCCCGCCGGCAGCCGGACGGGCCCGACGGCGAGAGCGCGGTCGTGGACCACGGGGCCTACGCCTGGCGCACCACCTGGGCCGGGCGCGGACTCGCCGGCGCCGTCCTGTACGAGCTGCACGTCGGCACGTTCACGGAGGCGGGCACCTTCGACGCCGCCGCCGAGCGGCTCGCCCACCTGGTGGACCTCGGCATCACCCATGTGGAGCTGATGCCCGTCTGCCCGTTCCCCGGTACGCACGGGTGGGGGTACGAAGGCGTGTCGCTCTGGGCGGTGCACGAGCCGTACGGCGGCCCGGAGGGGCTGAAGCGCTTCGTCGACACGGCGCACGGGCTGGGGCTCGCCGTGCTCCTGGACGTGGTCCACAACCACCTCGGCCCCTCGGGCAACCACCTTCCGGCCTTCGGCCCGTACTTCACGGACACGCACCACACCCCGTGGGGCTCGGCGGTGAATCTCGACGCCCCCGGATCGGACGAGGTACGGGCGTATCTGCTGGGCAGCGCGCTCGCCTGGCTCCGTGACTACCGTCTGGACGGTCTGCGTCTGGACGCCGTCCACGCGCTCGCCGACGGCCGGGCTCTGACCTTCCTGGAAGAGCTCTCCACCGCCGTCGACGCCCTGGCCTCGGAACTCGGCCGGCCGCTCGGGCTGATCGCGGAGTCCGATCTCTGCGACCCGCGCACGACCACCCCGCGCACGGAGGGCGGCATCGGGCTGCACGCCCAGTGGAACGACGACTTCCACCACGCCCTGCACACCGCGCTCACCGGCGAGTCCCAGGGCTACTACGCCGACTTCGCGACGGCTCCGCTGAGCGGTCTCGCCAAGACCGTGACCAAGGCGTTCTTCCACGACGGTACGTACTCCAGCTTCCGGGGCCGCGCGCACGGCCGCCCCGTCGACGCCGCCCGGACGCCCGCCCACCGGTTCGTCGGCTACGCCCAGACGCACGACCAGATCGGCAACCGCGCCCTCGGTGACCGGCTGGCCGCCTCACTCTCCCCCGGGCTGCAGGCCTGCGCGGCGGCGCTCGTGCTCACCGGGCCGTTCACGCCGATGCTCTTCATGGGCGAGGAGTGGGGGGCCCGCACCCCGTGGCAGTTCTTCACCGACCACACCGACCCGGAGCTCGCCGTCGCCGTACGCGACGGCAGACGCAGGGAGTTCGCGGCGCACGGCTGGGCGGAGGCGGACATCCCCGATCCGCAGGACCCGGCCACCCGGGCCCGCTCCTGTCTCGACTGGGGCGAACCGGAGCGCGAGCCGCACACCCGGCTGCACGCCTGGTACCGGGAGCTGATCGCCCTGCGCCACGCACTCCCGGACCTGTCCGATCCGGACCTCGCCTCCGTCAGGACGGCGTACGACGAGGACGCCCGCTGGATCGCCTACCGGCGGGGCGATCTGCGGATCGCGGTCAACCTCTCCGGGAAGCCCGCCGCCATCCCGCTGGGCGCCGGCCGTCACCGGGCCGGCGGGGGGCGGGTGCTGGCGGCCTGGGAGCCCGCCGAGGCCCCGGGCGCCGACGGAGTGCTGCACCTGCCACCGGAGTCCTGCGTGGTACTGGCCGACGACTGAGACCTCGCCGTGCGCGGGACGGCGGCCATACCTTCCCCCTGCCCCGCCGGGGAACGACGCCCGGCGCGAGAGGGACGGTCACCGGGGAGCGAACGGTGCGGGCGGTCCTCCTCCGGGAGGCTCACCCGCGTCCGGCAGCGGGCACCGCTACTCGACGATCGCCAGTTCACGGGCTGTGGTGTTCAGCCGGCGTCCGCCGGTCCCCGTGACCGTGACGATGTCCTCGATGCGGACGCCGAAGCGCCCCGGGAGGTAGATTCCCGGCTCCACGGAGAAGCACATCCCGGGGACGAGAACCTGCTCCTCGCCCTCGATCATGTAGGGCGGCTCGTGGGTGGTGACGCCGATGCCGTGGCCGGTGCGGTGGATGAAGCGTTCGCCGTAGCCGAATTCGGTGATGACGGCACGGGCCGCCCGGTCGATGTCCTGGCAGGCGACGCCGGGCCGCACCGCCCGGCAGCCGGCCTCCTGGGCCTCCCGTACGACGTCGTGGACCCGCTGCTCCTCGGCGGTGGGCTCCCCGACGTGGACCGTCCGGGAGGTGTCCGAGCCGTAGCCCTGCATCAGCCCGCCGAAGTCGAGGACCACCATGTCGCCCCGCTCGATGGTGCGGTCGCCGGCCTCGTGGTGCGGGTCGGCACCGTTCGGCCCGGACCCCACCACGGTGAAGTCGACCTGGGAGTGCCCGTGTTCGATGAGGAGCGCGGCCAGGTCCGCTGCCACGTCACTCTCCCGGCGGCCGGAGAAGCGCACCCCCAGGATCTGCTCGTAGGTCGCGTCGGCGGCGGCGCCCGCGGCGGCGAGGCGCTCCAGCTCGGCGGTGTCCTTGACCGCCCGCAGCATCGGCAGGGCTTCGGTGAGCGAGGCGTAGGAGGTGTCGGGGAGGAGCTTGCGCAGCGCCAGGAGGTGCAGCGCCCAGGCGTTGTCGCTGATCCCGAACCGGCCCTTCGCGTCCAGCAGCCCGGCGGTCAGGCCGTACGGGTCGGCGGCGTCGGTCCAGTCCCGCAGGGTCAGGGCGGGGGCGCCCGTCGCGCGTTCCGCGTCCGCCGCCTCGAGCGCCGGGACGACGAGGACGGGGTCGTGGCCCGCCCTCAGGACGAGCAGGGTGAGGCGCTCGGTTTCGGCGGTCGGCCGGTAGCCGGTCAGGTGGACCATGTCGGGACCCGGCGCGACGAGGACGCCGGCCAGACCCGCCGCGTCGGCGGACTCGGCCGCGCGGGTCATCCGGGCCCTGTAGTCGTCGGCGGTGAACGGCACGGACTGATCGGTGCTGGGCATGGGTACCTCCTGGCGTGGCGACGCGGCACTCAGCATCCTGCCCGTCCGCAGGGGTGGAGGCGAGCGGATTCGGGGCGCGCCGGTCACGGTTCGCCGAGCCGCACGACGAGGTCGGCACGGCCGCGGTGCCGCTCGACCAGCCGGGCGTTGCGCTCGTCGGACCCGGCGGCAAAGCGCTCGGCGTACGGACGGGGCTTGCCGAACCGCACGTGCCGGTCCACGAGCCTGCTCAACCGGAGCTCCGGGTCGGTGTCCAGGAACCACACCTCGTCCAGCAGCCCGCGCACCGGCGCCCAGGGCCCCTCGTCCAGCAGCAGGTAGTTGCCCTCGGTCACGACGAGCGGGACGTCCGGGGGAACGCACACCGACCCGGCGACCGGCTCCTCCAGGGCCCGGTCGAAGGCGGGGGCGTAGACCGGGTCCGGGCCTTCGGGGTGGCGCAGCCGTCGCAGCAGTGCCGCGTATCCGGCCGCGTCGAAGGTGTCGGGCGCCCCTTTGCGGTCCGCGCGCCCGAGACGTTCCAGCTCCGCCCCCGCCAGGTGGAAGCCGTCCATCGATACGAGCACCGCGCGTCCTTCGAGCGCTTCGGTGATCCGCGCCGCCAGCGTGGACTTCCCGGCGCCCGGCGCTCCCGCGATCCCGAGGACGCGGCGGTGGCCGCCCGCGGCGAGGCTGCGGGCTCGGTCCGTCAGTGCGGCGAGTTCGCTCGTGTCCATGGCGGGCATTGTCCCCCTCTGCGCCGGGTCCACCGGGGCTCCGCTCCCGTCGTCACCTTTCCGCCGGGCCACCGGCCGCAGGCGGAACCGGTCACACCGGGGCCCGCCGCCCCTGGCCCGGCCGTCCGGGCAGACCGCGGCTCCCTCGACGTCGCGCGGCCGGCGCAGCGCTAGTGTTACGTATGACGTCATCATCACCTCCCCTCACGACGAGGTCCCCCATGTCCCACATCGCCCTGGTCACGCTGGTCGTCAACGACTACGACGAGGCCCTCGCCTTCTACACCGACGCCCTCGGCTTCGAGCTGGTGGAGGACACGGACCGGGGCGACGGCTCCCGTTGGGTGGTCGTACGGCCCCGGGGTTCCTCGGGGACCGGGCTGCTGCTGGCACGCGCCGGAAACGGGGAACAGGGCGAGCGGGTGGGCACGCAGACGGGCGGCCGGGTCGGCTTCTTCCTGCACACGGAGGACTTCGCGGGCGACCACGCCCGGATGCTGGCCGCGGGGGTGCGCTTCCTGGAGGAGCCGCGGCACGAGGTCTACGGCTCGGTCGCGGTGTTCGAGGACCTCTACGGCAACCGGTGGGACCTGCTGCAGCCCGCGTGAGCTCCGCTCCCAGCCTTCCGGACGGCCCGGCGTTCAGCGATGATGCGGTCATGACGTCGGACGAGGCATCTCCGCTCTACGAGGTGCGGTACGGCTGGGACCGCAGGACCACGACGGTCGTGGCGACCGCGGCCGTGTTCACCGCCGTACTGCCGCTGACGGACGCCTCCTTGGTCCTGCGGGTCCTGGGCATCGCTCTCTTCGGCGGCGGAGGACTCCTCATGGCCGTCAACGCGCTGAGCCGCAAGGTCGCGTTCCGGGTCGACGGGACCGGGGTGCTGCTCGGCGGTTCCCCCGCCCGTTACGCGGCGACCACCGCGCACGTTCCCTGGCAGGACATCGCCGCTGTGGTGCTGTGGCGCCAGGGCACGGCCGCCGGGATGCCCTGGGTGGGGGTCGCCCGCCACCCGGGCGCGGGCCCGATGCCGGGGCCCGGACAGGGCCGGGGCGCGCACACCACAGCGCAGGCGCTGGTACCCCACATCCCCGCCGACGTGACCCTGGCCTCGCGCGCGGTGACCGGCTGGCGTCTCGACCGGGAGCGACTGGCCGCGGCCGTCGCGCACTTCGCACCGGACGTTCCGGTCGTCGAGGCCGGCTGACGCGGCTCCGCTCCGGGCCCGGCGGGCGGAGCAGCGACGTCACGCGCGGCCGGGGCCGGACGCGGCGGCGCCCGGCGTCACACCGGTCCGGCCGCAGTGGCCAGCGCGTCCAGGACCGGCTTGATCAGCGGATGCCCCTCGGCTCCCTGCCGTACCGCGGCGAAGACCCGCCGGGTGGGGGCCGCGCCCTCCACCGGCCGCACGACGACCCCGCCGAGCTCCGTGCCGCGCAGCGCCGAGCGGGGCACCAGCGCCACTCCGGCCCCCGCGCCGGCCAGGGCGACCACGGCGTGGAAGTCGTCCGACGAGTGCTCCAGCCGGGGCTCGAAGCCGGCGTACTCGCAGGCCAGGACCACGACGTCGTGGCAGGGGTTGCCGGGGTACGGGCCGATCCACGCGTCCTCGGCCAGGTCGGCGACGGACACGTGGTCCCGCCCGGCGAGGCGGTGGCCGACCGGCAGCACCGCGTCGAAGGGCTCGGAGTAGAGCGGCACCCGGGTCAGCCTCCGGTCGTCGACTCCTGGCGCGCCCCGGTATTCGACGGCGACCGCCACGTCGACCTGCCGGTCGAGCACCATCGGCACGCTCGCGTCGCCCTCGGCGTCCTGCACCCGGACCCGGATCCCCGGTGCGGTGCGTGTCAGTGCCACGATCGCGGGAGCGAGGACGAGCCCGATGCCCGTGGCGAACGCGGCGACGGTGACCGTCCCCGCGACGCCCGCGCTGTACTCCGCGAGCTCCGCCTCGGCCCGTTCCAACTGGGCGAGGACGGCGTTGGCGTGGGTCAGCAGGATCTCTCCCGCCGCGGTCAGCCGGGCGCCCCGCGCCCCGCGCTCCACCAGCCGGTGGCCGGTCTCCTGCTCCAGCGCGGCGAGCTGCTGGGAGACCGCGGAGGGCGTGAGGTAGAGCGCGGCGGCGGCCGCGGTCACCGTGCGGTGGTCGGCCACCGCACGGAGGATACGCAGCCGCCGTGCATCGATCATGTGCTCATTGTCCCTGTTCGCGCGGGGTTCACGCCTCCAGGGCGGCCCGTGCGTCGACGAACGCGTCCACGGCGCGGTCGACGTCCTCGGTGGAGTGGGCGGCGGAGAGCTGGACGCGGATGCGCGCGGCACCCTGCGGGACGACCGGGTACGAGAACCCGATCACGTACACCCCGCGCTCCAGGAGCAGCTCGGCCATCCGGCCCGCCTTCGACGCGTCGCCGATCATCACGGGGGCGATGGCGTGGTCGCCGGGCAGGATGTCGAAGCCTTCCGCGGTCATCCGGGAACGGAAGAGCGCGGTGTTGGCGTCGAGCCGCTCGCGCAGGTCGTCCGCGGACTCCAGCAGGTCGATGACCTTGAGGGAGGCGGCGGCGATGACCGGGGCGAGCGAGTTGGAGAAGAGGTAGGGGCGCGAGCGCTGGCGCAGGAGCGCCACGATCTCGGCGCGCGCGGCGACGTAGCCGCCGGAGGCACCGCCCAGGGCCTTGCCGAGTGTGCCGGTGATGATGTCGACGCGGTCCATGACGCCGTGCAGCTCGGGGGTGCCCCGGCCGCCGGGGCCGACGAAGCCGACGGCGTGCGAGTCGTCGACCATGACCATGGCGCCGTAGCGGTCGGCGAGGTCGCAGATCTCCGCCAGCGGGGCGACGTAACCGTCCATGGAGAACACGCCGTCGGTGACGATCAGACGGCGCCGGGCCCCGGAGGCCTCCTTGAGCTGCTGCTCCAGGTCGGCCATGTCGCGGTTGGCGTAACGGAGGCGCTTCGCCTTGGAGAGGCGGATGCCGTCGATGATGGAGGCGTGGTTCAGGGCGTCCGAGATCACCGCGTCCTCGGGGCCGAGGAGGGTCTCGAAGACTCCGCCGTTGGCGTCGAAGCAGGAGGAGTAGAGGATCGTGTCCTCCTGGCCGAGGAAGGTGGAGAGCCGCTGCTCCAGCTCCTTGTGGACCTCCTGGGTGCCGCAGATGAAGCGGACGGACGCGAGGCCGTAGCCCCAGCGGTCCAGCGCCTCGTGGGCGGCGGCGACGACCTCGGGGTGGTCGGCGAGACCCAGGTAGTTGTTGGCGCAGAAGTTGAGCACCTCACCGGCGCGCGCCCCCGAGGTGACGGCGACGGTGGCGGACTGCGGGGTGCCGATGACCCGCTCGGGTTTCTGGAGTCCGGCGTCGCGGATCTCGTCGAGGGTCGTGCGCAGGTCGTCGCGTACGGAATCGAACATCAGGGGTGTCTCCCAGCTGGATACGGATGCGTACGAATCTTCAGGCGGCCCAGTCGAGCAGGACCTTGCCGCCGAGACCACTCGCGGCGTCGTCGAACGCGGCCTCGAAGTCGCGGTAGCCGTACCGGCCGGTGATCACCGGGGCGAGGTCGAGTCCGCCCTCCAGGAGTACGGACATGGCGTACCAGGTCTCGTACATCTCGCGGCCGTAGATGCCCTTGATCGTGAGCATCGAGGTGACGACGCGGGACCAGTCGACGGGGAACTCCGCGGACGGGAGTCCGAGCATCGCGATCCGGCCGCCGTGCGTCATGTTCGCGATCATGTCCCGCATGGCCTCGGGACGTCCGGACATCTCCAGGCCGATGTCGAATCCCTCGCGCAGCCCGAGGAGGCGCTGGCCGTCGGCGATGGTCCGCCCGCCGACGTTCAGCGCGAGATCCACCCCGACCTCGCGGGCCAGTTCGAGCCGGGCCTCGCTGACGTCGGTGATGACGACGTTGCGGGCCCCGGCGTGGCGGGCGACGGCGGCGGCCATGATGCCGATCGGGCCCGCGCCGGTGATCAGCACGTCCTCGCCGACCAGCGGGAAGGACAGCGCGGTGTGCACGGCGTTGCCGAACGGGTCGAAGATCGCGGCGATGTCGAGGTCGACCTTGTCGCGGTGCACCCAGACGTTCGACGCGGGCAGGGCCAGGTACTCCGCGAAGGCCCCGTCGCGTCCGACGCCGAGTCCGAGGGTGGAACGGCACAGGTGGCGGCGGCCGGCGAGACAGTTGCGGCACTTCCCGCAGACCAGGTGGCCCTCGCCGCTGACCAGGTCGCCGATCTCGATGTCCACGACGTCCGCGCCGATCCCGGCGACCTCGCCCACGAACTCGTGGCCCAGGACGAGGGGTGTGCGCACGGCCTGCTGCGCCCAGCCGTCGTAGTCGCGGATGTGGAGGTCCGTGCCGCAGATACCGGTGCGCAGGACCTTGATCAGCACGTCCCCGGGGCCGGTCTCCGGCTCCGGTACGTCCATCAGCCACAGTCCCGGCTCGGCCTTGTGCTTCACGAGTGCCTTCACAGCTGCGGCTCCCTGTACCTGGTGTGTGCGGATGTCCCGGGCCGCGGGCATACCGAAAGCGGCCTGCGGCCCGGAGTGTGCGGGGGATGGACGGCGGACGGGACAGGGCTGGCCGCCCGGCTCCGCGGTCTGCGCCGTCACTAGAAATGTGCCGCACCCCGGCGCCCAGGTCCATCGAGGATTTCTTAAGCGGAGCCGTAGATCGCCTTCAGGCCCGGCCCGGGGCACGCTCCGGGTGACCGGTCGGCCATGGACCGCTCCGGGCCGGCCGGCGCCCGCCCGGCGGGCCGATGCTCATTTACGTATGTTGACATAGCTATTGCTCGATACCTATGCTGCCCGCATGCCCGGCCCCTCCGCATCCCGACAGGACATCGACCGCGCGGCCTCCGCGCTCGTGGTGTCCCTGCCCGCGCTGCACCGGGGTCTGGAGCGGCAGGTCGCGCACGAGTTCGCGCATCCCCGCCTTCCGGACGGCCAGCTGGCGCTGCTGTTCCTCGTCGAGGAGCGCGAAGGGATCACCGTCCGGGAGGCGGCCGAGGCCCTGCTGATGAAGCCGAACAACGTCAGCGCGCTGGTCTCCCAGCTCACCGACGGGGGGCTGCTGGAGCGCAGGCAGGACGCGGCCGACAAGCGGGTCGCCCGCCTCCATCCCACGGCGACGGCCCGGGAGCGGCTCGCCGAAGCGCGGACGATCAAGGAATCACACCTGGCGCGCGCGCTGCACACCCTCACCGAGGGGGAGCTCGACGCTCTCGGTGCCGCCCTGGGCGCGCTGGCGTCACTGAACCGGCACCTCCACCTCCCCGCCGGCTGACCCCCCGCTCCGCCACCCGCCGTGACCGGGCTCCGGGCACGGCCGTGACCGGGTGCGGCCCCGTTTCCCCGGGCCGCGCGGCCCGGCACGTCCCCCCGCCATCCCTGAGATCCACAGACAAGGCTTCCCCATGTCCTCCACCACCGTGGACACCTCCGCCCTGCCCGAAACCGGCCCACCCGCCGCGCCCAGGGACAGGCGGGCCAATCCCTGGCTGACGCTGGTCGCCGTGGCCATCGGCCTGTTCATGGTCAACCTCGACGCCTCCGTCGTCGCGATCGCCAACCCCGAGATAGGACGCGACCTCGACGCGTCCACCGCCGACCTCCAGTGGGTCACCAACGCCTACCTCATCGCCATGGCCGCCCTCCTGATCCTCGGCGGCAAACTCGGTGACCGCTTCGGGCGGCACACGGTGTACATGGTGGGCACCGCCGGATTCACCCTGGCCTCGGTCGCCATCGCCCTCTCCGGTTCCATCGAGGGCGTCATCACCTTCCGCGCGGTCCAGGGCCTGTTCGGCGCCCTGCTGATCCCCAACACCCTCGGCCTCCTGCGCGCGGTCTTCCCGCCCCGGAAGTTCGGCATGGCCGTCGGCCTGTGGGCCATGGTGGCATCCTGCTCCACCGCGCTCGGACCGATCGTCGGCGGCCTGCTCATCGAGCACGTCAACTGGGAGTCGGTCTTCTACATCAACGCGCCGATCGGCGCCGCCGCTCTGGTCTTCAGCCTGTTCGTCCTTCCGAAGAGCAAGGACTCCACCGGACACCACCGTTTCGACATGGCAGGTGTGGTCCTCCTCGCCGCCGGTCTGGTCGCCCTGATCTTCGGCGTGGTCAAGGGGGAGACCTGGGGCTGGAGTTCCGGCGGAACGCTGGGATCGATCGCCGCGGGACTGGCCGTGCTGGCAGGCTTCTGCCGGTACGAGACCCGCCGCGAGCACCCGCTGCTGCCGATGCGCCTCTTCCGTAACCGTTCGCTGGCCATCGGCACGCTCGTCACCGCGATCAACTTCTTCGTGATGCTCGGGGTCATCTTCTTCGTGATGCTGTACCTGCAGAACGTGCGTGGTTTCTCCCCGGTGGAGGCCGGAGTCCGCACCCTGCCGTTCAGCCTCGCCACGGTGGTGGCGGCGCCGCTCGGCGCCACCCTGACCCAGCGTTTCGGTCCGCGGCTCACCATGCCGGCCGGCATGGCCCTCCAGGCGGCGGCCGCCCTGTGGATGCTGACGTGGGAGGCCGGCTCCTCCTACGCCGCGATGTGGCCGCCGTTCCTCGCCATCGGCCTCGGTGTCGGCATGGTGATGTCCGCGTCCTCCGATTCCATCGTCGGCAACGCGCCGAGGAAGGACGGGGGCGTCGCGGGCGGTCTGCAGGCCACCTCGCTGCAGATCGGCGGCGCGCTCGGCACATCCGTGCTGGTATCCCTGATCAGCGGCACGGTGGGCTCCACCCTCACCGGCGAACTGACCTCCGCCGGAGTCCCCGCCGAGACGGCCGCCGGCTTCGGGGAGGCCAAGGACGCGGTGTCCATGGGGGTCTCGCCCGTGTCGGCGGACATGCCCGCGCAGCTCAGGGCCGCAGTGGTCGAGGGCAGCGGCAACGCGTTCATGAACGGCATGCACAGCGCCCTCGTCGTCACCGCGGTCCTGTGCGCGGCCGGCGCGCTGCTGGCCGCCTTCGGGATGCGCCGCCGCACCGAACCGGAGGACGCGGAGGGCTGAGGACCGACCGGCCGGGTGCGGGATCGCCTGCGGGCGTCCCGCACCCGGCCGGACCTGGTCACGGCCGGAGGGCGGACTCCCCCGCCCGCCACCCCGTGCAGCAGGACCACCACGGGCCCGTCGCCGCCCGTGTCCTCGTACTCCACCACTCCCGCGGAAAGCGTCACCTCGGTCATACGGCCAACCTGGAGCGGCCTCGGGTGACATGGCGCCCAACGGGCCGTCAGGGCTTGATAACGTCGCCCGCACGACTGCGGAAAGCTCCCCGCCGGGGTCGTCGCTCCGCCGGGCCGGGCCGCACCGAAGGGCGGCGAGCGGCGGCCGGTGCGCGTGACGGGGACGCACGTGGCAGGGACGATGAGGGCCTACGCATGAGCCTCCCGCAGTTGCACTACACCTCCGTCACGTCCGGGGACGGGGAGCCGGCCGGCCGGTTCACCTCCGTCGACCCCGCGATACCCGGGCCGGTGCGCGCGGAGGCCGCACCGGTCCTGTCGTACGAGGCTCCGGAAGGCACCCCACAGCAGCTCGGCGACGCCCGGCTCCGCGCGCTGCCCGTGGCGTTCGGCTTCGCCCTGCTCTCCGACGGCAGCCATCTGCTCAGCCGCACGGTGGCCGCGGGCGCGGGCGGGTTCCACGCGCACGCCGTGCACCTGCCGCCCGGTACGCCGATACCCGGCCGGGTGCTGCCGGTCGCCGCCTGGGGAGCGGCGGGATGGCTCTCCACGACGCCCGACCGGATGCGGCCCGACCCCCTGACCTCGATGTCCGCGCAGGGCCCCTCCCGGGGACTCACCCGGGAGAGCCTCGGCGACTTCGCCGTGTCCCGCGGCCCGTGGCTCGCCGCCGTGCTGAGCGACCTGCGCCGGGTGAGCGAGGACCCGTCCGCGCCGCCGGTCGTGCTCGTGGAGCGGCACAGCGCCGATGTGGCCCGGTGGGTCGCGCTGGCGACCGCCGTACTGCCGCGGGAGCACGCGGAACGCCTGACCTTCACCACGTACACCCGGCATCCCGGACGGACCGCGTACCAGGTCGTCGGGGTGCTGCCCGAGGACGCCCCCGACGCACGTGACCCCCGCTTCCGTGTGCACGCCGCCTCCGGCCCCCGGCCGTCCGGGGTGGTGGACGACGCCTGGGCCGCCACCGCCGCCCGGATCTGGCGCAGCCGGGTCCCCGAACTCTTCCGGGAGGCCGCGGCGTTGCCGGGCGAGCCCTTCTCCGCCGGTCCGCTCGCCGTCACGGCGCTCGGCGCGGGCATCGCGCTCGGGTCCGACGAGCGGGCCGCCGCGGCGGGCTGGGCGGCCGAGCGGCCGTACGCGCTGGACGAGAAGGGCATCCGGCAGCTGGCCGACGCCCTGACCGCGCCCGCGGACGACCGCACGGCCGCGGAGTGCGCGGCGGCGCTCCGGCTGCTGACGGCGCTCGACGGCCGCAGCCCCGCCTCCGTCACCGCGCCGCTGGCCGCGCTGCTGGTGACGCAGGCGGTGCGGGGCGGCGACGTGACCCTGGAGCCTCCGGCGCGTTCGGCGTTCGAGGAGCCCGCCGGGGAGCGGGCGCTCGCCGCGCTGGTCGAGGAGCTCGGTGACGAGCTGCTGGCCGAACTCACCGCCGGGGTGCCCCGGGGCGTGGCGCGGACCGTGCAGCTGCTGCGGATCGTGCGGCTCCTCGGCGTCGACTGCGCGGAGCTGCTTCCCGACGTCGTGGTCCGGCTGGCCCGCGCGCTGCTCGACGACCCCGAGGCAGGCGCGTGCCGCGCGCTGCTGGACCTGATGGACGAGCAGTTCGACGTCCGTACGGCACTGCTGGATGAGCTGGACCGGCTGGCCCCGGACCACCCGGAGGGCACGGAACGGCTGCTGATCCGGGTGGCCCTGCCGTTCACCGGGACGCAGGCCCTGCCGCATCTGCGGATGTGTGCCGAGGCTCCGGGCGCGAAGGCGCGTGGGGCGGACCGGGTGGGGGTCCTGCACATGGTGCTGCGCGCGGCGGGCATGTCCCCCTTCGCTGAGCCGCTGGTGCTGCGGACGGCGGTCGGGCTGGTGTGGGGCGAGGACACCCCGACGGCGGACGAGGCCCGGTCGCTGCTGGGCGAGACCACGTCGGACGCCCACCGGACGGCCGGCACCTGGAAGACCCTGGTCGACGCCGCGCTGGCCGCCCCCTACGGCGACGAGGACGCCCCGGAGCTCGCACACGACCTGCTGCGCGGCTTCCCGCAGGAGATCGGGACCCGGGTGCGGGCGTGCCTGACGCTGCTGGAATTCGCGCGGGACATGCGCTCGGGGACCCCGGAACCCGGCTGGGCGGACCGGGTCCGTGAGCTGCGTGCCCGCGCCGAGCCCGCGGAGTCCCTGGTCCTGGAACACGCCTACGGCGCCCTGGCCGAGGGGCTGCTGGCCCCGGACCGCCCGGAGGCGGAGCTGTACGCCTTCGTGCACAGCGGAGACGAGGCCCTGATCACGGCGTACGGCAGGGCCGCCCGCCGCGCCGCGGTCGTGGCCCTGCTGCGGGCGGATCCCGAGTACGCCGCCGACTGCTTCACGGTGTGGAACGCCCACCCGCACGCGGGCGGCGACTGGACCCGCACCCGCACAGCGCTGCTGGAGGAGGTGCTGCGCCCCGCGGTGCGCGGCCTGTCCGCCGAGGAGCTGGCCGCGGTGGAGAGGGCCGTGGAGCGTGACGGGAGCAGCCGCACCCTCGAGGCGTTCCGCACCTGGAACCGGCAGCCCCGCGCCATCGGACGCCTCGGCCGACGCATCGTGGGGCGGGTGCGCCGGGGGTGACGAGGTCGCTGGGGGCGCCGTGCTGCGGGTACCGTGGGACGTTCTGATCTCGTGTGCCTCCTGGTGGGCTGCGTGACACCCCAGGAGGAGACGGCATGACGACGAACCGCGGACGCAAGGACGTGATCCGGGACCGGATGGCCGCGACCGGCGAGTCGTACAACGTCGCCGCGCGGAATCTGAAGGCGATGAAGGACATGGGTGCCACCCGTGACGCCCTGCTCGTCCAGCGGTGGACCCCCGCGGAGTCGCTGGACGTGCCGTGTCCGTGCGGTGGCACGTGTGAACCCGGCGAGACGTGCGATCACTGCCATGCCCGGCACCGGCACGTGAAGCGCTATCCGGGCAGTGTCACGGACGTGGAGCTCTGGGCGGACCGCTACGAGTGCACGGGCTGCTCGTCCTCGTACACGCTGACCGTCCGCCTGGCGGGGCGCCCGTGGGGTGTGGCGGAGACCGTGGTGCAGGGCGGTGCGGCGGAGGAGGTCGTGCGGGCCCGGGTGTTCCCCGGCGTGGCGCACCCCCTCCTGCGGGCCGAGGCGACGGCGGAGTCGGCGTCCGACGAGGACTGACCACATCTACTCCCCGCCCGGAGCGGGCCGGGGGCCGGGCGGGGACGGATGAAGGCGGACAAGGTGGCGGACGGCAGCGGGACCGGATCGGGGGACCGCGACGGCGGTTCGGGTACTCCGGCGCCGGCCGGCGCCGCCTCCTCCTTGAGCGCGCGGGCCCGTGAAGCCGTCCTGCAGCGCATCGTCGACAGACGCTACGCGCAGGGCGCGCGCCTCGTCGAGCGGGAGGTGGCCGAGGAGCTGAGCATGTCCCGGGTGCCCGTGCGCGAGGCACTGCGGGCGCTGGTCACCGAAGGGCTCCTCGAGCTGCTCCCCCACAGCGGTGTCCGTGTGCGCCGCCTCGAGTACGCCGACGTCGAGCACCTGTACGAGGTCTGGGAGCCCCTGGCCGTCCAGGCGTCGCGGCTCGCGGCGCGGGCGGTCGCAGCGGGTGACACGGAGGGGCTGGGCCCGCTCAGGGCCACTCTCCGGCAGGCCGAGGCGGCCGCCGCGTCGGACCAGGGGACGCGTGAGGTCGCCGCCCACACCGCGTTCCACGAGGGCGTCGTGGCCATGGCGGGCAATCCCCTGCTCGCACGCACCATGGAACAGCTGAGCTGGCAGCTCCGGCTGCTGTTCGGCATGCGCGAGGAGCCCGCGCACATGCGGGCCCAGCACGCGGAGATGTTCCGGCACATCTCCGCCGGTGACGGGGAGGCCGCCGCGGCCTGCACCCTGCTGCACGTGCGCGACAGCAGAGCCGTGGCCCTGCGCTCGCTGTTCGGCGACGG
Source organism: Streptomyces sp. NPDC102402 (assembly GCF_044765765.1). Classification (NCBI taxonomy): domain Bacteria; kingdom Bacillati; phylum Actinomycetota; class Actinomycetes; order Kitasatosporales; family Streptomycetaceae; genus Streptomyces; species Streptomyces sp. NPDC102402. Next base: position 525,727 of record NZ_JBIWKR010000005.1, read on the forward strand.
CTGACAGCCCACAGCCGGGAGCCGGCAGGCACCGGCAGCCGCGCAGCATTTGTATACCAAAATGGGAAAACGCCTCCTCGGCCCCGTAGCCCCGTCGACTCCGGATGCACACAAACCCCCAGTTCGCAGACATGATCCTTGCTCGTCGCCACACCCTTGGTATACAAACTGGGGAGCCATCGGCCCACTCCCCCCAAGGAGCCCCTCATGTGCGTCGAAGCCGTCCCCCCGCCCTCCGGCAGGCTGACCCGCCGCGGGGTCCTCGCCGGTGCGGCCGCCCTCGCAGGGACCGTGGCGGCCGCCGCCCCCGCCGCAGCCGCCTCGGACCGTGACGCCGCTCCGTCCGGCGGACGCGCGTCCCGCGGCGCGCCGCGCGGCGGCACCCTCGTCATCGAGGGCGGCACCCTGCTCGACCCCGCGACCGGCGAGGTCACCGAGGACGCCGTCGTCGTCATCGAGGACGGCACGGTGCGCGCGGCCGGTCCGCGCGGCAGCGTCGCCGTCCCCCGGGGCGCCGACACCCTCGACGCGCACGGGCGCTGGGTCCTGCCCGGCCTGGTCGACGCGCACATCCACCTGAGCACCGCCGCCGAGGCCCGCGACGCCGTGCGCCAGGGTGCGACCAGCGCGCGCAGCGGATCGACCTCCTTCTACCAGGACATCGCCGTCCGTGAGCTGGCCCGGCACAGCCCCGCGCTGGCGCCCCGGCTGACCGCCGCGGGCGTCTTCGTCACCCCGGACCTCGGGGAGACCGTGCTCGCCGACCCCGACCTCACCCCGCTCGCCCGCCTGGCGGACGGCGTCCGCTCGGCGGAGGCGCTGCGCCGCGTGGTGGAGGTCAACGTCGCCCGCGGCGCGGACGTCATCAAGACGCGCGTCAACGAGCGCGCCGGGCTGCCCGAGCAGGATCCGCTCACACAGGTGTACTCGCACGAGCAGCTCTCCGAGATCGTGGGCGCGGCACGGCGGCGGGGCAAGGGCGTCCTGTGCCACAGCTACAGCGAGCGGGGCTGCCACGACGCCGTGACGGCCGGCATCCGCTCCCTGGAGCACGGCGTGTTCGTCGGCGAGCGGACCCTGGGCGAGATGCGCCGCAGGGGTACGTACTTCACGCCCACCCTCACCGCCATCGCGGGCCTGGCCGACTCCGCCGACCCGGTCCTCGCCGAGCGGGGGCGCACCTACCTCCCCGTGCTGGAGCGGGCCGTGCTCGCCGCCCACGAACTCGGCGTCCCGCTCGCCGCGGGCACCGACTCCTCCGGCGGCACCGTGCGCCCGATCGGCCGGGAGGTCGAGCTGATGCACGCGGCAGGGCTGTCCGCGCTGGACGCGATCCGCACCGCCACGACGGGCGCGGCCCGGCTGCTCGGGCTGGACCGCACGGCGGGCCGGCTGGCGCGCGGCTTCGCCGGTGACGCGATCCTTCTGGACGGCGATCCGCTGGCCGACGTCACGCTCCTCAAGCGGCCGGTGCGGGTGGTCCGGGCGGGCCTCGCGCTCTGACGGCCCGGCAGGCGTCCCACCGGCCGGGGTCCTCCGGCCGGGTACCCAGCCACCGCACACGGCCGCTCCCCGGCCCCCTCCCCGCCCGTTCGCCGCGCCGACCCCGAAGCAGGAGTGCCCATGCAGCCGTCCTCACCCGCCTCCGGTACCTTCTCCCGCCGCACGATGCTGGCCGGTGCCGCCGCACTGGCCGGCACCGCGGCCACGACGACCGCGGCCGTCGCCGCACCGGCCGGAGCCACCGCCGCCGGCCCCTCGGGGGCCGGCACCGGGACCGTCGTCTTCCGTGACGTACGCCCGCTCGGCACCCAGCACCCCACCGACCTCGTGGTGGTCGACGGCCGCGTCTCGGACGGCCCGGCGCCCCGGGGCGCGAGGGTCGTCGACGGCGGCGGCCGCATCGCCCTGCCGTCCCTCGTGGACGCGCACATCCACCCCGACAAGACGACCTGGGGCGGATCCTGGGTGTCGCGCCGCCCGGCGAGCGGCATCGCCGACTACGTGGAACAGGACGTTGAGCTGTTCCACAGCCAGCGCCGCTCCGTGGCGGAGCGCGCGTACGGCCTGATGACCCACGCCGTCAGCCGCGGTACGCGGGGGATGCGCGCCCACGCCGACGTGGCGCCCGCCTACGGCCTCGCCGGGGTCGAGGGGCTCGCGGAGGCCCGCCGGCGGCTGCGCCACGCCCTGGACGTCCAGATCGTGGCCTTCCCGCAGCACGGCGTGATCCGCACCCCTGGCACGGTGGAACTGCTGGAGGAGGCCGCGCGCGGCGGCGCCGTCGACATGATCGGCGGTATCGACCCCGGCGGCTTCGACCAGGCTCCGGAGGAGCAGCTCGACGCCGTCTTCGGCATCGCGGACCGCCATGGCGTCGGCCTGGACATCCATCTGCACGACCGCGGGGCGAAGGGGCTCGAAGCGATGCGCGGCATCATCGACCGCACACGCGCCCTGTCGCTGACCGGCAAGGTCACCGTCAGCCACGTCTTCTGCCTGACCGGCCTGGCGGACGGCGAACTCGGTTCCGTCGCCGCCGATCTCGGTGACCTGGACATCGCGCTGACCACGGTGGCGCCGTCCGGCTCGCTGGTGCTCCCGATCGCCCGGCTGCGCGAGCACGGAGTGCGGGTGGGGCTCGGCTCCGACGGCGTACGCGACTCCTGGAGCCCTTTCGGCAACGCCGACATGCTGCACCGCGCACATCTGCTCGGGTGGGTCACGGACGTGCGGCTCGACGACGAACTGACGGAGTGCTACCGGGTGGCGGCCCACGGGGGCGCGGACGTCATGGGCCTCCCGCACGCGGACCTGAAGCCCGGCGCTCCGGCCGACTTCGTCCTCGTGCGAGGCGAGTGCCTGCCGCAGGTCGTCGTGGACATGCCCCAGCGGGACATGGTCGTGCACGGCGGTGTCGTCGTCGCGCGCGACGGAGAGTTCCTCGGCCGGGGGCGCCCGGCGGGGAAGTGACGCCCGGCCGGGGCACTCCGCACCCCCGCCGGCCGTCGCGCCGGACCCCGGCGACGAGTTCACGGATGGCCCCCCAGCCCTGGGGGGCCATCTCCCTTTCCGCCACCGGGTGCCGGCCACCGCGCGGAATCGGCACACGGACCGGAGAGAGACCCTGACCGACCGGTCAGCTCTGACCGATCGGTCAGCTACGGTGGACCCATGCCACGTCCGCCCTCCACGATGCGCCGTCAGATCCTCGACGCCGCACTGCGCCTCTTCGCCGAGCACGGCTTCAAGGGCACCTCGCTCCACGACATCGCGGTCGAGGCCCACTGCTCCAAGGCCTCCCTGCTCTACCACTTCGCCGGCAAGGACGCGATCCTCACCGAGCTGCTGACGCCGCCGGCCGAGAGCCTCTCCGTCATGCGGGAGGAGTTGGCGGCGCTGAAGGGTGACCAGGCCGTCGAGTCGGCCGTGAGGGTCTACGTCGGCCTGGCGATGCGCTTCCACCTGGAAGTCAAGATCATCTTCGCCGAACTGCCCGACATGCTCGGCCATCCGGTCCTGGCCGTCATCCCCCAGGCGGTCGACCAGCTCGCGGACGCGCTCGCGGGCCGGTCGGGGGAACCGCGTGCGCGGGTCATGGCCCAGATGGTGATCGGTGGCGTGGCGGTCACGGTCGCGGCCGGTGAGGACGTCGAACCGGACTTGATGCGTGCCGAATTGATCCAGGGGGCGCTGAGAGCCCTCGGGCGCCCCAGCAGCTGACAGAAGCAGTCCAGAACGAAGAGAAGGACGCCTCCTCCGCATGGCAATCCTGCTGTACCGGCTCGGCCGGCTCTCATTCCGCCGCCGAGGGCGAGTCCTCGCCCTCTGGCTCCTCCTGCTCGCCCTGCTCGGAGGGGGTGCCGCAGCCTTCAACGGCCCCACCACCAGCAAGTTCTCGATTCCGGGCACCGAGTCCCAGAAGGCCCTGGACTCACTCTCCCGGGAATTCCCGCAGGCAGGCGGTGCGACCGGCACCATAGTCGTCGCCGCGCCCGAGGGCGGGAAGCTCACGCCCGCCGCCGTGGCTCCGGTGACCGCCCAGGCCGCGGAGGTTCCCGGTGTGCTCGCGGCCGTCGACCCGTTCGCGTCCAAGGCCGTCTCGCGGGACGGCCGCTACGCCCTGGTCCAGGTGCAGTTCACGACGGGTGTCGACGGCATCACCGACACACAGCGGGAGGCGTTCACCGAGGCCGGCGCGTCCGTCACGGAGCTGCGCGTCGAACACGGCGGCGAGATCATGCGGGGCGTCCCGGAGATCGGCTCGACCGAGGTCATCGGCGTGGCGGTCGCCGCCCTCGTCCTCGTCCTCACCTTCGGCTCCCTGGTCGCGGCGGGCATGACCCTGCTGAACGCGCTGGTCGGCGTCGCGGCCGGCATGGCCGGGCTGTTCGCCCTCAGCAGCGTCGTGGAACTGACCAGCACCGCGCCGATCCTGGCGCTCATGCTGGGCCTGGCCGTCGGCATCGACTACTCCCTGTTCATCACCTCCCGCTACCGCCACTACCTCACGCAGGGCATGGACGGTGAGGAGGCGGCCGGCCGGGCGGCCGGGACCGCGGGTTCGGCCGTCGTCTTCGCCGGTGCCACCGTCGTGATCGCGCTGGCGGGGCTCGCCGTCGCCGGTGTGCCCTTCCTGACGGTCATGGGCCTGGCCGCGGCGGCCACGGTCGCCCTCGCGGTGCTCGTCTCCCTCACCCTGCTGCCGGCCGTCCTCGGCTTCGCGGGCACCCGCGTCCTGCCCCGGAAGCAGCGCACGCGGGAGCAGGCCACCGCGGCCGCTCCCGCCGAGTCCGGATCCGGCTTCCGCTGGGGCCGGATCGTGGCGCGGCTGCGCGTCCCCGTCCTCGTCCTCGGGGTGGCCGGCCTCGGCGCTCTCGCCCTGCCGGTGCAGGACATGCGCCTGGCCCTGCCCGACGCGAGCACCGAAGCGGTCGGATCACCCAACCGCGAGGCCTACGACCTGACCACCGAGGGGTTCGGCGAGGGCTTCAACGGCCGGCTGATCGCCGTCGTCTCCGCCGGCACCCCGCAGGCGACCGGCGCGGCGGTCAAGGAGACGGCCTCGCTGATCACGAAGACCCCGGGGGTGCTGGCCGTCGCCCCGCCGCAGCTGAACGAGAAGGGCACCACGGCCCTGCTGGCCGTGATCCCCGAGACCGGTCCCACGGACGCCGCGACCGAGGACACCGTCCACGGGATCCGTGACCGCGTGGAGGGCGTCACGGGCGCCTCCGTCTCTCTGACCGGCGCCACCGCGGTGGGCATCGACGTCTCCGAGAAGCTCGCCCGCGCGCTGCCGGTCTACCTCCTGCTGGTGGTCGGGCTGTCCGTCCTGCTGCTGATGCTGGTCTTCCGGTCGGTCCTGGTGCCCCTCAAGGCGGCGCTGGGCTTCCTGCTGACGATCGGCGCCACGTTCGGCATCACCGTCGCCATCTTCCAGGAGGGCCACCTGGCCGGGCTGGTCGGCCTCGACACCCCCGGACCGCTGGTCAGCTTCCTGCCCATCCTGCTCATCGGGATCCTCTTCGGGCTGGCCATGGACTACGAGGTCTTCCTCGTCTCCCGGATGCGGGAGGACTTCGTGCACGGCGCGGACGCCCGCGAGTCCGTCGTCAGCGGGGTCGGCCACAACGGGCGCGTGGTCACGGCCGCGGCGGTGATCATGACCGCCGTCTTCGGCGGATTCGTGTTCATGCCCGACCCGATCATCAAGTCCATCGGATTCGCCCTGGCGATCGGCGTGCTCATCGACGCCTTCGTCGTCCGTATGGCCCTCGTCCCGGCGGTCATGCACCTCCTGGGCCGCGCCGCCTGGTGGCTGCCCGGCCCGGTCGACCGGGTCCTGCCCGACCTCGACATCGAGGGTGAGCGGCTGAACCGGGAGATCCCGGTGCCGTCGCAGCCGGCCGAGCTCGTCAAGACGTGAGCGCGCCCGTGCCCCCCGGCCGGACTCCGGGGGGGCACGGGAGGGGCCGGGACACCGCCGCGCCCGTCGGGAGGACGGCTCCCGACGGGCGCGGCGGTGTGGTGCGGACGGCCCCTGACGGCGGGACCGCGCCGGCTCAGCTCTCGTCCGGCGCCAGGGTCAGCGAGATCGAGTTGATGCAGTACCGCTGGTCCGTGGGCGTCCGGTAGCCCTCGCCCTCGAAGACATGCCCCAGGTGCGAGCCGCACCGGGCGCAGCGCACCTCGGTGCGGGTCATGCCCATGCTGTTGTCCGGGATCAGCTCGACCGCGTCGGTGTCCTTCGGGTCGTAGAACGACGGCCAGCCGCAGTGGGACTCGAATTTGGTGTCGGAGCGGAACAGCTCCGCCTGGCAGGCACGGCAGGAGTAGACCCCGGCCGTCTTGGTGTCGGTGTACTCACCGACGAACGCGGGCTCGGTGCCGGCCTTGCGCAGCACCGCGTACTCGGCGGGGGACAGTTCCGCCCGCCATTGCTCGTCCGGCTTCTCGACGTCGTACGACACGGTGGCTCCCTCAGCTCGACAGGTGGTCCAGGATCTGCGGGCCGAGGTCGGTGACGTCGCCCGCTCCCATGGTGAGAACCAGATCGCCCGGCTTCGCCATTCCCGCGACGGCGGCGGGGACCGCGGCCTTGTCGTGGACGGCCGTGACCTCGGCGCCCGCGGCTTTCGCGGCGTCGATGATCAGCTCGCTGGTGACGCCCGGGACCGGGTCCTCACGGGCCGGGTAGATGTCCAGCACCAGCGAGGCGTCGGCGAGGGCGAGGGCCTGGCCCATCTCCGTGCCGAGCTCCTGGGTGCGGGAGAAGAGGTGGGGCTGGAAGACGACCAGGAGCCGGGCGTCCGTGGCCGCGCCGCGCATGGCCTCCAGGTCGGCGGTCATCTCCGTGGGGTGGTGCGCGTACGAGTCGATGACCTGGACGCCGGCCGCCTCGCCCTTGAGCTGGAGTCGGCGCTTGACGCCGGTGTACTTGCCGATGGCGGAGGCCAGGTTGTGCGCGGGGATGCCGAGGGCGACACCGGCGGCGAGCGCGGCCACCGCGTTGTGCGCGTAGTGGCGGCCCGGCACGGAGACCGTGAAGGTGAGGTACTTGCCGTTGAGGACGACCGTGACCTCGCTGGTCAGGCCGCGCGGGGTGACCTTGTGCACGCGTACGTCGGCGCCCTCGGACTCGCCGTAGGTGACGACGTCGAGCGAGGGGAGGCCGCGGACCCGGCGGGTCAGCTCGACGGCGCCGGGCTGGTCGGCGGCGATGACCAGGGTGCCGCCGGGTACGACCTTGCCGACGAAGGTCTCGAAGGACTCGTAGATCTCGTCCATCGACGCGTAGTTCGCGTGGTGGTCCAGCTCCACGTTGAGGACGATCGCGACCTCGGGGACGTACTTCTGGAAGCTCCGGTCGCTCTCGTCGGCCTCGGCGACGAAGATGTCGCCGCCGCCGTGCGTGGCGTTGGTGCCGGGGCCCTCCAGGTCGCCGCCGATGGCGTACGAGGGGTCGAGGGCCAGCTCGGACAGGGCGACGGCGAGCATCGACGTGGTGGTGGTCTTGCCGTGCGTGCCGGCGACCGCGATGGCGCGCAGACCGTCCATCAGCGAGGCCAGTGCGTCGGAGCGGTGCACGACCGGGATGTCCAGCTCGGCGGCGCGGACCAGCTCGGGGTTGTCGGCGCGGATGGCGCTGGAGACGACCACCGAGGTCGCGTCGTCGGCCAGATGGCCTGCGGCGTGCCCGATGTGGACGGTCGCGCCCAGCCCGCGCAGGGCGTCGGCGGTGGCGGACTCCCTGGCATCACTGCCCGCCACCTTCGCACCGCGCTGGGCGAGGATCTTCGCGATGCCCGACATTCCGGCGCCGCCGATGCCGATGAAGTGCGGCCGTTCAAGGGCGGCAGGAATACCGGGTGCCATACGTGTCTCTCCCGAGGTGTGACGTGGTGCTGGGTCCGCCCCAGCCTATTCGCTGTGCGCGAAGAGCTTGAGCACCGGTACGCCGACCTTGTGACGGGCCCGGGAGGCCCAGTCGCGGTGGAAGAACTCCTCGACGTAGTGCGGTGCCGTCAGCACGATGACCTCATCGGCCCCGGAGTCGTCGACCACGGTCTTCAGCTTGTCCAGCGGATGATCCTCGACCACCTGCCCGACGGCCTCCGAACCCGCCTCGCGCAGCTCCCGGAGCGAGTACTCCAGCGCCATCTCGGCGGGCTCCCTGGCCTCCTTGCCCTCCGGCCGCTCCCCTTCGCGGACGGCTTCCCTGAGCTCTCCGATCGCCACGTCGTCGATCGCGCGCAGCAGCACGTCGGCCTGGTCGCTGCGGGGCTGCATCAGTACGACGAACGAGATCCGCTCCTCGCCGTGGAGGGTGGTGACGAATTCCACGTCCTCGGGGGTGAGGGGCTTCTCGATCATCAAAACGCTTGTGAACACGACAGGCGCCCTTCCGCTTCATCTCGTCGGCCGCGGGGACGGCCGCTGTGCTGAAACCATCCTTCCCCGCAATTGCACGGGGTAGCAGGGCTAAGTCTGCCCACCCGGAGCCAACCGGAACGAGTTATTCCGCTAAGTGTCAGATCTTCCCGTACCGACTGAAGAGGAATCCGTCCTCCTCCAGCAGCGACACGAGAGAGAAACGTTCCGGCACGGAGACGGCCGGCCCGCCCGCGATGCGCTGCGCGTCTCCGGCCGTGAGCAGGGGGGCGAGGGTCAGGCAGAGCTCGTCCAGCACTCCCGCGGCGACGAACTGGCCGAGCAGGCGCGGCCCGCCCTCGGTGAGGAGCCGCCCGAGGCCTTGCCCGCCCAGCGCCTCCACCGCGCGCGCCGGGTCGACGGAGGCGCCCTCGCCGGCGAACAGCACCTCGGCCCCGGCCTCGCGGGCCGCGCGGACGCGGTCCGCGGGGGCGGCGGCGCCGGTGACCACGAAGGTCGGGACGAGCGGTGAGACGAACAGCGGGAGCGAGAAGTCCAGGTCCAGGCTCGCGGTGACGACGGCGACGGCCGGGGCGGGGCCCTGCCCGGCCGCCTCGCGCCGGGCGGCGAAGGCCTCCCGGGCCCGCGCGGGCCGGTAACCCTCCGTGCGCACCGTCTCGGCGCCGACGACGACCGCGTCCGCCAGACCGCGCAGCGTGCCGAAGATCCGCATGTCGGCGGCGCACGAGATGCCCTGGGAGCGGCCGTCGTGCTGGGCGGCGCCGTCCAGGGTGGAGACCATGTTGGCGCGGAGCCAGGGGCCCTCTCCCCCGGTGGGGTAGGCGTAGGCGTCGGCCAGTTCCCCGAGTGTCCACTCGCGGCCGGCGGCCTCCGTGGACTCGGCGGGGGCTGTCAGGTCCGTCACAGGGAGCAGGCGTCGCATGTCCGCAGTCTGGCACGGCGCCGAACGCCTCCGGGGTGAGGCCTTAAGGTGGAGAGTTGTGTCGTCCTCCACAGTCGTGCCGGGGCAGAGCCCCATAGCCGAAACGTCCCCGCAGTCCCTGTGCGCCCTAGAGCCGCGCGTTCCCGCCGACCGGCTGGTCGCGGAGATGGTGCCGCCTCCGCGCTTCGACTCGGTGCGCTTCGATACGTACGTACCCGACCCCGACCAGCCGAGCCAGACCGAGGCGGTCGAGGTGCTCAGCTCGTTCGCGGCGAGTCTCGGCGGCGCGCACGCCACGGGCTCGGGGCGGCGCAAGTGGTTCGGGAAGAAGCAGCCCGCCGCTCCCGCCGGACCGCGCGGTGTCTATCTCGACGGTGGGTACGGCGTCGGAAAGACCCACCTCCTGGCCTCCCTCTGGCACGCCACTCCGGCCGACAGCTCGCTCAAGGCCTTCGGTACCTTCGTCGAGCTGACGAACCTGGTCGGCGCGCTGGGCTTCCAGCAGACCGTGCGGACCCTGAGCGGGCACCGGCTGCTCTGCATCGACGAATTCGAACTGGACGACCCGGGCGACACGGTCCTCGTGTCGTCCCTGCTCAGCAGGCTCGTCGAGGCGGGCGTCGCACTGGCCGCCACGTCGAACACACTGCCGGGCAAGCTCGGCGAGGGCCGTTTCGCCGCGGCCGACTTCCTCCGCGAGATCCAGGGGCTGTCCGCGCACTTCAGGCCGCTGCGGATCGACGGCGAGGACTACCGCCACCGCGGGCTGCCCGAGGCGCCCCCGCCGTACTCCGACGACCAGGTGACCAAGGCCGCGTACGCGACCCCGGGTGCCTCGCTCGACGACTTCCCGTCCCTGCTCGACCATCTCGCCCGGGTCCACCCGAGCCGGTACGGCGCACTGACGGACGGGATCGCCGCGGTCTGCCTCACCGACGTGCAGCCCGTGCCCGACCAGTCGACCGCACTGCGCCTGGTGGTCCTCGCGGACCGGCTGTACGACCGCGAGGTCCCGGTGCTCGCCTCCGGTCTCCCCTTCGACCGGCTCTTCAGTGACGAGATGCTGAACGGCGGGTACCGGAAGAAGTACTTCCGGGCCATCTCGCGGCTGACGGCACTGGCGCGTGACGCGAAGGGACTGGTGGCGCAGTAGGTTCGGGGGTTGAAGGACGTGCGTGTGCCTCCGGGTACCGCGTACGTCCGTATGACCGCGCACACCTTTTGAAGGGATCCAGCATGGCTACCACGCGTCAGGCGCACACGGTCTGGGAAGGCAACCTGCTCGAGGGCAAGGGTGTCGTCACCTTCGACTCCTCCGGCGTCGGGGAGTTCCCGGTCTCCTGGCCGTCCCGCGCGGAGAAGGCGAACGGGAAGACCAGCCCGGAGGAGCTCATCGCGGCCGCGCATTCCAGCTGCTTCTCGATGGCGCTCTCCAACGGGCTGGCCACGGCGGGCACCCCGCCCACCCAGCTGAACACCCAGGCCGAAGTCACCTTCCAGCCCGGTACCGGTATCACCGGCATCCACCTCACCGTGGAGGGCGTGGTTCCGGGTCTGGACGAGGCCGGTTTCGTGAAGGCCGCCGAGGACGCCAAGGCGAACTGCCCGGTCAGCCAGGCGCTCACGGGCACCACCATCACGCTCAGCGCCTCTCTGGCCTGATTCCCACGCGTCCCCGGGGCCTCCCGCGCCCCGGGGACACATGGGGCACCGTGGCCCGCATGGTTCCCGCGCGCCGCGTTGCGTGGTACACACATGCGGGTCACTTCACCTGTCCGCCAACAGGGAGTTGCCTCATGTCATCCGCACCTCGACGACTCGCAACACGACGACAGGTCCTGGCCGGGAGCGCCGCGACCGCCGCCTCGGTCGCCTTCACCGGGGCCTTCACCGAACTCTTCGCCGGCACCGCCGAGGCCCGGGGCCACAGCGGCTACGGCCCCCTCCTGCCGGATCCGGACGGTCTCCTGGACCTGCCGAAGGGTTTCCACTACCGGGTGCTCTCCCGGGAGGGTGACCCGCTCCGCTCCGGCGAGGGCCAGGTCCCCAGCAATCACGACGGCATGGCCGCCTTCGCCGGCCGCCACGGCAGGGTGCATCTCGTACGCAACCACGAGAACCGCGTCACCGGGAGGATCGGCGTCCCCACGGTCGACGGGCTCACCTACGACCCCATGGGCAAGGGCGGCTGCACGTCGCTCGAGCTCGACGGCCGCGGCAACGTACGCGGCGAGCGCGTCGCCATCGCGGGCACGGCCGTCAACTGCGCGGGTGGCCCCACTCCTTGGAACACCTGGCTGACCTGCGAGGAGACCGAGGACAAGGCCGGCACCAACGGCTACACGAAGGACCACGGCTTCGTCTTCGAGGTGGACGGCGCCGATCCGCGCCGTACCGGCGCCGTACCGCTGACCGCGATGGGGCGCTTCCAGCACGAGGCCGTCGCCATCGATCCGGACAACGGCATCGTCTACGAGACGGAGGACGCGTTCGAGAGGCCGTTCGGGCTCTTCTACCGCTTCCTCCCCGAGAAGCCGCTGGGCGGGACGGGCTCCCTGCGGGCAGGGGGCGCACTCGAGGCCATGCGGGTGCCAGGCGTACCCGACCTCTCCGCGATCCAGGAGACGGGAGCCTCCTTCGACCGGATCGAGTGGGTCCCCGTACCGGATCCGCAGGCGGCCGGCACGCCCATCAGGCTTCAGGACTTCGGGCCGAAGGGCATCACGCACGCCCAGAAGCTGGAGGGCTGTTACCGGGGCGGCTCGTCGGTGTACTTCGTCTCCAGTTTCGCGCGCAGCGCGGAGGGGTCGGCCGCCGACCACTTCGGGCAGGTGTGGCGATACGAGCCGAAACGGCGCCGGCTCACGCTGGTGATCGTCTTCGGCCCGGACACCGACGTCCAGTTGCCGGGCGAGTCCCCGGACAACATCTGCCTCGCCGCCGGGGGCGGGCTGATGGTCTGCGAGGACGGGGGCGGCGCACAGCACGTTCTGGGAGTGACACGGCGCGGCGAGGTCTACGCGATGGCCCGCGGACGCCAGAACATCGGGACGCCCGAGGAGCCGGAGTGGGGAGAGTTCGCCGGCGTCACGTTCTCACCGGACGGCGGGACGATGTTCGTGAACTGCTACACGCCCGGGACGACCTTCGCGGTGACGGGCCCCTGGCGCTGACCGGGACGCGGCAGCGCGGCTGACCAGGCGCTCCGGCCTCCGGACAGCCGGAGCGTCATGAACCTTATCTGACTAATCGTCAGCTAATGTCCTTCAGTGATCAAATCTGTTCGTACGATGATCGCGCTGACTGTTCTGAGTGGGGTGCTCGCCGGTTGCGGTGGCTCCGAGGGCACCCACGCCAGGACCGCCACGCTTCCGACCGCCTCCCGGGAACCGGTGAAGGGCAGCGCTTCCCCTTCACCGGCCCCGGAGAGCGGGCCACCCGTGCCCGCCCGGGGCCCCGGCGGCCTCACGCCGGTCTTCGAGCGGCGGGCGGACGACTCGGGCACCCGGCGCACGGCAGGCGGGGCCGACAAGGTCGTGGCACTCACCTTCGACGCGGACATGACCGCGGACCAAGGGCCCCGTGCCGCTGACGGCGAACACTTCGACAACCCCGCCCTGATCGCGTCGCTACGCCGGCTGAAGGTCCCTTCGACGGTCTTCATGACCGGCAGGTGGGCGCAGGAGTATCCGGCCCAGGCCCGCGCGATCGGCACCGATCCCCTGTTCGAGATCGGCAACCACTCGTTCAGCCACTACGCCTTCTCCTCCCCCTGCTACGGGCTGCCGGCCGTCGCGGAGACGGAGATGCGGGACGACGTGGAGCGGGCCTTCACCGCGATCCGGAGGACGGGGGCGCGCCAGGTCGTGCCGTACTTCCGCTTCCCGGGCGGCTGCTACGACGACGCGGCGCTGAAGGCCCTGGCCCCGGCCGGGGTGACCGCGGTCCAGTGGGACGTGGTCAGCGGTGACGCCTTCGCCACGGACGCGGACGCGGTGGCCGAGCAGGTACTGGACGGGGTGAAGCCCGGTTCCCTGGTGGTCATGCACTGCACCCGCAGCGCGGCGCCCGTGACGGACGACGCGGTGCGCCGGATCGTCCCGGAACTGCGCGAACGCGGCTACCGCTTCGTCAAGGTCTCCGAGCTGATGCACGGCTGAGCGGGCCACCGCCCGGGCGTCGTCAGCCGGAGCAGGCGTTGCGCCCCGCCTCCTGCCAGGCGCAGACCGGGCAGAGGGTGCTGCCCTTCGTCGACTCCGGGTACTCGGTCGGCTTCCGGCAGAGCACGCACTCCGCGTACGGCGGGCCCGCGTCCGCCGGTGCGGGGGCGGGCCGGGGTGTCTCGCAGTACGCGTCGTCCATGGCACGAGCGTACTCACTCGCGCGGCGCCGCGGGGAAGCCCTCGGAGACGTACGCCGTGCGCGGGCGTCCCGTGACACGTCCCCGGGTCGGCGCGTCGGCACCGGAGAGCAGCCGCAGCGGGGGTCGGCCCGCCCGCACCGCCGGGGCCCCCGATCCGCACGAGGGTGTGTGCGGGCAGCACCCAGGGGCCGCGCAGGCCGCATCGGCGGCCCACTCCTCGCGGCATCAATGGGACGAGGGCTTCTCCGGCTTGAGTTCGCTGGGGCGCACGATGACGAAGCCCTCGCCCTGGAGCATCAGCTGGACCGCCTCGCCGGAGCCGCCGCGCACCATCGAGCCGAAGCTCTGCGAACGGTGCAGGGAGGTGGAGAGCTGGGCGCTCCAGCCGACGACCGCGTCCGTGTCGACGTAGACGGGCTGCTGCGCGGTCACCGGGATGACTATGGGCTGGCCGTCGCAGATCAGGCCGAGCTTCCCGTATCCGCTGAAGACGCTGTTGAAGAGGCCGCCGCCGGTCATGCCGGCCCCCTTCACGGTCTTGATCTCGTAGGAGAGGCTCGCGTCGAAGCAGAGGACGTTGCGGCCGTTGATCGTCAGGACGTCGCCCTGCTCCATCTCGACGATGAAGCAGTTGGCCGCCTCGTGGGCGAACCACGCCTCGCCCTGGCCGGAGACCGCCATCAGGGCCAGCCCCTCGCCCGTCACCGCGCGCTTGAGCATGCCGCCGATGCCCTGGCCCTTGCGCTCGAACTGGAGACTGCCTCGGAAGGCGATCATCGATCCCTGTCGCGCGTGCATCTCACCGTTGACGGCGTACTTGATCGATTTGGCGTTCTGCAGGGTCATGCCGGGGGCGGTGGCCTGCTGCGCCATGTGCTCGCTGGAAAAGAGATCGCTCTTCATGCCGTGCATCCTCACCCGGAGCCCGTCGTTCTGCCAAGAACGGGTTGCCGGAGTGGCCTGGCAGACTGGGTGCGTGAGCAGCGACCGTACGACCGAGCCCCTTCCCGCAGCGCCGGAGGCCTCCGCCGACAGCCCTTTCCGCACGGAGCCGACAGCGCGTGACGAGGCCCCGCAGTTCGTCCTTCCGCTGGTGGTGCACATCGAGAAGACGGACCCTCCGGCGCGCACCGACGCCCTGGTGACCGCCGCCCGCGCGGTGCTCACGATCCTCTCGGACCCCCGCTCACTGGGCGAGGAGGAGTGCGGGACCGAGGGCGAGTGGGCGCGGGCCATGCACGACTGGCAGGACGCCCGCATCCGCAAGGTGGTCCGCCGGGCGCGCGGCGCGGAGTGGCGCAAGGCGTCCACGCTGCCCGGGATCACGGTCACGGGTGTCCACGCCGAGGTGCGGGTGTTCCCTCCGGTGCCCCTGGACGGCTGGCCCAAGGAGCTGGCCAAGCTCCAGGTGTCGGGCACGGATCTGGACGACCCCGACGCCCCCGCCGCACCCGGCCCCGCCGGTCCGGTGCTCTGGATGAACCCTGACGTCTCCATGTCGGCGGGCAAGGCGATGGCGCAGGCCGGGCACGGCGCCCAGCTCGCCTGGTGGGAGCTGTCGGACACCGAGCGCAAGGCGTGGCGCGAGGCGGGCTTCCCCCTCTCCGTCGCGACCCCGGACGCCGCCCGCTGGCGCGAACTCACCGCGAGCGGACTGCCGGTGGTCCGTGACGCCGGGTTCACCGAGGTCGCCCCTGGCTCCTGCACCGTCGTCGCCGACCACCCGGCCCTGCGCCGCTGACCGTGCCGCTTGCGCACCGGGCGTGACCTGGCCCCCGGCGCCTCCCGCATCCGGCCGGGAGGCACCGGGGCAGGGCACGGTTCCGGGTGCCCGCGGAACGCGGGGCGCCCGGGTTGAACACCGCTGCGCCGGCGTACGTATCTCCCCGGTACCGCCGCATCGGGTATTACCGCCAAGTAGGTTGACCCACGATTCAGTTGGCGGTTGATTCGACGCTGTCACGTACCGGCCCGGGAGACATCTTGCTGCGACGCATCAACGGAACGGCCCTGATCATCGCCGCGCTGGTCGCCACACTCGGCGCTCTCGCCTTTCCCGTGTGGTCGTACGCCGACCGCTCCGGCACCGGCGAGGCCAATCTGAACGCGTCCAGCGTGGCCACCCAGTGGGGTCCGCTCTCCGCCACCGACCGGGACTTCCTGATCAAGGTGCGCCTCGCCGGACTGTGGGAACTGCCCGCGGGCCAGCAGGCCATCGAACGCGCCCCGAGCGAGGGTGTGAAGCTCACCGGCGACCATCTGGTGGTCGGCCACACCGATCTGGACCGGCGGGCCCGCGACGTGGCGGCCAAGCTCGGCGTGGAGCTCCCGAACCAGCCCACCGAACAGCAGCAGGGCTGGCTGCGGGAACTCACCGCCGCGAGCGGCGAGGAGTACCAGCTGAAGTTCGCCAACCTCCTGCGCGCCGCACACGGCAAGGTGTTCGCGCTGATCGCACAGGTGCGGCACACCACGCGCAACTCGCTGATCCGGCAACTGGCCTCGGACGCCAACCAGACGGTGCTCGACCACATCACCATGCTGGAACGCACCGGCTTCGTGGACTTCGACGGACTGGCGCGCGACGCGGCCGGCGCCTCGACGGCCAGCCCCTCGGGCCCGCCCGCGCCGTCGGGGGGCGGAGTCCCGCAGGTGCCGGTGCCGGTCACCCCGAGCGGCGACCAGTCGTTCACCTCCCGCCCGGTGCCACCGACGATGGCTCCTCTGCCTCAGCCGTGAGCCCTGCTCGGGCCCTGACCGGGCCACCACGGGCGCCCGCGTGAGCACGCGGGCCGCCCCGCGCCGTCCCCCGGGACCACTGAGCCTTCACGCTGCCCGGGGACACCGCCCGGTCGGCGTCCCCGGGCAGCGTGAAGGCTCAGTGGTCCCGGCGCCGGACGTACAGGCGGTTGCCCTTCGGGCCGGTCCACTCCACCCGTACGACTCCGGGTACGGCCGCGTCGGCGAGACGCGAGGGGTTCGACCAGTGGCCGAAGTTCGGGTTGCGGAAGAAGGTCGCCCACAGACCGCCCCCGGAATCCTGGAAGAAGTTGTTGTGGCCTGCGCCGACGCCTACGGTCCAGCGCTCGGAGTACGGGCCCTCGAAGGTGTCCGACACGGCGGCGACCGCGTCGTGCTGGTACTGGACACGACCGGTGCCGGGCGGATCGTAGGCCTGACGCGGGGTGCCGTCGGCGGCGACCGACGTCCGGTCCCAGGCGGCGTGGAGGAGGAAGTACTTCCCTCCGTGCTTGAACACGTACGCGCCTTCGAGATACGGCTCGGGCGTGTAGGGGGTCTGACGGAAGGAGGGGAGATCAGTCGTCGGGACGATGTCCTCCATGTCGTCACGGAACTTCGCGTACAGGTTGTTGTGCAGCACGAGCCAGGCGTCGCGCCCTTCGCTGTAGAGGCTGCCGTCGATGTGGTGGTAGGCGCCGGGCTCGATGAAGCTCGGCCCCCCGATGAACGGCTCCCCGAAGGGTTTCTCCAGGTTGCCCTCGACGAGCCGGTACGGGCCCTCCACCCCGCCCTCGCTCACCAGCATGAAGGAGCCCACCTTCGCGGAGTGGTCCCCCATGCACGCGACGATGTACCACTTCCCGCGGAAGCGGTGCAGCTCCGGGGCCCACGCCTGGCCGCGCTTGCCGAACCGCTCGTCGTACCAGTACTCCTGCCACGGGGCGACGACCGTGCGCCCGGGCCTGTTCTCGTCGGCGAACTCGGGCGACCACACCTTGCCCTTCTCCGCGCCCGGCCGGATCCCGGTGGTGTCGGCCAGCTTCCAGGGCCCCTTGAGCGAGCGGGCCGTCCAGACGAAGATGCCGTCGTTCCACGGGCCGGCCGCTTCCAGCCCGGGCACCCGGGTGGTACCCGTGGCGACGTAGAGCGGACGCCCGTCGACGTCGAAGCAGTTGACGTAGGTGTCCCGCATCCACACCACTCCGCGCTCCCTGTCGCGGGGGCGCAGCTCCAGCGGGAGGACGAAGGAGTTGTCGTCACGGGGCCACAGGTCCGGCCGGACGTCAGCGAGGCCGTAAGGCTCCGGGTCGGGCCAGTTCGCCGGGTGCCGCCGTCCGCCCCCACCCGCGGCCTGAGCACCCGGGACGGGAGCGGCGGACGCCGGGGCGGCGGCCACGGGCAGCGCGGCCGCCGCCCCCACTCCGGCAGCACGCGCCAGCAGGGACCGCCGGCCGGGACGCCATGTCTTCTCGGAGCTGGTCATCAGTCGGGTTCTCCTTCGTCGGTCCCGCTCCCGGCCCGGTCCTGGACCTGGCCCAGCGGGCCGGTATCGGCTCCGGCGGCTTCGGATCAGCGGGTGGAGGGCATGCCCATCAGCAGGGGAAGGGCATGTCGATCAGCATGCGAACGCCTGTTGATCTCCGTCAACGGGCCCAGGATTTAATCCGGGGCGTCCGGCCCGTCGGCATATCCGAGTGCTCCGCGTTTCCGCAGGTGAGCAGCGGCGCGATCGGCACCCGGGGAGCATCACGATCGGATAACGGGGCCTTTCGGGTGCCTCCGGGAACCTCAAATCCACCTCTGAACGTCCCCCCTTCCGGATTCAGCGGCGGCCGGCGGGGCCATGACCCCTCCACGAAACGGGGAGGGAACACATGAAGCTGGGAATCGGCATCGGCTGGCGGCCGGAGATCGCGGACGCCGTCGAGGCCCTGCCGGGAATCGACTGGGTCGAGGCGGTCGCGGAGAACCTCTGCGCGGACCACCTCCCCGAGTCCCTCGTGCGCCTCCGCGAGCGGGGCGTCACGGTCGTCCCCCACGGGGTCTCGCTGGGTCTGGGCGGGGCCGACCGGCCGGACCCCGGCCGCCTGGCCGGCCTCGCCGCGCGGGCCGGACTCCTGGGCGCGCCCCTGGTGACGGAGCACATCGCCTTCGTGCGCGCCGGGGGCCGACTCACCGCCTCGCCGGTGCTGGAGGCGGGACACCTGCTTCCGGTGCCCCGGACCTGGGACGCGCTGGACGTCCTGTGCGAGAACGTGCGGATCGCGCAGGACTCGCTGCCCGTCCCCCTGGCGCTGGAGAACATCGCCGCGCTGGTCTCCTGGCCGGGTGAGGAGCTGACCGAGGGCCAGTTCCTCGCGGAGCTGGTCGAGCGCACCGGTGTACGGCTGCTGATCGATGTCGCCAATCTGCACACCAACCACGTCAACCGCGGCGAGGACCCGGCGACCGCGCTGGACGAACTGCCGGTCGAGGCCGTCGCGTACGTGCATGTCGCGGGCGGCGTCGAGAAGGACGGCGTCTGGCACGACACGCACGCCCATCCCGTGACACGACCCGTCCTGGACGTCCTGAGCGAGCTCCGCTCCCGTGTGGACCCTCCGGGCGTCCTGCTGGAGCGGGACGACGACTTCCCACCGGCCGAGGAGCTGGCCGGTGAACTGTCCGCGATCCGCACCACGCTGACCGCTGCGGCGACCCGCCGGGAGACGGCCGGCCGGCGGCCCGTGTCCGGACCTCCGCGCCCGACGGGCCGTACCCCTGGGGCCCGCGACCGGACCGGCGTGGCGCAGACCGCGCTCCTCTCGTGCCTCGTGGCCGGTACGCCCGCGCCGGACGGCTTCGACCGCCGGCGCCTGGGGGTGCAGAGCAGGGCCCTGGCCGCGAAGCGGGCCGATGTCGTCGCCAGGGTCGCACCGGAGCTGCCCGAGATCCTCGGCGACGGCTACCGGAGGGAGTTCATCTCGTACGCCAGGAACCGGCCGATGTCCGCCGGTTACCGACGCGACGCCCTCGCCTTCGCGGAACTGCTGCTCGTCGAGGGCCGGCCCGCCGACGAGGCGGCCCGGCGACGGCTGACCCTCTGGTGGCAGGACCGGGCCGCCCCCCGTCCTCCGCGCCGCGCGACCCGCCTGGTCCGCTCCGCCCGTGCCGCCCTCCTCGGAAAGTGACCGCCATGAACACCCTCGCTCTGCTCCTGACCCTGGCCGTGGCCGTCTCCTGCGTTCTCCTGGCCGTCGGAACGCGCCGCGCCGGCCGGCGCGGCGGCGAGTCCGCCGGGTACGTGCTGGACCTCTCCGAAGTGGCCTTCCTCAGCGGCGGTCCGGCCAGGGTCGTGGACACCGCGCTCACCCGCATGCAGACGGACGGGCGGCTGACCGTCGGCGGACCCGGCATCGTCGCGCTGCAGCGGGCCGAGGCCCACGACCCGGTGGAGCGTGCCGTACTGGAGGAGCTGGCCGCGGCCCCGAGCGGGGCCCTCGCCGCCCTGCGGGAGGCCGTGATGCGGCATCCCGCGGTGCAGGAGATCGGCGACGGGCTGGCCGGGCGGGGGCTGCTCATCGCCCCGGGCGAGAGCCGGGCCCGCCGCCGGTGGGGGCTCGCCGTGGGAATCGGATCCCTTGTGGCCCTCCCGGTGAGCATCCCCCTGACCGTCGCGCAGTACGTCCTGCTCGACGAGTACGCGCATGTCCCGGTCCCCTTCGTGGTGAAGGTGCTGCCCGCGATCGTCGCCGGGAGCGTGGTCGGACTGTCCAGCGCGGCAGCGGCCAAGGCGCGTATCACCAAGAGGGGGCGCCAGGTCGCCGACGGCTTCCGGACCGCCAACGCCCATGTGACCGACCCCGCCCATCTGGTGGCCACCCAGGGCCTGCGCGCACTGCCCGACCCGGTGCTGCAGGGGCAGTTGGCCGATGCGGCCCGGCAACGGCCCGCCCGGTACTCCTCGTCGGCCTCCACGGCCTCGCCGGCGGCGGCGACCGGCTTCGTGCCGGTGGTCTGGTGCGCGAGCGCGGGCCCCGGCGGGGGAGGCTGCGGAGGCTCCAGCGGCGGGGGCGGCGACTCCGGGCCGGGCTCCACCTGCAGCTCGGGGTCGAGCTGCGGCAGCGGCGGAGGATCGAGCTGCAGCAGCGGGTCCAGTTGCGGCGGCAGCAGTGGGTCGAGCTGCGGAGGCGGTTCGAGCTGCGGCAGCAGTTCATGAGCGAACGACGTCGGGAAGGGGCGGGATTCAGCCACCCATGACTGCGCGTGACCGGGATTCGTCCGTATCGTGAACACGGTGTGGCGCTCCTGAGCCTTTCTCGCATAGAACTCGGCCATGCTCTGGGTCCTGCTTCTTCTGGTCGCGTGGGGTGCGGCCGCCGTCTCCTGCATCCGGCTGTGTCTCGTCACGGCGGGTGCGGCCCAGCGGCCCACCGTCGCCGCACGAACGGCCGCATCCCCCGAACTCAACCTGTACGAGACGGCGTTCCTGGCCGGCGGACCCCAGCGGGTCGCCGATCTGGCGCTGGTCTCCATGCATCTGCGGCGCCGGCTGCTGCTCGCCCACACGGGCTGGGCGACGGTCGTCGACCCGGAGGGGCGTGACGAGGTCGAGCGCACGGTGATCCGCGCGATCGGCCCGGAGGGGCAGTCCCGCATAGCCCCGATACGGGCAGCGGCCGCGGCGGCCGACGCCGTACGCTCCCTCGCCGACCGCCTGGTCGCGGCGGGACTCGCCGTCCCGCACGGGACCCGGACGAGTCTGGAGTCGGCGGTACGCGCGGTGCGGGGCGCGGCGGTGCTGGTGGTGGCCCTGGCCGCCGCCGCGATGCTGATGCCCGGTCAGGAGACGGGATACGCGGGGCCGGTCGCCGCCTGGTTCGGACTGCCGCTCGTGCTGACGCTCGGCTGCCTGGCCATCGCGAGGGTGGAGAACCACCCGTACAGCCCCTGGGCCTCTCCGACCGGGCAGCACTGGCTGGACTCCCTGCCGGCCCCCGTGCGCGGCGCTGACCGCGATCTCCTGGCCGCGGTGGCGGTACGGGGTGTGAGCGCCCTGGAGGACCCGGGACTGAGGGCGGCTCTGCTGGGCGGGGCCCGGACCGGGGTCTGACCCGCCGGACACCACGAGGGCCGCCCCCGACTGCGTCGGGGGCGGCCCTCGTGGTGTCCTATCCAGTTGTTCGGCCCGGGACACATCGGCCGGACCCGGCGAGGAGCGGCGGTCCGCGGAGAGGAATGGCTGACTCCCCCGCGGGCCACGACGGTTCGCCGGCCTTCGGCCGATGTGTGCCCGGCACCGGACCCGGTGTCGCTGGAACGACGGGCGGCGTCACACGCGCCGTTGCCCGCCAACTGATCTTCCGGGTCGGGATGACCGGAAACGCTGGCTATGCGAGTCCGGCCACCAAGTCTGCGACAGCCTTCCTGCGCCCCGTGTAGAACGGGACCTCTTCCCGCACGTGCAGCCGCGCCTCGGACGCCCGCAGGTGACGCATGAGGTCGACGATGCGGTACAGCTCGTCGGCCTCGAACGCGAGGACCCACTCGTAGTCGCCCAGCGAGAAGGAGGCGACCGTGTTGGCGCGCACGTCGGGGTAGCCGCGGGCCATCTTGCCGTGGTCCGCGAGCATGCGGCGGCGGTCCTCGTCGGGGAGCAGGTACCAGTCGTAGCTGCGCACGAAGGGGTACACGCTGATGTAGTCGCGCGGCGTCTCGTCGGCCAGGAAGGCCGGCACGTGGGACTTGTTGAACTCGGCCGGGCGGTGCAGCGCCATGTTCGACCAGACCGGCTCGAGCGCGCGGCCCAGCTTCGTGCGCCGGAAGAGGTTGTACGCCTCCTGGAGCTCGTCGGAGGTCTCGGCGTGCCACCAGATCATCAGATCCGCGTCGGCCCGCAGACCGGACACGTCGTAGGTGCCGCGGACCGTGATGTCCTTGGCCCCCAGCTGGTCGAACAGCTCCTGGACCTCGTCGGCGTAACCGGCGCGGTCGACGGGCAGGACGTCCTTCAGCCTGAAGACGGACCACAGGGTGTAGCGGATGACCTCGTTGAGGTCCTTGGCCTTCTTGCCTGCGTTCGGAAGCTTCTCTGGCGCACTCATACGGCTATTGTCCCGCCTCGCTCCGCGTGCTCCGAACCCGGGTCGGCGTGTTGTCGATCTCCCCCGCGCCCGCGGCCGTGAGGTCGCGGACGATGTCGTCCGCGGCCCGGTGCGCGCTCGCCACGCAGGCGGGGATCCCGACCCCGTCGTACACCGCTCCGCACACCCGCAGTCCGGGCAGCTTGGCGACCTCGTCGCGGATCCGGGCGACCCGGGTGAGGTGGCCCACGGGGTACTGGGGCAGCCCGCCGATCCACCGGGTGACCTCGGTGTCCACGGGCCGGGCCGCCAGCCCGGTCGCGGACGCGAGGTCCGCCAGGGAGGCGGCGACGAGCTCGGAGTCCTCACGGTGCAGGTGCTCCTCCTCGCCGTAGCGGCCGACGGAGGTGCGCAGCACGAAGAGGTCGGGGGCGGCGTCGGCGACCCACTGCCACTTGTTGCTGGAGAAGGTGGCGGCCTTGATGGTGCGCCCGTCGACGGGCGGCACGAGGAATCCGGACCGCCCCCGGAGCGCCTCGGTCCCCTCGGTGTCCGAACGCCGGAAGGCCATGGTGACCAGGGCCATCGAGGCGTACTCGACGGCGGCGAGCTCGACCGACGCGGCCGGGCACTCGGCGGCCAGCAGGGTGGACGCCGACCAGGCGGGGGTGGCCAGGACGACGGCGTCGGCGGCGATCACCCGGGTGTCGGTGCGCACGTCCCAGCCGTCCGCGGTCCGGGTCAGGCCGAGCACCGGCGTCTCCAGGAGGATCTCGCCGCCCCCCTCCCGTACCGCGTCGGCCACGGCGCCCGGCAGGGTACCGATGCCGCCCTCGATGCCCTGGAAGACGGGTCCGGTCTGCTGCCGGGCGGCGGCCCTCTCCTGGATGCGGAGCACGCCGTCGAGGAGCGGGCCGCCCTCCTTCACCGCTTCGAAGAGCTGCGGGACGGCCGCGCGCATCGAGATCCGGTAGGCGTCGCCCGCGTAGACCCCGCCGAGCAGCGGCTCCACGAGCCGGTCGACGACCTCGCGGCCGAGCCGGTCGGCGACGTAACCGCCGACCGCGACGTCGTCGCCGACGGCGGTCGGGGTGAGGTCGCGCTCCTCGGCGATCCTGGCCAGGCCCTCGGGCGAGAGGAGCCCGCTGAGCGCCGAAGGATCTCCGGGCACGCCCATCACGTGGCCCTTGGGCATGGGGCGCAGGGCGTCACGGGTCCAGACCGACGCGGTGGCGGTGGCCGGCGGCCGGAGCCGGCCGCCGAGCCCGGCCCCGGTGGCCAGGTCGACCGCTTCGGGCCGTCGCGCGAGCATCGACTCCGCGCCGAGGTCGACCTGGGTGCCCGCGATCTCGCCGGTCATCAGCTTGCCGCCGAGCCGCCCGGTCGCCTCCAGGACGGTGACCCGGAGGCCCGAGTCCAGCAGCCGGCGGGCGGCGGCGAGTCCGGCGATGCCACCGCCGATGACGACGGCGTGGCCCGTACGTGTGGTGTCGCGCTGAAGAGGACGCTGCATGGGTCCACTCTCTCAAATCCCGTCCGAGTCCCGAACGTGACCGGTTCGAAACCGCTGACCGGCAACCCGCGAAGGGTCCCGTACGTCGAACCGGCACCATCGACAACGGCCCTGGGGGGACGCGTTATGCCATACGGACGCCACACGGACAGTCATCCGCCCACCCGCGCCGGCCGCCGGCGCCCACGCGCGCTGGCAGCCGCCGGACTGCTCGTCACACTTCTGGCCACCGGTGCCTGCGGCGCCTCGTCCGACGGCGGCGACCAGGGCGGACTGAATTCGGCGGCGGACCAGAAGGCGGCCGCACCCGCCGGCGGGGGTGCCGGCGCGAAGGGCGCGGAGAGGTCCGGTGCCGGGACCTCCTCGGCGCCGAAGCCTGGCTCCGCGGTCGCGGTCCACGTCATCCGCACGGCCACGCTCGGCATCGAGGTGAAGAGCGTGCCGAAGGCGGTGGCCGCCGCCCGCGCCACCACGGAGGGGGCGGGCGGGCTCGTCGCCGAGGAGAACACGGAGCGGGTCGACGACACCCACGAGGTCTCCCACCTCGTCCTGCGGGTGCCGCAGGACGTGTACGCCGAGGTGCTGCGCGACCTCGCGGGGACCGGGAAGCTGCTGTCCCGCACGTCGAACGCGAAGGACGTCACGGGCCAGGTCGTCGACGTCGAGAGCCGGATCGCCACCCAGCGGGCGAGCGTCACCCGGGTCCGCGAGCTGATGGACAAGGCCGAGAAGCTCACCGACGTGGTGGCCCTGGAGGGCGAACTCAGCAGCCGTCAGGCCGATCTGGAATCACTTCTCGCCCAGCAGAAGTCCCTGAGGGACCGCACCTCGCTGGCGACGATCACCCTCGAGCTCAACGAACCGGAGGCGGAGGCGGACGGCTCCGAGGAGGACGGCACCGGCTTCCTCGACGCCCTGCGCGGCGGCTGGGACGCGTTCGTGACCGT
The DNA here is from genome assembly GCF_044765765.1 of Streptomyces sp. NPDC102402. Taxonomy (NCBI): domain Bacteria; kingdom Bacillati; phylum Actinomycetota; class Actinomycetes; order Kitasatosporales; family Streptomycetaceae; genus Streptomyces; species Streptomyces sp. NPDC102402. Next base: position 550,670 of record NZ_JBIWKR010000005.1, read on the forward strand.
GCTGCGGTGGATCACGGTGGCGATCGGCGCCGCGGCACCGTTCCTCGCCGCCGCGGCCGTCCTGGCGCTCCTGTGGCGGCTGGTGCGCGGCCGCCTGCCACGGCGCGGCACGACGCCGGAGGAGGTCACGGGGCCCTCACAGGCCCCACCGGCCCCGTAGGCGCCGTAGCGTGGGCCCCTGACCGGCACACAGCGGCGAAGGGACCCGGCAATGGCGGCGGAGCGACTGGTGGTCGTCGGAGGCGACGCGGCGGGCATGTCCGCCGCGTCGCAGGCCCGCAGGCTCAAGGGGCCCGACGAGATGAGCATCGTCGCCTTCGAGCGCGGCGACTTCACGTCGTACTCCGCCTGCGGCATCCCGTACTGGGTGAGCGGCGACGTCGACGGCCCCGACGCCCTCATCGCCCGTACACCCGAGGAGCACCGCTCCCGCGCCATCGATCTGCGCACCCGGACCGAGGTGACGGAGATCGACGTCGCGGGGCACCGGGTACGGGTTCTGGACCGGGACAGCGGTGAGACGTACTGGACGGCCTTCGACAAGCTGGTCATCGCGACGGGTGCCCGGCCCGTGCGCCCCGCTCTGCCCGGGATCGACGCTCCGGGCGTCCACGGGGTGCAGACCCTGGGCGACGGACAGGCGCTCCTGGACTCGCTGGACCGGGCCACGGGGCGCCGGGCGGTCGTCGTCGGCGCGGGCTACATCGGTGTCGAGATGGCCGAGGCGATGCTGAAGCGCGGCTTCGAGGTGACCGTGCTCAACCGCGGGGCGCAGCCGATGGCGACGCTCGATCCGGACATGGGACGGATGGTCCACGACGCGATGGACGGGCTGGGCATCACCACGGTCAACGGCGCCACCGTCACCCGGGTCGACACCGGCGACGACGGCAGGGTCACCGCGGTCGCCACCGAGGACGACACCTACCCGGCGGACATCGTCGTGCTCGGTATCGGCGTCGAACCGGAGACGGCACTGGCCCGGGAGGCCGGTCTCCCGCTGGGCCCGCACGGCGGCCTCCTGACGGACCTGGCGATGCGGGTCGTGGGGCAGGAGGACATCTGGGCGGGCGGGGACTGCGTCGAGGTCCTGGACCTCGTCGCCGGCCGCACGCGGCACATCGCGCTCGGCACCCATGCCAACAAGCACGGCCAGATCATCGGGGCCAACGTCGGCGGCGGCTACGGCACGTTCCCCGGCGTGGTCGGTACGGCGGTGAGCAAGGTCTGCGACCTGGAGATCGCCAGGACCGGGCTGCGCGAGAAGGACGCCCGCGCGGCCGGCCTGCGCTACGTCACGGTGACGATCGAGTCGACGGGCCGCGCCGGCTACTACCCGGGGGCGAAGCCCATGACGGTGAAGATGCTCGCGGAGTACCGGACCGGCCGGCTACTCGGCGTCCAGATCGTCGGCCGCGAAGGGGCGGCGAAGCGCGTGGACGTCGCGGCGGTGGCACTCACCACCGGAATGACGGTGGAGGCCATGACCGCCCTCGACCTCGGCTACGCCCCGCCCTTCTCCCCGGTCTGGGATCCGGTCCTGGTGGCCGCCCGCAAGGCCGTTTCGGCGGTGCGGGCGGGCCTGCGGGACTAGGACCTCTCGTCCGGACCGTGCCGGGCCCGCGTGCCCCGGCACCGGACCACGCTCCCCGGTCCGGCCTGATCCCGAACCGGACGACCCTAGTGGGCCGTCTGCTGGTGGACGTACTCGACGAGGCGCGTGAGGGCGTCCGGGTCGGTGGTGGGCATGACGCCGTGGCCGAGGTTGAAGATGTGGCCCTCGAGGCCGGCGGCGGCGTCGAGCACGTCGCGGGTCTTCGCCTCCACCGCCTCGGTCGGCGCGAAGAGCACCGCCGGGTCGAGGTTGCCCTGGAGCGCCTTGCCGGGTCCGACCCGGCGGGCACCCTCGTCCATCGGCACGCGCCAGTCCACACCGACGACGTCCGCGCCGGCCTCGCCCATCAGGCCGAGGAGCTCGCCGGTGCCGACGCCGAAGTGGATGCGCGGGACGCCGTAGGACGCGACTGCGTCGAAGACCTTCGCGGAGGCCGGCATCACGGAGCGGCGGTAGTCGGACGGGGCGAGGGCGCCGACCCAGGAGTCGAAGAGCTGGACCGCTGACGCGCCGGCCTCGATCTGGACCTGGAGGAAGGCGCCGGTGATCTCCGCGAGCCGGTCGAGCAGGTCGGCCCAGAGCTCCGGCTCGCCGTACATCATGGCCTTGGTGCGCTCGTGGTTGCGGGACGGGCCGCCCTCCACGAGATAACTCGCGAGGGTGAACGGCGCACCGGCGAATCCGATCAGGGGCGTGGCGCCGAGCTCGGCGGTGAGCATCCCGATGGCCTCGGTGACGTAGGGGACGTCCTCGGGCGTGAGGTCGCGCAGCCGGGCCAGGTCGGCGCGGGTGCGGACCGGCTCGGCGATCACCGGGCCGACGCCCGGCTTGATGTCGAGGTCGATGCCGATGGCCTTGAGGGGGACGACGATGTCGCTGAAGTAGATCGCGGCGTCGACCTTGTGACGGCGTACGGGCTGCAGCGTGATCTCGGTGACCAGCTCCGGCATCATGCAGGAGTCGAGCATCGCGATGCCCTCGCGGACCTTCAGGTACTCGGGCAGCGAGCGGCCCGCCTGACGCATGAACCAGACCGGGGTGTGCGGCACCGGCTCGCGGCGGCAGGCCTTGAGGAAGGCCGAGTCATGGGTGGCGGGGGTCGTCCGCAGGCCCGAGGACGGGCCCTCCCCTGATCGGACGGAGCTGAGCTCTTGGGGAAGGTCGTTGGCACTCACGCACAGAATCTTCGCACGGAGCGGCAACGAGGCGGACGTCGCGTGGGTGTCCCTCCCCGCACGGGGCTCCGGTTCCGCCTACTCTTCCCCGCATGGCTCCGGCTCAGGGACAATTTTCCGATCATTCCGATGGCACTGACAGCGAGGAGAGTGCGGAGGGCGAATCAGTCCCGCAGGCGTTCCGGTCGGCGGTGGAAGCGCTGCGTTCCGCCCGCCTCCGTCCCGAACTGGAGGTCGAGTCCACGCGGCCGCCGAAGCGGCTCGCCCCGCACGCGTACGCCATTGAGGCCGCCGTGGTGGACGGCGAGGACGATCTCGCCGACGGCCGCCTGGTCCTCCTGCACGACCCGGCGGGGCACGACGCCTGGCAGGGCACCTTCCGCCTGGTGACGCTCGTACGGGCCGAACTCGAACCGGAGATGGCGGCCGACCCGCTGCTGCCCGAGGTGTGCTGGTCCTGGCTCACGGGGGCACTGGACGCCCGGGGGCTCTCCTACGGGGAAGCCGGCGGGACGGTGACGCGCGCGGGCTCGCACTACTTCGGCGCGCTGTCCGAGCGCCGCCCGGCGACGCAGATCGAGATCCGGGCCTCGTGGACGCCGCGCGAGGGGCGCGGCGGGGTCCCGGACATGGGCGCGCACCTGGTCGCCTGGGGAGACCTGCTCTGCCAGCTCGCCGGGCTGCCGCCGTCGGACACGGCCGACGCGACGGTGGTGAGCCTGCCCCAGCGGCGTGGGCCCCAGGTCTCCTGACGCTGCGTCACCTCGGGAGGGAGCCGGTCGCACAGGGGCCGGCTCTCTTTTCGTACAATCGATCGCGCGTCCTATTTGCCCGAATTGTTACTCACTAAATCGTGATCTTCCTCTAAAGGAGGACGCGCCTGCTGCCGAAGAGGTCAATGACCCTTCAAGCACGGTTCGCCCCGGCTTCATCCCCGAGCCGGCCCGTCCCGCCACTCCCCAGGAGGCCTGGTGTCCGTTCTCCTCGAGCAGCCCGCAAGCCTGGTCGCCTACCGCCCGAACAAGCCGACGGCCATGGTCGTCGTGGCCGACCCGCGCGTCCGTTCCACCGTGACCCGCCATCTGTGGGCCCTCGGAGTTCGTGACGTCATCGAGGCGTCGTCCATCGCGGAGGCCCGCCCCCGCGTCGGCAACCCGCGCGACATCTGCGTTGCCGACGTCCACCTGCCCGACGGTTCCGGGCTGACCCTGCTGTCCGAGACCCGAGCCGCCGGCTGGCCGAACGGCCTCGCCCTCTCCGCCGCCGACGACATCGGCGCCGTACGCAACGCCCTCGCGGGCGGAGTGAAGGGCTATGTCGTCACCGGCACCCGAACCAACATCGGCCACCCCACCCGCCCCGGCGTCGCCCCGATCGGCGCCAACGCCGCCCGTATGCACCGCAGGCCTCCCGGTTCCCCGAGCCACCCGGGCGGCTACCGCGAACTCTCCGGCCGTGAGGTGGAGGTGCTCCGCCTGGTCGCCGAAGGCCAGTCCAACAAGGCCATCGGCGTCTCGATGGGCCTCTCCGCACTCACCGTGAAGAGCCACCTCGCCCGCATCGCCCGCAAGCTCGGCACCGGAGACCGCGCCGGAATGGTCGCCGTGGCCCTGCGGACGGGCATCATCCACTGACCCCCCAGGCCTCTCGTCCGGATCATGCTGGGCTCGCGGGCCCAGGAGCCTGACCCAGCCAGGTCCAGCCCTGATCCAGCCTGATCCAGACGACAGGCCTGGCATGCCGGCACCTGCGCGGACGCGTTACCGGCCGGTTTACGCGCATGGTCGCCCGTCGACGAACATTCCGTCGACGGGCGACGCGCATACACAGATACCCTTGGCATGTGACCGACGCCCAAGAGACCGCAGAAGACACATCACTGCGAACCACCGGGGGCGCTCCCCCGGACGACGTCGCCCCGGCGCCGATCCCCTTGCTGGAGCCGCGCGAGGGCATCCCCCCGGTGGTGGCGGACGACGACGCGCTGGCCCGGGTGATCGCGGACTTCGCCGCGGGCACCGGCCCCGTCGCCGTCGACGCCGAGCGCGCCTCGGGCTACCGCTACGGCCAGCGCGCCTACCTCGTGCAGCTGCGCCGCGAGGGTGCCGGGAGTGCGCTGATCGACCCGGTCGGCTGCCCCGACCTGTCAGGTCTCGGCCAGGCCCTCACCGGCACCGAGTGGATCCTGCACGCCGCCACCCAGGACCTGCCGTGCCTCCGCGACATAGGCATGACCCCGACCTCGCTCTTCGACACGGAGCTCGCCGGACGGCTGGCGGGATTCCCCCGTGTCGGCCTGGGCGCCATAGTGGAGAACGTCCTCGGCTACGCCCTGGAGAAGGGCCACTCCGCGGTCGACTGGTCCACCCGCCCCCTGCCCGACCCCTGGCTCCGCTACGCCGCGCTCGACGTCGAGCTGCTGGTGGACCTGCGCGACGCCCTGGAGGAGGAGCTGGACCGGCAGGGCAAGCTGGAGTGGGCGCTGGAGGAGTTCGCCGCGATCGCCTCGGCCCCGCCCGCTCCCCCGCGCAAGGACCCGTGGCGCCGGACCTCCGGCATGCACAAGGTGCGCCGCCGCCGCCAGATCGCGGTCGTACGGGAGCTGTGGACCGCCCGCGACCAGGTGGCGCAGCGGCGCGACATCTCGCCCGGCAAGGTGCTCGGTGACGCCGCGATCATCGAGGCGGCCCTGGCACTGCCCGTGAACGTACAGGCGCTCTCCGCGCTTCCCGGCTTCGGGCACCGCATGGGGCGCCGTCAGCTGGAGCAGTGGCAGGCCGCCGTCGACCGGGCCAAGGAGTTGCCCGAGTCGGAGCTGCCGCAGCCCGGCCAGCAGCCGGCCGGCCCTCCGCCGCCGCGCTCCTGGGCCGACAAGGACCCGGCCGCCGCGGCCCGGCTGTCGGCGGCCCGCACCGCGGTGTCGGAGCTCGCCGAGCGGCTGCACATGCCGCAGGAGAATCTGATCACCCCCGACACCGTGCGCCGGGTCTGCTGGGAGCCGCCCAAGGTCCTGAGCCCTGACACGGTCGAGGCCGCCCTCGCCGGTCACGGCGCGCGCCACTGGCAGATCGGACAGGTCGGCCCCCTGCTGCTGAGGGCCCTGGACACGAGCGCCTGACCGCACGCGAACGCCCGGGGGGGCAGATGGCAGCCGGCCTGTTCGACGCCTGGACACGGACCTTCGAGGACGAGCGGGAGCGCCGGGCACGGCGGGGGGATCCGCGGTGGGCGCTGGGCGCCCGGCTGCATCCGTCGGTCCGGCGCAGCGTCCAGCGCTTCCAGGTCGGCGAGGACGGGGACGGCGCCTCTCTGATCGCCAAGGCGGACGGCGCCGGGGACCCGGCGTACGCGTCGGCGGTCCGCCTGTTCGTCGACGAGGAGCGAAATCACGCCAGGTTGCTCGCGCTGCTCCTGGCCGCGGGCGGGGCGTCCACGCTCCGTACGCACTGGAGCGACCGGGTCTTCGTGGCACTGCGCAGACTCCTCGGTCTGCGGCTCGAGCTGCTGGTCCTGATGATCGCGGAGGTGGTCGCGCTGCGTTACTACCGGGCCCTGCGCGACGGTACGGACGACGCGCTCACCCGTGAGGTGGCCGGGAGGATACTCGCCGACGAGGAACGGCACGTGCCGTTCCACTGCGCCCGCCTGCGCCAGGCCTTCGGCCCGCTCCCCCGCCCCGTGAGCGCTCTGGCCGTGCTCGGCTGGCGGACGGCCCTGGGTGCCGTCGCCCTGGTCGTCGCGTGGGACCACGGTCCGGCGCTGCGACATCTGGGGGTGGGAAGGCGCGCGTTCGCCGCCGGGGTGGTCCGCTCCTCGCACCCGATCGCCGCGGACATGGTGCGCGAGGGGGCCGCACGGGCAGTGTGTGACATGTGACCTTCGCCGCTCCGCCCACAGGGGGTGGGCAGTCTGGTTACCCGCAAGTAGCATGTGGGGGGCGGCGCGCTCCTGGCGCGCCCCGCAGCAGTGCCATCCCGCACCCTGGAGGAGAGCCACCGTGCCTCGTACCATCCGGGACGTCGTCTTCGTCGACGGCGTCCGCACCCCGTTCGGCAAAGCGGGCCCGAAGGGCATCTACCACGAGACCCGCGCCGACGATCTCGTCGTGAAGGCCATCCGGGAGCTGCTGCGCCGCAACCCGGACCTGGACCCCGCGAAGATCGACGAGGTCGCCATCGCAGCGACCACCCAGATCGGCGACCAGGGCCTCACCCTCGGACGTACCGCCGGAATCCTGGCCGGTCTGCCGCAGTCGGTGCCCGGTTACTCCATCGACCGCATGTGTGCGGGCGCCCTGACCGCCGTCACCGCGACGGCCGGTTCCATCGCCTTCGGCGCGTACGACGTCGTCATCGCCGGCGGTGTCGAGCACATGGGCCGCCACCCGATGGGCGAGAGCGTGGACCCGAACCCGCGCCTCGTGTCGGAGAAGCTGGTCGACGAGTCCGCCCTCTTCATGGGCATGACCGCGGAGAACCTGCACGACAGGTACCCCTCGATCACCAAGCAGCGCGCCGACGAGTACGCGGTCCGCTCACAGGAGAAGGCCGCCAAGGCGTACGCCAACGGCAAGATCCAGCAGGACCTGGTGCCGGTCTCCGTGCGCCGCACCAACGCGGAGGCCGGGGAGACGGGCTGGGGCCTGGTCACCGCCGACGAGCCGATGCGCCCGGGCACCACCATGGAGTCGCTGGCCGGTCTCAAGACCCCGTTCCGCGCCCACGGCCGCGTGACGGCCGGTAACGCCGCGGGTCTCAACGACGGCGCCACCGCCTCGCTCCTCGCCTCCGAGGAGACCGCCCGCGAGCTGGGCCTCCCGGTCAGGATGCGCCTCGTGTCGTACGCCTTCGCGGGCGTCGAGCCCGAGGTCATGGGCTACGGCCCGATCCCGGCGACGGAGAAGGCCCTGGCCAAGGCCGGCCTCTCCATCGAGGACATCGGCCTCTTCGAGATCAACGAGGCCTTCGCGGTGCAGGTGCTCGCCTTCCTGGAGCACTACGGCATCGCCGACGACGACCAGCGCGTCAACCAGTACGGCGGCGCGATCGCCTACGGTCACCCGCTCGCCTCCTCCGGCGTCCGCCTGATGACTCAGCTGGCCCGCCAGTTCGAGGAGCACCCGGAGGTCCGCTACGGCCTGACGACCATGTGCGTCGGCTTCGGCATGGGCGCGACGGTCGTCTGGGAGAACCCGAATTTCGACGGAGGCAACAAGTGAGCACCACCACCACTGAGCTTCTGAAGGGTGCGGCCGAGCTGTTCCCCGGCGAGGTCGTCACGCAGGCGCACGTACGCCACCTCGACCTGCCGGGTGGCGCGGGGCGCTTCGCGCTCATCACGCTGGACAACGGCTTCGACCACACCAAGCCGACCACCATCGGCCCGCAGTCGCTGGCGAACCTGGACGCCGCCGTCGACCAGGTCGAGAAGGAGGCGGCCGAGGGCACGATCGTCGGCGTCGGTGTCACCGGCAAGCCGTTCATCTTCGCGGTGGGCGCGGACCTCAAGGGCGTCGAGCTCCTCAAGGACCACAAGGACGCGCTGGCCATCGGCAAGGGCGGCCACGACGTCTTCCGCCGCCTGTCCGGCCTCGCGGTCCCGACCTTCGCGTACTACAACGGCGCGGCCATGGGCGGCGGTGTGGAGATCGGTCTGCACTGCTCCTACCGCACCGTCTCCAGCGCGCTGCCCGCGTTCTCGCTGCCCGAGGTCTTCCTCGGCCTGGTCCCCGGCTGGGGCGGCTGCGCGCTGCTCCCCAACCTGATCGGCGCCGACCGCGCCGTCTCGGTGATCATCGAGAACTCGCTCAACCAGAACCGTCAGCTCAAGGGCAAGCAGGTCTTCGAGCTCGGGATCGCCGACGCGATCTTCGAGGGCGCGGACTTCCTGGAGCAGTCGCTGATCTGGACCGCGTCCGTCCTCAAGGGCGAGATCGCGGTCGAGCGTCCCGAGGTCGACCGCGGTGACGCCTGGGACCAGGCCGTCGCGCGCGGCAAGGCCGTCGCCGACTCCAAGGTGCACGGGGCGGCCCCTGCCGCGTACCGCGCGCTGGAGATCATCGCCGCGGCCAAGAGCGGCGACCTGGGCGCCGGCTTCGACGCCGAGGACCAGGCCCTCGCGGACCTGATCATGGGCGGCGAGCTGCGCTCCGGGATCTACTCCTTCAACCTGGTCCAGAAGCGCGCCAAGCGCCCGGCCGGCGCCCCGGACAAGGCCCTGGCCCGTCCGGTCACCAAGGTCGGCGTCGTGGGCGCGGGCCTGATGGCCAGCCAGCTCGCGCTGCTCTTCCTGCGCCGCCTCGAGGTCCCGGTCGTCCTCACGGACATCGACCAGGAGCGCGTCGACAAGGGTGTGGGCTATGTCCAGGCCGAGATCGACAAGCTGCTCGGCAAGGGCCGCATCAACCAGGACAAGGCCAACCGCCTGAAGGCCCTGGTCTCCGGTGTGCTGGACAAGGCGGAGGGCTTCTCCGACGCCGACTTCATCATCGAGGCAGTCTTCGAGGAGATCGGCGTCAAGCAGCAGGTGTTCGCGGAGGTCGAGGCGGTCGCCCCGGCGCACGCGATCCTCGCCACCAACACCTCGTCCCTCTCGGTGACCGAGATGGCGTCGAAGCTGAAGAACCCCGAGCGGGTCGTCGGCTTCCACTTCTTCAACCCGGTCGCGATCCTCCCGCTCCTGGAGATCGTCCGCGGCGAGCAGACCGACGACGCCTCGCTGGCCACGGCCTTCGGTGTCGCCCGCAAGCTGAAGAAGACCGCGGTGCTGGTGAAGGACGCCCCGGCGTTCGTCGTCAACCGCATCCTCACCCGCTTCATGGGCGAGATCCAGAACATCATCGACGAGGGCACCCCGGTCGAGACGGCGGAGAAGGCCATCGAGCCGCTCGGCCTGCCGATGTCCCCGCTGGTGCTGCTGGAGCTGGTCGGCCCGGCCATCGGCCTGCACGTCTCCGAGACCCTGAACCGCGCGTTCCCGGACCGCTTCACGGTCTCCGAGAACCTCGCGGCGGTCGTCAAGGCCGGCAAGCGCGGCTTCTACGTCTACGACTCCGGTAAGCCGGAGCTGGACCCCGAGGTCGCCGCGCTCCTCAAGCAGGGCGACACCGTCCTGACGGAGGAGCAGGTCCGTGACCGCGTCCTGGACGCGGTGGCGCAGGAGATCGGCCTGATGCTCGCCGAGGGCGTCGTCGCCGAGCCCCAGGACGTCGACCTCTGCCTGATCACGGGCGCCGGCTGGCCCTTCCACCTGGGCGGCATCACGCCGTACCTGGACCGCGAGGGCGTCTCGCAGCGGGTGAACGGCAAGCCGTTCCTCGCCCAGGGCGTGGCGAGCGTCCCGGCGTAACGCCTTCCGCTCGGCCGCGGGCCGCACAGGTGGCGACTCCTGTGCGGCCCGCGCTCGTTCCCGGGCGCCGGGGCGCGAACGGTGCTTATAGGGTGAGCAGGTGATTCACAGCCGACGGCGACGTCGTTTCGTACGCCGGGCCGTCGTCTGCGCCACCGTGGTGTGTCTGGCCGTGCTCGCGACGCCCCTGTCGCGCGACGGCGGGAGTTCCGTGGCAGGCACCTCCGGGCGGCTGAGGATCGCGACCTGGAACCTGTGCGGCGTCGAGCAGTGGGGTTGCCGGAACACGGGAACGCACCGGGAGAAGATCGCGGTGATCGAGGACCTGGCGGCGACGGGCGGTGTCAGGGCGTTCATGCTGCAGGAGGTCTGCACCACGGATCTCGACGACGCGATGGCCGCGCTGGGCGGGGGGTGGCACAGCGCCTTCCGCGCCTACGCCCACCGCGACGGCCGTGGGCGCCTCACGCCGGTCTTCTGCACCGGCGGGGCCCGGGGCCGGGCGGGCTTCGCCCTCCTCTCCTCCTCCCCCCTGTCCGAGGTCGCGCGCGTTCCCTCTCCGCAGCCCTCGGTGGGCCTGCAGCGGGGAATCCTGTGTGCTTCGCTGGCCTCTCGTCGGGTCCGGATCTGCAACGCGCATCTCAGCGTCGTGGGGGCTGACGACGCGCATCCCTCCTGGGAGTACCGCGACGACCAGCTGAAGGCCCTGTTCTCCGCCGCGGACCCGCGTACCGTGACCGGCGGCGACTTCAACAGCTCGCCCCCGTCCGCGTCCAACAGGACGTACCGCTGGATCTGGCCTCGCACCGCCTACGGCCGCTACCAGGAGTGCGATCAGAGAACATCCGCCTCACGGACGGGCAGGGCGACGCACCGCTCCGGCGTCAAACTCGACTACCTGTTCACCCAGCTCGACACGCTGGGGTGCTCGGTCCGCCGCACCCGTGCGTCCGACCACTCCGCGCTGGTGATGACGGTGGGCACTCGATGATCACTGGAAGTAGCCGAGCGGTGCCTGTGCCCGCGGGGATTCAGCGGCAGTGACCACGTGGAAGGACGCGCCGCTGCCCCGGGAAGCGGCGCCGTCGGCGTCGACGGCGTAGCAGTCCACGGTGTGCGGCCCCGGAAGCCAGGACCATCCCGGGCTCCACGACCAGCTGCCGTCCGCCGCCACCGGCACGGACCCCAGGGAGACCCCGCCCTCCGCGAACGTCACGTGCGGTGCGTTCTCGGCGTAGCCGGCGACACCGACCTCGGCGCCGGTGACCTGCTGCCCGGGTGCCGGGTACGAGATCGTGGGAGGAGCGGGAGCCGTTCCCTCCTGGGACGGATTCCGCTCCTCGGTCCCGAAGGACACGGAGTCGCGTGCGGTGACCGTGAAGGCGATCTCGGCCCTCGGGGAGTGGAATCCGTGGGCGTCCACCGCGAACATGCGGATGGTGTGGTCCCCCTTGGACCAGGCGCGGTCCCGGGTCCAGGACCAGCTGCCGTCCGGGGCGACCGGGGGGGAGCCCACGTATTTCCCCTTCTCCCAGAAGCTGAGCCGGACGGCTCCCGGAGCCGTGCCCGCGAACCGGACGTTCGCGTCGGGCACGCGCTCGCCGGCCGACGGCGAGAGGACCACCGGCGCGGAGAAGGACTCCCGTACCTGGGACGTCGACTTGAGGTAGGAGTCGATGCCGGACCTGTCCACGTCCGGTTGCTCGTGGCCGTTGGTCACGAAGCCGATGCGCGGGGCGATCCCGTCCACGAGGAGATTGAGGAGTCCCATCAGCGCCGGGACGTTGCGCCTGGTCACCGTCGTGTGGTCGGTGATGAAGGGTGAGTCGCTGTAGACGAAGTTGAAGTTCTCGTAGTTCTTGAAGAGCGGCAGGAACGGCTCCACCTGCACGCTGTAGTTCTCGTCCTGCGGTGAGGACAGCAGGTAGAGGTTGGCGCGGGGGTTGGCCCCGGCCTGCACGAGATCGGGGATCACACGGTCGAGGACCTGGACCTTCTCGTCCGTGACCTGCCCTCCCATCATGAAGTCGGCGATCGCCGGACGCTTCTGGACGGAGGTCCCGACGCGGAACATCGGGACGACGGACACGATGTTCCGGAAGCCGTACTTCAGACCGAAGTACAGGGCGGCGCTGCCTCCCTTCGATCCGCCCCACATGGTGCACTGGTCAGGGGTCAGGCCCAGAGAGTGCATCACGTTGGATATCAGCGTGACGACGGACCTCTCCAGCTCGAAGTCCATGTCCTTGCACAGGTAGTAGCTGTTCTGGCCGTCGAACGTGTCCCGGACCCAGAGAATGTTGGCGCGGACGTTGTCGAGGACTCCGTTGGACCACCCGTAGTCGTCCGGTGCGGAGAAGTTGGCGAAGACCACGACGAGGTGCCGGTTGCCGCTCTTGGCGTGGCTGAACCGGTAGTGGACCGGATAGGCGCCGGATGTGTCTATACCCGTGAGGACGGGACGGCTGGAGGTCGCTGTCTTAGACATGGAGGGAGTCCGTCCTCACGGCGCGCGGGAATTCGGTCGGGTGCGGTGCGGCCGGTCCCGTGTCCGTCCTCACCGACGGGTATGCCGGGTGGCCGGCGAATTCCCGGGGCTCCCGCACCGCGTGGAGCGAGGGCCGCGGGGAAGGCACGGCGGCGTGCCCGGCCGGGTCCGTGTCCCCTCCCGCACCGAGGATGTGCTCGGTGAGGCGGGCCGCCGCGTAACCGTCGTCCAGGTCGCAGAACTCCGACTGGAACCAGGCGTACCGGGCGGCGTAGCCCTCCTGGATGCGATCGATGTCCTCGATGGCGGAGAGGAGCTCCGCGGATTCGAACAGAAGCGGCCCGGGGGCGCTCTGCTCGAAATCGAAGTAGAACCCGCGAAGGGTGTCGCGGTAGTGGTCCAGGTCGTAGGTGAAGAAGAGGATCGGCCGCCCGGTGTTCACGAAGTCGAACATCAGGGACGAGTAGTCCGTGATCATCACATCGGTGATCAGCGAGAGATCCGCCATGTCCGGGTAGTCCGACACGTCGAAGACGAAGCCGTCGCCGGCCCCCGGGACCGGATCCACCACGTTGGGGTGGCGGCGCACCATCAGGACGTGGTCGGCGGCGAGCCGGGCGCGCGCGTCCTCGAGGTCGATCCTGAAGTCGAACTTGTACTTGCCGGGGGCGTAGAACTGGTCGTCGCGCCACGTCGGCGCGTACATGATGACGCGCTTGCCGGGCGGCAGACCGATGCGCCGGCGGATCTCCTGCGCGCGGCCCTCCGTCCCGGGGCGGCGGAGGATGTCGTTGCGGGGGTACCCGCACTCGACCATCTCACCGGGGAACTGGAAGGCCCTCTGCAGGATCGGCGTCGAGAAGCTGTTCGGTGAGACCAGCATGTCCCAGTTCTGCACCTCCTTCGCGACGCGTTCCAGGTAACGCTGGTCGGCGAAGTGCACCGCCTCGATGTCGTGACCGATCTTCTTGAGCGGAGTGCCGTGCCAGGTCTGCACCACCACCTGGCCCTCGCGCTTCTCGAACCAGTCGGGCAGGTGGTTGTTCGCGACGACGTAGCGGGACGTGGCCAGGGCCTCGTACCACTCCCGCGACCACATGCGCACCGGGGTCGCGGTGGGCGGCACCTGGACCTGGTCGTCACGCACGACCCAGAGGTGGTCGAGGGCGACCCCGCGGCGGACCATCTCCTCGTGGACGGCGCGCGGGCTGTCGGAGTACTGCGTCCCCTTGAAGGCGTCGAACAGCACGGCGGGCCGGATCGGCTCACGGCGGGCCATGGGGTAGTGCTTGGTGCGCAGCAGCTTCTGCCGGTACGGCCCCCTGGCGTCCTCGGCCATGGCGGACCGGACGAGCAGGGAGAGCCTGTCGTAGGCCTCGGCCTGGAGTTCGTACCCCCTGCCGTTCTCCTCCATCTCCTGCGGGAGCGTGCTGATGAGGCTCTGCTCGACCTTCGTCATGAGGTCGGCCTTGCGCCGGTCGGGGGCGACCTCCGAAGGGTCCTCGCGGCGCAGGAAGAAGTCCCAGCGCCCGGCGGCCAGCGCGATGTCGCCCGCGAGTGTCGCCATCGACGCGGGGGTGAGCACGACCCGGAAACTGTTCCCGGCCCACTCCATCGGCACGGCTCGTTCGGCACCGTGCGCGCGCGACCTGACCACGATGTGTGCGCTGGCGCGCTCGCGGGCGCTCAGCAGGTCGGCGCAGGAGTAGCGGCCGATGAGCTCCAGCGAGCCGTCCTCGCGCCAGCAGTGGTCGGTCAGCAGGGGCAGCGCGGCGCGCTCGAAGAGCACCATGTAGCCGGAGCCGTTGCCGTGGACGACGATCTCGCGGTCCCCGTCCTCCGTCTGGAGGCCGCTCGGCATGCGGTAGTGACCGTCGGCGGTCTCCTCGGCCATCACCGGGTACAGGGGCGCCTTCCGGCCCTCCACGTGCACCGTGGTCTTCCAGCCGTTGCTGCCCATCGTCCACGCCTGCGGGACGGATTCACCGGTCGCCCTGGACCCGGGTACGAGCTTGTCCAGCGGGACCCGGGCGACGAAGGTGCACCAGCCGTCACCGCCGGGCTGGAAGGACAACCACGCTTCGTGCCGTCCCGCGCCGTTCATGCTGACCACGCGGAGCTTGCCCCACTCGGGCGTCCTGGGGCCGAGAAGGACCCCGCCGATCTCGAGGTGCCCTCCTGTGACGCGGTGCCTCGTGACACGGCACCGGACGCGTTCGACCCGGATCTTGAGCCCGCCCTGGACGAACAGGGGCACGATCCGTGTGTTCTTGTCGACATAGCGGCAGGGCGGGTTGGCCGCCGAGCCGGCCCCGCCCCTGCCGATGCTCTTGTACCGGAACAGGCCGCGGCTGAACACGCCGGCCGCGACGTCCCAGGTGCCTTCGACCCATTCGCCCTTCTTCTTGAGGCGAGTGGTGTCGAACCGGGTCTCGAAGCCGGCCCAGTCGTAGCAGTACCGGTTCTGGTTCGAATACTCGGTGGCCTGCGGGTAGTACGTCGTCCTGGCCAGGTTGACGAGGGTGCTGCCGGACTTCTTGTTGCGCAGGGCGAGCATCTTCATGGACATGTGCCGCTTGTGCACGTTGATGAACCGGACGTAGGCGGAACCCGTCAGGGTCAGCCACTCGGCGTCCCACCGGGCGCCGGTGAGTGAGCTGAAGGGCGAGAGCTCCTTGTCGAGCCGGTAGTCGCGCTTGTAGAGGCCCGTCTTGCGGTTCCCCAGGTGCGGATAGTTCAGGTAGCGGCGGAACCGTCTGCGGACCGGCAGCGGCCCGCCCTTCCGCTCGAACTCCAGGACGTCGAGGAGCTCGTCGAGCCGGCCCTGGTGGACGAGGAGCCACTTCACGCGCGCGTCCGCGGGAAGCTCCTCGATGATGTCGTCGTCGGCCTCGCTCAGGAAGTCCTGGGCCGCGTACATGAACGCGTCCCGGTACTCGTCGTCGGCGTCGGGGAGGACCTTGAGGTGGAGCATGAGGTCCGACTTCAGGCACGCGAGGTCGTACTTGCGCTTGTGGTCCCTGAAGGAGCGCGCGCGGTGCTGCCCGAGGAACCGGCTCACGGACTGGACGGCCGCCACCCGGTCCTGGAGGTTGCTGAGCTCGGTGTGCCGCTGCGTGATGGAGGGCGCGGCGCCGCCGTCCCTCCTTCGCCAGAAGTAGACGATGTCGCTGATGACATCGACCTTCGCGGCCTTGAAATGGGCGAACATGTTGACCCAGGAGTCCTCGTAGAGAACCCCTTCCGGGAACTGGATGAAGTGGTAGTCCCAGAAGCTGCGGCGGAAGACCTTGTTCCAGACCGTGCGGTCGTAGATCAGCGCCTCGAAGCGGGTGATGTGCGTGCCCTTACGGTCCCGCTGCATCGGCCCTTTGTGCAGCGGGGACTGCCACTTCGTCGTGGAGTTCATCATCTGCACGTTCCCGGAGACGAAATCCGAGCCGGACTCGGACACCGTACGGATGAGCAGCTCGTACGCGTACTCGGGGATGACGTCGTCGCCGTCGGCGAACACCAGGAACTCGCCCTCGGAATGCATCTCGCGGAGCCCGGTGTTGCGGGCGTGCCCCGGCCCGTTCGCCTCCTGGCGTATCAGCCGGAAGCGAGGATCGTCGGCGCAGAACCCCTCGGCTATCGCGGTCGACGAGTCCGTCGACCCGTCGTCGACCATGATCACTTCGAAATCGCGGAAGGTCTGCCGCGCGATGGACTCCAGGCACTCCGTGAGGTACGTCTCGACGTCCTGGAACGGGACGATGACGCTCAGACGGGGCCCATCGGCCATCATGCACACTCCAGTTCGAGGCAGGAGAGATCGCCCTGCGCCACTACCGACTTTCCACGTTCCGCGCACTGCCCGCCGAGTCGTCATCGACCCGAAGTCGGGCACCCCCGTCGATTGCTCGCGGTTCAGCTCTCGAACTGTCGCTTCAGATGGGAATCTTAAGTGAACATTAAAAGATGTCAATGCGCAGATTGCGTGCACACTCGTGCACGGCTATCGACATCCGGGCGTGATGCACGCCATACTTCGCGCCGCACAACCTTCTTGGCCGCTGATCGATCTGACCCGAAAGGCCTTCGGTCATCGCGTCGACGGAAATGCGGACCGGTGGCCCGCCGTCGGGCGGAGGAACGTCAGAGGACGCGCCATTCCGAGAGCGTCAGCCCCGCCCCGTCCGTCTGCCGGGCCAGCCGGGGAACCCCGTCCTCACCGACGACCGCGATCACGAGCCTTCCGAAGGCGTCCTGCGCCAGGGCGGGCGCGGCCAGGCTGCGCACGCCGGTGTCGGACCACCACATCCCGTTGCCCTCGTCCTCGGTGACGCCCACCCCGACCACCACTGTGCCCTCCGTCCCCCGATGGGCCAGCACGGTGCAGTCGTAGCCGTCCAGGAACGCACGGGACGCCGCGTGCGCGCCTTCACCCGGCGAGCCCCCCAGCGCCATCGGCCACGCGCCCGCCCGATAGGCCACGACCCCTCGGCCGCCCGGATCGGTCCAGAAGAAGGTGGGCCGGTCCGGACCGGTCTCCAGGACCGACACCGTGCCCGGAGCCACCGCCAGGCGTGACGGATATCCGTCACCCAGGGCACCGGCGGCCGCCTTCTGGAACCAGTGCAGCGTGCCCTCCCCGGTGGCCGCGAACAGCTCGATCCGCCCCGACGAGAGCGTGATCCCGACCGGCGCCCCCTCCACGCCGCGGGCTCCCCTGCGGTCCTTCCAGCCGAGCCACTTGCCGTCGCCCTGCTCACGTCGCAGGGTGAGGCCACCGTCCGCCGTGCGCACGAAGACGTGCACCATGCCGGAATGGGCCACCACCACCACGGGCCGGCCGATTCCGCGCCCCTGCTCCGGATCCTTGTGCGGATTTCCCAGCGAACGCCATTCGGTGACCGGACGTGCCGACTGGTACTGGATGGCGTGCACGACGTCGACGACGGGGCGGCCATCGGCCCTCCGGCGCTCGCGCCGGCCCACGAAGTGGGTGTACGCGTTGACGTCCTGAGTGACGGACAGGCCGGTGAGTCCCGGCACCCGGACGAGAACGGGATCACCGAAGTCCATTCCACCCGGGCGCTCTTCGGTCCAACGGTGGAGTCCGCCCTCGACCGAGGCATATGCCGTGAGACGGCCTTCCCTGCCCCTGGTGAGCCAGATGCCCTGCATCGCGCCCGCCCCGGCAGCAACCCTCGATGTCACGCGGGCATCCTGTCCGAGCATTTCCGCAGTCACCTTTCCAGGCGTCCGGCGCATCGCGCATGATTTCGAATCTGGCACATACTAGTCCCTCACATGAGAGAATTTTGAGTGACCGAATCGTGACGACCGGGTGCTGATGAGCGGCACGACGGGGGACCGCGCAGTCCACATGGAGCCCCGCAGTGTTCGTACATGCGCTCGATGGACTGTCTATAGTGCTATGCACACCGAAGTCGGACCGGCTCCTCCCCCCACCCGAGTCCAACCCGCCCACAGCCCTACCGGGCCGCGAGACCAAGGGACTCGAACAGGATGAGCAACGACGTCATGCCTTCAGGACGGCGCGCCTCCCGACGGGCGGAAGCACCGAAGCGGGGCCGGAAGAAGGAACGCAAGCGCCGCAGCGGCCTCAAGATCACGCTCGGGGTAGTCCTCGTACTCCTGCTCGCGGGTGGCGGCACGGCGTACTGGATGTACCAGGACCTCGACGGCAACATCAAGGGCGTCGACATCAACAAGGCGCTCGGTGGGGACCGTCCCGAGAAGCTCCCCACCACCGGGCAGAACCTGCTCGTCCTCGGCTCCGACTCGCGTGCCGGAGCGGAGAACAAGGAACTGGGCGGGGGTGGCGCCGTCGGCGGTGCGCGCTCCGACACCGCACTGGTCGTGCACATACCCGAGGGCCGCACCGAGGCGACCGCCGTGTCCATCCCGCGCGACACCCTGGTGACCCGGCCCGAGTGCGTCAAGGCCGACGGCTCGGCGATGGCGTCCGCGGAGCGGGTCATGTTCAACTCCGTCTACTCGCAGGTCGGTCCGGCCTGTGTGGTCAAGACCGTGGAGAAGATGTCCGGGGTCCGGATCGACCACTACCTGGAGATCAACTTCGCGGGGTTCAAGGACCTGGTCGACGCGATCGGCGGGGTCACCGTCAAGGTCGAGGAGCCGATCAAGGACAAGTCCTCCGGCCTGGACCTCACCGCCGGCACGCACAAGCTGAACGGCACCGAGTCGCTCGCCTACGTCCGCACCCGGCACGGAGTCGGCGACGGGAGCGACCTCGGCCGCATCGGACTCCAGCAGCAGTTCCTGCTCGCCCTGCTGACGGAGATCAAGTCGCAGGATCTGCTGGGCAGTCCGACGAGCACCTACAAGATCGCCAACTCCGCGACCAAGTCGCTCACGACCGACGAGGGCCTCGCCTCCCTGACCTCGCTCGCGGAGTTCGCCCGCTCGATGAACGGTGTCGACCCCTCCGCCATGGAGACGATCATGCTGCCGGTCGCCTACGACAAGCAGGACCCCAACCGCGTGGTGGCCTCCGAGCCGCAGGCCGGCGACCTCTGGAAGGCGATCCGTACGGACGGCACGATCCCCGAGTCCGCCAAGAAGTCGCCGGCGACCGGCGGCTGACCTGTCATCCTTCGGGGATGACCGGTGAGAGCACTCTGGTGATCGTCGACGCCGCCAATGTGGTGGGGTCCGTACCTGACGGCTGGTGGCGCGACCGGCACGGCGCCGCCGAGCGGCTGCGGGACTCGCTGGTCCCGTACGCCGCCGAGGGACTGCCCGGACACGCGGGCCCCGTCGAGCTCGTGCTCGTCGTGGAGGGCGCCGCGCGGCAGGTCGCTTCCGTGCCGGGCGTGCGCGTGGAGGCGGCTTCCGGCAGCGGCGACGACCTGATCGTCGCGCTGGCCGCCGCCGCCCACGGGGTGCGTTCCTGCCTCGTGGTCACGGCCGACCGCGAGCTGCGGCAGCGGGCCGGGGCGTACGGGGCCCGGTGCGCGGGCCCTCGCACGGTACGGCCGCTGCCGCGGCGTGGTTGACCGGCTCAGCGGGCCTTCGCCATGCGGCTGTTCCTGCGCCCGTACACGAAGTAGACGACCACACCCAGCGCCATCCAGATCGCGAACCGCAGCCAGGTCTCCGCCGGCAGGTTCAGCATCAGCCAGACCGAGGCCGCGACCGACACGATCGGGAGCACCGGCACCCACGGGGTACGGAAGGCGCGGTGGAGCTCGGGGCGGGTGCGCCGCAGGACCATGACACCCAGGGCGACGACCACGAACGCGAAGAGCGTGCCGATGTTCACCAGGGTCGCCAGCTCGTTGATGCTGGTGAAGCCGGCCACGATCGCGATGATCACGCCGAGCAGGACCGTCGGACGGTACGGGGTGCCGAAGCGCGGATGCGTCACCGAGAAGAACCTCGGGAGCAGCCCGTCCCTGCTCATGGCGAAGAACACCCTGGTCTGGCCGAGCAGCAGGATCATGCAGACCGTGGTCAGGCCGACCGCCGCGCCGAAGCTGATGATCCCGGCGTAGAAGGGGTGGCCGACGGCCTTGAAGGCGTCGGCGAGCGGGGCGCTGACGGAGAGTTCGGAGTAGTGCTGCATGCCCGTGACGACGATCGACACGGCGACGTAGAGCAGCGTGCAGATGACGAGCGAGGCGAGGATCCCCCGCGGCATGTCACGCTGCGGGAGCTTGGTCTCCTCTGCGGCGGTGGCCACCACGTCGAAGCCGATGAAGGCGAAGAAGACGATGGACGCCGCGGTGAAGATGCCCATGACGCCGAAGTTCGTCGGCTCGTACCCGAAGATCAGCTGGACCAGTGGCGCGTCCAGGCCCGAACCCGTGGTCTGGCTCTCGGCCTCGGGGATGAAGGGCGAGTAGTTCGACGCGTCGATGAAGAACGCCCCGGCGATGATCACGATCAGCACCACCGCGATCTTGATGGCCACCACGACGGTGGTCACCCGGGCGGAGAGCTTCATCCCGAGGACCAGGATGACGGTCAGGATCAGGACCAGGGCGAACGCCAGGATGTCGAAGCCGAATCCGCTCGCCACGTCGGGACCGGAGAGCGCCTCGGGCATCGTCCAGCCGATGTTGTCCATGAGCGAGCGCACGTAGCCGGACCAGCCGACCGCCACCACCGCGGTGCCCAGCGCGAATTCCAGCACCAGGTCCCAGCCGATGATCCAGGCGACCAGCTCGCCCAGGGAGGCGTAGGCGAAGGTGTACGCGGATCCGGCCACCGGGACGGTGGAGGCGAACTCCGCGTAACAGAGCGCGGCGAGGGCGCAGACGATGCCCGCCGCGACGAAGGCGAGGGCCGTGGCGGGGCCCGCCGTCTCCTTGGCGACCTTGCCCGTGAGGACGAAGATCCCGGTGCCGATGATGACACCCACTCCGAAGACCGTGAGGTCCAGCGCGGAGAGGGATTTCTTGAGCGCGTGCTCCGGTTCTTCGGTATCACGGATGGACTGCTCGACCGTCTTGGTCCGGAACAGTCCCTTTCCGCTGGGGGGCGTGTCCTGCTGCGTGCTCACCGGCGTACCTCCACGCACTCGTCGTGCACGCCATGATTCGGAACGGGCCGGTCCGGCACGCCCCGCACGGCCCGGTTTCACGCGAATGGGCCGGTCGGACCACCCGAGTGGGGTGACCGGCCGGCCCGGAGGCAACGCGGTGGATCAGTCGCGGACCGGCTCCGGCTCCGCGGTCCGGCTCTCGTACCGGCCGTCGAGCTTGGCGACCAGGCCGGTGACCTGCCGGGCGATGTCCGGCGCGGTCAGCCCGATCTCGGCCAGGACCTCGCCGCGCGAGGCGTGGTCCAGGAAGACGGGCGGGATACCGAAGTCGCGCAGCGGTACGTCGACACCGGCGTCGCGCAGGGCCTGGGCGACGGCGGAGCCGACACCGCCGGCCCTGCTGTTGTCCTCGACGGTGACGACGACCCGGTGCTCCGCGGCGAGCGGGGCGAGGGCCTCGTCGACCGGCTTGACCCAGCGCGGGTCGACCACCGTGGTGGAGATGCCCTGGGCGTCCAGCAGGGAGGCGATCTCCAGGCACATCGGGGCCAGAGCGCCGACGGAGACCACCAGGACGTCCGCCTTGTCCGTGCCCGCCCTCCGCAGGATGTCCATGCCGCCGGCCGTCCCCACGGCCTTGACGGCGGGGCCGACCGCGCCCTTGGAGAAGCGGACGACGGTGGGCGCGTCGTCCACGGCGACGGCCTCGCGCAGCTGGGCACGGACCTGGTCGGCGTCGCGCGGGGCGGCGATGCGCAGGGTCGGCACGCACTGGAGGATCGACATGTCCCACATGCCGTTGTGCGAGGCGCCGTCCGTGCCCGTGACGCCGGCCCGGTCCAGGACGAAGGTCACTCCGCACTTGTGCAGGGCGACGTCCATCAGGACCTGGTCGAAGGCGCGGTTCAGGAAGGTCGCGTACACCGCGAAGACGGGGTGCAGTCCGCCGGTGGCCAGCCCCGCCGCGGAGACCGCGCCGTGCTGCTCGGCGATCCCGACGTCGTAGATGCGGTCCGGGAACGCCTCCTCGAACTTGCCGAGGCCGACGGGCTGGAGCATGGCCGCGGTGATGGCGACGATGTCCTCACGCTCGTGGCCGAGCCTGACCATCTCCTCGCCGAAGACCGAGGTCCAGTCGAGGCCGGAGGTGGAGATGGGCAGGCCGGTGTCCGGGTGGATCTTGCCCACCGCGTGGAAGCGGTCGGCCTCGTCCTCGAGGGCGGGGGTGTAGCCGCGCCCCTTCTCCGTGAGGCAGTGCACGATGACCGGGCCGCCGAAGCGCTTGGCACGCTGGAGCGCGGATTCCAGGGCCTCGATGTCGTGGCCGTCGATCGGTCCGACGTACTTCAGGCCGAGGTCCTCGAACATGCCCTGCGGGGCGATGAAGTCCTTGAGGCCCTTCTTGGCGCCGTGCAGGGTCTCGTACAGCGGCCTTCCGACGACGGGCGTGCGCTCCAGGAGGTCCTTGCCGCGGGCCAGGAAGCGTTCGTAGCCGTCGGTGGTGCGCAGGGTGGCGAGGTGGTTCGCGAGGCCGCCGATGGTCGGGGCGTAGGAGCGCTCGTTGTCGTTGACGACGATGACGAGGGGGCGGTCCTTGGCGGCGGCGATGTTGTTCAGCGCCTCCCAGGCCATACCGCCCGTGAGCGCGCCGTCACCGATCACGGCGACGACGTGGTCGTCCTTCTTCAGGACCTCGTTGGCCTTGGCGAGGCCGTCGGCCCAGCCGAGCACGGTCGAGGCGTGCGAGTTCTCGATGACGTCGTGCTCGGACTCGGCGCGGGACGGGTATCCGGAGAGGCCGCCCTTGCTCTTGAGCTTCGAGAAGTCCTGCCGGCCGGTGAGCAGCTTGTGCACGTAGCTCTGGTGGCCCGTGTCGAAGAGGACCTTGTCCTGCGGGGACTCGAAGACCCGGTGCAGGGCGATGGTCAGCTCGACCACGCCGAGGTTCGGGCCGAGGTGGCCGCCGGTCTTGGACACCTCCTCGACGAGGAAGGTACGGATCTCCCCGGCGAGCTGGTCGAGCTGCTCGAGGCCGAGCCGGTCCAGGTCACGCGGTCCCTTGATGCGGGTCAGCAGGTCCACCCGTGCCTCCTTGCTTGTGAGCTGGTCGAGCGTGTCGATCCGATGAGTCTAATGTTCCGCCGACGGCCCCGGTCATCGGGCGGCATATTGCGCCGGGTCGCGTTGGACGCGCCGGACGCGCCGGTGCCCGGCATCGCGGACGATGCCGGGCACCTCTGTGCAGGTACGACGGTCAGGCGCGGCCTGCGGTCTTCTGCGTCTTGCGGGTGATGGAGTCGATCACGACCGTGATGAGAAGAACAGCGCCGGTGATCATGTAGTTGATCGGTGTGGCGATGCCCTCCAGGGCCAGGCCGTACTGGATCGAGACGATCACCATGACACCGAGCAGCGCGTTCCAGGTGCGTCCCCGGCCACCGAAGAGGCTGGTGCCGCCGATGACGGCCGCGGCGATGACGTTCATCAGGAGGTCGCCGGCGCCGGAGCCCTGGTTGGCCGCCGCGATCTTCGACGCCCAGAAGAGGCCGCCTATCGCCGCGAAGGTGCCGGCGATGGCGAAGACCGAGACGCGGATCGCGGTGACGTTGATGCCCGCACGGCGCGAGGCCTCGACGCTGCCGCCGAGCGCGAAGATCTTCCGGCCGTAGGAGGTGCGGCGCAGGACGAAGTCCGTGGCGACCAGGACCACGAGGAAGAGGACCAGGGCCAGCGGCAGGCCGCGGTACTGGTTGAACATGAACGCCGCGCCGAAGGCGAACAGCGCGAGGATCACGGTGCGCACGACGATGTCGACGAGCGGTCGCGACGGGATGCCCGCGGCCTCGCGGCGGCGGGTGTCGAGGAACGCGGAGAGGAAGTAGCCGGCCACGGCGACGACCGCGAGGCCGTAGGCGGCCGCGACGTCCGAGAAGTAGTACGTGGTCAGGCTGCCGACGACGCCGTCGCTGTCCAGGTTGATCGTGCCGGTGTCACCGAGCAGCTGGAGCATGAAGCCCAGCCAGAACAGCAGGCCGGCGAGGGTCACGGCGAACGCCGGGGCGCCGATCCGTGCGAAGAAGAAGCCGTGGAGGGCTCCGATGACCGCGCCGCTGACGATCGCGACGAGGACGGCGAGCCACTCGTTCATCCCGTGGGTGACGCTGAGCACGGCGACGATGGCACCGGCGACACCGCTGACCGAGCCGACCGAGAGGTCGATCTCGCCGAGCAGCAGCACGAAGATGATGCCGACGGCCATCATGCCGGTGGCCACCATCGTCACGGCGATGTCGCTGACGTTCTTCGCGGAGAGGAACTCGGAGTTCAGGCTCTGGAAGACCACGCAGATGATGAGCAGGCCGATGATCACAGGGATCGAGCCGAGGTCACCGCCGCGCATCTTGCGCTTGAACTCGGTGATGTAGCCGCCGAAGCCCTGCTCGCGCACGAGGAGCCGGGGGTCGACCGCGATGTCGGCGCCCTTGGCGGCCTCCGGGTTGACCACCGGGGTGGACGTCTTGTCGGTCGTGGTCACTTCTTGGCCTCCGCGTTGCGCGCCGCACGACGGGTCACGGCGTTCTCCGTGGCACCGGTGATGGCGGAGATGATCTCTTCCTGCGACGTGGTCTTCACGTCGAAGATCCCGTTGTTCCGGCCCAGCCGGAGGACGGCGACCTTGTCGGCGACGGCCTTCACATCGGCCATGTTGTGGCTGATGAGGATGACCGCGTGGCCCCGCTCGCGCAGCCGCTCGACGAGGTCGAGGACCTGGGCGGTCTGCTCGACGCCGAGCGCGGCGGTGGGCTCGTCGAGGATGACGAGCTTGGGCTCGCCCAGCATCGAACGCGCGATGGCGACGGTCTGGCGCTGACCGCCGGAGAGCGACGCGATCGGGATGCGGACGCTGGGAA
The DNA here is from genome assembly GCF_044765765.1 of Streptomyces sp. NPDC102402. NCBI lineage: Bacteria > Bacillati > Actinomycetota > Actinomycetes > Kitasatosporales > Streptomycetaceae > Streptomyces > Streptomyces sp. NPDC102402. The sequence goes on from NZ_JBIWKR010000005.1 coordinate 575,724, forward strand.
TGCGGATCGACAGCGTGCTGAGGAGCTCGCGGGAGCGCCGCTCCATCTCGACCTCGTCGAGGATCCCGAACTTGCGGAGCTCCCGGCCGAGGTAGAGGTTGCCGACGACGTCGATGTTGTCGCAGAGCGCGAGGTCCTGGTAGACGGTCGCGATCCCCAGGTTCTGGGCATCGTGCGGCTTGTTGATCTGGACCGGGCGGCCGTCCCACTCGATGACTCCGTCATCGATGGGGTGGACCCCGGCGATCGTCTTGACCAGCGTTGATTTACCGGCGCCGTTGTCACCCACCAGGGCGACCACCTCACCGGCGTGGACCTCGAGCTCGACGTCGGTGAGCGCCTGGACGGCACCGAATCGCTTCGAGACCCCTCGCAACGCCAACACGGGCGTAGCGGACACGTGAACCATCTCCTTCGCCGCCTGACCCGGCGGGGATACCGCGCCTGGGGGGAGGCGCGGTGGTTGAGCAGAAGTGAGAAACAGCGGAAGCGTTCCGTCCGGCGCCCGGCCCGGTAGCGGGACAGTTGGTGGGCCGGGCGCCGGACAGGCTTCGGGCCGCCCGGCCGCCCCTGGGGGCGGGCCGGGCGGAGGGGCCTACTGCAGGCCCGCGGAGGTGCAGGCGGCCTTGTACTTGGCCGTGCAGATCTCGTCGATCGTGTAGATCCCGTCCTTGATGACGGTCTCCTTGATGTTGTCCTTGGTCAGCGAGACGACCGGGACGAGGACGGTGGCGATGCCCTTCGTGCCGGCGTTGTCGACCTTGGACGTGGCGATGGTGTCGAGCTTCTCGCCCTTGGCGAGCGCGACGGCCATCTCCGCGGCGACGATGCCCTCCTGCGGGTAGGACTTGTAGACGCTCATGAACTGCTCACCGGTGAGGATGCGCTGCACCCCGGCGAGTTCGGCGTCCTGTCCGGTGACCGGGGGGAGCTTGGAGAGACCGGCAGACTTGAGGGCCTGGATGATGCCGCCCGCCATGCCGTCGTTGGCGGAGTAGACGCCGTCGATCTTGTCCTTGCCCAGGGCCGTGATCGCGCCCTCCATGTTGGAGTTGGCGTTCTCCGGCTTCCACTCCTTGGTGTCGTACTCCTTGCCGTAGGTCACCTTGCCGTCGAGCACCGACTTGGCGCCCTGCTTGAAGAGCTTGGCGTTCGGGTCGGTGATCGAGCCGTTCATCATCACGATGGTGGGCTTGGCGGCGTCGCCCAGGGCCTCCAGCAGGGCCTTGCCCTGCACACGGCCGACCTCTTCGTTGTCGAACGAGGTGTAGGCGTCGATCGGGCCCTCGGCGAGACGGTCGAAGGCGACGACCGGGATGCCCTGGTCCTTGGCCTTCTTGACGCTGTTCTCGATGGCCTTGGCGTCGACCGCGTCGACGATGAGGGCGTCGACCTTGTTCGTGATCATGGAGTCGACCTGCTGCGACTGCAGCGTGGCGTCCTGGCGGGCGTTGGCGTAGATGACCTCCGCCTTGCCGCCGGTCAGCTCGCTGACCTTCTTCTCGATGATCGGCTTGTCGAACTTCTCGTAACGAGCCGTGACGTTCTCGGGAAGGAGCAGACCGATCTTGAGGGCGTCGCCCTTCTTGCCCGAGTCGGTGCTGGCCTTGTCGCCGGACTCCTTGGCGCTTCCGCAGGCTGCGAGCGAGACGGCCATGGTGGTGGCGGCAACGGCAACGGCGGCACGACGCATACGCGTGTTCATTTCGAACCTCCCTGACGAGGCCGCGACGTTGCGGCCGAGGTGGCTCGAAGTCAACTCGGCCGCTACGTCAGCGTCAAGGAGTAAATCCTTAACGAGATGACAACGGTGCCATTCGTTATCTAAGTGAAGGCAGGGGTAGCGGCAGGGAGGGTGCTCTCCAAAAGGGTCGAATCCCCCATCTCGCTGAGCACCAGGGCCAGTGCGCCCAGCACTTCGGCCCGCGCGCCGAGCGCCCCGGGGAGCACGGAGAGCTGCCGCGCTGCGCTGGGAATGGCGTAGCGCGAGACCGAGTCACGGATGGGGCCGAGCACCAGCTCCCCCGCCTCGGCGAGGGACCCCCCGAGCACCACCCGGCTGGGGTTGAGCAGATTGCACAGGTTGGCCACTCCGCTGCCGATGTGCCGGCCGACGTCCCCGATGACCCTGCGGCAGCCGGGATCGCCCTCACGGGCCAGCTGGACCATCCGCTCCATCGTGAGATCGGACCCGTGGCTGGGCTTCAGCAGCGGCAGGACGTACCGGGCGGCGGTGAAGGTCTCCAGGCAGCCGCGGTTGCCGCAGCGGCAGACGGGGCCGGACTCGTCCAGGGTGATGTGGCCGATCTCGCCGGCCGTTCCGCCGGGTCCCCGGTAGATGTGCCCGTCGATCACCAGACCGGCGCCGACGCCGCTGGCGACCTTGATGTACGCGAGGTCCCTGACCCCCCTCCCGCTGCCCCAGACGAGCTCCCCGAGGGCCCCGAGGTTGGCATCGTTGTCCACGTACACGGGTACGCCGAGACGCCCGGCGAGCTCCTGGCTCGGATTGATGCCGGTCCAGCCCGGAAGGATCGAGGTGGAGCCCAGCGTGCCGGACTCGACGTCGATCGGGCCCGGGACGCCGAGGCCCACACCGATGATCTTCTCCGGGCTGATCCCGGTGGTCTCGATCAGGCGGTTGACCAGCTGTTCCGCCCGGCCGAAGCCCTGCGCGGACGAGGCGTCCACATCGAGCGGCTCGGACTCCTCGGCCAGCACCTGGTGGGCCAGGTTGCCGATGGCCACCCGGAGGTGGGTGTGCCCGAAATCCACTCCTACGACGATGCCGGCGTCCCCGCTCAGGGAGACGCTCCTGGCACGGCGGCCACCCGCCGAGGTGGGGGTCACCTCGACCGTGCCGCCGTCCTTGAGCTCACGGACGATGTTGGAGACGGTGGCAGCGGAGAGCCCGGTGCTCCTGGCGATCTCCGCCTGGGTCAGGGACCCCGCCATCCTTACGGCACGCACGACCCGCTCAAGGTTGGCCCTATGCAGAGATGTCTGCGACCCCGGAGTCTCCATCGACTCACTCACTCCTGCCGTTTTCTCTAACATGTGAACCCTAAGCTGAGCGTTTTGGGGTGCCCCCCGTCAAGACCTTGAGCAGTCGGAGCCTCCGATGAGCACCGGGCCTCCATATCCGGACAGCGGCAAAAGCCCTGGAAACAGCGTGAACCGCCCACCGGCCGGGGCCGGGAGGCGGTTCGGGCCACAGCGGGGCCTGTTCACTCCTGGTGACAATTGTTGTCCGGGTGAAGGCAAGAACGCCCGGACCGGACGAGGGGCCGCCCCGGTTCCGGGCCGGGGCGGGGCGGCACACCGGCTCGTCAGCGCCGGGTGAACCAGGTGACCGTCACGTCGTTGTCGAACGAGGTGCGCTCGGTGACCCTGAAGAGCGTGGGGTCGAACGCCCCGTCGAACGCCGGGATCCCGGACCCCGCGACGACCGGGTAGCTCTTGATGATCAGTTCGTCGATCTCGGGAAGCAGCGCGCCGGCGAGCAGACCGCCGCCGCAGAGCCAGATGTCCTGCCCCTCCTCCTTCTTGAGCTCGCGCACCAGTGCGAGCGGGTCCCCGGGGACCACGGTGACCTCCGGGTCGGTGTCGGGCGCCAGCGTCGTGGACACGACGTACTGGCGCAGATGGGCGTAGGGACTGGTGAAACCCGCGTCCAGGCCGGGGCGGTACGAGCCGAGCCCCATCAGCACGGTGTCGAACCGCAGGTTGGGCGCGTCCGTGAGACCCACGCCCGCCCGGGCGAAGGTGGGGACGGTCTCGGGATAGCGGGTGTTCATCGACTTCATGTACGCGGCCGCCTGGGCCTCGTCACCCTGGGGATAGAAGTCGAACTCTCCCCCGGGACCGGCGATGCGGCCGTCGAGGGAGACCGCGACGTAGTACACGAGCTTTCGCAAGGGCGATCCATTCATAGTACTGTGGTTGAAGTGGTTAGAACGTAGTACTACAGATGGAGTGGTGTCAATGGTGCGCAGGAACGACGCGCGACGGGCCTCCCTCGTCGATGCCTCGATCGAGGTCCTGGCCAGGGAAGGGGCGCGCGGCCTGACCTTCAGGGCGGTGGACGCCGAGGCCGCCGTGCCCACAGGGACGGCCTCCAACTACTTCGCCAACCGTGACGACCTGCTCACCCAGGCGGCCGCGAGGGTCTACGAACGGCTTCAGCCCGACGGGGCGACGGTCGAACGCCAGCGGTCCGCCCCGAGGGACCGCGAGACCTACACGGTGCTGATGCGTGAACTGATCGGCCGGATCAGCGCCTTCCGCACCGGCTACCTGGCCCTGCTCGAACTGCGCCTCGAATCCACCCGGCGCCCCGCGCTGCGGGCCGTGCTGACCGAGCAGGTGCGCGCGGACGTCGAGGCCAACGTGGCCTACCACGAGGCATCGGGGCTGCCGGGCGACGCCACCGCCGTCCGCCTGCTCATCCTGACGTTCAACTGGCTCATCGTCGAACAGCTCACGCTGCCGGACGTGTTCTCCGAGGCCGAGCGCGACCGGCTGGTCGAGGCGGCGGTCGACCGCATCGTGACGGGGTGACGCGCCGGGCTCCCCGCTCGCGCGGCCGCAGGACGGGCTCCCTGTGGACCCGGGCGCGCGCGGCCGGCGAGGACGCCGTCAGTCCTGCCCGGCCGGCCCGGTGAGCCGTACGGCTTCCCGTTCCGTCCCCGTGCGCAGCGCACGCCACTGCACGGGGGAATGGCCGTGGACGGCACGGAAGGTGCGGCTGAAGTGGGCCGCGTTGACGAACCCCCACCGCCCGGCGATCGACGACACCGTCGGAGGCGACGGGCTGCGGCGCGCCAGTTCCCGTGCGCACTGGTCCAGCCGCCGCTGCCTGATGAAGCGGGCCACCGTGATTCCCTCGGCCTCGAAGAGCCGGTGCAGATAGCGCACGGAGATGTGGTGCGCCCGCGCCACGGCGCCCGGTGACAGACCGGGGTCGGCGAGGTGGGCGTCGATGTGGGCCCGTATCCGCGCGAGCAGGTGCTCGCGCCCTGTGCCGGAATCCGCGGGGCTGCCGCCGGACCGGCGCCCGCACTCGGCGACGAGCGCGCGGAACAGGTTCACGACGCTCTCGGCCGACAGGTCGGCGATCGCCGCGGAGCGCGGCTCGCCGACGGCGACCAGCGTGCCGAGAACGGCGGTGAGCGCGCATCCGAACCCCTCCGCGGTGCCGACCACGGTGCCCGTGACCGCCCGCAGGTCGGCGTCCCGGATTCCGAGGGTGTGGCGCGGCAGGAGGACGATCCGCATCGCGAACGGGCCGGGCTGGTGGAGGGTGTACGGCAGGGCCGTGTCCCACAGCAGCAGGTCTCCCGGCCCCGCCTGGACCCGCCTGTCCCCCTGCGCGAATTCGGCGGCACCCTGCCTCTGTATGCCGAAGGCGACGAAGGGCGCGGGCCGTGCGGCGGGGCGCGTCCCCGTCCATCCGATGCGCTGGGCGTCCGCCTCCAGGTCGAGGACGCGGACGAACCCCACCTGGGTGGTGCGGACGTCCCCGCGGAACGTCTCCTGGTCCCCGGGGGTGACGTGGACCGTCCCCAGGGCACCGCCGAGGGCCTCGCGCCACCCCCTCGGCCCTTCCTCGCAGGAAACCGATTCTCCTGACAAGACCTGACTCACCCGGCCGTCCTCTCCCCATGCTGTTCACGGCGCGGACGGAGGCGGCGCCGCGCGGCGCCGCTCCTCCCCGCCTCCGACCAGCCAAGCAGCAGGTCAGCGGCGTCTCCAGGCAGAAAGCAGGCAGAAACCAGGCAGGGACGCGGCCTACAGGTCGTCGCCGCTGTCCCCCGGGGCGTCGAGGAGCGCGAGCCTCTCGCGCGCCATGGTCACCCGCTGGGGATCGGCGTCCGGCCCGAGGCGTACACAGCGCAGGAGGCATTCGCGGGCCTCATCGGCACGGCCGGCGGCGAGCAACGCATCGCTGAGCTGCGTCAGTTCACGGCTCTCCAGGGCGGTGTTCCCCATCTCCCGGCAGATGCCGAGCGCGCGCCCGAAGTGCGCCACGGCCTCGTCCCAGCGCTCCAGCCGGCTCAGCGCGGTGGCCGTGCCCCCGTACGCGCCGAGCCGGGTCATCGCCGCGACGTGCGGTTCGATCCGGTCAGCGTTCTCCTCCAGCGCGTGCAGAGTCACCCGGAACGCCTCGATCGCCTCCTCGGCACGCCCCGCGCCCTCGAACATCAGGGCCCGGCTGGACAAGGTCTGCACCTGCCCGTGGACGTCGCCGGCGCGTGCGAAGAGGTCCGCCGCCTCGTCGACGTGTGCGAACGCCTCGTCGGCCTCGCCCAGCAGCCGGTGGGCCCAGCCGCTGTACTGGTGGGACCACGCCTGCTGCACCAGGTCGCCCGCCCGTCCGGCCGCGGCGAGGGCGGCGGCGGAGTGGACCAGGCTGTCCCGAGGCCGTGCCTCGCACAACAGCACCGCCCAGGCCAGGTAGTTCAGCTGGGTCGCCTCCGCCGACGGATCCCCCAGCGCCCGGGCCGCTCGCGCGGCCAGGCCGAACACCTCGGCCCAGTGCCCCCAGAAGATCCACATGTCGGAGAACCAGTGCAGTGCCTCGGCGACCTCCACGACCGCGTGGTGGCTGCCGGCCTCCGAGGCGGCGCGCAGGGCCGTGAGCCAGTTGGTTCCCTCCGCCTGCAGCCATTCCCGGGCCCGTTCGGCGCTGGACAGGTCGACGATCCCCCGCCAGGCGGCCGGTGGCGCACCGTGGTCGGGCTCGTACCACCGGCCCGCCGTGACCGCCGTCTCCAGCAGCCACCGGCGGAGGTCCTCCCCCGACCGCTCCGCGCCACCGGCGGGCTCGTCCTCGGCCAGCCGGGCCCGGGCGTACAGGTGCAGGAGGTCGTGCAGCCGGTAGCGGGCGCCCTCCGTGCCGAGCAGCCCCGCCTCGACCAGCTCCTCCAGGGTGTCCTCGGCGTCGAACACGTCGTGCCCCGTCAGCACGGCCGCGCACGCGGCGCTCGCGTCGGGTCCGGGCACCAGCGTCAGCAGCCGGAACACGCGCGCCGCCTCGGGTGTCAGCTGCCGGTACGACAGGTCGAAGGCCGCCGCCACCCGCACGTCGCCGGCCGACAGGGCGTCGAGCCTCCGCTCCTCCTGCGCGAGGCGCTCCGCGAGCCGCCGCACGGTCCAGCCGGTCCGGGTGGCCAGCCAGTTCCCCGCCACCCGCAGGGCCAGTGGCAGGTAACCGCACCGGTGGGCCACGTCCGCCAGGGCGTCCGGCTCGGCCGCCGCACGGCCGGGTCCGACGATGCCGGCCAGCAGCGCCGTGGCGTCCTGGGGGCCGAGCTGTCCCAGCCAGAGGCGGTGGACGCCCTCCAGGCCGGTCAGCATCCGCCGGCTGGTCACCACGGTCAGGACACCACCGGCGCCCGGGAGCAGGGGGCGCACCTGCGCCTCGTCCCGGGCGTCGTCGAGAACGAGCAGCAGCCTCCGGTCCGCCAGTACGTGACGGTAGAGCGTCGTGAGTCCCCCCGGCCCGGCCTTCGCCAGCTCACGATCGGGCGTCCCCAGCGCCTTGAGTACGGTGACGACCAACTCGGCCGGCCCGGGCGGCGAGTCGTGCGTGCCCCTCAGGTCCACGAGCAGCTGCCCGTCCGGGAACCCGTCGGCCACCCGTCTCGCCGCGTGCAGGGCCAGCGTCGTCTTTCCCGCGCCCGGCGATCCGGAGACGGCCACCACGACCGGACGCTCCCGCGACTCCCCGGCCCACCCGGTGAGCAGGGCCAGCTCCCGGTGGCGCCCCGTGAAGTCGTCCACGCCCCGCGGGAAGGAGCGCACTCCGGCCGGACGGTAGGACGAGCTGCGGCCCGAACGGGCGGCGGCCAGCAGGCGCTCGCGCCCCGGCTCCTCCAGGGCGAGTCCGTCCGCGAGCGCGGCCACCGTACGGCGCTGCGGCGCGGCCCTGCGGTCACGCTCCAGGTCGCCGATGCCCCGGACGCTGATGCCCGAGGTCTCGGACAGCCCCTCGATCGTGAGTGACCTCGCCAGTCGCAGCTCCCGCAGCACGGCGCCGAACGCCACCTGCCCACCCGTCACCCTGGTCCTCCAGCAATCCCGGTCACCGCTCGTACGCGGCGGCTTCTCCCCATCGAAGATCAATCATAAAAAATGCTGAAAAGAAGGAGTTCACCGGTAGTGCGCTGTCGTGCCAGTGGCTGTGCGCGGGAGGGCAAACCGGCCCGGGTTCCCGGCCGTAGCTTCTGTCCGTGCCCGGCCGCGCCGTGCGGCCGGCGCCCACCCCCGACTGCTTCGAGAGGACACCCCCGTGTTCGACATCACCCAGGTGCAGGCCGCTCCCAGCGGAGACCTGCTCACGCCCGAGAACTCGGTCATGCTCTTCGTGGACCACCAGCCGCAGATGTTCTTCGGCACCGGGAGCGGTGACCGCGCGGCGATCATCAACAGCACGGTGGGACTCGCGAAGGCGGCCCGGGCGTTCGAGGTGCCGGCCGTCCTGACCACGGTCGCCGCCGAGTCCTTCTCGGGGCCGCTGCTGCCGCAGCTCGCCGCGGTCTTCCCCGGGCAGGAGGTCATCGACCGCACCTCCATGAACGCGTGGGAGGACGAGGCGCTCGTGGCGGCGGTCAGGGCGACGGGACGCAGGAAGATCATCCTGGCGGGCCTGTGGACCGAGGTCTGCCTCGTCCTGCCGGCGCTGTCCGCGCTGGAGCAGGGCTACGAGGTCTACGTGGTCTCCGACGCCTCAGGTGGGGTCAGTCCCGCCGCGCACGAGCACGCCCTCCAGCGGATGCTGGCCGCCGGCGCCGTGCCGGTGACCTGGGTGCAGGTGCTTCTGGAGCTCCAGCGCGACTGGGCGCGCCAGGAGACCTACGGCGCCGTGATGGAGATCGTCAAGGAGCACGCCGGAGCGTACGGACTGGGCGTCGTGTACGCGCAGGCCGTCATCGGCGCGCACGCGGCCGGCTGACCTCCTTGGACACCGGCATCCTGGTCCTGCGCCTGCTGGTGGGGCTGCTCGTCGCCGCGCACGGCGTCCAGAAGGTCAGCTCGCACCTCGGCGGCAACGGACTCGACGGAGGAGCCGCGGAGTTCCGCGCCGACGGGTTCCGCGGCGGGGTCCTCACCGCCCTCGCGGCGGGAGGCGGCCAGATCGGGTCGGGCCTCCTGCTGGCGACCGGACTCCTCACCCCGCTCGCCGCCGCCGGGACCATCGGGGTCATGACCGTCGCCCTCACCGTGAAGCGGCACAACGGCCTGTGGGTGCAGAACGACGGGTACGAGTACCCCCTCGTCCTGATCGTCACCGCCGCCGCCCTGGCCGCGACCGGCCCCGGGGCCTGGTCGCTCGACGCGCCGCTCGGCCTGACGCCGTATCCGCTCTGGTGGGCGGCGCCGGTCCTCGCCGTGGGTGCGGGCAGCGGGCTGATCGCCCGGCTGGTCCTGCACCGCGGGCCCGTGACGGAGCCCGCCACCCCGGCGCCGGAGCCCGCCGTCCGGCGCTGAGAGCCGGACGCACACTGCGGGCCCCGGCGTCCGCGCACACCCCTTTCGACGCGGACGCCCGGGCCCGCCCCACCCCCTCGGCACCGAGGCCGGCCGCCGGCCGGCCCATGATCAGGAGCACTCGATGCACACCGCCGCCACCACGCTCCCGCACGACACCGGACAGCCTCTGCTGCATCAGACGGGCGAGGAGACCCAGCTGTTCGGGACCCTCAAGCAGCTTCCGGTCGGGCTCGGCCACGACACCCGGATGTACGCCTGTCAGCGGCTGAACCGCGTGCTCGCCGACACACAGATCCTGTACTCCCTCTACAAGAAGCACCACTGGCTCATGCGCGGAGCCACCTTCTACTCACTCCACCTGATGCTGGACAAGCACGCCGCCGAACAGCTGGCCGTCGTGGACGCCCTGGCCGAGCGGGTCCAGAGCCTCGGCGGCGTCGCCGTCGGCGATCCGCGCCACGTCGCGGAGCTGACCTCGGTCCCCCGGCCGCCCGACGGCGTCGAGAAGGTGCCCGTCATGCTCTCGCGTCTCCTCGACGCGCACGAGCGGATCCTGATCGACGCCCGGGACGCCGCGGCCCGGCTCTCGGCCGAGGGCGACGAGGGCAGCAACGACCTGCTCGTCTCCCAGGTGGTCCGTACCGGTGAGGCGCAGGTGTGGTTCCTGGCCGAACACCTCGTCGACACACCCCTGGTGCGCGTCTGACCCGCGTACACCCGTCCACCCCCGACGACCGGCCCCCGGTCGTCCCCACGAAGGAGAACCGCATGCCGTTCATCAAGGTCGCCGAGGGCAACTCCGCCCCCGTCGAGCTCTATTACGAGGACCACGGATCGGGACAGCCCGTGGTGCTGATCCACGGCTGGCCGCTGAACGGGGCCTCCTGGGAGAAGCAGACCGCCGCCCTGCTCGCCGCCGGCCACCGGGTCATCACCTACGACCGGCGTGGCTTCGGCCGCTCCGACCAGCCCGCGGACGGATACGACTACGACACGTTCGCCTCCGACCTGCACGAGGTGCTGACCGCCCTGGACCTGCGCGACGCCGTCCTGGTCGGCTTCTCCATGGGCAGCGGCGAGGTGACCCGCTACCTCGGCACGTACGGCTCCGGACGCATCGCCAAGGCCGTCATGATCGGCGTCGTCCCGCCCTTCCTGCTCCGGACCGAGGACAACCCCGGCGGTGTGGACGGAAGTGTCTTCAAGGGCATCGAGGAGGCCGTCGCCGCGGACCGCTTCGCGTTCATGAGCACCTTCCTCGCGGACTTCTACAACGTCGACGTCCTCGGCGGCGACCGCGTCAGCGAGCAGGCCGTACAGGCCAGTTGGAACGTGGCCGCCGGCGCCTCCGCCAAGGGGACCCTCGACTGCGTCCAGGCCTGGCTCACCGACTTCCGGGCGGACCTGCCGCGCATCGACGTCCCCACGCTGATCATCCACGGCGACGCCGACCGCACGCTCCCCGTCGACGCCACCGCGATACCGCTCTCGAAGAGCATCGCCGGCGCCGAACTGAAGGTGATCCCGGGCGGCCCGCACGGTCTGATCCTGACCCACGCCGCCGAGGTCAACTCCGCGCTGCTCTCCTTCCTCGCCTGAGCTCACCGGCCTCGCCACCGTCCCACCCCTTGTTCCCACCCGTTTCCTCCGAAGGAGAGCCCCGCCATGTCCGACCAGCCGGTACTCGAGCCCGCCGCCCAGGCCTTCGCCGATGCCACGGCACAGCCGCCGTACCTCTACCAGATCCCCGTGGCGGACGGCCGCAAGGCCGTGGACGACGTCCAGAGCGACGCGGGCGTCGGCCTGCCCGCCGTCGACGAGGAGTGGATCACCGTCGACGGGGGTCCCGCCGGGGACGTCCGCGCCCGGGTGGTCCGCCCCCGCGGTGTCACGGGCCCCCTCCCCGTCATCCTCTACATCCACGGCGCGGGCTGGGTCTTCGGCAACGCCCACACCCACGACCGGCTCGTCCGTGACCTCACGGTCGCCACCGGGGCAGCCGTGGTCTTCCCCGAGTACGACCTCTCGCCCGAGGCCCGCTACCCCGTCGCCATCGAGCAGAACTACGGCGTCGCCCGGTGGATCGTCCGGGAGGGGCACCTCAAGGGGCTCGACGGAAGCCGGATCGCCGTCGCCGGTGACTCGGTCGGCGGGAACATGAGTGCCGCCCTCACCCTGATGGCCAAGGAGCGCGGCGACGTCCGCTTCGCCCACCAGGTGCTCTTCTACCCGGTCACCGACGCCTCCTTCGACACCGAGTCGTACGAGCGGTTCGCCGAGGGCTACTTCCTGCGCCGCGACGCGATGCGCTGGTTCTGGGACCAGTACACGACCGACGAGACCGAGCGGGCGCGGATCACCGCCTCACCGCTGCGCGCCTCCCTCGACGAGCTGACCGGCCTGCCGCCCGCCCTGGTGATCACCGCCGAGGCCGACGTCCTGCGCGACGAGGGCGAGGCCTACGCGGCGAAGCTCCGGGCGGCGGGGGTCCCGGTGACCGCCCTGCGCGTCGCGGGGACCATCCACGACTTCGTCATGCTGAACGCGCTGCGCTGGACGCGGGCGGCGGAGCTCGCCATCGGTCTCGCCGCCGACACCCTGCGCAAGGCCCTGGCATGACCGGCACGACGAGCATGCCGGTGGCCGGCGTACTCCCCGCCGGGCACCCGGAACACCCGCCGGCGGACCTCCTGGTCCGTAACGCGAAGGTGTTCACCGGCGACCCGGCGCGCCCCGGGGCCCGGGCCGTCGCCCTGCGCGACGGCAGGGTGGTGGGCGTCGGCGACGACCACGACCTCGCCGCGCTCGTGGGACCCGCGACCAAGGTCGTCGACGCGCTCGGACGGCGTGTGGTCCCCGGGCTCAACGACTCGCACCTGCACGTCATCAGGGGCGGCCTGAACTACGTCCTCGAACTGCGCTGGGACGGCGTACGCAGTCTCCGCCAGGCCCTGGCCATGCTGCGCGAGCAGGCCGGCCGCACACCGAAGGGGCAGTGGATCCGCGTCGTGGGCGGCTGGACCGCCGAGCAGTTCACCGAACGCCGGATGCCGACCGTGGCGGAGCTGAACGCCGCCGCACCCGACACACCCGTCTTCGTCCTGCACCTCTACCAGTCCGCGCTGATGAACAGGGCAGCCGTACGGGCGGCGGGGTTCACCCGCGAGACCCCGGACCCGCGCGGCGGACAGATCGTGCGGGGGCGGGACGGCGAACCCAACGGGGTGCTGCTGGCGGCTCCGAGTGCCCTCATCCTGTACTCCACCCTGGCCAAGGCGCCGGCCCTGGACGACGCCGACAAGCGGACCTCCACCCTGCACTTCCTGCGCGAGCTCAACCGCTTCGGTCTGACCTCGGCCGTGGACGCCGCCGGAGGCTTCCAGAACTTCCCCGACCACTACGCCACGGTCGTCGACCTGGCCGGGTCGGGGGAACTGTCGCTGCGCATCGCCTACCACCTGTTCCCGCAGACCGCCGGGCAGGAGATCGCCGACCTCAGACGCTGGACCGAGACGGTCCGTCCCGAGGACGGGGACGAGTGGCTCCGCCTCAACGGCGCGGGCGAGAACCTGATCTGGGCCGCGGCCGACTTCGAGAACTTCTCCGAGCCCCGCCCCGAACTCGCCGAGGGGTACGAGGCCGGGTTCGAGCAGGCGGTCCGGCTGCTGATGGAGAACGGCTGGGGTTTCCGGCTCCACGCCACCTACGACGAGACCATCGGCCGCGACCTGGCCGTCTTCGAGAAACTCGCGTCCGAAGGGCTCTTCCCCGACGGCAACCGCTGGCTCTTCGACCACGCGGAGACGGTCTCGGCGCACAGCCTGGACCGGATCGCGGCCCTGGGCGGCGCCCTGTCCGCACAGAACCGGATGTCCTTCCAGGGCTCGGCGTTCCTCGACCGCTACGGGTCCGAGGCCGCCTCCCACGCCCCGCCGGTCCGGGCCATGCTCGACCGGGGGCTGACCGTCGCCGCCGGGACCGACGCCACGCGTGTGTCCTCGTACAACCCGTGGGTCGCGCTCCACTGGCTCGTGAGCGGCCGCACCGTGGGCGGCACGGCGCTGAGGCCCGCCGGCGAGCTGATCGACCGGGAGACCGCCCTGGGCCTCTACACCCGGGGCGGTGCCCGGCTGACGGGCGAACAGGACGTCAAGGGCATCCTGCGGGAGGGCTTCTACGGTGACCTCGCGATCCTGTCGGACGACTTCCTCACCGTGCCCGAGGCCGCCATCCCCTTCATCGAGTCCGTGCTCACCGTCGTCGGCGGACGGATCGTCCACGCGAGCGCGGAGTACGAGGGGCTCGACGAAGCCGTCCCACCGGTCAGCCCCGCGTGGAGCCCGGTGGCCCACTTCGGCGGATACGCCTCCACCGGGGCGCGCCAGGCCCTGCTCATGGCCGGGGCCGTGGCCGAGTCGGAGGACCACCGCCTGTGGCGCGCCGCCCGTGGCGACACGCCCCCTGTGCCTCCGCCCTTCGTCGACCCCTGCTTCGCACACTGACCCGAGGGAACCATCAGATGAGTACCGCACCCGACGCCGGGCCGGACCAGAGTCCGGACGCGTCCCCGGGCCGCCGTTTCGAAGCGGACCTCCGGTCGATGACGCGCATCAACCTGCGCCCCATCGCCTCGCCGATGCCACTGGGCTTCTTCACGGTGGCCATCGCCTCCGTGATGACGGCCTGCCTCCAGCTCGGGGTCTTCGACACCGCGGACCGCACGGCCGTCGCCCTGTGCGTGCTGCCCGCCTTCGTCCTCCAGCTCCTGGTGAGCCACCTGGCCTTCGGCGCCCGGGACGTGATCGCGGCGACCCTCATGGGCACGTTCGCCGGCAGCTGGCTGGCGTACGCCCTCGTCATGGGTACGGGCGCGGCCGGGGAAGCCCGGGTGCTCGGCGTCTTCAACCTGGCGTTCCTGTGCTTCGGGGCGCTCATGGTCGCTGTGACCCGGCCCAAGCGCGCCCTCTGGCTCGTCCTGGTCGTCTCGCTGCCCCGCTGGGCGGCCACCGGCCTCGCCGGGCTGACCGGGGCCGAGTGGCTCAGGTACACGGCCGGGGGCTTCGGATTCCTCGTGGCGATCGTCGCGATGTACGCGGCGTTCGCCCTGATGCTGGAGGACATGCGCAGCGAGGAGGTCCTGCCCATCGGGCGCAGCGGTCCCGCGCACACCGCGGTCGAGGGCGACCTCGCGGTGCAGCTGCGCGACCTGGAGCGCCAGGCAGGGGTGCGTCGCACGCTGTGAGGCGCGACAGAGGGGCCCTTCCGTCCCGCCGGACGGAAGGGCCCCTCTGTCGTCATCTCACGGGAGCCGCGGGCTCTCGCCTACTTGAGCGCCCCCGCCGTCAGGCCGGCGACGACCTGGCGCTGGAAGACGATGTAGGCGAGGAGGACGGGCAGCATCGCCATGACCAGGCCGGCGAAGAGGCCCGACCAGTCCCCCTTGTATCCCTGGCTGGTGGCCAGTTCGACCAGGCCCTGGGAGAGCACCTTGCCGTCCGGGTCGGTGTTCAGCACCGTCGGCAGCATGTACTGGTTCCACTGCCCGAGGAAGTTGAAGATCCCGACGCTGATGAGACCGGGCTTCGCCATCGGCAGCATCACCTGGAAGAACGTCCTGGTGTGCGAGGCCCCGTCGAGCATGGCCGCTTCCGCGATCGAGGTCGGCAGCGTCCGGAAGAACGAGGTGAGGAAGAAGACGGTGAACGGGAGCGAGTAGGCGATGTAGACCAGGATCAGCCCGTGCGGCGAGTTCAGCAGGCCCATGTTGTTCATGACGAAGAACAGCGGGACCAGCGCCAGGATGATCGGGAAGCTCATCCCCCCGATGAAGAGGAAGTAGATGAAGCGGTTCCCGGGGAAGTCGAACCGTGCCAGGACGTACGCCGCCATCGAGCCGAGCAGCAGTGTGCCGATGAGTGAACCGCCCACCACCAGGATGGTGTTCAGGAAGTAGTCACTCATGTGGGCCTGGTTCCAGGCCCGTGACCAGTTCTCGAAGTGCAGCTTGTCCGGCAGCGCCCAGGGGGTCGACAGGATGGAGTCGTCCGTCTTGAAGGACGCCATCACCGCCCAGAGCAGCGGCATGACGACGAGCACGGCCCAGATGATCAGCACGCCGTGCGAGAAGACGTTGAGGACCTTGCCCTCGCTGCTCTTCGCGGCCTCGAAGGCCGGGGCGTCCGTCTTCGTCACCGGCGAGCGCGGGGCAGGGACGGCGGGCGGAGTCTCAGTGACCTTCACGTGTGCTCACCTCGTACAACTGTCGGGCCGGTCACCGGGACCGAAATGATCTGCGCGCAGCCGGCCGTCCGGTCGCGGAACCTCGGGGAAGCCGGCATCAGAACTCCAGCCGCTCGCGCCGGCCCAGCTTCATCACGATGCCCGCGAAGAGCATGGTGACGATGAGCAGCCCGACTCCGATGGTGGTCGCGTAACCGGCCTGGGCGTCCCGGAAGGCCGTCTGGTAGACGTACAGCGGCAGGACGGTGGTGGAGTAGGCGGGACCGCCCGGGCCCACTGTCATGATCTGGACGGCGGTGAAGGCCTCCACACCGAGCGCCAGGATGCCCATGTAGACCCAGCCGGACTGCACGGTGTCCCAGAGCAGCGGAAGCGTGATCTTGAAGAACGTCGTGATGCGGTCGGCTCCGTCGAGGAGGGCGGCTTCGTAGAAGTCCTTCGGGATGGAGGCCATTCCGGCGGAGAAGAGGACGACGAAGAATCCGACCGTCGACCAGATCAGCACGACCATCACGCAGTAGAGCGCCAGGTCCGGGTCGCCGAGCCAGTCCGGCTGCAGGCTCTTGAGGCCCACCGCCTTGAGTGTCTCGTTCAGCATTCCGGACGACGGGTTGAACGCGAACTGGAACAGCAGGGCCACGATCACGATCGACAGCACCTGAGGGAAGAAGTAGGCCACCTTGTAGAAGGAGGAGCCCCGCACTCCGGCTATCGCGGCGTTCTTCCGCCGACGGCCGCCGACGTTGAGCATGAAGGCGAAGAAGAGTGCGAGGCCCAGCGTCACCAGCGGCAGCAGCAGGGCGAGCAGCACACTGTGCTGCAGTGACTTCCAGAAGATGTTGTCGCCGAGCATCCGGCTGTAGTTGTCGAAGCCGACCATCTGGAAGTCGGGGCTCAGACCGGTCCAGTCCGTGAACGAGTAGTAGATCGACTGGACGAAGGGCCAGATGACGAAGATGGCGTACAACGCCAGCGGAACCACGAGGAATCCCGCGATGAACCGGTACTTGCCGTGCTGCATCGTTTAACGACCCCGATTTCTGAGCGGGTGCCGCCGCTGGTGACGGTGGCTCACTGGTGCTTGTAGTGCTTGATGGACTGGTCCTTGGCCGCGGCGTCGGCGAAGGCCTGGATCTTCTTGATGGTCTCCGCCGGGGTCGCGCGGCCGGCCATCATCTCGCCGATGCCGGCGATGCCGATCTGCTCCTTCTGGAGCTTCACGTACCAGTCCTGCAGTCGCGGGTTCACCACGTTGTCGCCGGCCTGCTTCAGCACGTCGACGCCGGACTGCATGGCGGTGGACAGCGTCAGGCCGTCCGTGCCGCCGTTGAAGGCGCTGAGGGACTTCACCGACTTGGTGAAGTTCTTGGAGGACTCCTCGCTGAGCATGATGCGCAGCTGCTCCATGCCGCCCTCGGGGTTCTTCGCCTTCGCGGGCACGACGAACGGCTCGCCGCCGGACGCCCAGATGGTGCCGTAGGGGAGCTTGTCGGACGAGTCCAGGCTGGACGGCGCGCCGACCATCATCTTGAAGTCCTCGGGCGTGGTGGGCGCGGCCTCGTTCTCCACCCACGAGCCGTTCGGGATGAAGAGCGCCTTGCCCTTGGTCCACTCGGTCTGCGACTGGATGTGGGTCAGACCGGGCGTGCCCTTGAGGATGTAGCCCTTCTGGAAGAGCTCGTAGTACGCCTCGAAGGCGGCCTTGACGGCCGGGTCCTTCCAGGCGTTCGGCTCCAGGTTGTCGATCTTGTCGAGGACCTCGCGGCCACCGATCTTGCCGATGAAGGGGTACAGAGAGAACGGCAGGTAGTACGGGTACTTGCCGGGGTACGTCCAGCCGGCGATGCCCTTCTTCTTCGCCTTCGCGCACAGCGCGAGCATGTCGTCCCAGGTCTCCGGGTACGCCGCGTCGAGCTTCTCGAGGTTGGTCTGCGAGTACCAGACGCCGTAGACCGTGTACGCGTAGTACATGATCCAGACCGGGTCGCCGTCGAACTGGCCCATCTCCAGGACACCGGGGCGCAGCGTGTCGCGGACCTTCTTGGCCGGGTCGTCGTAGGACGGGGCGTCCATCAGCGGGGTCAGGTCGGCGAGCTGCTTCTTGCCGACCAGGACGCCCATGTCCATCTGCTCGGCGCCCGAGTTGTCGATCAGGTCCGGCGGGGTGCCGCCGTTGAAGCGCGGCTGCAGCGTCGACTGGATCTTCTCGGTCGCGGCGTGCTTGACCTTCGGCGCCTTGGGGAAGGCCGCGTTGTACTTCTTCTCGGCGTCGATGGCGTACTGCTCGCCGAAGCCGCCGTTGAAGATGACCACCTCAAGGGCGGCGGTCTCGTTGACACCGAGCGGGTTCTTCGCGCTCTTGGTGCCCTTCTCGACCTTCTCGTCACTTCCGCTGTCGCTGCTCGCGCACGCGGACAGGAAGCTCATCGTCGGAACTGCGATCAGGCCGAGTGCGGCAGAACGCCTGATCAGATCGCGACGGCCAAGGCCTTCGTTCGTGCGGCCTGAGGTGGATCCCATGCTCAAGTCCTCGCCTTCTCCAGGACTCAGGCGGTGTACCGGTCACCCGTAAGGAATTCGCCTAGGCGAAGGGCCCCGCCACCGCGGTCAGTTGCGCTTGGGTCGTGCAGATTGCCGGATTTCCAGGTGCGGTGGGGGAGTCCCGGGGGACCGCGCGGCGGCCGCTCTCGCGCCCACAGCCGTTCCCCCTCCCCCGCGCCCGCGCGGGCCGTTGTGAAGCGGCTGTGCAGACGCCGACAGGTATAGTCCACTTGCCGCCAAGTGAGCAAGATCGAATGCATGGTTGAGCGGCAGTCTTTCCCGAGTTGAGACCTCACGGTCACCTCGGCACCGCGCGCCTCCGCACGTGAACGGCACATTCCGCAATACGGTCGAATCACCGGCGTCGCCCCGTGCAACACCCTTGACACATCCCGTCACTTGGCTCCCTACTGGAACCCGCGCCCCACAATGACAACGTTGTCCAGAGCATGTCCCCGGGAGGAACGGCTCCGTATGCAGCCCCTACGTGGTCCTCAGCACGGCTCACGCCACAGAACCAGCCACTCCGCCGCGGTCCTCGCGGCCTCGCTCGTCATGGCCCTTGCGGCCCCCACCGCCGCCCTCGCCCAGCCCTCGGACGCGGCCCGGAAACCGTCCGGCGACACCTCGTTCAGCTCCTCCTTCGAAGCCGACCAGAAGCAGCCGGACTGGCGCAGCACGGTCGAGGAGGGCGCCGACGGGAAGAAGCGCGCCTCGGGCGTCGACGGCGGATTCGCCGACGGGATACCGGGCAACGTCACCGATCAGGTCACCGACCTCCGCGCCAGCAGCGAGAACACGGGCGGCGGCGAGGGCAAGGAGAACCTGATCGACGTGGAGCCCGGCTCCAAGTGGCTGGCCTTCGAGCCCACGGGCTGGGTCGAGTTCGACCTCCTCGAACCCACCAAGGTCGTCACCTACGCGCTGACCTCGGCCAACGACCACGACGAGCGGGACCCCAAGGACTGGACCCTGAAGGGCTCCGCCGACGGCAAGACCTGGACGGACCTGGACACCCGCACGGGCCAGACCTTCTCCGAGCGCCTCCAGACCAAGTCGTTCGACTTCACCACGGAGACCGCCTACCAGCACTTCCGGCTGGAGATCACGAAGAACAACGGTGCGTCCGACGCGATCCAGCTCGCCGACGTCCAGTTCTCGGACGGCGACACCTCCGCCCCCGCGCCCGACGACATGCGCACCCAGCCCGACCGGGGGCCCTCGGGGTCCCCGACCGCGAAGCAGGGCGCCGGGTTCACCGGGACGAAGGCGCTGCGGTACGCGGGTACGCACAAGGCCGACGGACACGCCTACTCGTACAACAAGGTCTTCGACGTCGACACGGCGGTCACCAAGGACACCCAGCTGTCCTACCTGGTCTACCCGCAGATGGGGAAGACGGACCTCGACTACCCCGCGACGCACGTGGCGGTGGACCTGGCCTTCACCGACGGCACCTATCTGAGCGAGCTGAAGGCCACCGACAGCCACGGGGGACTCCTCACCCCGCAGGGGCAGGCCGACGCCAAGCGGCTGTACGTGAACCAGTGGAACAAGGTCGCCTCGCGGATCGGCTCGGTCGCCGCCGGCAAGACCGTCGACCGGATCCTGGTGGCCTACGACTCCCCCAAGGGCCCGTCGAAGTTCCAGGGGTGGATCGACGACATCTCGATCGCCCCGAAGCCTCCCGAGAAGCGCAAGGCGCACCTCTCGGACTACGCGTCGACCGTCCGGGGCACCAACTCCAGCGGCGGCTTCTCGCGCGGCAACACCTTCCCCGCGACCGCCGTCCCGCACGGCTTCAACTTCTGGACGCCGGTCACCAACGCGGGCTCCACGAGCTGGCTGTACGACTACGCGCGCGGGAACAACGAGGACAACCTGCCCACCCTGCAGGCGTTCAGCGCGAGTCACGAGCCGAGCCCCTGGATGGGGGACCGCCAGACCTTCCAGATGATGCCGTCGGCGGCCTCCGGCACCCCGGACGCCTCCCGCACGGCCCGCGCGCTGCCCTTCCGCCACGAGAACGAGACGGCGACGCCGCACTACTACGGCGTGACCTTCGAGAACGGCCTCAAGGCCGAGATGACTCCGACCGACCACGCGGCACGGATGCGCTTCACCTACCCCGGTGACGACGCGAGCCTGGTCTTCGACAACGTCTCCAACGACGGCGGGCTCACCCTCGACGCGAAGACGGGTACCTTCACCGGTTACTCCGACGTGAAGAGCGGCGGCTCCACCGGCGCCACCCGGCTCTTCGTATACGGCTCCTTCGACGCGCCGGTCACCGACAGCGGCAAGCTCGAGGGCGGCGGCGGTGACGACGTGACCGGCTTCTTCCGCTTCGACGCGGGCAAGGACCGGACCGTCAACCTCCGTCTGGCCACCTCGCTGATCAGCGTCGACCAGGCGAAGAAGAACCTCGCCATGGAGCTTCCGGCGAAGACCTCCTTCGACAAGGTGGAGAGGACCGCGCAGAAGACCTGGGACAAGATCCTCGGCAAGGTCGAGGTCGAGGGCGCGAACGCCGACCAGCTGACCACGCTCTACTCCAGCCTGTACCGGCTCTACCTCTACCCGAACTCCGGCTTCGAGCAGGTCGACGGGAAGAGCACGTACGCGAGTCCCTTCTCGCCGCAGACCGGCACGGACACCCCGACCCACACCGGCGCGAAGATCGTCAAGGGTGAGGTCTACGTCAACAACGGCTTCTGGGACACCTACCGGACGACCTGGCCGGCGTACTCCTTCCTCACCCCCAAGCAGGCCGGCAAGATGGTCGACGGGTTCGTCCAGCAGTACAAGGACGGCGGCTGGATCTCCCGCTGGTCCTCCCCCGGTTACTCCGACCTCATGACCGGTACCAGCTCCGACGTGGCCTTCGCCGACGCGTACGTCAAGGGCGTCGACTTCGACGCCGAGGCGGCCTACGACGCGGCGGTCAAGAACGCCACGGTGACCCCGCCGTCCTCGGGCGTCGGCCGTAAGGGCATGGACACCTCGGTCTTCACCGGCTACGCGAACACCGAGACGCACGAGGGTCTCTCCTGGTCCCTGGAGGGCTACCTCAACGACTACGGCATCGCGCGGATGGGCCAGGCCCTCTACGAGAAGACGAAGAAGCAGCGCTACAAGGAGGAGTCCGAGTACTTCCTGAACCGCGCGCAGAACTACGTCAAGCTCTTCGACGACAAGGCCGGCTTCTTCCAGGGCAAGAAGCCGAACGGTGACTGGCGCCTTCCCTCCGGCGAGTACGACCCCCGCGTCTGGGGCTACGACTACACGGAGACCAACGGCTGGGGCTACGCCTTCACCGCCCCGCAGGACAGCCGGGGCCTGGCCAATCTCTACGGCGGGCGTGACGGTCTGGCGAAGAAGCTGGACACCTACTTCTCGACGCCGGAGACGGCGGGACCCGAGTTCACCGGTTCGTACGGCGGCGTCATCCACGAGATGACCGAGGCGCGCGACGTGCGGATGGGCCAGTACGGCCACAGCAACCAGGTCGCGCACCACGCCACGTACATGTACGACGCGGCCTCGCAGCCCTGGAAGACCCAGGAGAAGGTCCGCGAGGTCCTCGGCCGCCTGTACACGGGCAGCGAGATCGGCCAGGGCTACCACGGCGACGAGGACAACGGCGAGCAGTCGGCCTGGTTCCTCTTCTCCTCGCTCGGCTTCTACCCGCTGGTCATGGGCAGCGGTGAGTACGCGATCGGCTCACCGCTCTTCACGAAGACGACGGTGCACCTGGAGAACGGCCGCGACCTGGTGGTCAAGGCGCCGAAGAACAGTGCCACGAACATCTACGTCCAGGGCCTGAGGGTCAACGGCAAGAAGTGGACCTCCACGTCACTGCCGCACGACCTGCTCGCGAAGGGCGGGGTGCTGGAGTTCGACATGGGCTCCAAGCCCTCGGCGTGGGGCACCGGCAAGGACGCCGCCCCGGTCTCCATCACCCAGGACGACAAGGTGCCGGCACCCAAGGGCGACGTGCTCAAGGGCGACGGCGCGCTGTACGACAACACCTCCGCGACCTCGGCCCCGGTCGAGTCGGTGGAGCTGCCGGCGGCCGAGGGCACGAAGGCGGTCCAGTACACGCTGACCTCTGGCTCGGCGGCCAAGGCCCCCACGGGCTGGGTGCTGCAGGGATCGGCGGACGGAACCTCCTGGAAGGACCTCGACAAGCGGTCCGGCCAGACGTTCGCCTGGGACAAGCAGACCCGGGTGTTCTCGGTGCCGGCGCCCGCGGCGTACGCGAAGTACCGGCTGGTGAGCTCGGAGGCGGCGACGCTGGCGGAGATCGAGCTGATCTCCTGAACACCTGACCGGAGTTGAACGGCCGGGGGCGGCCACCCGCACGGACGGGTGGCCGCCCCCGGCGGCGTTCGGCGCACCGCGTCCCCCGCACGTCCGGACCACCGCATCCCCCGCACGTCCGGACCACCGCATCCCCCGCGCGTCCGGACCACCGGACGCGCGGCGGCGCCGACCGCGAGCCCCGTGCGGCCGCCCCGGTACTCGCACCCGCGACGGCGGGCGCCTCGGACAGAGCCGCACCGAGCCCGGAGGGCATCGCGCGCACGTGGCCGAGTGTCGGCACGGCCGCCGTCCCGCTCGACGGCTCACCCGGCCCGGCCTGCCGGCCGCCCTCCCCCGGCCACTCGCTGCCGCTATCGGCTAGTCAGGGTACTTTTGCGCGTTTTTGCGGTGTCCCGACAGACAGTCTTGATGATCCATGGCATCTCTTAGGCGATCAGGTGATCAGTACGACAATCATCTCGGCTTGAAGGAGCCCAGCATGCGCATTTCCGCTTCCCTCCGCTCCCGCAGCGTCCGTACGGGCACCAAGGTGGCTGCCGCGGTCGCCGTCGCGGGCGCCGCTCTGGTGGCCGGGGCCCCGGCCGCGCTCGCCCTCGGCGAGAGCGGCGACATCGACGTCCGTAACGTCAGCTGGCACTCGCGTGGTGACCGCAACGGCGTGGAGGTCTGCCAGTTCGTCCTCGTGGCGAACAACTTCGGGGAGCTCCCCCAGCTCGTCTGGACGATCACCGAGCGGCCTCCGGGGAACACGCTGACGAACACCCTCCCGCTCGTGGAGGGCAAGGCCCGCAGCCAGGAGTACCTGCTTCCGGAGGGCACGTACCAGCTGACCTGGACCGCCGGTCCCGTCCCGAAGCAGAAGAGCTTCGAGGTCGACTGCTCCCGCCCCGGCCAGAACGGCGGCCAGGGCGGCAACCGCGAGGAGGGCGGCCAGGGCGCGTCCGAGGCGGGCGCCCAGGAGAACGGCAGCGCCGAGAAGAGCTCGGAGAAGGGCACCGCCGAGATCTACGACAAGCCGTCCGGCGCCGTGCCCGCCGGCGGTGGCGGCGTCCCCGAGATGGAGGGCGTCAGCTCCGAGAGCGACTCGAACATCGGGACCTCGGCAGCCGTGGTCGCCGGTGCCGCCGGAATCGCAGGGCTGATCATGGTCCGCCGATCCGCTCGTCGCCGTGCCCGCAACGAGGCCTAGTACGCGCGGCCGACGGCGACGACGGGGCCCGAGCCGTGCATGCCGGCTCACGATGACCCTGTGCGTGACCTTCTCGCTGGTGACCGGCGTCGTGTGGGCGAGTTCGGACTCGTCCGAGGACGCCTCGTCGGTCACCGCCGCCCGCGGCAGCGACGCCGCGGGCGGCGGGGCGCCGCCGTTCCGCCGGGCACCGCACAAGCCTCAGGAGAAGGTGCCCGCCTCGCACGCCCCACTGGTGCACTCCCGGCCGGTGAAGGTCGCCGTCCCCGCCATCTTCATCGAGGCACCGGTCACCGGCCTCGGCCTCGACGCGAAGGGCCGGCTCGGCGCCCCACCGCTGAGCAGGCCCAAGCTGGTGGGGTGGTACCAGAAGGGCCCTTCCCCCGGGGAGGCGGGGACGTCCCTGCTCGTCGGCCACCGGGACACCGCGACGGGCCCGGCGATCTTCCTCAATCTCAACGTCCTGCGCCGGGGTGACACCGTGAAGGTCACCAGGGCCGACAGGCGGACCGCGGTCTTCACCGTCGACGAGGTCAAGACCTACACGAAGGACAAGTTCCCGGACGACAAGGTGTACGGGGCCACCGGCCGTCCGGAACTCAGGCTCCTCACCTGTGGTGGACGCTTCGACAAGAAGGACGGGTACTCCGCCAACGTCGTCGTCTTCGCCCACCTCACCTCGCTCACGAAGAAGGCGGCCTGATCCGGGCCGCACCGCACGGAACCGGCCGGTACCTCGGGGGCGAGGTACCGGCCGTCCGCGTCGGCCCCGCGGCGTCCGCCACACCACCGCCCGCCGTGCACGGCACACGGCACGAACGCCCACTCCACCCGCCCTGTACTCTCTCCGCACGTACGTTCGGGGAGGTCACATGGAGCAGGCAGGTCGAGGGCTGCGCATCGCGGCCTGGACCTCCGGGGCGGTCGGGGCGTTGCTACTGGTGGGGCCGGTAGCGCTGTTCGGGGCCGGCTACACGGCGGCGCAGGTGTCGGGCAGCTCGATGGAACCGACGTACTCCATCGGCGAGCGCGTCCTCTTCGAGCGGACCGACCCGGGCGAGATACGGCGCGGAGACGTGGTGCTGTACCGGGCGCCCGACCGGTACGAGGGCAAGGCCGCCCTCGGACGCGTGATCGGCACAGGAGGCGACCGAGTCGCCCAACGCCCCGGAGCACCCGTGACGGTGAACGGGGCACCGCTGACCGAGCCGTACGTCAAGGACGGCGATCCTTCGGGAACGCCGCTCGCGTACGACGTGGCGGTCCCCGAGGGGCGCCTCTTCCTGCTCGGCGACTTCCGGTCGGACGCCAGGGACTCCCGGTACTTCCTGGACGACCGGTCGGGCACGGTAGCCGGAACCTCCGTGCTGGGCCGGGCCACTTCGGGCCGCGGCGCCCTCGTCGGACTCGGACTCCCGATGCTGCTCGGTGCGGTTCTGGCCGTCACCGCTCTCGTGTCGGCGCTCGCCGCCCGGACCGCCCGGCGACGCGAACGGCCGTGGGTCGCTCTTACGCCACCCGCCTGAGCGGGCGCGCCCCGAAGGATGCCGTCCGCGGGCGGTCGCGGCCGGCACCTCGCCCGGGGGCGGCGGGGCACAGGCCGCTCGGTACGGCGAAGTCAGCCCACCCGGCAGCCGCGAACGACGCTGAGCGAGGTGCCGCCCGAGTCCTTGAAGTCGTCGATGCGCCACCTGTGCACAACGGGTCATGACACCGAATCCGCGATCCGGGCCGCTCCCGGTGGCCGTGTCCGATCTTGCTGCGGGAAGGGAACGTTCACGGAAAGCCATTTGGTCCCGCGGGAGCGACAGTCCGCCCAGGCTGTGTTGTTCCGCGTTCTCGTCGAGCCCCCGGTGCGCGCATCTACTCGTCTTTCACAGTGAGGCCGAGGGCCTGTGCCAGTGCTGGTGCCATGTCCAGGAGTTGACAGGTGCTGATCGTTGCCCCCCTCAAGGCTTCGAGCCCGGAGGCGATACTCAGCCCGGCAGCCTCTCGCAGGTCGACCTTCGTCATCTTGGCGTTGTCGAAGTGCACTCGGTCCAGTGTCGAGCCGGGGAAGGTGACGTTGGCGAGCACGGCTCCGCCGAAGTCGACGTCGCGCAGGAGGCAGTCCACGAACGCGACATTCCTCAGCTTGGCCAGGCGGGCGTTCACCGAGTCGAACTTGCAGTTGTAGAAGGTGACGCGGTTCATGTGGGAGCCGGAGAGTTCCGTGCCGGCCAGGACCACCTCGTTACACTCGGTGTCCATCCAGGTGGTCTCTGCGAGGTCGGTCCCCACCATGCGCACGGTATTCAACCAGATGTCGTCGAACTGGGAGCGCCGGTAGCGGCCACGCGTCAGAGTCACCGCGGAGAACGCGGACTCGGTGAATCCAGAGCCGCCGCCGTCCACGTCCTCGAAATCGCAGCCGTCGAAGTGGAGCCACTCATAGGTGCCCTCTCTTTCCATTCCCCCGGTGAACGGCCTAAGGCGGTGCACGTACGGAAGTTTGGCGAGTGCGCGGGGAGATCGGGCTCGCATCAGGTTCTCCGGGAGGTAGGGGCCTGTCAACGGCCCGGGGCAGGGGGACTCGCCCAGGCGTCATCAGCATGGTCGAGGGCAAGGAGGGAGCTCCCTGTCTATCGCGGCTCGCAGGACTTTGCCCAATCTCCGAGATCCGGAAATCTGCTGCCTGAATAGCTGGCGGCGCACGGAAGACGGGCGGACATAAGGGAAATATGCCGCAGAGTAGATTCGGGCTGAGGGCCTGAACCTGATATCAGGGATCACCGCGCGTGCCCACGGACCCCTAGCGATTGCCAACTGCGTCTTTACAGGCGGCCGTTCGGGCCACTCGCGCCGGAGTTGGTGCGCGTCACCCTTACGTGCGGCGACTTCCCTGAAATTCATTCTGCGCTCGGCTTGCTCATCGCCTGATCTCGCGAATTGACTGACGTCCGTTCTGGACGAACCTCGCGCTGGACTCGCTCCTGGGCCGAAGCCCTGCGGAGGCGCTGTCATGTCCTGGCTGTCGTTGATTCCAGGCACTGAGGGCCCCGAGCTACGCCGGCGCCCGGCGTCAGACAGGCGACTCTGAGCACCGGAGCGGCCAACTGAGCCACTCAACGGCCGACTGGGGGGTTCTGACCGCGCTTCCGTGAGGGCTACGCCAGACAAGCGGCCCGCGCCCAGACTGGCTCTCTCGCTACCCCTCGTCTTCGTCCGTGGCCGTGTCCCAGGCCGGGAGCGATGTTCCGGACGCAGTCGTGATCCGAAGAACCTCGCACCCCATTCGGTGTACAGCGGCGAAGAGGCGCTGCTGGGCCTGACCGCTGTCTTCGGGTGGGAAGTCGATCCGGATCTGGTGGGGGCGGGAGGCGTCATAGGTGAGCAACCAGTCGGTATCGACGGTCGCGAAGTGATCCTGTCCCGTTTCGCCGTGCGTGGAGTGCCACGAACCCCGGTCGGTGGTGGGAGCCAGTGCCTCGCGCAGGAACTCCAGGCGATCGGGGTGGGAGAAGGGGCCTTCGGACAGGCGCAGGCACCGGTGGGTGCGGGGGCGGAAGGCGTTGAACCATGGTGCCAGCCCCGGCTCCATGTCTGCGAGCAGTCCGGAGTCGGCGTGTCCGCAGGCCCAGCTCTCGATGAACTCGGCCGCGCCCACGGCGTGCGTCTCGTACCAGCCTTCACTGCTCCACACCACGACGGGCCATTTCTCGGGATCCCCCTCGGTGAGCCAGCACAGGCGGTCGGCATCCATCGTGGTGCCCCAGATCAGCATCGCGCCCGGAGCCGGGTGCAGCGGATACGGATAGCGCTCGCGGTCCTGTTCGGGCGAATCCGTGGGGTGGGGGATCTGCCACTCGATGCCGTTGTGCTTGCTCGTACCGAACGGCGTCCGAAGGTAGAGGAAGTCGCAGAACTCTCCCCAGCCGTAGGTTTCGACGAGTCGCTGGTAATCGTCGGGCAGCCGGGCACCGATTGCGGTCTCCACGAGGGCCCAATCCCCGTGGGCGTCCACCGGGGCGGCCGGCGGCGCCACCAGCTGAACCAGCCTGTCGCAGGTCGCGCTGGTCTCCGAATCAGCCATGGAGGCAGCGTAGGCATCACCCCGTCATGAGATCGACAGGATTTCAGGCTGGAGGGAAGCACTCCAGGTCAGCGGAGGTGGCCAAGCGGTGTGCACAGCTGGCCATCGGAAAGGGTCTGGCCGCTTCCACGACGGCTATGCCTGAGAGGACGGCTCTGAGGTTGGATGATCAGATGGAACGTATCGAGGCTGAGCTGTTCACGGACCCCGGGAACGACGCCGTCGTCCGCCTGCCCCCACGTAGATTTCCGGGCGTGTTGATCCAGGGCGATTCCCTTTCGGTCATCCGTGACGACGTCGCTGGGATCGTAAGGGCCTGCGACGAGGGCGACGTCGCTGAGGCTCGCGAAGAGGCGGCTTTCCTCCTCTCCGGTCTCGACGAGCTACTGGCTCGCTACGCGGCGGCTCTGAAGGCACACGACATTCCCATCCCCTTCTACCAGGCCCCCTGATCGCCCAGTTGCAACGCCTCACACCTGTCGGGATGCGCTGAACGGTCGAGGGATTGCAGGATCGTTCCGCCAGGGATCACTCGGTCATGGATCCGGATACTGTCGAGGACGGCAGCCTGCGTGCCGGATTCACCGGACACCGGCCGCTCCTACGGGGTCTGTTCTGGAGAGTCCGTCAACGCGCACAGCTCGCCTACGAACCGGCTCGGCGGCGAGGGCGCGAACTGGGCGTCGTTCCACCGGTGCCACAGTCCGCCCGGGGCGAGGAAGCGGGTGGCGTGTGCGGTTCCGGTCCCGCTGTCCATGTGGAGGAGCGCGCTGATGGCCCAGCGCTGGTCGTACTGGCGGTCGGGCTCCGGGAGATGGCGTTCCAGGTAGGCGACCAGGTGCAGGGCGTCCTCCTCCGTGCCGAAGCGTGCGAGGGCGAAGCAGTAGCCCTGACCGGAGAAGCACAGGCTGCTGGCGAGAAGCAGGTCGCCGAGCACATCGCGGAAGTACGTACGGCGATCGACGCCGATCAGCCAGGCAGCGGTGAGGCGGGAGCGCCACTCGCCCTTCAGCAGGATCTCGAGCTCCGCGTCGGTGATCTCCCTGGCGGCCGAACGCAGGGATCGGAGGAAGGACGTGCGCTCGCTCTCGTCTTCGAGGGCGAAGTTGCCATGGAGGAGGCGGAGGTAGCGCCCGGTCCCGTGGGGTGAGGCGTGGACGTAGCGGGCGATGACGTCGGACGGTTCGGAGCCTGGAGAACGAGGAGTGCGCACGAGGGCATTCTCGCGTGCCGTCGTGCCGTCGTGCCGGACGGTCGACCGATCCGGCTCCCGGGCGGGCGGATGCCCTGCCGCGTCGCACGACCCACACGTCCGGGTGGCGGGCCGACGGGCCACCGGCTCGGCTCGGCTCAGTGGCCGGCAGCCCGTCGGAGAGGCGGTGCGGGGACCCTCAGGCGATCGCGTTGAACAGCTTCTCCGGGAGAGCCATGTTGAGTGCGGTGACGACCGGCTTGCCGTGTTCCGTACCGAGGCGTGAGACCGCGCCCGTGTGGAGCTGGAACAGTTCGCCGCTCGCCGGTGTCAGCCGCAGGTAGCGCGCGGTGAGTACACGAAGGAAGTGCGAGTGTGCCACCAGGGCGATGTCGGCCTCGCCGAGACGGGACGCCGCCGCCCGGACCTCAGCCAGGATCCGGTCGGCCCGGTCGCCGACCTCCTGCGGGCTCTCCCCCGGGTGCTCAGCAGGACCGGGGGCGACACCGTCGGTCCAGAGGTTCCAGTCGGGGCGGGTGCGGCGGATCTCGACCGTGGTCACGCCCTCGTACGCCCCGTAGTCCCACTCCCGCAGGTCCGGGGTCTCGCGGGGCGCCGGCAGACCCGCCAGTTCGGCGGTGCGGCGGGCACGGAGATAGGGGCTCACCAGGGTGAGCCCGATCTCCCGCTCCGCGAGCAGCGGCACGAGGGCTCGGGCCTGCCGCTCCCCGAGTTCGGTCAGGGGCAGGTCGGTCCAGCTCGTGTGCTGGCCGGACCGGGACCACTCGGTCTCGCCGTGCCGGATCAGGATCAACTCGCCCATGGATGCTTCCGCCCTCGGTGCCGTGTTCGTACGTCTGTGCCGTTGGTGTCAACCTGACAGCCCACGATCGCATTCCGCCGGGCGGGTCCGGGAACGGCTCGCCCCGACAGGGCGGCGGATCGCCCCTGAGCGCGGAGTCGAGCAGGACGCCGACGGGCAGGACCAGGACCACCGGTCGCAGGTGATCGGCCGGCCCCGCCGTCCCGTCACACTCGTTCGCTCGCGTTCGTCATAGCGGTGGAGGTGCCCCCGGACCGGGGGCTCTCGCCGGCGAAGGCCAGGACCGTGCGGGCCCCAGGGGGTGCTCGTACACCGGGACCGGATACCGGCGGAGGTTCGCTGCCGTCGGATCGGCCGCGAACCGCTCCTCCACCGATACGCGGACCTGGGAGATCGTCATGAGTGACCTGAACACATCGGGCCGGCCGCTTCCGGGGGGCCGATCCCCCGGCGCCGTGCTGGCCTTCGTCTGCCTGGGCCAGTTCATGGTCTTCACCGACGTGTCGATCGTGAACCTGGCCCTCCCCTCCATCCAGGCCGGCCTCGGTATGAGCGACGTCAGCCTGAACTACATCGTCACGGCCTACGCGACGGTCCTGGGCGGCTTCCTCCTGCTCGGGGGGCGGCTCGCGGACTCCTTCGGCCGCCGCCGCCTGATCCAGATCGGTTTCACCGTCTTCGCTCTGGCCTCCCTGGTCTCGGGTCTCGCGGAGAACGGGCCGATGCTCGTCTCCGCACGGGCGGTCCAGGGCTTCGGGGCGGCGCTCATCACCCCGGCGGCCCTGGCCGTCCTCACCAACACCTTCCCCGAGGGGGCCGAGCGCAACAAGGCGCTCGGGGTGTGGGGTTCGCTCTCCGGAATCGCCTCGATCGGGGGCGTCATCCTCGGCGGTATCCTCGCGGACGGCCCGGGCTGGGAGTGGATCTTCTGGATCAACGTGCCGATCGGCCTGGGCGCGGCACTGCTGGCGCTGCGGATCCTGCCGGAGAGCCGTGCGGACGACCGGAGCCGGTTCGACACCGCCGGAGCGGCCACGCTCACCGCGGGTCTGCTGCTGCTGATCTTCACCCTCGGTGAGGCCACGCGGGTGGGCTGGGACTCCGCCCGCACCATCGGCTCGCTGGCCGGTGTCGCCGTGCTGCTGGCCGCCTTCGTCCTCATCGAGGCGAAGATCGCGTCGCCGATGATGCCGTTGCGCATCTTCCGGCTGCGCACCCTGCGGGTGGCCAACATCTCGGCGGTGCTGGTCTTCGGCACCTTCAGCGCGCTGTTCTTCTTCGCGAGCCTCTTCATGCAGGACGTCTTCGGATACTCCCCCTTGGAGGCAGGGTTCGCCTATGTGCCGCTGGCGGCCTGTGTCGCGGCGGGCGCGGGAGTCGCCTCCGTCCTGGTCACGAAGGCCGCCCCGCGCACGCTGGTGCTTGCGGGCCTGGGGCTCGCCGTGTCCGGCCTGCTGCTGCTGTCGCGGGCTCCCGCGGACGGTAGTTACGCGGTCGACCTGTTGGCGCCCTTCGTCCTTCTGGGCCTGGGCTGCGGCATCGTCTTCGTGACGCTGCAGATCGCCGCGTTCGCCGGTGTCCCGGACGAGGAGGCGGGTGTCGGAGCCGGTCTCATCAACACCAGTCAGGAGGCCGGAGGTGCCCTGGGCCTCGCCGTGATCGCCACGATCGCCTACAGCGGGCTGAGTTCCGAGATGGCCACGACGGCGGGCGACCCGGGCCGGATCGTGCGGGTCCACGAGGCGGCCAACCACGACGCGTTCATGTCCGGGGCCGTGCTGGGCACCGTAGCCCTGCTCGTCGTCGCGTTCCTGATGCCCCGGCCGGCAAGCGTGCCCCGGGTTTCCCGGGACGACGAGTCGTCCCGGGTTCCCGTTCCGGCCGGCTCCGACGCCGACCGCCGCGACCCGCTGCGGTGACACCGCGCGAGCCACCACGCGGCCGCAGACATCTCAGCCCCGTCGTCGCCGGTTCCGCGGCCACCGGCCGCGGGACGTCCGACACCACATCGCCCCGGTGCAGTCCGCCACGGCCTGAACCGCCACCTGTCGACGAAACCGTTACGCCTCGGCCCGGCGACGGACACGCAGCGATTGGACCGGCACGACCGGTCACACTTCCGCGCCCCGGTTCGTCAATGAGGCGTCGGTGTCCCTACCCGGCTCACACCCCCGGCCGCCGTGCGGCGGCCGCCAGGACCACTGGAGGAATCATGACCGCCCGTATGCCCAACCCCGCCGTGGCCGTCGGCCCCGGCGTCATCCCGTCGCTGCTCGGCGTGGTGGACGCCGTGAAGAGCAGCGGCGTCCCGGAAACCACCCTCGACCTCGTCTACCTGCGGGTGAGCCAGATCAACGGCTCCAGCTACAACGTGGTCAAGCACTCCGCCGATCTGAAGGCCGCGGGTGAGAGCGACGAACGGGTCCACGCTGTCGCGTCCTGGCGGGAGACCCCGTACTTCACGCCGGAGGAGCGCGCCGCCCTGGCGCTCGCCGAGGCTGCCACCCGGCTGAGCGACCGGGTGGACCCGGTGTCGGACGAGGTGTGGGCCGACGCCGCGAGGTACTACGGCGAGCAACAGCTCGCCGGCATCCTCGTCGCGACCGGCCTGAGCAACTTCTGGCACCGACTGCTTCCCACCACTCGCCAGCCGGCCGTCCAGGCCGTCGGCTGAGCGGATGCCGACCGGGCGAGGGCCCGGCGCCGTCCGCGGTGCCGGCCATCGCCCTGGATACGCCTCATGGGGCGGCCTGTTCCACGAAGGTGGAGGACGACTACGAATCGGGAGGACATGATGGGCCATCACGACCAGCTCCTGGCAGCGCAGTTCGAGGAGGCGCGAGGCCATCTGCGATCGGTGGCCTTCCGCATGCTCGGATCGACGGCCGAGGCGGACGACGCCGTGCAGGAGGCATGGATACGGCTCAACCGGTCGCAGGAGAGCCAGATCACGAATCTCCGTGGCTGGCTGACCACCGTGGTGGGCCGGGTGTGCCTGGACGTACTGCGAGCCCGTCGCCTGCGCAGGGAGGACCTGACGGAGTCCGTCGCCCTGCCTGCGGACACCGACGGTCCTGAGGAGCAGGCGCTGCTCGCCGACTCCCTCGGCCTGGCCCTGCTGGTCGTGCTGGAGTCCCTGAACCCCTCCGAACGGCTCGCGTTCGTGCTGCACGATCTGTTCGGCGTCCCCTTCGACGAGATCGCGCCGATCGTCGAGCGCACCCCGGCCGCTGCACGACAGCTCGCGAGCCGGGCCCGGCGGCGGGTGCGCGGTCGGACCCCCCTGGCCGATCCTGAACTGGCACAGCGCCGAAAGGTGGTCGAGGCCTTCCTCGCCGCCGCACGGGGAGGCGACTTCGACTCACTCATCGCGGTCCTCGCCCCCGATGTCGTGGGCCGCTCCAACGGCCTGCAGACGGTGCGCGGAGCACTGTCCGTCGCCGAGGGCGCCTCCACCTTCGCGAGCATCGCCAGGGTTGCCCAGTCGGCCCTCATCGACGGTTCGCCCGGTGTCATCGCCGCGTACGGCGACAACGACCTGCGGGTGCTGGCCTTCGAGATCCACGACGGACGGATCACGTCGGTCGACGTGATCACCGATGCGGACCGCCTTCTGCAGCTCGACATGGCCCCGCTCGCCTGAGGCCCGCCGCCGAAGCACTCGCCGGTGGCGGGTGCCCGCAGAGGGCCGCACCGAACGCGGTGCCACGGTCTGCCCTTTGCAGGGGGTGCCACGGCCTGCCCCCTGCAGGGGGTGCTTCTTCGGCCGCCGTACTGATCGACCGCCCGGAGGTCCGGGGGGCCGGTCAAGCTTCTGACGGTACCGCTTCGGGGCCCTCCGGCGCCGGGGCCCAGGCCGCCGCGCACAGCGCCTCGGAGACGGCGGCCGTGTACCGGGCGGCGGCGAGCCAGTGGGTGGCGAAGCCGTCGGTGTCGGCGGGGAGGAGGCGGCCGAAGGGGTCGCGTTCGCGTCGGGCCGCCGAGGCGCACAGGGCGGTGAGAAGGCCTGCGGCCGTGGGAAGGCCCGCCATGCGGAGGCGTCGGGCCTCGGCGGACACGTCGCCGAGCATGCCGAGAGCGGCGCGGCCCGCCGGAACCGTCTGTTCGACGCGGCGCTCCAGGAGGTGCAGGGGCGCGTGTGCGCCGGAGTGGCCGGGCTCGGGCGAGGCGGGGTGCACGAGGGCGTCCGGGACGGGAAGGTCGGCCCGGCGCAAGCGGTCGAAGCCTAGGTCGATCGTGCCCTCACCGGTGGGGTGCGAGCAGGCGAGGAGCACGAGCCTGGGATGGGAGGCGGGTACCAGGCGGCCGATGATCCGCAGCCGTGTCCCCGGGGCCGTGGCCAGCAGCATCAGGTTGTCCCGGTGGGCCAGCGCGGGGTCGTCGTCGGCGACCGTGAGCCGGACGGGAACGCCGCCGTCGCACGACGCGAGCAGGCAGGTGCCGCCCGGCTCCCGTACGGCGCCGCGGAGTTCGACGTCCAGGAAGAGCAGGTCGCTGCCGCCGCCGTCCGGGTCGGCGTAGCGGGAGGTGGACCGCAGTGCCCGGGCGGCCTGCCGGAACGGCGGCGTCTCCCACAGGGCGGCGAGCGGCGGCTCCGTCCACGCCGCGCCCCGGGCGGTGACGGCCTTGACGCCCTTGCCGGCGCCCAGCCTTCCGTCCGGCGAGACCGTGGCCCCCGAGACCGCCAGGCCGGCCCGCCCCAGCTCCCGGTGCGTGAGGGCGCTCTCCCCGAGGCGCACGGCCCGGTCGGCCACGCCCAGGGCGCGCCCGACGCCGCCGGGTGCCACGTCGCCGACCGTGCAGAGCCGGCCGTCGGGTCCGGCCACCCAGGTCCGGGCGCCGCCGTGCCCCGAGGCGGTGACCACCGGTTCCGTGAACAGGCCGTACAGGCGCAGCGAGCCGTCCGGACTGTACGGGCGGCGTGCCCGGCCCCTGACGGCGTCCAGCTCCGCCCCTGTCGCGGTCCCCACCCGGTGCGCGGTCCCCAGGAGTTCGGCCAGGGCCGTGACGAGGTCGGCGGTGCGGTAGGAGGGGTCGCCGGCGCGGGCCGCGCGCAGCAGCGTGACGACGGACAGCGCGGCGCCCGCGGCGCGCGGCAGGTGCTGGATCCGGGCGGTGTGAGCCGCGCGGAGGAGTGCCGCCTGGGCGACGGCGCCGGCCCCGTCGACACCGGCGTCCAGCACGGCGGCAGCCGCCGACCGGAGGGCCTCGGCGGCGGCACGCTGGGCCGGGCCCGCCGCCTCGGGTGAGGGGGCGGCACCGGCGTCGGTGACAGTGATGGCGGCGGCCGTGCCATGAGGGGGTGACGCGGATTCGGCCGCGGCCGGGGTCTGTTGCCCGACGGACTCAGGGGCCGGGTCCGCGGTGGGGGCGGCGCAGGCGGCGGCCGCGCGGTGGACGCAGGCCGGGGCGAGGAGACAGCCGCAGGTGATGGCGTCCGCTGTCACCACCACACCGCCCGGGGCGTGCAGGCGCAGGTCGGTCTCGTCGTCGACCGCGATCGTCACGGTGTCCCCGTCGCGGTGTGCCGGGCGGGCGCCGATCTTGGTGACCGCCGCGTCCAGCCGCTTGCGCAGCCGGGGCGAGAGGTCCTCCACCAGGGTTGCCGTGACGTCCGGCGCGACGGGTGGCAACGGGGCGGCGGTCATGCGGTCTTCTCCCCTATCCAGCGGGCCAGTTCGAGTGGGCTGAGTGCCGCCACGGGCATGCCTGCGGCCACGACCTGGC
Organism: Streptomyces sp. NPDC102402; assembly: GCF_044765765.1. Taxonomy (NCBI): domain Bacteria; kingdom Bacillati; phylum Actinomycetota; class Actinomycetes; order Kitasatosporales; family Streptomycetaceae; genus Streptomyces; species Streptomyces sp. NPDC102402. Next base: position 611,329 of record NZ_JBIWKR010000005.1, read on the forward strand.
CGGCGACACCCGTCGAGTAGCGGGGCCGGCCCGCGTCGTCGAGACTCGCGCACCCGAGGACGTGACAGCCGGTGGCCACCAGGGCGCGCACCTCGGCCAGCAGTCCGCCGAGCGGGGCGCCCTCCTCGAAGTCGCTGATGACGACGACGAGGGTGCGGCTGGGCACGGTGATCAGGCTGCGTGCGTGCCGCAGCCCGGCGGCGATGTGCGTGCCGCCGCCCACGCTCACCTCCAGCAGGAGGGAGAGGGGATCGTGCACATGGCCGGTGAGATCGACGACTTCCGTGGAGAAGGCGAGGAAGTGGGTGCTCAGGGTCGGCACCCCGGCCAGCACGGAGGCGGTCAGCGCGGACCAGATCGTGGACGCCTCCATGGATCCGGAGACGTCGGTGACCAGGATCAGGCGCCAGTCGGCCGACCGGCGGGCGCGGCTGCGGAACACCGGCTTCTCGGGGATCACCTCGACCGTCCCGTCGGCGGTCCGGCGGGCGGTGGCCAGATTGGCGCGCAGCGTGCGCGGCAGGTCCAGTCGGCCCCCGGGGCGGCGGGTGGGCCGGGCCGACATGGTCCCGGTGAGCGCGGGGCGCAGCCGGGTGGTGAGCTGCCGGGTCAGTTCGTCGACCAGGCGGCGGACCAGGGGCCGGAGCGCCGCGAGACGCGCTTCGGGAAGGCCGCCGGCGTACCGCAGGACCGTCCGGAGCAGCTCCACGGAGGGCGTGGCTGCCTCCGGGTCGATCTCGGTGAGGACGTCCTGCCTGCCGGTCGCGGCCGCGGCGGCGAGGACCTCCTCGCGGACACCGGGGCCGAACAGCGCGGCCAGTTCCTCGGACCACTCGCGGACGCCCGGATAGGGCGCCTCGCGGCCCCCGCGCCGCCCGGCGCCGGGCATGCCGCCGCGTGATCCCTCACCGCGTCCCTCGCCGTACAGCTCGTCCAGGGCGGTCGCCAGTCGGGCGGCGCCGGACGGCAGTCGGTCGGGACGCCGTCCGAGCACGAGCCGCCACCGGTCGGCGGGCGCGAGGGTCCGCGCGGGGGTGGTGGCTCCGGCGGGACGGCGACGCGCCGGAGCGGGGACGGCGGAAGTGCCCGCCCCGGTGGGGGGTGTGCTGAGGGCCGTCGCCGTGGCGGACTGCGGAAGCGGGGGCACGGTGGGGTCGTCCGGCTGCGGCGGGACCTGGTCGTCGTACGCGGGGGACGGTACGGGCAGACCGAGGCCGGTCAGGAGTTCCCGGGCCGCGAGGTCGGCGGCCGTTCGTGCCGCGAGGTCGGCGGGGTCGGCGTCAAGGCCGTCCACGCGTTCGCCGAGCCTCTCCTCGACGGTCTCCAGCAGCCGGTCCCGGGCGGCCGGGCTGAGGGTGTCGAAGCCGCCGCGCAGGGCAGGCAGCCGGATCAGGAACGCGGTGTCGTCCAGCTCGACGACGCGGTGCAGCAGAGGGTCCAGGGCGCCGATCGCGACGGTCAGGAGCGGGCCCGCCGCCGTCAGGACGCCGGTCAGGCGGGCGGTGAGCGCGGCCCGGGAGGCGGCGTCCACGGCGCTGTCCACCCAGGAGGCGACGCGCACCCCGAAGGCCTCGGCCTCCTCGTGGCCCGTGAGCACCCGCACGGCCCCGGCGGCCGCGGAGATCAGCGGGGTACCGTCGGCGGCCAGCCGGACGAGGGCGCCGGTGAGCCGGATGCCGCCCACCCGGTCGGCGCGCTGGGCCAGTTCGAGCAGGGCACGGGCGTCCTCGGGCTCCTCGGATCCGGTCAGGCCGTCGACCTGGCGGACCGCCGCCGAGGTCAGGACCTCCCCCGCGTGTGCGAGGCGGGCAGCACGGGCGGAAGCCGTGGCGGCGGCCTCCGGACCTTCGGCGGCCCCGGCAGCCGATGGGTCGTCAGGAGCGGCCGTGCCCGGCAGGTGGCCCGCGTCGATGCGGTCCAGGAGGTCGAGCCCGGTGAGGATTTCGGGAAGGGTGCCGCTGGAGGGGAGCACGGCCGCCAGTTCCGTGAGCCGTTCGTCGGCCAGGGCGTGGAGTCCGCACTCGGCGGACTCGGTGAGGCCCCGCACGACCTGGGCGGCCGTGGGGCCGCCCTCCGCGCGCTCGGTCGCGTGCCGCTGCCGCAGCACTCCCTCGGCCGCCTGGGCCGGGGTGACGCCGCGGGCACCGGCCGCGGTGAGCATCGCGGCCGTGGCCGGGGTCCACCGCACGTGCCAGCGGGTCGTCAGTCCCTCCGAGCCCGCGGCACCCGTCACCTCCTGTTCCTGCGCGTAGGGAATGCCGCACACCGTCAGCCTGCGCAACAGCAGTTCACGCCGTCCGTCGAGGGCGGAGCGGGCCGGGTCGAGCCGGAGGTCACGCGGTGTCTTCGCGTGCGCGTCCTGGGGGCCGGGCAGCGAGAGTGCCGCGGTCTCGGCCTCCACGGCCGGGCCCAGGCCGCTGCGCGGGGCCGAGGGGGCGGGCCGGCCGGTGCGGGCTCCGACGAGTACGCGTTCGAGGGCCTGGGCGACGGCGCGTCCCGTGCCGTAGGTCTCGCCGCGCCCGAGCACCGTCTGTACGGCCTCCAGGAGTTCGCCGCGGCCGGGGGCGGGCAGGCCGCGCAGACGCGCCAGGTCCCCGGCGACCCGGACGACCTCCCGGCCGTCCGCCGGGCCGTAAGGGTGGCCCTGTTCACGCAGGGCCGCGCAGACGCGGACCGCGGTGCGGATCAGGGCCTCGTGCAGTGCGGCGGGGTGCCCGGCGGCCTCCAGGACGGTGTGCTGCCACTCCGGGTCCCGGATACCGGCCGGGTAGCCGGACCGTGAGTCGAGGAGCGGGTAGGTGTACGGGATGAGGGAGACCGTGCACGCCGCCGTCCCGGCGGCGCCGGCCGCGCGGCCGTCCGTGCCCGGCTCGCGCGGCACGGCGGACATGTCAGGATCGCGCGGCACGGCGGACATGTCAGGATCACGCGGCACGGCGGACACGTCAGGATCGCGCGGGGCAGGTACGCCGGGTGCGGAGGGCAGCAGTGCCGGGGTGTGGAAGGCTCCCACCACCACGGCGGGCCGCCGCCCGCTCGCCAGGGCCTCGGCGACATGTCCGCGCATGCAGGCCTCGCGTGCGAGGTCCGTGCCGTCCACGCCGTCCTGTGCCTCGGCCTCGTACCGCAGTGCCCAGCCGGTGAGGAGTGCGGCACGGCGGAGTGCCTCGGGTGTCGAACCGGGTGCGGGGGCCTCCACAAGCCGGTCCCACAGGTCCTCGCCGACGCGGCCGGTGAGCCGGGCCCCGAGGGCGGCGGACAGCCCGTGTCCCTCCCCCCGTACGGGTGCCGGGCCGGTGTCCGGGGAGGGCGCGGGGGCGGGTGTGTCCGCCCCGCCCCGCGCCCAGGACCGGTCGGCCAGCGGCAGATCGCAGGCGACGGCCGGCACCCCGTTCCGTGCCGCCCAGCGCAGGGCGACCAGTTCGGGCGAGAAGTCCGCGAACGGGTAGAAGGCGGGCCCCCGTTCGCCTGCCGTCCCCGTCGTGCCGGCGGATACGGCGGCCAGTGCCACAGGAGCCTCCGTCTCCTCGTGGGCGAGCCAGCCCAGCCAGGGCTGGAACTCGGCGGGCAGTTCGACGAGGAGGACGTCGGGAGCCGCCGCGTCCAGAAGTGCCGGGAGGGCGGCCGCGAGCGAGGGCGCGTGATGGCGCACCCCGATCAGGAACGGGCGCCCGGGTCCGGCGGCCGCGAGGGCCGCCACCGCGGCCTCGGGGGTGACGGGCCCGGCCGCCGGGCCCCGCACCGCACCGGCGGGCGACGCGTCGGCGGTGGGCGGCACCACGTCGGCGGTGGGTGTGCACGGGGTGGTCGACCGGCTCATGTCAGCTCTCCAGCACCGAGCGAAGCTCCCACAGGGCACGCCATGTGGCCGACCCCTGCTCCGCTCGCCGGCGCACCGGTCCGTCCCAGTACCCCAGCAGCCGTGCCGCGTCGGCGGGGTCGTCCTTGCGCACCACGCCGAGCAGATGGCCGGGAAGGAGGGAGAGCACGTCCCGGTCGCCGGGGAAGTAGGCGGTGGCCAGGCCCAGGGATCCCGCGACGGAGACCGCTTCCGCCGTGCTCATCACGGTGGAGGGGCGCTCGACCTCCCAGCCCTCCACGGAACGGCCCTCACGCAGGTCGCGGAAGGCGGTGACGAGGGCTTCGAGGACGGCGTCGTCCACCTGGTATGCGGCACCCGCCCGTTCGACCGCCGCCCGCGACTGGCTCCGGACGAGTGCCGTCTCGACGTCCACGTCCCCGATCGGGTTCACGGTCTCGAAGTTGAAGCGCCGCTTCAGCGCGGCGGACATCTCCGAGACTCCCCTGTCCCGCAGGTTGGCGGTGGCGATGAGGGTGAAGCCGGGGGCGGCGTGCACCTGGGCGCCCTCGCCGCCCGCGAGTTCGGGCACCGCGATCCGCCGTTCGGAGAGCAGTGAGACGAGCGCGTCCTGCACCTCGGGCAGGCAGCGGGTGACCTCCTCGACGCGGGCGACGGCCCCCCGGGTCATGGCGGTGAGCACCGGGGAGGGCACCAGGGCCTGCTCGGTGGGGCCCTGGGCGAGCAGCAGCGCGTAGTTCCAGCCGTACTTGAGCTGGTCCTCGGTGGTGCCCGCGGTGCCCTGGACGGTCAGCTCGCTGGTCCCGCAGACGGCCGCCGACAGCAGTTCGGACAGCATGGACTTGGCGGTGCCCGGTTCGCCCACCAGCAGCAGTCCGCGCTCCCCGGCAAGGGTGACCACGCACCTTTCGACGAGGGCGCGTTCGCCGACGAACTTCTGCTCGATCACCAGGCGGCGCGGCACCCCCGCGCCGGGCCGCGCGGACTTCGGCAGGACGAGCGCCTCGCCCGCGCTGCCCATGACGAAGGTGACGACGGCTCGCGGGGTGAGCAGCCAGCCGGGCGGGCGCGGCCCCGCGTCGTGAGCGGCGAGGAAGGCCAGCTCGGTGGCGTGCCGGTCCTCGGGCAGGGTCACCTGACGGTTCTGCCCGCCAGGGGCACCGGCGGGAGCCGCCTGCTCCGGGACCCCGTCCGTGGAGGTGCTGGTGGTGGTGTCGCTCGTCATCGGCGGCGGCCCTTCCGGGGTGCGCGGGTGTCCAGCTCTTCGAAGGCGGGGGCGTCGCCGCCCCTGACCCGTGCCCAGGCTGCGGTGAAGAGATCGGGCACGGGGATGTCCGGAAGGGTCCGGGTGGACCCTTCCACGGTGTACAGACGTTCCTTCCAGGTCTCCAGGGGCAGTCCGGGGGTGCCGCGCTCCAGCCATCCGCAGGGGAGGAACAGGGTGCGGCCGGCGCGGGACCGCTTGGCCTCCACCACGAGATCCGTGGCGGCGAGCTCCGCCCGTGCCTTCTTGATCCGTGCGGGCTTCCACTCGCTCCAGCGGGCGCAGTTACGGTCCGTCGGATCGGGCAGGGCGAGCAGCATCAGGTACAGGGCGGTGGCGTCGGCGCTCAGCCCGAGGGCCTCGGCGGCCTCGGCCACCAGGTCCGGCACCGCGCGCGTCGGGTCCTGGGCCGGGTGGTGCGGGATGCCGTCGGGGGCGCCCGCCGAGACCAGCGCGTCCGGCTCCTCGCCCAGCAGGGTGCGCAGGGCGCGGAGTTCACTCATCCGGTACTGCGCGACGATGCCCTCGACCAGGCCGAACGCCGGGTCCTGTGGCCCCTGCAGGCCGGCCGGCCGGATCAGCACCTTCTCCCCGCTGCCGTGACCGGCTGCGAGGAGCAGCGCCCCACCGGCCCGGACGAGGCCGTCGGGCCCCGCACCGCCGGACTCGGGAAGCTGGTGGGCGGCCCGGACGACCGGGCCGATCGAGCTGCCGTCCTGGGTCCAGTCCAGCCCGAGGTCCAGCACCAGGCCGGGGTCGGCGAGAGCGCGGCGCAGGGCCGCGAGCCCGACGGGCAGGTGCGCCCGCAGGGGGTGCCCGTACGGCAGCGCGTAGGCGAGGGTCCGCAGTGCGGTCAGGGCGGAGGAGAGCGAACCGTAGGAGTGCACCCGGCGCAGGCCGGGCCGGCCGGTGCCGTCCTCGACCGGGGTGCCCGGGCCCAGCCACGTCCGCGAGCCCGAGTTGAGGATCAGGTCGACGGCTGCGGAGGTGGCGCCCGACAGGTCGAGGTCCAGTTCCTCGGGGACGCGGACGAAGGAGGCGAGGCGTTCCTGCCAGACCTGGGCGGCGGCCCGGACACCCGGGCCCGTGGACCACAGCTCGGCCGGGTCGTCGGGGAGCAGGGCCCGGAGCAGGGCGTGACGGTCGTCGCTGGGCAGTGCGTCCAGCCTGGCCTGGGCGGCCTCGAAGGCACGGGGCTTCACCCCGAGCAGCCCGAGCGCCTCGGCGCCCGGCTCGTGGACGACGGCCGACAGCAGGGCGGCGGACTGGAGGGGGCCGATCCCGGTGGCCGTGTGGAAGGCTTCGGCCGCTTCGGGGTGCCAGGGCGCCGGCCCCTTCTCCCGCACCAGGGCGGTGAGCCGGGTGAGCCGGTCGGGGGCGATGCCCTGGCGGTGGACGTGCTCGCGGTCGAGGGTGAAATGAGCGACGGGGCCGAAGGCTCCGGTGGGGTCGTGGTCGAGGGCCAGCCAGCGTGCGGCGTCGTTGTGGGAGTTCCGGCCGCTCTCGGCGAGGACCACGACGGTGCGGGCCCCCTTGCGGAAGACCTGCCCGAGGCGTTGCACCGCGTCGTGGGGCCGCCGCCCCTGCCCGGGTGTGCCGCCGGTGTACGGCTCGACGAGCACCACATGCCGGACGGTGCCCGCCGGGTCCGCCAGCAGGCCCTCACCGAGCGTGTCGAGGAGGACCGCGAGTGCGGCTCGGTGCTCGGGCGAGGTGGTCGCCGAGGCGGCCCGGTAGGCCAGTCCGGGCAGCCTGTCGAGCAGGGTGGTCCAGTCCGCGGACTGGCCGGGCACGGTGCACTCGTCCCGCTGCCAGCCGTCCACGGGGACGAAGGGGACCTTGGACTGCACGGGCGGGCCGAACGCCGGCTCGCCGCCGAGGACGTGGTTGACGGCGAGCATCTGCTGGATCACGGTCCAGCGGCCCGCGCCCCACCAGCCGCCGTGTGCCCGCTCGGAGCCCCAGGTGGTGGCGTGCAGCAGGGTGGTGTCGTCGCCGTGTTCGGGCGTGTGGTCGAAGAACATGCCGTGGGTGCGGGCGGTGTTCCGGGGAGCCGCGGGCCGGGGCGGCTCGAGGTACCGGACGACCGCGGTGGCCCTGTCCACCGCGTAGCGGACCTGCGCGGTGACACCTGCGAGGAGCCGCGCGTCGGACACCTCGGGCAGGACCCGGGCGACGGCGTCCCTGCTCATGTCCTGCGCCGAAGGGCCGGTGTACTCCTCCACGGCCCGGAAGGCCTCCATGTGCCGCACGACGGCGGCCACGACCTCCTTGATCAGCTCCTCCGCCCGGGCGTCCGTCAGGGCGCGCAGGGCGGCGGATCCCCGCTCGTCCCTCGGGCGCAGGGCGTGCCAGTAGGAGACGGGAGGGACGTAGGGAGTGCCCGCGGCGTCGTTCCCTCCGGAGGAGCCGGGGCGGACGGACCACAGGCTTCCGCCCGTGCCCTCCGTGTCCGCGGGGTGGGCTTCGACGTGTCGCCCGTCGAGGGCCATGACGGGGCGTGATCCGCCGGGGAGCGTGAGGGCACCGAGCGGCACCGGGGAGCCGCCGCCCGGCAGCGGGTGCGGCAGGGTCACCGTGTGTCCGTCGGGGGTGCCCGCGACGATCCGGTGCCCGTCCGCGGGGGCGTGCGTGCCCGGTTCGGCGGCCGTACGGCGGACCCAGCGGCCGAGGACCGCCCCGTCCGTGCCGAACGGCGTGGTCTCCAGGCCGGGCTGGAGGGGCAGCACCTGGCAGTGCTCGCTGAGCAGCCGGGTACCGTCCCGCACCCCGTCGCGGAGGAAGGCGGGCAGGGAGGCACGGCCGTGCGTACCGCTGACCGGGTCGTACTCCAGCCACACCCGCTGCGTGCCCTGGTGGCCGACCCGCCAGTGGCCGGTCCCGTCGGAGAGGACGGCCCGCTGCGGCGGGAGGGAGGTGTCGCCCGCGTGCAGGGCCTTGCCGCCCGTGGCGCGGCCGCCGCCGGGCAGCGGCACGCAGACCTCGTCCGAGGGGCCGGAACCGCCCCAGCGCGGCGTCTCCTCGCCGCCGACGGTGAACACCTCGGCCGGGCGGTGTGACCAGTAGCCGCGCTGCTTGCCGTCCTCCCACCAGATGACCAGCAACTCACCGTCGACATAGCGGAAGGCAGGCGTCCGCCAGTGGTCGACGGTGGCCGGCGTCCGGAGGGTGTGCCGCAGGAGGACACCCTGCGGGCCGACGACGACGACCCGTTCGAGGGTGTTCAGGATCAGGGCGGGCCAGGCGCCGGTGACGCCGACCCGCTCCGACCGGTTGCTCCGCTGACGCGTGGCGCGGGCCTCCGCGTCCAGTTCCGCGTAGGTCTCGTCCAGCGCGGGCCAGCCCAGTTCGTCGAGGACGCCTGCGCGCAGGGTGGAAGCGAGCAGCGGGACGACGTCGTGGCCTTCGAGGAGCCGCACCGCCTCAGGGGCGACGTCGGTGACCACGGTGCCGAACGCAGAGAGCTTGTTGAGGGCGGCGTGCAGGCCGGGGAGCCCCCGCGCGGCCGTGTACTCCTCGGCGCAGGCCGTGAGCCACTCCCGCAGGACCTCGGAGAGCACAGGATGCGCCGCCAGCCGGGCCATGCCGGTGTCGTCCGGCCGCTGGCCGTGCCCGCTGCCGAGGCTGCCGACGGTCCGGCTCAGCAGCGCCCGGAAGACGGGCCGTTCGGCGACGGCGACGAGATCGCGCGCTCCGGGCGCGGTGTCGGTGAGCCAGGGGCCGAGTGCGACGCCGGGGCGCTGCGCGGTGCGCGTGTCCTCGTCGTCCGGCTCGGCCACGGGAACGCCGGAGGCCAGGCAGAGGTCCAGGAGGTCCAGGTCCGCGGTGCGCTGCCAGCGCCCCTGGAACAGCTCGACGGGGCGTCCGTCGGCGCGCAGCCGGCCGGCCATCCGGCCGGCCAGGTCGAGGGTCTGCGGGCTGCGGCCGGGGGTGGCCCGGTTGCGCCGGCGGTGCCCCTCCCAGCGGGCGAGCCAGTCCGCGGGCGAGACGGCCGACGGGTCGCCGGGAGCGGCGGGGCCGGAGGCGGCGGGGAGAGCGGTCAGCAGGCCCTCGGCGCCGGATTCGGCCAGCAGCGCGAGCCAGCCGTGTTCGCCGTCCGTCTCCCGGCCGGTCTCGCTGAAGGTCTCCGGGAAGAAGCCGAGAAGCCGGGCGCGTACGGCCGCGTCCCGCTGGGCGAGGGTGACGAGCGCGGAGCGGTAGGCCGTCCAGAACGAGGCGGGGGCGCGGACGATTCCCGGGGAGCCGACCAGATCGGCCACCAACTCGCCTTCGGCGGCGTCCCGGTCGAGCCCGGCGGCCTTGACGAGCGCGCGCACGTCCTGCGGAAGCGCGGCGTACGGAGGCATGCCGGCGGCGCAGCGCTCGACCAGCAGACGGCGGAACTGTGCCCAGGCGTCCGCCGGTTCGAGCCGGGCCACCAGGTCCCGCACGTACTGCCGCAGCGCCTTGACGGTCAGGGCCCCGGCGAAGGCGAACTCCAGGAAGACGGCCCGCTGCCGGTCCTCGTCCACGGCCAGGCCGTGCACCCGCTCGGCCTCGCGGGCCTTGCCGAAGAAGGAGGCGGCGTAGGTGGTGTTCTCCGCCTCGAGGAAGAGGCGCGCCACCTGCTCGCAGTAGGTGGGGAGGAAGTGGGGTACGGCCCGGCCCAGCCGGGTGCCGAGTGCGTCGAAGCCCTCCTTGGCCGCTCCGGCACGGGTCCTGGCCTGCCGGCCGAGCCGCTCGATGTCCTTGACCAGGGCCAGGGCGTGGTGCCCGTTGGCCGGGTCGTTGACCAGGGCCCAGGCGGGGAAGCCCAGCGTCTCGCGGCGCACCTGGCCCACGACGGGGGCCTCGGCGGTCCTGGCCAGTCCGAGGAACTCCAGCGCCAGGTCCTCGGCTTCGCCGAGGGTGCCGGGCACGAGCCGGACCACGGGACGGTCGCCGAGGGCGGTGTGGGTGTAGGTGCGGGCGGTCAGCGCGTCGGCGTCGTCCCGGCGGGTGGTGCCGGCGGGAAGGACCGCGCCCGCGTCCAGCAGGGCCGCGGCACGGGCCTCGGCGCCGGGGGTGGAGGCGTCCGCCGGCCGGGCCTGGGCGGGAAGGGACGCCGCGGCCGACGCCGTCGTGTCCGCGGTCGTCCTGTCCGCCGGTGCCGTGTTCAGGGTGGTGTTCGTCGTCGTGGTGTTCATGCCGCCCGCTCCTCGTCCGCCACGTCGCGGCCGGCGTAGAGCGCCGCCGCCATGCGCATGCCCTCGGACCAGGTGACCGGTCCGACCTCGGCGGCCGTCAGGGCGCGCCCCGTGGCATCGGTCCAGCCCAGGGGGCCCGTCTCCGTGCCGTACTCGTCGTATCCGTCGTGCTCGCCGATCCAGATGCGGGCCTCGGCGGTGGCGCCGTCCTCGACGACCGGGCAGACGGAGTACCCGCCGCGCGAGCGGTAACCGAGCTGGGTGGCGCGGCCGTGCAGGAACCGCAGTTCCTTGAACACGCCCCCGGCGTAGGTGTCGACGGAGGTGGTGTCCGGGGCGAGGCCCGGCGGGCGGCGCCACACCTCGCGGAACAACTGCTCCACGTTCTGCCGCACCCCCAGTTCGACCGCGAACTCGCGCAGTTCGTCGAGGTCGTCGAGAAGGACGGGGTGAGGCACTCTGACGACGTCCGGGGTGATGCGGACCGTGTCGCCGTCCAGGTCGACGAGGCCGAGACCGCGCTCGGGGTCGACATCGCGCAGGAATCCGGCGACCCCGCCGTCCGCTCCGGTCACCACCACGTCCCGCAGGGCCGCCTGCCACGCCGGGTCGGGCCAGACCTGGGCGAGAACGTCGGTGGGGACGGGCAGCGAACGCACCATCCACTGCTCGACATCGGTCAGGCACCGGTGTTCGTGCCGCTCCAGCCACTCGGTCAGCTGCCGGAGCCCGACGACCGCCGGGTCCTCCTTCAGCTTGGCCGGGACGGTCTTCAGCCGCCGGCCCTTCCCGTTGCGGCACACCACCTTGCCCGCCTCCAGGGCGACTTCGTAGTCGCCCGCCGGTACCCACCCCATGCGCTGCTCTCCCCGTCGTTCCGGACGCCGCAGGTGCGGCGGCACGCTGATCAGACCCGTCGGCGGCAACACACCGTGACGAGTGGAAGAGACTCTAGGCGCCGCCTGTGACAACGCGTCCGGGGCCCGTGCACCGGGCCGTGCCGGGCCGGGTCGCCGGCGGCGGGGCCTGTCCGTGCGAGCCCGTCCCACCAGCGGTCCGGAGCCGTCCGCGGGACGAGTACGGCGCGCGGTCGCCGCCCCGCTCGTACTCCTCCGTGCAGGACTCCGCGCGACAGGTGCCGGAACGCCCCGGCGGGCAGTCGGACCGCCTTCGTTCCGGCGCTCCGGCTGCCCGCCGGGGATGTGCTGGGTCGGTGGGTGACGGCCGTCAGGCCTGCTCCCCCACGACCGTGACCGTGTAAGGCCGGTCCGTGTCCGTCGTGACGCGGATCACGCCGCCCTCACTGACCACCTCGTACGTCGCCGCCACCGCGCCCGTGCGGTCCGGGACGGTGACCGTGCGGGTGAAGTCGCCTGTGCCCGCCGGGGCGTAGACCCGGAGTTCGAGGTCGTCGAGCCACTCGCCGTCCGGCCGGGACTCGTCGGCACCGAGCGCCAGGACCGCGCCCTGGCGGACCAGCAGCGGCAGGCTGTCGAAGCCGTGCGTCTCCTGGCGCCAGACCGGGCCGGTGACCGTGTCGCCGGTGAGGAAGTGGGTCCAGGTGCCCTCGGGGACGTAGTACTCGACGGTGCCGTCCCCGGAGAAGACCGGCGCGACCATGACGTCCGGACCGAGCAGGTACTGCCGGTCCGCCACGCGGGCCGTCGGGTCGTCCGGGAACTCCAGCAGCAGGGGGCGCATCATCGGGAGGCCCGTGTGGTGCGTCTCGACGGCGGAGCCGTACAGGTACGGCATGAGGCGGTGCTTGAGCCGGGTGAACTGCCGGGCCACGTCCACCGCCTCGTCGCCGAACTCCCACGGCACGCGGTACGACGACGAGCCGTGCAGGCGGCTGTGCGAGGAGAGCAGTCCGAAGGCGAGCCAGCGCTTGAAGACCGCCGGGTCGGGCGTGCCCTCGAAGCCGCCGATGTCGTGGCTCCAGAAGCCGAAGCCGGACAGGGACAGCGAGAGGCCGCCCCGCAGGGACTCCGCCATGGCCTCGAAGGAGGACCAGCAGTCGCCGCCCCAGTGCACCGGGTACTGCTGACCGCCGGCGGCGGCGGAGCGGGCGAAGAGGACGGCCTCGCCCTGGCCGCGCTCCTTCTCCAGGAGCTCGAAGACGGCCTTGTTGTAGAGGTGCGTGTAGTAGTTGTGCATCCGCTCCTGGTCGGAGCCGTCGTGCCAGACGACGTCGGTGGGGATGCGCTCGCCGAAGTCGGTCTTGAAGCCGTCGACGCCCTGGTCGAGGAGGACCTTCAGCTTGCTCTGGAACCAGGCGGTGGCCTCGGGGTTGGTGAAGTCGACCAGCGCCATGCCGGCCTGCCACTTGTCCCACTGCCAGATGTCGCCCTCGGGGGTCCGCACGAAGTAGCCCTCGCGGGCGCCCTCTTCGTACAGGGCGCTCTTCTGCCCGATGTACGGGTTGATCCAGACGCAGATCCTGAGGCCCTTGTCCTTGAGCCGGGCGATCATGCCCTCCGGGTCGGGGAAGACCGCGGGGTCCCACTCGAAGTCGCACCACTGGTACTCGCGCATCCAGAAGCAGTCGAAGTGGAAGACGCTCAGCGGGATGCCGCGCTCGGCCATCCCGTCGACGAAGGAGGTGACGGTGGCCTCGTCGTACGAGGTGGTGAAGGACGTCGTCAGCCAGAGGCCGAACGACCAGGCCGGAGGGAGGGCCGGGCGGCCGGAGAGGGCGGTGTAGCGCGCGAGGACGTCCTTCGGCGTGGGGCCGGCGATGACGTAGTACTCCAGCGTCTGGTCCTCGACGCTGAACTGGACCTGGCCGACGGCCTCGGAGCCGACCTCGAAGGAGACCTTGCCGGGGTGGTTGACGAAGACGCCGTATCCGCGCGAGGAGAGGTAGAACGGGATGTTCTTGTACGCCTGCTCGCTGCTGGTGCCTCCGTCGGCCTGCCACATGTCGACGGTCTGGCCGTTCTTCACGTACGGCGTGAAGCGCTCACCGAGGCCGTGGACGGTCTCGCCCACACCCAGGGCGAGTTGGGCGAGCATGTGGTGGCCGCCGTCCTCGACCGTGGCGAACGCGCTGCCCTTCCGGCCGGCGGAGGTCAGGACACGCCCGTCCCCGTCGAGGAACTCCAGTCCGAAGGCGCCCTCGGTGGGCAGCCGCAGGGTGAGCGGCCCGCTGGTCAGTTCGGCGGAGGCACCCTGCGTACGGGTGGTGGCCGCGGACCGCGCGGCGGCCCCGGGCATCTCGAAGTCGGGACCCTTGCGGCGCTTGCCCGCGAGGTGGGTGAGGCGCACCGCGATGACGCCCTCGGCCGGGGCGTACGCGTCCACGGTGATCAGCGGGGCGTTCAGCGTGTCGCCTCGGCGCTCGACGCGCTTGACAGCGGCGTAGGCGGCGAGGCGGTCGTCGTCGAGGCGGACATCGCGGACTTCGGTGGCGTACGAGGCGTGCACACCACTGCGCAACTGCCAGAAGCCGTCGGTGAACTTCATGGGGGTGGTCCTTAACCGATCAGGTGGTGCTGGACTGCGGGACGTCCGGGCGCCTGCGGCGAAGCGCGGCTGCGGGTCCACTCACTTTTGATCGTACACAAAACAAATCGGACCGACAGGGGTGCCGAGCTAGGGGAATTCCCGGTTTGCCCGAGTAACTGGAGCGCAGAGAGTCACCCACGAACAGCCATGGTGACGGCACGTGATGGCAATGTCACGGAAATGCTCTAGAAACCATCGTCGGGATGGCGTATTAGTACTGCAAGCAAACAAATTGGCTGGTCCGGCGGAACTCTCGTCCGGGCCCCACGTCGACGAAGAGGCTGTGCAATGTCGGACCGCTTCACTCCCACCCCTGCGGACAGGTTCACGTTCGGTCTGTGGACCGTGGGCTGGCGTGGCAACGACCCGTTCGGTGAGCCGACGCGTCCCGC
>NZ_JBIWKR010000006.1:0-414416 GCF_044765765.1 Streptomyces sp. NPDC102402
GCCGGGCCCGCGCTCGGGCGCGGAGGTCCACCCGAGCGCCACCGGGCGCTCGCCGGGGGTCCCCCTCTGTGCCACCGCGACTCTGGCGGGGGGGGGGGGGGGGCCCCCCGCCCCCCCGCCCCTCCCCTTATTCCGGCTTTACCAAAAACTGACCGGGTGGTCTTTATCACCACCCGTCAACCCCTTATTACGGTCGCGTAGGTCACATTCGAAGGTGCAGGATAAGCCCTTGTGGCAGACGATTCGAGAAACAGACGACGAGGCATCATCGGGTCGTACGCAGCGATTGGCGACAGCTTCACCGAGGGAGTCGGCGACCCCGGCCCCGACGGGTCACTCGTCGGCTGGGCGGACCGCTTCGCGGTCCTCCTCGCGGACCAGCTCCCCGTCCCCCGAGCGCTGGCCGACTCCGCGGACGACCCGCACGGGAGCTTCCGGTACGCCAATCTCGCCGTACGCGGACGCCTCCTCGACCAGATAGTCGAGGAACAGGTCCCCCGGGCCAAGGAGCTGGCGCCTGATCTGGTGAGCTTCTGCGCGGGCGGCAACGACATCCTCCGTCCCGGTTCCGACCCGGACGACGTGGCGGATCGCTTCGAGCGCGCGGTCGCCGAGCTGACGCAGGCGGTCGGCACCGTCATGGTCACCACCGGCTTCGACACCCGCAGCATCCCGGTGCTGAAGCACCTGCGGGGCAAGATCGCCACGTTCACTGCGCACGTCCGGTCCATCGCCGACCGCTACGACTGCCCCGTGCTGGACCTGTGGTCCCTGCGGTCCGTGCAGGACCGGCGGGCGTGGGACAACGACCGGCTGCACCTCTCGCCCGAAGGGCACACCCGGGTCGCGCTGCGCGCCGCACAGGTCCTCGGCCTCGAGGTGCCGGCCGACCCCGACCAGGTGTGGCCTCCGCAGATACACCGCGGGGCCTTCGAGGTGCGCCGCGACGACATCCAGTGGGCGCGTGAGTACCTGGTCCCCTGGATCGGGCGGCGACTCCGCGGCGAATCCTCCGGGGACCATGTCGAGGCCAAGCGCCCCGACCTGCTGCCGCTCTGACACCGCCCCCTGACGTCTCGTCAACTACGCTGCGCCGGCCGTCGGCCGCCGGTCGACCGCGGCCGGCGTCAGCGGCTGACGAAGGGGACGAGCCCGTACGGGGCGGCCTCCCCCGCGGGTGCCTCCCGTACGGGCCGTGCGCGCGGGTGCCTCCCGTACGGGCCGTGGGCGAGCGGCGCTCTCAGGCGGTCAGCACCTCGTGGTCGATGCCGAGTTCACGGGCCAGCGCCTCCTCGGTCCACCGCAGCATGGTGGCCCGGGAGAGCGGCCCCACGTACGACGTCATCTGGACGGCCAGCCCGTCCAGCAGAGCGGTCAGCCGCCAGGCCACGGACATGGGGTCCTCGCAGTGGAACTCACCCGCCGCGGCACCCTCCTCGATGACCTCGGCCAGCTCCGCCTTCCACTGCTGGTCGAGATCGCCGGCCACTTCGCGCAGCACCGGATCACGCAGGGAGGAGGCCCAGCCCTCGATCCACAGCCGCCAGCCCTTGGCCCGGCCGGTCGGCGCGTACCAGCGGACGGCGGCCCGTAGCCGTCGGACCGCGCTGGTGCGCCGGTTCAGAAGCTTGCGGAGATGGGCGAGATCCGCCTCCGCCGCGTACGCGAAGGCGGCGGCGACCAGTTTCTCCTTGGACGAGAAGTGGTACAGCACCAGCGCGTTGCTCACCCCGAGAACGGCGGCCACGTCGGCGATCCGGACGGAGGACACACCCCGGACCTCGATCTGTTCGACGGCAGCGCGCAGGAGCTCCTCACGACGCTCCGCCACGCTCAGCCGTACTCTCGCCACGCGGTCACCTTAGCCAACGCGCCGCTCCGGGTGTCCGGCCCCCGGCGCCCGACGTCCTACCGGTACCAGCCGAACCGCTCCTCCATCACCGGCAGCCGGTCCGCGGCGAGCGCGTGAGCGGCTGCCCGTGGTGTGCAGCGGTCCGACGCCGCCCGGTCCAGGACGTGGCCGACGAGGGCGCGCATCGAGCGGCGGGTGTGCTCGAACGCCTGCTCGGCATCGGCCCCTATGTCCCCGAACAGTGTCCACCACCACCAGGCATTGGTGCCGGAGTTGACGACCACGTCGGGCAGCACCGTGATTCCCCGGGCGGCGAGCAGCGCCTCCGCTTCCGGCAGTACCGGCATGTTCGCCGCTTCGACCACCCAACGGGCCCTGACCGAAGCCTGGTTCGTCGTGTCCACGGAGTACGACACGGCGGCCGGGACCAGCACCTCCGCGTCCGTCGCCAGCCATGCTTCCGCCGGCAGCTCCCGTTCCCCCTGCCGCAGCGCCCCGCGGTCCACCGCCCCGTGGGTGTCCCGCGCGGCCAGC
The DNA here is from genome assembly GCF_044765765.1 of Streptomyces sp. NPDC102402. Taxonomy (NCBI): domain Bacteria; kingdom Bacillati; phylum Actinomycetota; class Actinomycetes; order Kitasatosporales; family Streptomycetaceae; genus Streptomyces; species Streptomyces sp. NPDC102402. The sequence continues at coordinate 2,387 of NZ_JBIWKR010000006.1, forward strand.
AGTGTCTCGATGTCCAGGCCGGCCGGATCGGCGATCGTGCCCTTCACATCGGCGACGGCGACGACGGTCAGCCCGGCCCGTGAGAGAAAGCGCGCCGTCGCCCCTCCCATCGTGCCGAATCCCTGCAGGGAGACCCGGGTGCCCGCGTGTGCCACCCCTGCCCGGTCCAGAGCGGTGAGCACGGACTCCGCGACACCGCACCCGCCGACCAGACCGTCCAGCCCGATCCCGTCCACCGTGACGGCGAAGGCGTCCGCCAGCCGTCGCCGGGCCTCCGCCTCGTCGTCCAGCAGGGGAAAGACCGCCTGGACCGTCGAGACGAGCCCGGCCTCCGCCGCCGCCCGGTCGACGAGGTCCTGGCTGAGCCCGAGATCCTCGCCGGTGGTCCAGGCACTCTCCACGTACGGTCGCATCGCCCTCAGGAAGCGGACGAGCACTCCGTACGCGGCCGGGTCGCGCGGGTCGCAGTCGATGCCCCCCTTGGCGCCGCCGAGCGGGACGTAGCGCGACTGCGTGTCGCCGGCGTCGAAGTGCAGGGCCTCCTTCATCGTCATGCCCCTCGCCAGGCCCGCGACCTCCGCGAGGGTGCACCCCTTCCTCATCCGCAGGCCACCGCTCGACACGCCGCGCACCAGCCGGTCGACGACGAGGTGTCCCTCGGTGCCGGTGACGTGGTCCGTCCAGGTCAGGGAGATCAGCGGCGGGGGGAAGGGGGACGTCATCGGGCGGCTCCTGTGGATCACCTGAGTCGATTTACTGAACAGCGAGTCAGTATCAGGAGGCGCGGCGACGGCTGTCAACGGGTGTGGGTTCCCCCGGATGTGACGCGACCGTCCGCCGAACGCGGAATCCTGCAGAGGGCACGGACGTTGGAGTCGGCATGACTGACTTCGAACCGGGGCGCGAGGCGCTGCTCCGACTCCTCGGTGAGTGCGACGGCGGGGTGCTGGTCACCCTCCAGCGTGACGGCAGGCCCCAGGTGTCCAACGTGAACCACGCGTACTACCCCGACGAAGGGGTGCTCCGGGTGTCCGTCACGGAGGGCCGGGCGAAGACCCGCAACCTCCGCCGGGACCCGCGAGCCGTGTACCACGTGACCAGCGACGACCGCTGGGCCTGGACCGCCGCCGATGTCACCGCCGACCTCACCCCGCCCGCCGCGGACCCGCACGACGCGGTGGTCGAGCAGTTGGTCACCCTCTACAGGGACGTCCGGGGCGAACACCCCGACTGGGACGAGTACCGCCGGGTGATGGTCGAGGACGGCAGGGTCGTCCTCACCCTGCGGATCGGCCACGTCTACGGCCAGCCCCGTGCCTGAAGCGGCACCGCTCCGGGGGAGCGTGGGAATGTGCTCCGTTCCCCGTCGAGCTCTCGCCCCGCCGCACCGCCCGACCATAATGAGACGACACCGACTCCCCCAGGAGATGTTGTGACCGGCGCCGACCATCAGCCCTCGCTCCGCACCCGACTCCGCTCACTGCGCCCGGACGCCTTCGGGGCGGACCCGGCAGGTGCCCGGATGGAGCGGATCCGCCGTTCACCCAATTTCGCCGACGGGGTGTTCCAGAACCCGGAAGGGGCCCGGACCAGGCCGTCCGGGTCCATGATCGAATTCGCCAAGGTCTACTTCCACAAGGAGCAGCGGACCCGCAGGTCCCCGGTCGGCACCGTGCCGGTCCACGCCACGACCCTGGCCGATCTGTCCACTCCGCCGGCCACGGGACTCCGGGTGACCTGGCTGGGCCACTCCAGCGTGCTCACGGAGATCGACGGCCGGCGGGTGCTCTTCGACCCGGTCTGGGGTGACCGCTGCTCACCGTTCGCCTTCGCCGGCCCCAAACGGCTGCACCCCGCGCCGCTGCCGCTGGCCACGCTCGGGCCGGTCGACGCCGTCGTGATCTCCCACGACCACTACGACCACCTCGACCTGCCGACCATCAAGGCCCTGGCGGGCACGGACACGGTCTTCGCGGTGCCGCTCGGTGTCGGCGCCCACCTGGAGCGGTGGGGGGTGCCCCCGGACCGGATCCACGAGCTGGACTGGAACGAGACCGCGCTGATCGCGGGCATCAGCCTGACCGCCACCCCCGCGCGCCACTTCTGCGGGCGAGGCCTGCGCAACCAGCAGCACACGCTCTGGGCGTCGTGGGTCGTCGCGGGCCCGGAGCACCGCGTCTACCACAGCGGGGACACCGGCTACTTCTCCGGCTTCCAGGACATCGGGGCCGAGCACGGCCCCTTCGACGCGACGATGATCCAGGTCGGCGCCTATTCGGAGTACTGGCCGGACATCCACATGACACCGGCCGAGGGTCTGCGGGCGCACCTGGACCTGCAGGGCGGCAGACCGCACGGCGCGCTGCTGCCCATCCACTGGGGCACCTTCAACCTCGCCCCGCACCCGTGGTCGGAGCCCGGGGAGTGGATGAAGGACGTCGCCGACGAGGCGGGGCAGACGGTGGCCCTCCCTCGGCCCGGCGAGCCCTTCGAGCCCTCCGGTGACGTCCCCACCGAGCCGTGGTGGCGGTCGGTGGCCCACCCGATCACGCGCCCGTGGCAGCAGGCGCAGACCCCCATCGACGTCACGGCAGACGTGCGGCCGGCCACCGGTCTCGCGGCCGAGCGATGACGCCGGGCCGCGTGACCTCTCTGTGAGCGGTCCGCTTCGCGCGTCGTCGCGTGAGGCGGACCGCGACCGGGTCCCGGCACGAGCGCACTCCGTCGACCGGGGTGCGGTGGTCCGCCCCGGTGGGCCCGGCTCAGCCGTCCAGGGACTCCACGTAGGGAGCCAGCTTGGCGGGGTTCATCACCCACATGACGTGCTCGATGCCGCGTGCCGAGACATCGACGGACAGCAGCGCCACGGCCTCGCCGCCGGCCGAGACGAGGACCGCCGGCCTGCCGTTGGCCTCGACCCGGCGGATCTCCGCCCCGGGCCAGAAGCGCGGCGCGAAGGCGACGAGGTACCTGGAGACCTGTGACCGCCCGACGACCGGGATCCTGGAGGCACCGCGCACCCCTCCGCCGTCGGAGTGGCTGACGACGTCAGCGGTGAGCACGTCCTCAAGCGCCGACAGGCTTCCGGTCCGTGCCGCGGCGAGGAACACCTCCAGCAGGCGACGGTGGGCGTCGGAGCTCGCCGGCTCCCTGCGTTCCGCCGACAGGTGCTTCCGGGCGCGGCTCACCAGCTGGCGGGAATTGGCCTCGCTCGTCTCCAGGATGTCCGCGATGCGCCTGTACGGGTAGTCGAAGGCCTCCCGAAGGACGTAGGCCGCCCGTTCAACGGCGTTCAGCTTCTCCAGGAGGAAGAGCACGGCCAGGTCGAGCGCCTCCGCGCGTTCCGCGCCCAGCTGCGGATCGGCACTCGTGTCGACCGGCTCGGGAAGCCAGCACCCCGTGTAGGACTCCCGGCGGACCCTGGCCGACTGAGCCAGGTTGATCGCCAGCCGAGTGGTGACCGTGGACAGGAAGGCGGCCGGTTCGTCGATGCCGGTGCGGTCGGTCCTCTGCCACCGCAGCCACGCTTCCTGGACGATGTCCTCGGCCTCCACCGCACTGCCGAGCACGCGGTACGCGATGCCGAAGAGCTGAGGCCGAGCCCCCAGGAAATCCCTCGTCGCCCGGTCGAGGGGGTCCGAGTCGTTCCCGGCGCGCATACGTGTCCTCCAGCTCTGGATCGCCAGGTCGAAAACCGCAACGGCGTGATCGACGCCGTGATACGGGGGCCGGTCCCCGGTGACGTCCCCCGGGTCGGGAGGCTGACCCGGCCCGCCCCCGGCTCCCGCCGGGCGGTCGTCGCCGATTCCTCCCGCAGGGACCACCGGCTCGTCCTCGACGGCCGCGCGGCCGGCCCGTGCGCCGCCGCGCGGCCTCGGTCAGCAGACCGCGCCCGGGGACCGGGCCGTCGCCCTCAGGAGGTCTCGTACCAGCTCGAAGTCGATGCTCGCGGGACTGCGGAACCTCAGGCAGCCCTTCCCCATGTCCTGGACCGCCAGCCGCGCCTCGAACGCCTCCCGGACGTCGCCCCGCATGAGGTAGAAGGACATGTACTGCTTCTGACTCGCGAAGGCGATCTCGGCAGAGCCGTCGCGCCGGTAGACGGGCATGCCGTAGGCCATGACCTCCTCGAATCCCTTGAGTTCCGTACGGCACAACCGCCGCAGTCGGCTCAGGGCGCTCCGGCGGTCCTCCGGCAACTCCGCCAGGTACCCGTCAACGTCTCCCGCCTCGCTCCGCACCATGTGGCGAGCCTACGCCGGACGGCTGACCGGCACCTGCCCGGCTTCCGGCCCCGTGCAGGGGCGGGGGTCCCGCCAGGCCGGAGGCGCGGAAGCGGAAGGGAGGCTGCCACCTGGCGGGAGACGCGCCCCGGGACCGTCTTCCGCCGCCAACGGGCGGAGCGGCGAGGGGACGGACCGCCCCGGGGGCCCGGTCAGCCGAACTGGCCGGGCCGGTAGCCCCCTGCGGGCTGCTGGTTGATGACGTTGATCCGGTTGTACGCGTTGATGACGGCGATGAGGGAGATCAGTGCGACCAGTTGCTCCTCGTCGAAGTGCTCGGCCGCCCGGGCCCACGCCTCGTCGGTGACGCCGCCCGCGGCGTCGGCGATCCAGGTGCCCTGTTCCGTGATCTCCAGGGCCGAGCGCTCGGCGTCGGTGAACACGGTGGCCTCGCGCCAGGCCGCGACCAGATGGAGGCGCTGTACGGTCTCCCCGGCGTGCGCGGCGTCCTTGGTGTGCATGTCGGTGCAGAAGCCGCAGCCGTTGATCTGGCTGGCGCGGATCTTGACGAGCTCCTGGGTCGCGGCGGGCAGCGTCGAGTCCGCCACCGCCTTGTTCGCCGAGTTGATGTGCTTCAGGACCTTTCCCGCGAGGGGGTGGCCGAAGTAGTCGAGACGTGATTCCACGAGGGTCTCCTAGGCGTGTTGTGGATACACATCACTGACCGGGACGACCGGGGAAACGTGACAGGAAGGGCGGCGTGACCTGCGTCTCATCGCCCGGCGAGGCGGTCCGCCGCGTGTTCACCGCCGGTCCTCGGGGTGACGAGGAGGCGGGTGGGAGCGGGCTGGGCCGGTCACGCCTAAGCGATCTCCTCAGTGGGATGCCAGCCAGTCCGCGTAGAAGGTGGGGGCGAGAGAGGCGTCGGCCTTGCCCGTGAGGACGTCCCCGCGAACGGCGGCGAACATACCGGCGGTGTCGTCCGTGGTGACGGTACGGCTGTCGGACCGGGCCGCGAGAGTGATTCGGCCGAGTTCGTCGAGAGGGAAGACCTCCGGACCCGCGATGTTGTGGATCCCCTGCAGAGGAGCGCCGGCCGCCACCGCGGCGACCGCGTCGGCGACGTCCTGGGCGGCGATGGGCTGGATGGGGGTGGTGGGCAGCCGGACGGTAGCGGCATCGCTGGTCCAGCCCATGATCGCGTCGACGAACTCCATGAACTGGGTGGCGCGGACGATGGAGTACGGGAGCGGCCCCGAGGCGAGAAGCTCCTCCTGGAGGGTCTTGGCGCGGTAGTAGTCCAGTTCGGGCACCTGGTCCACGCCGACGATCGACAACACCACGTACTGGGACACCGCTGCCTTGCGCCCGGCCTCCAGCAGGTTGTCCATGGACTGCCGGAAGAAGGCTGGTGAGGCGTCGTCGAACGTCGGGGAGTTCGTCAGGTCGATGAGGACGTCGGCGCCGGCCGCGGCATGCTCGAGGCCCTCGCCGGTGATGACGTCCAGGCCGGTCGACCTGGAGTGGGGCACCGCCTCGTGTCCGGTGGCATTCAGCTTCTCCACGACCTTCGAGCCGATCAGCCCGGTTCCACCGACCACCGCGAATTTCATGACAGGCCTTTCCGCCGGGGATCCCGTCCTTGCCGCAGATCACCGGTCCACTGAAACACGGCTGTCTCCGTGCCGCACACGCTCTCGGCCACCGGAGCACAGCCGTCGGCGCGGCCCTCCCCGAGCGAGGCGGCCGAGGCCGGTCCATGGGCTCCCGTCCGTCCTCGGCCGGCCCGGGAAGTGATCCCCGGCCGGGCGGGAGGCGGCTCGCGTGGCTCCCCCGGGGCCGGGTGGCGTCGCCGAGGGCGGCGACGGGCCTCATGCCCGAGGAGCGCCGCGGTCCGGCAGTAGGTGGTGTGCCCCCACATGACGCGCTCGACGCGGGAGGCGCGCGGTGCGGGCGCCTGACCGCCTGCCATTCTGTGCGCTGACACATCGTCGACTCCTGAGGAGCGTCACCACTCATGCGCATGAACCGTCTCACCGCCGCCGCCCTGGTCACCGCGCTCGGCTTCGCCGGGGCGCTCGTCACCGGCCCGGGTGCCAGCGCCTCGGCCCAGGCCGGATGCCAGTACAAGGTCCTGTGGCCGACCGCCGGTGTGTACGAGAACCCGAACCCGAACAGTGTCGTCGTCAAGACCAAGCACGCCGGTGACATAGTCGGCGCGTCGACCTGCGAGGGCGCCGGGTACAACGAGTACGGCTATGTGCTGGTCACCACCGATGCGGCGGCCGACGGCCGCGGCTGGATGCGCGTCGAGGCGGTTGTCCCCGTCTGACCGCCCCCTCGTGAGCGTCCGGTGTGTCGCGGGAGCCCGGGGCCCCGGGCGCGAGGCCGGAACCGCGTCGGCGGGGCGCCTGCCGGAGGCGTGTCCCGGGACCCCCGCGGTACACGGGCGGTCCTTCCGCGGTCTCCGCGGAAGGACCGCCCGTGCCCGCTCTCATGGGCGAACGGCTGGGGCACCGGTCGGCGCCGCCCACGGGTGGCCGGTGGTCACACAGCGGTCATGGCCGCGTGGTGCTCCGCCAGCCGGGCCGCGGTCAATTCCCGCGGGTAGACGGCGACCTTGCCGATCCCACCGAGGAAGAACGAGCGCAGTGCGGCGCTCCCGACGCGCAGGGGCGAGGTCGTGTTGCCCGGGACGATGTCGTAGTCGGCGAGTGCGTCGCTGTCCCGCAGCTGACCGTCCCGGTAGATCCTGGTGCTTCCCGGGGGCCGGGCCGGGCCGTTGGGTGCGGTGGTGATGACGAGTGCGTAGTGGATCCACTCGCCCGGCCGGAGCGGGTCCTGGAAGTACGAGCCCGCGCCCAGCCCGCCCGCAGGGTTGAAGGCGTAGCCGGAGACCCGGTTGACACGGCCCTCGGTGTTGTCCGCGGAGTAGATCCGCGCGACCCACTCGCACTGGTTGACGGTGGCGTAGGTGAGCTTGCCGAGCCAGTGGACGTATCCGGAACCTTCCGTACGGGGGAAGACCAGCGTGTCCGGTCGCAGCCATGCCTCGATGGTCAGCGCTCCCGTGGTGGAGACGGACAGCAGGTCGCTGTCCGGCACTTCGACGTACTGGGTGCTGGTGCCGTCGAACAGGGTGGCCGGGTCGCCGTTCGGCAGATGGGTGTGTCCGGGGGAGCCGTGGTACGTCGCGGTCGGCGCACCGGGGAACACCTCGGTACCGGCTCCGCCGAGCCTGAGGAACAGCACCGGGTCGTCCGAAAGGATCATCTGGTCGTAGCTGCTCACGCGACCTCCTCGCTGCCGTCGTGCCGTGGTCGTGCCGACGCGGTCCGTCCTGAACGGCGCGGCAGAGCACAGCAGGAGCCGTTTCCACTCTAGGAGGCGTCGGCCGTTGAGGTAACGGCGCTCGAGCGGGCGCCGGGCAGAGGGAGACGTGCGCCGGAGCACGCGTCTGCGGGGATGCGCCGGGACGGCGCGCCGGCCGGTCATGGTGTCGTGAATCAAGACACCACGTCCGCCGCCGAGTTGTCCGTGCGACGTCCGGACGCTCCGCTCGGCCCGCGCTTCCGACGCGTCGGATCGGCCCAGGGATCGAGCGTCGGATTGGCCCTCACTTCTGGGCCTGTGCGCCCATGGAGTCGTGTCCATGACCGAGAACGCGACCTCCCCGTTCCCCCCGGCGGAGATCGCCGAGTCCGCCCTGCGCTTCGACAACCACTACGTGGAGAGCGCTGTCTGGAGCGACGCGCTGAAGACGTCGTGAGCGTGTGCCGCGTCCGGCCGGTCCGAGCTTGACGGCGGAACGGTATGCGTGTGCTGCCGACTACCGGGTAGTCGGCAGCACAAGGCGTAACCGAGTGAAAGAAGGGGTTGTTCTCCATGTCCGCCTCCCTCGTCGAGACCGTCGATATCAAGGCACCCGTCAGCGTCACCTGGGCGCTCTGGAGCGACGTGACGCAGTGGCCGAAGTTCCTGAGCCATGTGCGACGGGTCGACCCGATGGACGAGCGCCGCTTCTCCTGGCAGTTGTCCCTGCCGGGCGCCGACAAGGGCTTCGTCGCGGAACTCACCGAGGTCGTCCCGGAGGACCGGATCGCCTGGAAGACGATCGAGGGCGTGCACCACGCGGGTGTGGTCACCTTCCACCGGCTCGACGACACCTCCAGCCGAGTCGCCCTGCAGATCGAGTACGACCCCAGCGGCTTCGTCGAGCACCTGGGTGCGCTCACCAACCTCGATTCGGCGCTGGCCAACTACGACCTGGGTGAATTCCAGAAGCTGGCCGAGTCCACGGCGGCAGGCGCCGGCCCGCGGGCCCTGTGACCCACGGCCGTTCCACCGGGGCGTAGGCCCCGCACACACCACCGCCCGTGCGCACCTCCGAGTGCGCACGGGCGGTGACGTACGTCGCCGGCCCGCGACGCACGGGCGGTGAGGTACGTCGCGGGCCCGAACGGCGGGTCAGTGCCGTGACGGCGTGGGCGAGCCGGAACGCCGGGTGCCCGCATCGCCGACGTTCGCGTACTCCCCGTCCGTGGCCTCGTCCCGCGTCTCGCAGGCTCCCTCGCCCCGCGGCTGCCGTGTCCCCTCGGACTCGCGTGCGGCTCTCGACTCGCGTGCGGTGCGCAGCGGCTGCTGCGTCCACTCGGCGAACCACCAGACGCCGGCCACCACACCGGACCACAGGAGACCGCCCAGAACCGCGCTCGGCCATGGGGCCCGCTCCGCCCATCGCTCCACGGCCGTCAGCGCCACCCAGCCGCTGAGCAGCACGGTCAGAACTCGTACGCGCCTATACCTGAACATCTCGGCCCGCTACCCTGTCGGCCCGGGATTACACAGCGTGATCGCGAAAAACATCCACATGCCGTTCTTGAGCCCCTGCTGGTGAGGGGCCGTCACGACTGGCCGGCGGCTGTCCGTCATCGGTCTCTCCCCGTGGAAGGGGGGTTGTAGGCAGCGGTGGGAGCAGGTGGGATGAACCCATGAAGAAAGCGCTTTCACCGCTCGGTGCCGAACCCCCGGCGTCCTTCGACCACCTCGATCACCGCTACCGCGGCGAGAACCCGGTCCGCACCCTCGGCCATCTCTTCCGCCCCGACCGTGGCCGACTGGCTCTGGCGGTGGCCATCTTCGTCGTGAAGCACAGCCCCATCTGGCTGTTGCCCCTGATCACCGCCACCGTGCTGGACGTGGTCGTCCAGCACGGGCCCGAGTCGGGCATCTGGAAGTCCGCCGGCGTCCTGCTGTTCATCCTGGTGATCAACTACCCGCTCCACCAGTGGTACGTGCGGTTCCTCGGAGGCAGCATCCGCCGCATGGGCACGACCCTGCGTTCGGCGCTCTGCCGACGTATGCAGCAACTCTCCATCGGATACCACGCGCGGGTCAGTTCGAGCGTGCTGCAGGCCAAGGTGGTCCGCGACGTCGAAGCCGTGGAGCAGATGGTCCAGCAGAGCTCCGACATGGGGCTCGGCGCCGTCGTCACCCTGGTCGGCGGGCTCGTCGTCATCGGCATCCGGGTGCCCGAGTTCCTGCCGGTCTTCCTCGTCGTGGTCCCCGCGTCCGGCTTCCTCGTGATGAAACTGCGCAGCCGGCTGCGCAGCCACAACGAGTCCTTCCGGCGTGAAGTCGAGCAACTGTCCTCTCGTGTCGGTGAGATGACCACCCTCATTCCCATCACCCGCGCCCACGGACTGGAGCGGACCGCGCTCGGCCGGGTCGACGGATCACTGCGCCAGGTCTTCGCGGCCGGGCTGCGCCTGGACATGATCAACGGCCGGTTCGGATCGCTCGCCTGGGTCATCCTCAACACGCTCGGCGTCCTGTGTCTCACGGGGTCCGCCGTGGTCGCGTACCACGGCTGGATGCCCATCACCGCCGGTGACGTGGTGATGCTCAGCGCCTTCTTCACCGTGCTGACCGGCTCCGTGACGACGCTGCTGGGCCTGGCCCCCGTCCTCACCAAGGGTCTGGAATCGGTGCGTTCGGCAGGTGAGGTGCTGCAGGCGCCCGACCTGGAGAACAACGCCGGAAAGGCGCGGGTCGACAGCGTGGTCGGCCGCATCGACTTCGAGGAGGCCGGATTCGCCTACGAGGGCGGGGAGTCGGCGGTCGACGGGTTCACCCTCTCCGCGCGGCCGGGGGAGACCATCGCGCTCGTCGGGGCTTCGGGCGCGGGCAAGTCCACGGTGCTCAACCTGCTGATCGGGTTCATCCGGCCCACCTCGGGCCGCATCCTGCTGGACGGCACCGACATGGCCGGGCTCGATCTCCGGACGTACAGGCGCTTCCTGTCCGTGGTGCCCCAGGAATCGATCCTCTTCGAGGGCAGCATCCGCGAGAACGTCACGTACGGCATGGCGGACACGGACGAGGACACGCTGATGCGCGCCCTCCGCGACGCCAACGCGCTGGAATTCGTGAGCGAACTCCCGAGTGGACTGGACACCGTCATCGGGGAGCGGGGCGCACGGTTGTCGGGCGGCCAGAAGCAACGTCTCGCCATCGCCAGGGCGTTGATCCGTGACCCCCGGGTGCTGGTGCTCGACGAGGCCACCTCCGCGCTCGACAACCGCTCCGAGGCGCTCGTGCAGGAGGCACTCACCCGGCTCGTGCACGGCCGGACCGTCTTCGTCGTCGCCCACCGGCTCTCGACGATCCAGGGGGCGGACCGCATCGTGGCCATGGAGGGCGGCCGGATCGCCGAGATGGGAACGCACGAGGAGCTGCTGAGGGCGGGTGGCGTGTACGCGGGTCTGCAGCCGGTCAACCCGGGCTGAGGCGGGCACTCTCCCGATGGCGGGCCGCCCCGCCCGGCAGGCTGCCCACGCCGGCGGCCGCCGTGGTCCGCGACGGCTGGAACCTGCCGGGCGGGCACGTGAGCACAACGGGTGGGGATCCCGCTGGGGGTCCTCGCCTCCTGGGCGTCCGACAGCACGCGCCGACCACTGATGGCCGATGTGTCGCCTGGTAGTGTCGCTCTCTTCGGCTGGGGCAACCTGCTGGAGTCTCAACGGGACGCACAGTGACTTCTCCGGACGACCATGCCCTTGCCTCTGCGATGGCGAGAGTCGCGACGGCCTTCGCCGGCATGACGGCCCGGGCGGACGAGGCCGGCTGCGGCCGCTGCTTCGACCCGGACGAGGTCGAGCTGCTGCGGACTCCTGGCGTCCCGCTCCCGACGGACCTCGTCCGCCGGGTCGTGAAGAAGCATCCCTCTCACTGGGCCGACCAGCCCGCGATCATCCGCCGGATCCTCCCGCAGCTCGTCGCGGTGCTCGCCGGGGGCGAGTCCGAGCCCGATCTCATGGCTCGCGGACTGGCCGCGGCAGGCTGGTCGCGGTGGCCGCGTGAGCAGGCGGGGGCGGTGGCCGGTTTCCTGGACACATGGTGGACGCGGACCCTGCGGACGAAGTCGCCGCCGATTCCGGCGTACGCGGTGTTCGAGAGTTGCGTGACCGCGAGTTCCTCGGCCACCCCGTGGCTCGCCCGTTGGGAGGCGGAGACGGGTCCGGCCGCCCGTCGTCACCTGGCGGACGGTCTCGGGCGGTGGCAGGAGGATCTGGCGTCCGACTGCTCGCCCTTCTGGTGGTGGTGGGGCACCGAGGCCGAGGAGCAGGCCGCCTGGCGTGAAGTGAAGCGGTGGCTGGCCGGTCAGGCACGGGCGACGTGATGCCGGAAGGGCGTGGGGAGTCGGCCGGGGGTGTGAGCCACGTCGACGGTGTTCGCCCGGCCCCGGTCATTCATCCGCCTCGTCGTCGGTTTCGCAGTGCGCCCCGTCCTTGTCGGAGTCCGGACCCACGAGAAGTCCTAGGCTGAGGCCATGACGGAGCACAGCGGATTCGCCCCGATGCTGGCGCGGTTGCTGAACCACCGAGAGCTCCGGGTGGAGGCTCTGGCCGACCGGGCCGGAGCGGCTGCGGACGAGATCCGGAGGGTGCTCGCGGGGGAGGCACCCGGAGAGGGGCTGATCCGGCGGCTCGCGCCCGCGCTCGGTTTCCACGCCCTCGATCTGTTCATCCTCGCGGGGTCGGCGGTCCCGGACGACATGGCACCGGTGGACGCCACTGCCGAGCAGTGGGTGTGGCAGGCAGTGATCGAGGGGGTGCACCTGCCGGCGATGGAACGGCAGGAACTCCTGCGGCTGATCCGCTCGCTTCCGCAGGCGGAACGTACTCCCGGCCCCGCCCCGAAGCATCTCCCGCACCTCGCCGACGGTCCGGGTGCCCGGCTCGTCTCCATGCTCCGGTACCGCAACCTGAGCCGGACCGGAATGGCGCACACACTGGCGGTGGTGACCCCCACCTATCTGTCGGCCGCGACCTACGGAGTGATCGGTGCCGGCCGCGCGGACCTGACACCACGTCTGGTGACGGACTTCGCCGCCCTGCTGGGCGTCGACGCCCGCGCACTCGCCGCGTTGACGGACGTCGTTCTGCCCGAGGTGCCTCCGCCTCCCGCGCCGGAGGCCCAGGACGCCGCAGCGCTGCTGTGGGAGGCATGCCGCCTGTCCGCGGAGCAGGCGCGCCACGTCCACGCACTGGCGTACTCGATGCGCGGGCGCTCCCGCGACGTCTACCGCCTTGACCTGCCCGCATCCTGACGGCTGTGGGCGCCCGCCTGCGGAGGATCGGATCGCAGGGCTTGCCGGCCCGGCACGGATGATCACCGTGGTGGAGGCTTGTGCATGCTCCGGGGGCCGGAGCGCCCAGGCCTCCGCGGCCACGGTCGGCACGCACCGAGCCGAGTACGCCGACCGGTTCGGTGGGATCCGCCGCGGCTTCGGCCGACCCCGCCGGAACGCTCCCACTCCTCCCGAAGCCGTCCTCCGCGAGTTCCGCCTGCGATGCGTACACGCGGGCGGGACCCGGATCTCCGTGCGATGTCGACGGCATACGGATTCGGCTGCCCGTACGAGGCGTCATACCAGAGCGGGACGCCTGGCGGGCAACTTCGACAACTGCACGCCGAGCACGGACGATTGACGACTACCGTGTGTTGCCGGTGATCAACGGTGGGCTCCTATCGGTCGAGCCCGCCCCGACCGTTGACCCGGGCCTGACCGACCACCGTAGGTGTCACCACACGAATGCCGATTCCTGGTGCCCCACGTACCGAGGACGATGATGTCTCAACTTCGCGCACCCACCGCGCGACCGGAACGCCGCGAAGGCGGGCGGCACGGCCGCCCGGGTGGCCGTTCGCACTCGGCCGTGAACCGGCCGCGTGCCGCGCAGCCCGCTCCCGACCCCCGGCTGCGGCCGCAACTGCTGCGCACTGCCCTCCTGCCGACCGTGGCCGCCGTGCTCAGCGGGGCCGCAGCCGTCATCTTCACCATCCGGGCCTCCGGAGTACGTCCGTCCGGCAGCCTCCTGGCCGCGCTCGGCGGATCCGGGGCGCTGGCCGTGGCAGCCGTGGCGGCGGCCCTCCTCGGCGCCAACCGCGTCGCCGCCGGGGTCCTCGACCGCTGTCTCGCGCTCCGGCGCACCGGTGCCCGGCACCAGGCCGAGCTCCAGCGCCTGGTGGAGCAACTGCGCGACGGCGAACCCCTGCCTGCCCGCAAGGCCACGCCCGCCGCCGCTCCCGGCGCGGACCCCTTCGATCTCCTCGCCCATGAGATGAACCGCGCCCAGGACGACGCGGTGGCCGCGGTGGTCCAGGCCTCGCAGCTCTTCCGGAGCAACGGGAACGAACAGAAGGTCGAGGTCTTCGTCAACCTCGCACGGCGGCTGCAGTCCCTCGTGCACCGCGAGATCCAGATCCTCGACGAACTGGAGCACGAGGTCGAGGACCCCGACCTGCTCAAGGGCCTCTTCCAGGTCGACCACCTCGCCACGCGCATCCGCAGGCACGCGGAGAACCTCGCCGTACTCGGCGGTGCCGTCTCGCGGCGGCAGTGGAGCAGTCCCGTCACCATGACCGAGGTGCTGCGCTCGGCGATCGCCGAGGTCGAGCAGTATCCGCGGGTGAAGCTGGTCCCGCCGATCGACGGCACCCTCCGGGGGCACGCGGTCGCCGACGTGATCCACCTCCTCGCCGAACTCGTGGAGAACGCCACGGTGTTCTCCGCCCCGCACACCCAGGTCCTGCTGCGCGCCCAGCGCGTCACGGCCGGACTCGCCCTGGAGGTGGAGGACCGGGGGCTCGGCATGCCGGGCCCCGAGCAGAAGCGGATGAACACGCTCCTCGCCGACCCGGACCAGGTGAACGTCGCCCATCTGCTGCAGGACGGGCGGATCGGACTGTTCGTGGTCGCTTCCCTGGCCCGCAGGCACGGCATCGCGGTCCGGCTGCAGAGCAACATCTACGGGGGTACCCAGGCTGTCCTCGTGCTGCCCGAGGTCCTCCTGGGCATCGACATCGATGCCACGGCCGCTCCCGGAACGGCGTCGGCCCCGCCCCCCGGCCCCGTGCACCGGCCGCCCGCACAGGACGCGCCGCCCGCGGCCCCGTCGCCCGCCGTCCCGCCGCAGGCGACGGACCGGCCCCCGTCGCGGCTGGACCAGCAGCCCGGGCAGGGGCCACGCCAGGGCGAGGGGCCACCGCTGCCACTGCGGGCGGAGCGGGTCGACCGTCCGAACCTCGCGGCGTCCCCGCCTGCCGTCCGGCCCGCCGGGGGAACGGGCTCCGCCCCTGCGGCAGAGCCCGTTCCCCCGGCCGGAGCCGTCCCTTCGGCCGGGACCGTCCCCCCGGCCCGGTCCGCCACGTCCGTCCGGCCCGCCGTGGACGCGGCTGCTCCCGCCGGTGACTCCGCCGCCGGCCCCGGTCGCCCCCAGCTCCCCAGGCGCAGCAACCAGGAGCATCTGGTTCCGCAGCTCAGGGAGGCCCCGGTCCCGCGGTCCGCGGACGAGAACGCCCTCCACGACCCCGGCCTGATGGCGGCCTTCCGGCGAGGGGTCGACCTCGCGGAGGCCCAGAACGCCGAGG
The DNA here is from genome assembly GCF_044765765.1 of Streptomyces sp. NPDC102402. Classification (NCBI taxonomy): domain Bacteria; kingdom Bacillati; phylum Actinomycetota; class Actinomycetes; order Kitasatosporales; family Streptomycetaceae; genus Streptomyces; species Streptomyces sp. NPDC102402. The sequence goes on from NZ_JBIWKR010000006.1 coordinate 17,545, forward strand.
AACCGCAGCCCGCGGACATCAACGGCGCCGTCGGTGCCGTGCGTTCCGGCCCCGCCGACGGCCCCGTCATGAGCGTCGGGCCCCAGCGGGACCGCGGCCTCGCCCCGCTGCCGTTCCGCAGCCCCACCACCACCGCGACGGCCCCGGCGGACCCCGGACACCGGCGGCCGCAGATGTCCGAACCGGATCCACGCACCGAGAACATGTTCAAGGAGTAGATGCACCATGACGACGGAAATGCCGTCCGGGCAGGTCTCGGACCTCGACTGGCTGCTGAGCGGCCTCGTCCAACGCGTGCCCTACACGCGCAGCGCGGTCCTCCTCTCCGCGGACGGCCTGGTGAAATCCGTCCACGGCATGGACTCCGACAGCGCCGATCACATGGCCGCCCTGGCCGCCGGGCTGTACTCACTCGGGCGGAGCGCCGGTGCCCGGTTCGGTGACAACGGCGACGTGCGCCAGGTCGTCGTCGAGCTCGACTCGACGCTCCTGTTCGTCTCGACCGCCGGAGCCGGCACCTGTCTCGCCGTCCTCGCGGGCCGCGAGGCGGATGCCGCCGTCCTGGGTTACGAGATGGCCATGCTGGTCAAGAGCGTGCGGCCCTACCTCATGACGCCGCTCCGGCAGTCGGCCGGAGCGCCGTTCACCTCGGGGCTGTGAGGATGCCGGTCCCGCAGGACGGGCCGTTGCTCGACGACGCGGCAGGCCGGCTCATCCGCCCGTACACCGTGAGCAACGGCCGGACGAGGCCGACCACCGTGCTCGACCTGCTCTCGCTCGTGATGGCCACGGGGAGCCGGCCCCAGGCCCACCTCGGCCCCGAACACACCGTGGCCCTGGAGCTCTGCGACGGGCCCATGTCCGTGGCCGAGATCGCCGCACATCTGCGGTTGCCCGCGGTCATCACCAAGGTCCTTCTCTCCGACCTGGTCGACTGCGGGGCGGTCACCGCACACGCCCCCGCGTTCCATGACATGCCAACCGACCGATCTCTGCTGGAGGCAGTGCTCGATGGTCTACGACGACAGCTCTGACAGCTCCGGAAGCTCCGGCTACTTCCCTGTCGCCCTCAAGGTCCTCGTGGCGGGCGGGTTCGGCGTCGGCAAGACGACGTTCGTGGGTGCCGTCAGCGAGATCGCGCCGCTGAGCACCGAGGAGCTCCTGACACAGGTCAGCGCCGCGACCGACAGCCTCGAAGGCATCGAATCCAAGTCGGCGACCACCGTGGCCATGGACTTCGGCCGGATCACCCTGTCCGAGCAGCACGTGCTCTATCTCTTCGGCACCCCGGGGCAGGAGCGGTTCTGGTTCATGTGGGACGAACTGTCCAAGGGTGCGCTCGGAGCGGTCGTGATGGCCGACACCCGCCGACTGGCCGAATGCTTCGCGGCCGTCGACTTCTTCGAGCGCCGCGGCATCGGGTTCATCGTCGCGGTCAACGAGTTCGACGGCGCCTACCGCTACGAACCCGAAGAGGTACGGGCGGCGCTCGATCTGGGGCCCGACGTGCCCGTCGTGCTCTGTGACGCCCGGATCGCCAGCTCCGGAACCGGGGCGCTGGTCACCCTCGTCCAGCACCTGATCAACGCGACGGCACCGGCACCGCTCTCGGGATTCGGAGCCCGTCCGTGATCCCGTACGGGACGTGGCGCCGCCGTTGCTCTTCCCGGTCGGCCGGGGCGGCTCACGCCGGAGCGCAACGCGGGCTCGGGCCGGTGGTCCCCTTGTCCGCATTCCGGCGGCGTGCTGGTGAGCCCTGCGCACAGAGTGCAGCGGCCCGCCGTCACGGTGATCAGGCCGTCCTCGCACCCGGCCCGTTGAAGCGCAGCCAGTCGACCGCGAACAGGTCCGGCCCCTCGCTGTTCCACGCCGAGTCGGTGAACACCAGGTACAGCCGCGCGCTCTCGGGCGTGCCCTTCAGCGCGGTCGTCGTCGACACCGGCCGGGCTTGGTCCCCGCCCCTCGCGCCCGGGACGGTCACCGAGCCGAGCAGGGGGCCGTCGGGGGATCCGGCCCGGACCGCGATCGTCCCGCCGATCCCGCACGGCGTCGCACGGATCGTCACCGACCGGACGCCGCCCAGGTGCACCGGGCCGAAGGAGACCCAGTCCCCGTCCTCGATCTCCGTCAGCGTCCTGCCGTCCGAGGCCTTCGCGCGGTTGCCGGCGACGGCTCCGCCGTGGCTGCCACCGGTCGACGTGAACCGCTCGGCCTCCTGGAAGGCCGTACGCACCGTGAGAGAGGCGGAGCCCGTCAGCGCGGGGGCGTTCGGGCCGCCCCTGTCCGTGTAGCGCACCGTGATCCGGTGGGCGCCGGACACGGGCGCGTCCCCGGCCTCCGTGACGATCGAGCCCTGGCATCCCGGGGCGCCGGGGAGAGGGCGCAGCGGGCCCGGGCGGCCGGCGTCGGAGCGTACGAGGATCCGGGAGCAGTCGACCGGAGAGGTCGCCCCGTCCTCGGCGTCCGTCACGCCCACTGTGACAGCCAGGGTGTCGCCGGGGCGGAACACACCGCCGTCCCCCGGCCGGTGGACGGTGACGCGGGGCCGGGTGTTGCCGACGGTGATCTCCTGGCCCGCCATTGCCGTGGTGCCTTCGTGGCCGGTCACCGTGAGGCGGGCCGTGAACCGCCCCTCGTCGCGGTACGTGTGCGAGGGGTTCGGCTCGGTCGAGTCGGTTCCGCCGTCGCCGTCGAAGTCCCAGGCGTAGGTGACCGGAGCCCGGCCGGGCAACCCGGACCCGTCCCCCTCGAAGGCCACCGTGAGAGGGGCGGATCCGTTGTCGCGGTCGGCGGTGATGTCCGCGCCGGGCAGCCGGCTGTCACCGACGTGGTCGATACGGAAGACACCGGCGCCCGCGTCGCCGCCGTCGTGCCCCGCCTCGCCGCTCCGCCCCGCGTCGACGACGTACAGAGCGCCGTCCGGACCGAAGGCGGCGGCCGTCGGCCGGTGCCACTCCATGTCCCCGAACACGGGCTTGACGGACTGGAGTCCACCCGCTGCGACCGGTCCGGACCCGGGGCCGGAGAGCGTCCGGTCCTCCCGCTGGAACGTGTGCGTGGTGAAGCGCCGTCCCGCCGGGTCGTACGTCAGCCACTTCCCGGCGAAGTACTCGGGGAACTTGGTGCGGTAGAGGCTCCCCGGGTCGTGGGCGTAGACGGCGCCGCCCATCGCGGCGGAGCCGCCCGGGACGGCGGCGCCCATCCCCCCGGCGGTCCGCTGGGCGCACTCCGCGGCTCCGTGGGCCTTGCCGCCGGAGCAGTACGGACGGCCGACCGGCCCCGACCCGGTGATCCGGAAGTAGCCCACCACGCCGTCGGAGGAGGTGTCGGCGGCCAGCAGCCTGCCACTCACCGGGTCCACGGTCAGGCGGAAGGGATTGCGCATGCCCGTCGCGTAGATCTCCGAGCGGGTGGACGCCGTGCCCGCTCGGACGGGATTGCCCTCCGGCACGGTGTAGGTGCCGTCGTCCTGCGGGGTGATCCGCAGGATCGCACCCCGTGGATCGTCCGGGTTTCCCGACGCGAGGGGCGGCGTGGCGTCGCCCGTCGCCACGTAGAGACGGCCGGTCCGGTCGAAGGCGAGCGATCCGGACGGCGGCGATGCGGACGGCGGAGGGCCCCCGGCCGTGGTCCGCCGGCCGGGAAGGGTGAGCAGCCGCCTTTCCGACGCGGGGTCGACCGTGTCCCCGTCGACCGTGAAACGGGAGAGGGCGACGTCCTTCCCCGGCGCGCCGGACCGCAGGAGGTACAGCCAGTGGTTCTCCGCGAACCGCGGGTCGAGGGCGAGGCCTGTCAGCCCGTCCGCAGGGTCCGCAGCCTCAGGCGCGTACCCGAGGTCGAGTGCCGTGGAGACCTTCATCGTCCGCTGGTCGACGAGCTTGAGCTCGCCGGTGCGCTGGGCGACGAACACCCGTCGGTCGGGCGCCACAGCCACGTCGACCGGATCGGTGAGGCCGCCGGTGGTGAGCCGGGTCCGCTGGAACGAGCCGTCCTGCGTCGCGGTGCAGTCACCTGGCTTCGCGCCCGCCGCCCACGCGATGCCGCCCAGAAGATGGGCGAGGAAGGCGTCCTCCCGGAAGGCCGAGGGTGTCTGGCCGCCCGAGGTGAACCACGAACGGCCGCCGTCGTAGTTCTGGCACCACGACCAGGGGTGGCCGGGATCTCCGTCGAGGTCCGCGATGCCGTCGTCCGCCCGGATCTGGGCGAGGATGTGCACCGTGGGGGCCGGACCGGTCCGCCGGCCGGGCCACTCCTCCGGGCTCTCCCACGCGCCCGGGAGCGTCGCCGTCGAGGGGTGCGCGTGGTCGAGCACCTCGATCCTTCCGTGCCGGACCGGGGCCTGCCGGTCCGGGGCCTGCCGGTCCGGCACGGCCCCGACCAGCCCGTCGTACCAGTCCCATTCGCCCGTGCCGGCGGCGTCGTGCAGACCGACCCAGCCGCCGCCGGCCCGGACGTACTTCTGGAGCGCGGCGCGCCCACCCTTGTCCAGGGTGGCGGAACTGCCTTTCCCCGGCGCGGTGTTGTTGAAGACGACCGCGTGGAACCGGGCGAGGTCGGTGTCGTTGAAGACGGCCGGATCGCCCGTCGCCTCGACTCCGAATCCGTTGTCGGTGCCGAGCTTCCTCACCGCGTCGACGCCGGCGCGGACCGTGTCCTGGGAGGCGTTCGCCGCCCCTGAGTACACCAGCACGCGGACCGGGGCCGCCGGAGCCCTCGGTGGCGAGGCGGCCGCGACCGATCCGGTGATCAGTGCCAGAAGGGCGAAGAGGGACATGAGGGCGACGGACGCCGGAGGGAGAGGGGCGGCCGGGGACGCGGGATCGCCGGGTAACGGGCTGCTGCTCATGAGGGCGCTCCCGGTGCGGTGGGGGCCGGGCATGGGGGCAGAAAGCGCTTTCTGGCGTGCGTGATTCAGAGTAGGTTCACGACATGTCCGGGTCAATGGGCCGTCGGGGCCGTCGGGGCCGTCGGGGCCTCCGGGGCCTCCGGGGCCTCCGGGGCCTCCGGAGGCGGGGCGGCCGCCGGTGGACGGCTGAGGCGGCTCAGAGGCGCAGGAACGCGGCGATCCGCCGCCGCAGGGACTCCGCGTCGAGCCCGTGCGCCACGAGGTGCTCCGCCATCTGTCCGTACCTGCGCAGTTCCCTCCTGCCCACACCCAGTCCGAGGACCCGGTGATCCACATCGGCCAGGGCGTCGTTGGCCGCGGCCGTGGACGTTCCCGCCAGGTAGGGCTCGACGAGCACGACGTACGCCGCGGTGCCCCCGCCGGCCGCGCGGCGGAGCCCCGCCGCGTCGAAGGGGCGCACGGTCGTCGCGTACAGCACCGTCACGTCCAGGCCGCTGGTCGCGGTCAGGACGTCGTCGAGCATCGGCCCCACGGCGATCACCACCCCGCCCCTGCCCTGCCGCACGGTGCTGAAGCCGGGCTCCGCCACCGTGCGGCCCGTGCTGTTCGACTGGAGGGAGAGACGCACGTAGGCGCGGTCGTCCCCCGTGACGGCCCGCCGCAGCAGGGCCTCGGCCTCGTCGGGATGGCCCGGCACGTGAACCGTCCAGCCGTCGAGCGTGTCGAGGAGGGCGACATCGCCAGGTGCCATGTGGGTGAATCCGCCGGCCGGCCAGTCGTACGAGCCTCCTGCGCTCACGAGCACGCCGCCCACGCCCTGGTGCCCCAGGTCCAGCTTCACCTGCTCGAACGGGCGCTCCACGAGGAAGCTCGCGAAGGTGTGCATGATCGGCCGCACACCCGTCAGGGCCATCCCGGCGCCCGCGCCGATGAGCAGCTGCTCCCTGATCCCCACGTTGACCACCCGGTCCGGGTGGGCCCGCTCGGCCCGCTCGAAGCCGTCGCGGCTGATTTCGGCGAGCACCAGGGCGAGGCGGGGGTCCTCGTCCAGCAGTCGGGTCGTGGTGGCGATGAAGCGGTCGCGCATGGTGTCCATGGGTATTTCCTCCGTCGTCCTCGGGCGGGGCCGGTCAGCGCTTGGGGGCCACGCGGGCGATCACCGCGTGCGGCCGGCCGGGGTGCGGTGCTGTGAAGGCGGCGTGCAGTGCCTCGTGGTCCCGGCCGTCCACGGTCCGCGCGGACCAGCCGGCGGCCTCGAACCGGGCGGCGATGCCGCCGAGCCGGGCGTGCGACGCCGAGGCGTTGTCGATCACCACGGTGTGCAGCTGCTCGAGCGCGGCCGGACCCGCGTAGGCGATCGCCTCGTGGTTGCTGCCCTCGTCCAGCTCGGCGTCACCGGTCAGCACCCACACGCGGGGGCCCGTCAGCCCCTGGGCCCGCAGCCCCAGCACGTTCCCCACGGCGAGTGGGAGTCCGTGGCCGAGCGATCCGCTGCCGATCTCGGCGCCGGGCACGAGCAGCCGGTCGGGATGGTGTCCCAGTGGTGAGTCGTACGAACCGAAGCCCGTGAGCAGTTCCTCGCCGAAGAAGCCGCGTGCGGCGAGCACGGCGTAGTACGCCATGGGGCCGTGCCCCTTGGAGAGCAGGAAGCGGTCGCGGCCGGGTGAGCCGATGGTGGCGGGGGAGACCCTCAGCACCCGGTCGTACAGGACCCAGAGGGCGTCCAGCGTCGAGGTCGCGGCCGGACCGTGCTTCTCGTCACCGGTCATGAGGCTCATCAGCCGGTCCAGCTCGTCATAGCCGTGCACCGGCGGGAGTGTCGTTGGCGTCATGCGGCTCAGCGTTCGACATCAACCATGGTTGAGGTCAAGTGGCAGGAAACGGGTTCGTGAGCACCGGTGTAAGTGCGGTATTGTTCTCATGCGCGTTCAGCCAGGGGGAAACCCCAGGTCAGGCGGGCAGCGGGACGTAGCGCAGCTTGGTAGCGCACTTGACTGGGGGTCAAGGGGTCGCAGGTTCAAATCCTGTCGTCCCGACTCGTGAGAGTCGTGTTCGAGGGCCGGTATCGGAGTCATCCGATACCGGCCCTCGACCGTTCTCGGGACCGGTCCGGGACCGGCACGCTCGACCGGGGGCCGCGGGTCACGACGACCGGGTTCGGCAGCGAGGCCGCTTGCGCCGCCGAGGCCCCGGGGCCCATCCGCCGCCCGCGGCGGTGACACGGGCGGATCCCGCCACTGTCGGCGCGACCGCTGTCCTTGGCCCGGGTGGTTACGAGAGCCGCTGGTCAGATCGGTACGCGGTACTCGCTGTCTTCGTCCGATGGGGAAGACTGAGTCCATGAGCGACATCGTTTTCACGCGCCGGAGCGGCTGGATACCGAACGTGATCCGCGAGAGCGGCGAGCTGAAGTTGACGCTCGGTGCCGGTGCGGACGCCAACCACGCGCCTCGCACGTTCACGTTCCCGATCGGGGACGCCCATCTCGCCGTGATCCGGGAGGACCTGGCACGGCACCTGCTTCTGTGGAGCGCGGTCCTTCCGCTGTGCGACGCCGCCGGAACCGGGGGCCCGCTCGACGAGGACGCGGCCGTCGCACTCCTGGACCCGATCCTCCTCTCCGCACCCGCGGACGTCGACGCGCTCTTCCGGCGCATCCAGTGGGACAGGGGCCGGCTGGTCGCGCACGGAGCCGACCTCGATCTGCTCGAGCGCGGTCAGGTCTGCGCGGCGATGCGCGCCGCGACGGAGACGTCCGACGGGAGGCGGGCCCAGGAGTACGACGCGAGCCGCCGTCGCGCCCAGCGCGGAGTGGTGCTCGGGCCGCTCGACGCCGCGATTCTGATGTACACCGGCCAGTACCTGCACGGTGCGACGGTTCCGAGGCGGACGCCCGACGCCGTCGACCCCGCGTTGCTGCCCGAGGTCATGGGTGTGATCGCCACCGCGGAGCGGGCCTGCGCCGGAATGCGGATCAGCCGCGATCCGCGACGGGGGAAGCGTGCCACCGACAAGCGCGACTGGGATCGGATGACGACGGCGGTCGACGCGGCCGTGCGCCGCGCACACCCTGAACTCGTCGATGACGCGGTGCGCAGCGTGAGCTTCCTGATGTGCTCGGAGGCCACGGACCGCTCCAGGAACGAGCCCATGGAGGATGAGGAGACGGCTGCTGACGACCGCGCCGGCTCCGGAGGCGGTGTGCGGAAGACGCTCCTGTCGTTCACCGACGACAAGGGCGTCGAGAAGAAGTGGCTCGCCGGCGGTCCCCGCACCGCCCCGGCGGAGTTCTGGGAGTTCGTCGGGGACCGCTCCGCCGCGGACAACGAAGTGTTCACCATCGAGGACGAGGAGCGGGGCGAAGGGATCCAGCTCCACTTCTACGCGGATTCCATCGCCCGGATCACGACGGTGCGCGCGGGTGAGGGCGGGGCGGATCCGGAGTACCGGGTCGAGTACGGCCTGGTCGACGGGATCGGTGGGTACCGGACCCTCGTGAGCGCCTTCGTCCGCGGCGGCTGCGCCGCACTCGACCCGCACGGCCCGTGGATGCCGGACGCCGCTGAGTTCGAGCGCGCACGCCGGCGGCGCGCCGCCGAGTAGTCCCAGTCCCGGCTGAGCCCGTGCACGCTCCGAGGGCCCCGGTTCCCTTGGGGCGTCCCGCACGCTCCCCGTGAAGTCTCCTGACGGTGCCGCCCCTGTCGGGAAACGCCTGTCGCGCGGCGGTGGGCCCCCGGCCTGCCGACCGGGGCCACCGCCGTGTGCCGTGTCAGCCCAGGTTCTGGGCACGGCGGCGGCGCACCGCGAGGAGGGTGCCCCCGCCCGCGATCACGGCTGCCGCGGCGACGCCAGCGACGGCCGTCGTGGAGGAGGAGCCGGTGGCCGCCAGCTGGCTGCTGTTCGCGACCGACTGGTTACCACCGGTCGAGCCGCCGGATCCGGTCGAGCCGCCGGATGCGGTCGAGCCGGTCGATCCCGTGGAGCCGCCGGACCCGGTGGAGCCGCCCGAGCCGGTGGACCCGCCCGACCCGCCGGAGCCGCCGGAGCCGGTGGAGCCGCCCGACCCGCTGTCCTTCACATCCAGCGTGATGTCCGCCTTGTCGTTGCCCTTGTCCGGGTCGAACGGCCGCGGCGCGGTGCCCAGTGCCACCGAGCCCTTGGCACCCTCCACCTTCTTGTCGATCTTCAGCTTGAACGTGTAGTCCCCGCCCTCGCCCTCGTTGATCCACCGCTGGTTGGTCCCGCACACATAGGTCGCGCCCTCCGCTTCGCAGAAGCCGTCGGCCTTGACGACGGACGTGCCGGCCGGGAGTGTGATCCGGACTTCGGGCAGCGGGTCGCCTTCGTCGGTCAGCACCCAGGCGGGACCCGCGTTGGTGAACTTCGTGTTCAGCGTCACCGTGTCGCCCGGGCTGCCCGCGAGCTCGGCACCCTCGACCTGGAAGTCGGCGGTGTTGACCGAGGAGACCGTCGCGTCGACGCCGCTGCCGGTGGCCTCGCCGCCGCCCGGGCTCTCGACCAGCTTCACCGCGGGGCCGGTTCCGTCCGTCGGCGCGGTGGCGGCATCGTCCAGACTCGGGACGGTGTCCCAGACGGTCACGCGCAGCTTGTCGTTGAGCGCGTTGCCGAGCGCCTTGATCGCGAGGGGCTTCTCCGGGGTGTAGTCGGCACCGGGCTCCACCGACTGGTCGAACGCGCAGACCACGTTCGACTTGGCCGTCATCTCGTCGTAGGAGGGAACCTGGTGCGCCTGGCAGTTGGACGGAATCTGCGCGTAGTCCAGTCCACGGGTGACGGAGTACACGATCCAGACCTTGTCGGCGGCCGCGGTGCCCTTGTTCGTCACGACGACGGGCTGGTCGAAGGTGCTGCCCGGCTTCACGCCGTCGACCGGAGCGATGTTCTCCAGGGCCAGATCGGGAGCGGTGTCAGCGGCGAACGCGGTGGGGGCGACGCCCAGTGTCATCAGGCCCGCGGCGCTCAGAGCGGCGGCGGCGACGCGGACGGAACGGTGGGGGGGAATCGGCATCGAAATGAACCTCTGTCGTACGCAGTTGGGCGGGAGGAATCCCAGGGAATGAACAGTCCTTCGGTATTCGAGACTGTTCTCGACTGCGATCGGTTGCGTTCGCGGGGCCTGCTTGTGTGACCCATGGGTCGCACGTGCCCGCCCGCGGATCCGTTCCAGGGCGTCGGGGAGGGCCGGGCGGACCCGGCGGTTCCGCGGCGGCGCGGGTGGGCGACCGGTACGGCCGGAGGCCGCGCCGGAGGTGTCCGGCGCGGCCTCGTACGGCTCTCCGTCAGGCCGCCGGGAAGCGGAAACGGTTCAGTTACTTCAGGCGGTCTCGCCCGGACCCGAACCGGAACCGGCCCCTTCGGCCTTCTTGATGCCCTTGGTGATCTCGTCCAGGACCGTCAGCTTCGGCGCGTCGGCGTTGATGTCGAAGCCGGAGCGGATGACGACCAGCATCCCCTTGACGTTGGGGGAGGGGAAGGCGAGTGACTCGACGTACCCGTCGTCGCCGTTCTTCGTCACCACCTTCCAGCGCACCGCGTAGCCCTTCTGTCCGGCGACCGTGACCGCCCCGGACTTCAGCTCCTCGTGCGAGGTGATTCCGCCGTAGACCTTCTCGCCGTACGACTCCTCGGCGTTGGTCTTGATGTCGGCCTCGGCCGCCGCCTTCGCGTTGGTCGCCTCGATCTTCAGCGCCTGCGCCGGTGCGGAGGAGACCCCGCCGCGGACGCACTTCTCCGACCCGCCGCCGGGGCAGGTGTACTCGCCGGTCTGCACCCCCGCGCCGATCGGCCCGGACTGACCGGTCCAGCCGTCGGGTACGGGGATGCTGATGCCGCTGGCCGCGTCGGTGGCGTACCCGTCCTCGGTCTGTGGCATCTGCTGGCCGGGGTCCTGTCCGCCGCCCCCCTGTCCGCCGTCCTGTCCGCCGCCTCCCTGCCCGTCGTCGCCCTGTCCGCCGGGGAGGCGGGGGCTCTCCGAGGGGGCGGGCGCCGTGGCGGACGACCCGGCGCGGTCGTCGGAGCTGTCGCCCAGCAGGTAGGCGCCGGTGCCGACGGCCGCGAGCAGGACGACGCCGGCGGCGATGCCCGCACCGATCCGTATGCGACGTCGCCGGACCGCCGCGGGGGGTATCCGGAGCTGGTCGGTCCAGCGGCTCCCGTCCCACCAGCGTTCCTGAAGGGGGCCGATTCCTGAGTGCCCGGGGTCTGGATGCCAGCCGGGCGGGGTCGTCTGGGTCACGAGAGCACCGTAGGCGCACTGGGTGAGAATCGTATGAAACGCACAGCGTGGCCGTCGTCACGTCCCGGTGCCCATGGCGGTCGGGCGGACTCCCAATTCCTCCCGCCACCGCAGCGGTTCGCCCTTCGGGGTGGCGGGTGCGTCTCGTGGGCGTCCGGCATCCGGCGCGGTGTGGAGGATGCGCGGCTCCGGAATCCCCCGGGGCAGGTCACGGGGGTCCGGAATCACCCGGGGCAGGTCACGGGCGTCCGGAATCACCCGGGGCCAGGTCACGGGCGCTTGAACGCCCGTCAGGCGGGGTGCCGCAGGAGGATGCCGCGGCCACTTCATCCCCTCCGGGTTCTGGTCCGACCACATGCGTTGTGTGACATAGTCGAGGCATGCGCATGACCCGGAACATCGCCCGGAACAGGGGGTAGCGGATGCCCGTCGAGTGGCAGCCCGTACGGCAGTCCCGCACCCATGAACTCGTGCTCCAGAGCATCGAGGAGCGGGTTTTCGCCGGAGAACTCAAGGCGGGTGACCGCCTGCCGCCCGAGAGGGAGCTCGCACCTGTGCTCGGCGTGAGCCGGTCCGCGCTGCGCGAGGCGCTCAGGGTGCTGGAGACCATCGGTGTCCTGGTCGCCCAGCCCGGCCGGGGTCCGGACTCCGGGGCGCGCATCGTCCGCAACCCCGACGACGCCCTGGGCCGGCTGCTGCGCCTCCACTTCGCGCTCGGGAGCTACAGCCTGCACGACGTCCTGGAGGCGCGCGTCGTGCTGGAACGGTCGAGCTGGGAGGCCGCAGCGCGCCATGCCGGGGCCGAGGACCTCGACGCGGCGGCGGAACTCGTCCGGCGGATGGGGGAGCCGGACGTGGGCGTGGCCGAATTCAACGACCTCGACACTCGCTTCCACGTGCTGATCGCCGGCAGCTCGGGCAACGCGCTCACCTCCACGCTCACCTCGGCGGTGCGTGAGTCCGTCCGCCCGCTGATCCTGCGGGCGCTGGAGGAGACCGAGGACTGGCCGGAGACGGCGGGCGCCCTCAACGCCCAGCACGCGCGGCTGCTCCGGCTGGTGCGCGAGGGGCGGGGAGGCGAGGCGGCCGACCTGGTCGAGGAGCACATCCGGGGCCTCCACGGAACGCTGGTGGACGAGAACGGCGCCTCGTAGGGGCCGCGCGACTGCGGGTGAAAGGGAGTGGGGGGGGGGGGGGGGGCCCCCCCCCCCCCCCCAACCCCCCCCCCCCCCCGCCGGGGGGGGCCCCCCCCGGCCCCCCCGGGCCCCCGCGCGTGTTGTGTGGGGGAAAAAAGAAAGGGGTGGGGGCGGTGCACAGGCACCGCCCCCACTCCCTTTCCGCTCTCCTTCCGGCCGGGCGTGCCCGAACGCTTCCCCATGCGGACCGAGGCTAGTATGGTCGGACCATAAATCGACCGGGGAGGTCCCATGCGCATCGGACTCTTCGCCACCTGCCTGGGGGACACGCTCTTCCCGGAGGCGGTCAGATCCACCGCGGTGCTGCTCGCCCGCCTGGGCCACGAGGTGGTCTTCCCGCCGGGCCAGACCTGCTGCGGCCAGATGCACGTCAACACCGGCTACCAGCGCGAACCCGTCCCCCTGGTACGCAACTTCGCCGAGCAGTTCGGGGACGCGTCGATCGAGGCCGTCGTCATGCCGTCCGGTTCGTGCGCCGGCTCCGTCCGCCACCAGCACGAGCTCGTCGCCGAGCGGTACGGGGACGCCGCGCTGCGCGCCGGGGTCGCCACGGTCAAGGCGAAGACGTACGAGCTCTCCGAACTCCTCGTCGACGTCCTCGGCGTCACCCAGGTCGGCGCCTACTTCCCGCACCGGGTCACCTACCACCCGACCTGCCACTCCCTGCGCATGCTCAGGGTGGGTGACAAGCCGCTGGAACTGCTGCGCGCCGTCGAGGGGATCGATCTGGTCGAGCTCCCCGAGGCCGACTCGTGCTGCGGTTTCGGCGGCACGTTTGCCGTCAAGAACGCCGAGACCTCCACGGCGATGCTCCAGGACAAGATGCGCAACATCGCCGACACCAAGGCCGATGTGTGCTCCGCCGGGGACTCCTCCTGCCTGATGCACATCGGCGGCGGGCTCTCCCGCATCAGGTCCGGTACACGCACCCTGCACCTCGCCCAGATCCTGGGGTCCACCCGCACCGCGCCGTACGCCCTGATGGAGGCCGCCCGATGAGTACGTTCCTCGGCATGCCCGCCGCCCCGCCCCGCTCCCCGTACGGCACGGGAAATCTGCGCGGCGACAGGAAGTTCCCCGAGGCGGCCCACGACGAACTCCGCAACGAGCAGCTCCGCGGCAATCTCGGCAGGGCCACCCGCACCATCCGGACCAAGCGCCTCAACGTGACCGGGGAGCTTCCCGACTGGGAGCCGCTGCGCGACGCGGGGTCGGCCGTCAAGACCGACACCATGAACAGGCTTCCCGAACTCCTGGAGCAGTTGGAGCGTAAGGTCACCGAGCACGGGGGCACCGTCCACTGGGCGCGCGACGGCGTCGAGGCCAACGAGATCGTCACCCGGCTGATCCGCGCCACCGGCAGCAGCGACGTCATCAAGGTCAAGTCGATGGCCACCCAGGAGATCGGCCTCAACGAGCACCTCGAAGCGGCCGGCATCACGCCGTACGAGACCGATCTGGCCGAGCTCATCGTGCAGCTCGCCGACGACAAGCCCTCGCACATCCTGGTGCCCGCGATCCACCGCAACCGCGACGAGATCCGGCAGATCTTCCTCGACGAGATCCCCGGCGTCGACCCGGACCTCGACAACGTGCCCGCGCACCTCGCCGCCGCGGCCCGCGCCTACCTGCGCGAGAAGTTCATGACGACCAAGGTGGCCGTCTCCGGAGCCAACTTCGGCATCGCCGAGACCGGAACCCTCGCCGTGGTCGAGTCGGAGGGGAACGGGCGGATGTGCCTGACGCTGCCCGACACCCTCATCACCGTGATGGGCATCGAGAAGGTCCTGCCGCGCTACCAGGACCTGGAGGTCTTCCTCCAGCTGCTGCCGCGCTCCTCGACCGGTGAGCGGATGAACCCGTACACCTCGATGTGGACGGGCGTGACCCCCGGAGACGGGCCCCAGGACTTCCACCTGGTCCTCCTCGACAACGGCCGTACCGCCGCGCTGGCCGACACGATCGGCCGCGAAGCGCTCAACTGCATCCGCTGTTCGGCCTGCCTGAACGTCTGCCCCGTGTACGAGCGCGCCGGCGGCCACGCCTACGGATCGACGTACCCCGGCCCGATCGGCGCGGTCCTCACCCCGCAGCTCGCCGGCATGGACGCCGCGAAGAACGACCCCAACAGCTCGCTGCCGTACGCCTCCAGCCTCTGCGGCGCGTGCTTCGACGCCTGTCCCGTCAAGATCGACATCCCCTCGATGCTCGTCGAACTGCGCCACCAGCACACCGAACAGGCCGGCACCACGGCGGAGAAGCTCGCGATGAAGGCCGCGGCCGGGGTGATGAGGAAGCCGAAGCTCTTCACCGCGGCGCAGAAGGCCGCCGCCCTCGGGCGCGTCGTCGGTGGACGTGACGGCACCATCGCCCGGCTGCCCGCACCGCTCAGCGGCTGGAGCGACAGCCGCGACACCGCCGCACCGCCCAGGCAGTCCTTCCGCTCCTGGCTGGCATCGGCCGAGGGCGCGGAGACGATGCGGGCCGCGGCGGAGGAAGGTGCCAGGCGGACCGCCGAGGCCCCCGAGGAGGACCAGTGACCACCACCGCCCGCGACACCGTGCTCGGCCGGGTCAGGGACGCCCTGGCCATCGCGCCCGCCTCCGCCACCGAGATCCCCCGCGCCTACCGCACGGGCCGCACCCTCCCGGACGGCGAGCGTCTCGCGCTCCTGACCGACCGGCTCGTCGACTACAAGGCGGAGGTCCACCCCTGTACGGGCGACCGCACGGCCGAAGTGATCGGTGAGATCCTGCGCGAACGCGGTGCCCGGCGGATCGGGGTCCCCGACGGCCTGGACGAGCGGTGGCTCAGCGCCTACGACGGTGAGGCCCAGCGGGACTCCTCCGACATCCCCGCGCCGAGTCTCGACGACCTGGACGGCGTGGTGACCGCCTCGGCCGTCAGCTGTGCCGAGACCGGCACGATCTTCCTGGACGGATCGGCGGACCAGGGCAGGCGGGCGCTCTCCCTCGTGCCCGACCTCCATGTCTGCGTCGTCGACCTGTCCTCGGTCGTGGCCGGAGTCCCGGAGGCGGTGGCCCGGCTCGTGCCGGAACGGCCGACGACCATGATCAGCGGGCCCTCGGCGACCTCCGACATCGAACTGGAGCGGGTGGAGGGCGTCCACGGACCTCGCAACCTCGTCGTGGTGATCCGCACGGATGCCTAGCCAGATCCTCGGCCTACGAGATCAGCTCCTCGCCCGGCGGCCGGGCCGGGGCCGCTGCCGCGGTGAGACTGCCCCGGAGCGGACCCCGGTAGCCCTTGTCCGAGTCGACCACCCGGAACCACTGACGGGCTCCGCCGTTGCGGGCCACCGCTGAACGACGTTCGCCTCAGCAGCACTTGCGCCGGGCAGGCCGGTGCGGGCCGTGGTCGGCACGCGCAGGTTCTGCAGGTGCGCGGCGAAGCCGTGCTCGACCGGCGGAACGGCAGGCGTGCCGCCCGCCGGACCCCCACCTCGGTGCCCGCGCCCCACCGCGGGCACCGAGGGGCGGGACCGGGTCAGCCTTCCAGGCCGTAGAGGGTGAACTCCTCCCAGGAGCCGGTGATCTCGGTCGAGCGGGCGCGCAGCGCGTACTGGAGCGAGCCGGTGTAGCCGTTCTCCATGGCGACGAAGAGCCCGTTCAGCGTGGACTGGAGCGCAAAGCGGTCCAGGCTCTCGTTGTAGTACAGGAAGAACCGCTCCCAGCCGCCCACGCTCGTCGAGCGGGCGCGCAGGATGTTCTGTGCGTTGCCCGTGTAGTTCTTCTCGACCGCCACATAGCGGTCGTTCGCCAGCGACTTCAGCGAGACGGTCTCGGTCGCTTCGTCGAACTCGAAGACGAATCCCTCCCAGCCGCCGCCCACCTGGGCGGAGCGGGCCCGCAGGGCGCCGGTGTTCGGGGCGGCGTAATTGGCCTCGGTGGCGACGAACTTCTCGTTACGGGCCGACTGCAGGGCAAGGAGTTCCGGCTCGGCGGCCACGGCGGAGGCGCTGCGGCCTGCGGCGGGCGGGGCCTGCAGGGTGTCCGCGGTGTCGGTGATGTGCTGCAGTCCTGCGCCGTCCACGGCGACCCAGCCGCTGGGCACCGCGGTCGGACCATCCGCCTGCGGAGCGGCTCCTGCCAGAGGTGCGGCCAGTGCGGAGGTCGCCAGAAGGGCGCTCAGGGACAGGAATACGGACGTGATGCGTCGCACGGGTTTTCCTCACTTGTCGTCACATTGATTGCGGGCCGTGGGAAAGCCTTGCGAAGGAGTTCACGGTCGCCTCGCCGGGCGATCCGTGGAAATGAACAGCAGCAGCCCGGGCGGGTGTTCACCCATCGCCCCGTTCCGCAGCACGGCGAAGCCGCCCCCCGACTTTTCCCCACCCCCTGAAGCCGCTGTCAACGCCTCCCCAGGCGTATCGGCAGCTGCCGCACCATCAGGTGAAGCGGCCTCAGCGTAACCGCGCGACGCGATATCCGGAAATGATTTCGGGGGGTTCCGTGAAGACCCGGAAACGGTCGCCCTGAATTTCTTGTTCCGCAGTTCTCCATTAATTCAGGAGAAGTCTTTCGTTTCCCTTGTGTTCGCTCGGGAGGGTGCGTGAACGGGCCGGACGTCTGCCTTCAGTCCTCGGCGAGGCCCCGTTCGTAGGCCGTGAGCGTGTCGACGAACATCCGCCGCTGCTCGTTCGTCAGTGGGGCGAGCGCCTCCCGCCAGGCCGTCGCTCCGCGCCCCAGCCACCCGTGGATCGTGTCCCGGTGCGACTCGGAGATGCTCACGATCTTCCGGCGCCGGTCCGTCTCCGACTCCCGCCTCTCCAGGACGCCCTTCCGGCTCAACTCACTCACCATCAGGCTGACCGTCGTGGGCGCGACCTCCAGCCCCGCCGCCAGTTCGTTGACGCTCATCGGTCCGTCGAAGAGCAGGTGGGCGAGGAGTGACAGGTGACGGGGGGTGAGCGCGAGCGGCCGGAGCTCCTCAGGGACCGGGATCCGCTTCGCCCGGCCGATCACGCGCGGCATGAGGAGGAGCAGGGCGCGGATGGACTCGTCGACGTCCGGTCCGGGGTCTCCCTGTGCCGGGGCAGCGGTTGACACGGTCTCGACCTCTCTTTAGCTTTGACGTCAAAGATAATTTGCTTTCGAAGCAAATAGGTGTGCGACCTGATGCTACCGGAGAGGCTGATTCCGTGACTGACCAGCACCCTTCACCCGCAGCGTTCAACCAGCAGGTCATCGAGGAGTTCCGGGCGAACGGCGGCGCCGTGGGAGGGATGTTCGAGGGGGCGCCCCTCGTCCTCCTGACCACCACGGGTGCGCGGACGGGCCGGCCCCGCACCAACCCGGCGGTGTACGCGCGTGACGGCGACAGGATCCTGGTCTTCGCCTCCAACGCGGGCGGGCCCAGGCATCCCGACTGGTACCGCAACCTGCTCGCAGATCCGAGGGTCACCGTGGAGACCGGCACCGAGGGCGGCGCCGTCGAGACGTACGCCGCCACCGCGGAGCCACTCCTGGGCGAGGAGCGTGATCGCCTCTACCGGGCGCAGTGCGAGCGCGACCCGGCCTTCAGCGCCTACCAGGCGGGCACCACCCGGGTCATTCCGGTCATCGCGCTGAACCGCCTCGATCTCTCGGACCGCGAGCACACTCGTGCGATCGGCGCGTACCTGGCCCGTGTCCACCGCGAACTCCGGGAAGAGCTCGCCGTGTTGCGTCGGGACGTCGACGACTACCTCGCCGGCCCGGCCGCAGCACAGACGGGCGTCCGGCCGGAACCGTCTCCCGGAAAGCGACTGGCCGTGCACTGCCTGGCCTTCTGCGACGCGCTGCACGCGCACCACACCGGCGAGGACGGCGCGTTCACCGACTTCGAGAAGCAGTTCCCCCAGCTCGCCCCCGCGATCGGGAGGCTCCGTGCAGAGCACCACGTCGTGGCGCAGTCCCTGCGGGACATCGAAGTGATCCTCGGGAGCCTCTCCGCACGGACGGCCGCGGGCGAGGCGGAGACGCTCAGGGCCGAACTCGCGCGTCTGGCAGCCGACCTCGAAGCCCACTTCGACCACGAGGAGCGACAGCTCCTCCCCGCACTGAGCGGAGAGGAACCGCACGCTTCGTGAGCCGGGCTAGGGGCGGTGCGTGACGCCCGGAGGGGTGAAGCGGACGAGGGTCCTCGAGCCGTCGTCGGCCCAGGAGACCTCGACGGTGTCCCCGTCGACGTTCACCCCGCTCAACGCCGCCTCCGTCGGAGCCGGGTCCGCCTCTCCCGTCAGCGAGGCCAGCGCCACCAGCAGCTCCGTTCCCTCGACGTCGGCGCTCAGCCGGGGCAGGACCGCCCACCGGGTGAACGCCGTGCCCTGCGGTGCCCGTACGTCCTCCTGTTCCTCCCAGCCGTGCAGCCCGTGCAGCGTCGAACGCACCGCGCCCCGCGGGTCCGTCGCCCAGCCCGTCAGCTCGGCGCGCGCCCCGGCGGGGGCGCCCAGGATCCGGTGGACCCGTAGCTCGAACCGTCCCCGGACGACGGTCACGCTCTCCACCCGCAGCCCGGGCACGGTCGGCGGGCCCTCGGGAAAGACCGGGGTGTGCCAGGACGCGGCCCAGCCCCAGCCCTCACCGTGCCCCGCACCCAGCGGATGGATCCGGACCCTGCTGCTGCGGGAGCCCCGGACACGTAGCGACAGGTGATTGTCCGCCGTGTTCGCCGCAGAGGTGGGGCCGGTGGCCGTCGAATAGGCGAGGCGTGCGTAGAGCGGGTCCGCCACGTTCGCCGTCTCGCCCTCGTGCGGCCGGACATGGTCGCTGCCGTGGTTGTGCAGCCGCACGATGCCGTCCGACCGCGTCGACTGCACCAGCAGTCCCGGTGAGGGCAGCGACAGCACCTGGTCGGGGCCCTCGCTGGGGGCGGGCTCCTCGTCCGCCGTCCACAGCGGGTGCTCCGCCGGGGCGAGCAGTGCGACGAAGCCCTTGGACGCCCAGTACGGCGACGAGGGACCCGAGTACCCCTGAAGCGTCGCGTCGTGCGGACCGTGCCAGCCCAGGCTCAGCAGCCCGTCCTCCCCGGCCGACCCCCGGTCCAGGAAGTACCGCAGCGAGCCGCTGACCAGCCGCCTGGAGACACCCGGCGCCAGAGGGGTGTGCCCCGACACCGCGCCCATCGCGACCGCCGCGCCCGCCGCGAAGCGATAGGTGAGCGAGCGCCCGAAGTGCATCGGGGCACCGTCCGCACCGAACATCAGCGAGAAGCTCTCCAGATGCTCCCTCAGCCGCGCCCCGTAGTGGGCGGACAGCTCCGCGTCGCCCGAGAGGTACGCGTCCAGCACGGGATACAGGTGCAGCGCCCAGCCGTTGTAGTGGTCGAAGGCGCGCCCGTCCCCGTCGGCGTACCAGCCCTCGCCGCGGTACCAGCCCTCCAGCAGGTCCAGCGCCCGCTGCCGGGCCCGTGCGGTCTCCGCGTCACCCCGGCCCACCGACTCCAGGAAGCCGGCGACGGAGAAGGGGAAGAGATACCAGTTGTTGGGAGCGGGGCTGTGCCGCAGCGCCCCGCGCAGCCATTCCTCGGCCCGGTCCTGGGTGGCCGCGTCCAGCCGGTCCCACAGCCAGGGGCGGGTCAGCCGCAGTCCGATGGCCACCGACGCCGACTCCACCATCGGCTGGCCGAACACGGTGTGGTCCAGGATCAGAGGCCAGGACTCCGCGTCGTCCCGCCCGGCCGTGCGCGTGCCGGCGGTGAGCCCGTCGGCGTACCGCTCCAGCCAGTTGTGCGGGTCCTTGCCCTCCGCGCCGGCGACCCGGAACGCGGCGGTGAGGAACGTACGGGCATAGCCCTCCAGTCCGTCGGACCGCACCCCGGAGCCGGAGGGCCGGCCGGGCAGGTCGAGCAGGGCCCTTCCGGGGGTGGCCCACTTCCACGCGGCGTCCAGCAGTCCGTCCGCCACTGCTTCCCAGTGGGCACGGGTGTAGCCGGTGCGGGGGCTCCGTCCGCGGTCTTCAGGGGGGAGAGGAAAGGGGATGGAGGTCATGCGAGGAATGCCAGCCTTTCGCGTCGTACGGGGTGGGCGAAGCCTTCGCCCGCGGCCCAGCGGGCGACCTCACCGACCGCGAGGTCGGCCAGCCGCCGTAGTTCGTTGCCCTGGGAGCCCGCGAGATGGGGGGTGATGAGGGCGTTCTCGCAGTCCCACAGGGGATGTCCGGCAGGCAGCGGGTCGGGGTCGGTGACATCGAGCACCGCCCGGATCCGGCCCCTCCGCAGGACGTCGGTGAGCGCGTCCTGGTCGACGACCGCACCCCGGGAGGTGTTGATCAGGGCGGCGTCGGGCCGCATCGAGTCCAGGAGTTCGCGGCTGACCAGCCCGGTGGTCGCGGGCAGCAGCGGTGTGTGGACGCTGACCACGTCGCTCTCCGCGAAGAGCCCGGCGAGCGTGACGGGCCGGACGCCGAGTGCGGCGGCCTCCTCGTCGGTGACGTACGGATCATGGAGCAGCACCCGCAGGTCGTAGGGCCGCAGCAGTTCGATCACCCGGCGGCCGATCAGGGAGGCGGACAGAACGCCCACCGTACGTCGGTAGTTGCCCACGTCGGGCGGTGTCGCGAGCCAGGCGTCGCGCACCCGGGCCGCCCGGAAGTCCCTGGCCCGTTCCAGGACCCGCTTTCCGGACAGCAGGATCATCGCCAGGGTGTACTCCGCCACCGGCAGGGCGTTGGCCGCCGCCGCCGACGACACCTCGATGCCCCTGTCCCAGCAGGCCTCGGTGACGTGACCGCGCACCGTGCCCGCGGTGTGCACGACCGCCCGCAGCGCGGGCGCGGAGGCCAGTACCCCCGCGTGGAGCGGTGGGCAGCCCCACCCGGTGACCAGGACCTCCGTGTCCGCGAGTACGGCACGGGCCGACCGGGTCGAGAAGTCGTCGATCGCCGGCAGGGGCGCGAGGTCGCACACCTCGGCCAGCGCCGCCAGGGAGTCCGGGGAGAGCACCGCGGCTGCGGCGTCCGCTCCCATGGCGAGTGCGGCGCGCGGCCGGCGGTGGGCGGGGGGAGTGCTGTGCATGGTTCTCCTGTGCGGTGGTCCGGGCGGGGCGGCACGGTTACTTGACGGCGCCCGCCGTCAGGCCGGACCGCCAGAAGCGCTGGAGCAGGGCGAAGGCGAGGATCAGGGGCACCACCGCGAGCAGCGAGCCCATGATCACGGCGGGGTAGTACTCGGGCGACACGGACGCGGAGCTGTTCCACGTGTACAGGCCGAGGCTGACGGGATACAGGTCCTGGTCGGAGAGCATCACCATGGGCAGGAAGAAGTTGTTCCAGATGGCGGTGAGCTGGAAGAGGAAGACGGTGACCAGCCCCGGGCCCAGCATGCGCAGCGCCACCTTGAAGTAGGCGGCCAGTTCGCCGGCGCCGTCCATCCGGGCCGCCTCCAGCACCTCGTCCGGCACGTATCCCTGGCTGAAGATCCGGCCGAGGTAGACCCCGAACGGGTTGAACAGGACGGGGACGAAGACCGCCCAGAAGGTGTTCACCAGACCGGCGCCGGACGCCATCAGGTAGAGCGGCAGGGCGAGCACCGTCTGCGGCACCATGACGGCGGCCAGCACCAGTCCGAACAGCTTCTCCTTGTGCGCGAAGCGGTACTTGTCGAAGGCGTACCCGCACGCGATGC
Source organism: Streptomyces sp. NPDC102402 (assembly GCF_044765765.1). Taxonomy (NCBI): domain Bacteria; kingdom Bacillati; phylum Actinomycetota; class Actinomycetes; order Kitasatosporales; family Streptomycetaceae; genus Streptomyces; species Streptomyces sp. NPDC102402. The sequence goes on from NZ_JBIWKR010000006.1 coordinate 39,467, forward strand.
TGATCAGCGCGCCGAGGGCCGCGCCGAGAACCGCGTACAGCAGGCTGTTGCCGTACCAGCGGCCGAACAGCCCGCCGTCCATCGCGAACAGGTCCTTCAGGTTCTGTACGAAGGAGAAGTCGCTCAGCGACAGGATGTTGCTGCTGAACAGGGCGTCCCTGTTCTTGGTGGCGGCGAGCACCAGCCAGAGCACCGGCAGCAGGGTGTACATCACCGACACGAGCACCACGAGATTGACGACGGAGCGCCCGAGGAGCCGGGGCCGCAGGGGTGCGGCGGTGCGGGATACGGTCGACGCGCTCATCGGGCGCCCTCCTCGGCGGCGTTGGAGCGGTTGGTCCAGCGGGTGACGCCGTAGGAGAGCGCGATCGTGCACAGCAGCAGGACGACCGAGGCCGCCGCCGCGAGGCCGTAGTTGTTGCGGGTGAACGCGGCGTCGTAGATGTACATGCTGGGGGAGAAACGCGAGTTGATCATCGGCGTCGACTGGCTGAGCAGCATCGGCTCGGTGAAGAGCTGGAGGGCGAAGATGAGGGTGAACATCGCGACCATCACGATCGACGAACGCACCAGGGGGGTCTTGACCTGGAGGGCCGTGCGGACGGGGCCCGCGCCGTCGACGACCGACGCCTCGATCACCTCGCGCGGGACCGCCTGCAGCGCGGCGTAGAACACGATCATGTTGTAGCCGAGGTTGCTCCACAGCGCGATGTTCACGATGGACGGGAGCACCGTGTGCACCCCGAGGAAGTCGACGGTGATGTCGGCCCTGCCGAGCAGGTCGATGACCGGGCTGATGCCGGGGGTGTACAGGTACAGCCAGATCAGGGCCGCGATGATGCCCGGCACGGCGTGCGGCAGGAAGAGCGCGAGCTGGACGGTGGCCCGCAGCCGGACCACGCCGGAGTCCAGCAGCAGCGCCAGGACGAGGGCGCCGGCCACCATCGGCGGGATGTAGACCAGGCAGTACAGGGCGACGACCCCGAGGCCGCCGAGGAAGGTCGGGTCCGCCAGCACGGCGGCGTAGTTGCGGACTCCGGCGAAGACCGTGCGCTCCGGCCCGAAGCCGAGCCCGGGCTGGTCGTCGCTGAAGAAGCTCAGGTAGACGGCGGTGCCGACCGGGATCAGGAAGACGGTCACCAGAAGGACGAAGAACGGAGTCATCAGGACGCCGCAGGCTCCGAGTTCACGCCGACGGGCGGACCTGCGGCCCGCGGGCGCGGGCGGGGCGGCGGCCGGGGTCTTCGGGGACGGCCGAGCGGGGGCGTCCGCGGCCACGGACACGGGGGTGGCGCTGGTCATGGGTGTCACCTGCCTCTCTGCTGCTGGGAAGGGGATGCGGATCACCGGTCAGGTGGAGCGCTGGGTGGTGGAGAGGCCGAGCGCCTTGAGATCCGGCATCGTTCCCTCCTGCGCCGCACGGACCGCTCCGAGGATGGAGCCCTGGCTCCCGCTCGCCCGCGCCAGTCCGTCCTTCATGATCCTTCCGGTGGCCGACATCCGGGGGCCCCAGACCCAGCCGGGCCGGATCCTGCGGGCCTCCTGCTCGAAGAGGGTGTAGATGTCCTGGCCGCCGTAGTACGTGCGGTCGAAGGCCTTGCGGCCCACGCCGACCAGCCCGGGCGCGGCGGGGTACTGGCTGCTCGCCCCGCTGGAGAGGCGGGCGCGCAGGGCGTCCGGGTGCGAGACCTGCCATTCGACGAACTCCATGGCGGCTTCGGGGTCCGCACAGTCCTTGGTGATCGCGAACGTCGATCCGCCGTGGGTCCCGACACCGGGGTCGGCCGGGTCCCACTGGGGCATCGGGGCGACCTTCCACAGGCCCTTCTGCGCGGGGCGGGCCTTCATCTGGGCACCGGCGTCCCATGCGCCGCTGAGCCGGCTGAGCACCAGGCCTTCTGCGATCTGGACGTCGCTCTGCCTGCTCTCCACGGCGTTCATGAACACCAGGTCCTGGTCGGTGAGCCGCTGCCAGTAGGCGGACACCCGCCGGGTCGGCGCATCGGCCAGCGAGAGGTTCCAGGCGCCGCCGGAGGTGTCGAACCACTGGGCCCCCGCCTGCCACGCGAACGCGGCGAGCTGGGTGTCCCCGTCCGTCGGGAAGAGAGCCATCCTGCGCTCACCGCCCTTGCGGCGGACGGCCCTCGCCGCTTCCTCGAAGTCCGCCCAGGTGCGCGGGACGCTCAGCCCGAACCGCTCGAAGAGGTCGGTGCGGTAGTGCAGCACCATCGGCTCCACGTCGAGCGGGACGCTGAACACCCGCTTCTCGAAGGTGGTCAGCTCCAGGGCCTGCGGCAGCAGCCTGGCGCGCAGCCGCTCGCCGACCAGGTCCGTGATGTCACGGCAGACCCCGTCGATGGCGAAGCCCGGGACCTGGGGGTACTCGATGGTGGCGATGTCCGGGGCGTTGCCCGCCCGGGCGGCGTTGCTGAGCTTGGCGTAACCGCCCTGGGCCCCTCCGGGGACCTGCTGGAAATCGACCTCGATGGTGTCGTGACCGCGGTTGAACGCGTCCACGACCTCCTGGCTGCCCCGCAGGGCCGACCAGAAGGTGATGCGTGTCTTTTTGCCCGTCCTGCTGCTGACGGTCCTGCCGGTACTGCTCGTGCTACCCGATCGTGTGTCTCCGCCACCACCTCCGCAGGCGCTGAGCGCGCCTGTCAGAGGCAGTGCGGCGATCGTGGCGAGCACGGATCGACGGCTCTGTCGACCAGGCATGTGCGCCTCCCGCGGCTCCTGATTCGAGACACGGGGAATACTGATCGGCTGGTCGATCGCGGTCAATAGATCGATCAAAAGAAGCGTGAAGTGTTCAATCGATCAGTCGGCCTGGCGGGGCAACGCCCCCGTCGATCCGCGTACTTCGAGACGGGGCAGGAGCTCCGTCCTGCGCACCGGACCGGTGGTGCCGGCCGGCCGGCCCAGCCGGTACAGGAGCAGTTCGGCCGCGGCCCGTCCGATCTCGGCCCTCGGCGGGGAGACTGCGGTGAGGGAGGTGCTGGCCAGGGCCGCGACCACGTCGTCGTACGCCACCACCGAGCAGTCCCGCGGCACCTCGATGCCGTTCTCCGTCAGCCGCTGGACCAGCATCAGGGCGTCCTCGTCGCCGTGCAGGACGGCGCCGGTGACGCCTCGTTCCCGCAGGTGCGCCGTGAGGTCCGGGGCCTCCTCCAGCGTGCCGGGCTCCCCGGGGCCCGCGTTCGGCGAACTCAGCACCACCGACCACTCCTCCACCTCGGGCCGGGCGGAGGCGATCTCGGCGAACGCGGCCCGTATGGCGCGCGCCGTGGGGCTGTCGTTCCTGGCCGCCAGCACGAGCCGGCGGTGGCCGAGCGAGACCAGGTGGTCCACGGCCAGGTGGATCCCGTACCAGTGGTCGGTGCACACGGTGTCCATGGCGTGCAGCACGCTGCCCGCCCGGGGCCGCCGTTCCATCATGACCGTGGGCACCCCCACGTCGGCCAGCCAGGCGTAGTCCGCCTCCTCGCCTGCCGCGCTGCGCCACCGCGGGGCGATCAGCAGACCGCGCACGCCGGCGGCCAGGGCCCTTTCCACCTGCGGTCGTTCGGCCCCGGCCATCTGCGGGGCGATGTGCAGGGTGATCCGCGCGCCCGCCTCCTCCAGCGCCGTCCTGGCGCCGTGCAGCGTCTCGTGGAGGTAGGAGTGCCGCTCGGGGACGACCAGGCCGACGGCGGCCCCCTCGCCGACGGGCTCGCCGCCGCGCGCGGCCGGCTCCGGCGTCACCGGCCCGGTGCCGCCCATCGGCCGGACCACGCCGTGCCCGCGCCGCAGCATCCCCGTCCTGGCGAGCTCCTCCACGTCCCGCCGGAGCGTGACCATCGAGACCTCCAGCTCGGAGGCGAGCGCGCTCACCTTGACCGCGCCCCGTGCGTGCACCACCGCGAGAATGCGCGTGCGCCTCGCGTCGACCGGCTCCCGCATGCTGGCCCCCTTGCCTACCGCTGTGCGATGTTCGTTTGAACGCTTACGTGAGCGATCGCAGCATAGCGAGGGACTCGCTCCCGGGAAGGTCACAGGATGGAACGATGATCCGCCGACAGGAAGATGTGTCTACCATCTGAGCTGGAATGGATACCCTCACACTCTGGCAACTGGCCGCGCTCGCCGCGGCATCGACCCTCGTCGGCTTCTCCAAGACGGCGGTCAGCGGTGCCAATACGATCAGCCTGGCGGTCTTCGCGGCCGTCCTCCCGGCCCGCGAATCCACCGGGGTGCTGCTCCCGATCCTGATCGCGGGCGACGTCCTCGCCGTGCTGGTCTACCGCCGTCACGCCCACTGGCCGACCCTGCTGCGGCTGTTCCCCGCCGTGGCCGTAGGTGTGGTGGCGGGCACCGTCTTCATGCTGTGGGCCGACGACGGCGCCGTACGCACATCGATCGGCGCGATCCTCCTCTTCATGGCGGGTGTCACCCTCTGGCGCCGGCGTGAGCGGCCCGTGCCGGCCACCGAGGGGGAGGACGAGGACGGCCCCTCACGCGGCGGGCGGTTCAAGGCCCGCTCCTACGGGGTGCTCGGCGGCTTCACCACCATGGTCGCTAACGCCGGGGGCCCCGTGATGTCGCTCTACCTGCTGTCGGCGGGCTTCCGGAAACTGGGCTTCCTCGGAACGTCGGCGTGGTTCTTCCTGATCGTCAACACCTCCAAGGTCCCCTTCAGCGTGGGACTCGGCCTGATCGACGCGCAGTCGTTGCTGCTGGACGCCGCCCTGGTGCTGTTCGTCGTCCCGGGCGCCTGGCTGGGCCGCGCCTGCGTCGGGCGGATCAACCAGAAGCTCTTCGACCGGATCGTGATCGGAGCCACCGTCCTGGGCGGCCTCCAGCTGCTGCTGCGCTGAGGACCGCCCGGGGGAGGGGCGGTCAGACGATGCCCTCGGCGATCTCCGCCTGCTCACGGGCGTTCCCGTACGCGGCCGGAGTGCTGTACGTGCGGCGCGCGACGAACCACCAGACCGTGGCCAGGACCAGGACGACGACCAGGGCGATCGACGCGTAGTTCATCGAGTCGATGGTCACCGGCGAGGACTGGGGGAGCAGGAAGATCACGGTCACGATCGCGACCCACGTCACGGCGATCCAGCCGACCGGCTTCGACCAGCGGCCCAGATGCCAGGGGCCGCGCTCGAAGCGGTCACCGGCGCGCAGCTTGAGATAGATCGGGATGGCGTACGCCGGCGTGATCCCGATGACGTTGATCGCCGTGACCGCCCCGTACGCCGTCGCCGAGTAGAGCGAGGGCACCGCCAGCAGGGCGGCGACCGCGACCGACAGCCACACGGCGGGCACGGGCGTCTGGGTACGCGCGCTCACCTTGCGCCACAGGGCGGAGCCCGGCAGCGCGTTGTCACGGCTGAAGGCGAAGACCATCCGGCTCGCGGCCGCCACCTCGGCGTTGCCGCAGAAGAGCTGGGCCGCGATGACGATCAGCAGCATGGCGGTGGCGCCCGCCGTGCCCAGTGCGTCGATCAGGATCTGGGCCGGCGGTACCCCGGTGGCGCTGTTCTGCGTGCCCGCGTAGTCCTGGATGGCGAACGTCAGCCCGGCCAGCAGGACGAACCCGGCGACCCAGGAGACCCAGATGGCCCGGACGATGCCCTTGGCCGCCGTCACGGACGCGTTGGAGGTCTCCTCGGACAGGTGGGCGGAGGCGTCGTAGCCGCAGAAGGTGTACTGCGCGAGCAGCAGACCGATCGCCGCCACGTAGATCGGGTTCTCCCAGCCCGTGCCGTTGACGAACTCGGTGAAGACGAACGACGGCGACTGGTGGTTCGAGGGCACGATCGCCAGCACCGTCACGATCACGGCGACACCGGCCAGGTGCCACCAGACGCTGATCGAGTTGAGCACGCTGACCAGGCGTACGCCGAAGAGGTTCAGCACGGCGTGCAGGAGCAGGATGCAGAGGAAGATCAGCATCGTGGAGCCGGGAGTGGGATCGAACCCCCACTGCAGGTTGAGCAGTGCGCCCGTGAACAGCGCCGCTCCGTAGTCGATTCCGGCAATGGCACCCAGCAGACCGAGAAGATTCAGCCACCCGGTGTACCAGCCCCACTTGCGGCCGCCCAGCCGGTCGGCCATGTAGTAGAGGGCCCCCGACGTCGGGTACGCGCTGGTGACCTCGGCCAGGGCCATGCCCACACAGAGCACGAACAGGCCGACACCGGCCCAGCCCCAGAGCATCACGGCCGGACCACCGGTCGACATGCCGAAGCCGTAGAGGGTCATGCAGCCGGAGAGGATCGAGATGACGGAGAAGCTGATCGCGAAGTTGCCGAAGCCGCCCATGCGACGGGCCAGCACCGGCTGGTAGCCGAGCTCACGCAGCCGCTGCTCTTCGTCCTTCTGCGGCACGGGCTCCGTGCCCGACTGGGTCGAGGCGGATATGGACATGGAGATGACCTCCGGGTGGGGGATGGGGGGACGGGAACGTACATGGGGTTCCGGCCGGGTGCGTGGATCCTCCTGGGGAACGCACGCGCCGGCCCGTCAGCCGTGCGGCTCTCTGCCGGGATCGGGCCCGGCGGTCAGACAGCGGCCGCGGGCCCGCAGGAACACGTCCTCGGCCCCGGCCGGATCATGAGGTGTGCGCGTGCGGTGGGCCCATGGGGCCGAGGTGTAGTAGGGGCCCATCGCCCGGAACACCGGCGCGGCCTCGGCGAACCGGAGCGAGCCCCACAGCGCGTGGGCGAGATGGTTGAGATCCAGAAGGGACCGGGTGGCCGGGTCGGCCGCGGCGAACCAGACACCGAGCGCACGGCGGGCGTCGCGCTCGCCGTCCTCGGTGACCCAGTGCAGGTCCAGTGCGTGTTCGTTACCGTGTTCACGGCGGTAGCGCTCCACCCGCACGTACAGCGGCAGGACATGGAGAGCGGAGCCCTCCGGGGCGGAAGAGGCCGCCCACTGGACGAAGTTGACGGCTTCCGAGAGCGTGCCGCTCGCCTGTCTCGCGTAGACGAACTGCAGCATCCGGTGGTAGGCCTCGCGATTGAACGGATCGCGCTTGTCCGCCTCCGCGAGCAGTCCCCAGGGCCCGGGGAACAGCATCGGGCCCGGCGGGAGCAGCCGGTGCTCCTCCAGGCGCTGCCCTTCGTCGATCTGCGACAGGGCGAGCAGGCAGACCCAGGGCACCGGGTCGCCGGGTGAGGCGTGCGCGGCGGAGCGGCACCCCTGCCACGCCTCCTGCCACAACCCCTGGGCGCCGGGGCGCTTCTCCCGGTGGGCACGGACGGCCCGTTCCACGGTCACCCGGGCGTGCATCACCGTCGCCGCGACACTCCGGGGCTCCTCCGCCAGCCAGGCGTGCACCGTGTCCGAACCCGCGGCCACGGCCCCGAGGACCTGGGTCCGCTGCGTCCAGAGCGCCCAGTCCGGTGTGCTCTCCAGCAGATTCCGCATGGCGAGCCAACGGCCGGTACGCAGGTCCTGTAACGCCACACGCAGGGGGTGGTCGTGTCCCGCGGGGTGGTAGACCGGTCGGAAATCACCGGCAGCCATGTATACGCCCCGCCCCTGAAAGCGTGGTGGGGGCGGGGCGGTGAGCCGGGCACCGGGGCACGGCACAGGTTCGTCTCGTCATGAATCCTCTAGCGGCGTGGGGGGTTGGGCGTTCCGGTCGTGAACATCCTTTGGTCATCGTCCGGTTGTCCACTGGGCGGTGAGTGTAGAGCTCCCCGCGCAGCCCGTCGGGCGACTTCGTGGATCTTACTCAAGTGATGCTTTTACGCAGGACGTTGACGCTCATATGTGGCTCAAGGCGGGATGTTCTGAATGGCGACGGGATGTTCCGGAGAGGGTTGACGCGCGACGTGGTCTGCACGACTGTGGGCGGAGGGACCAGATGATCACGATTCCGCCCGGCACGGGCGGCCCGTACGGCTGGAGCGTCGATTGACAGGACCGGTACTCGCCATCGACCAGGGGACGTCCGGATCGAAGGCGCTGGTGATCTGTCCCGAGCGAGGGGTGATCGGTTCCGGTTCGGCGCCCGTGCGCCCGCACCACGGCGCCGGTGGCCTCGTGGAGACCGATCCCGCCGAGCTGATCGGATCCGTCCTGGACGCCGGCCGGCAGGCGGTGGCGGACGCCGCCGAACCCGTGGCTGCCGTCGGACTGGCCAACCAGGGGGAGACGGTGCTGGCCTGGGATCCCGCGACGGGCAGACCACTGACCGGTGCCGTCGTCTGGCAGGACCGGCGTGCGGCGGGACTCTGCGGTGAGCTCGCCCCACACGGAGAAGAGCTGAAGCTGCTGACCGGGCTCCCGCTCGATCCGTACTTCGCCGCGCCCAAGATGGCGTGGATACGCCGTGAGCTGACCCGGGAAGGGGTGGTGACCACCAGCGACTCCTGGCTGATCCACCAGCTGACCGGGGCGTTCGTCACCGACGCGGCCACCGCGGGCCGCACCCAGCTGCTCGGCCTCCACGACGTCGCCTGGTCACCCCGGGCCCTGGACATCTTCGGCCTGTCCGACGAGCGGCTGCCCGCCGTCGTCGACTGCGCCGGTGCCGTCGGCACCACCACCGCGTTCGGCGGGGAGATTCCCCTGACCGGCCTCCTCGTCGACCAGCAGGCCGCGCTGCTCGCCCAGAACGCCCTGGAGCCCGGACAGGCCAAGTGCACCTACGGCACCGGGGCGTTCCTCCTCGCCCAGACCGGCGGGCGGCCCAGCACCGGCTCCACCGGCCTGGTCAGCTGCGTCGCCTGGCGCCTCGGCGGCCGGACGGACTACTGCCTCGACGGCCAGGTCTACACGGCAGCCTCCGCCGTGCGCTGGCTCACCGACCTCGGGGTGATCTCCGGAGCCGCGGACCTCGACCCGGTGGGCGCCTCGGTCCCGGGCACCGGCGGGGTCACCTTCGTCCCGGCGCTCGCCGGTCTCGCCGCCCCCTGGTGGCGCAGCGACCTGCGGGGCTCGGTGACCGGCCTCGGCCTCGACACCACCGCGGGCCACCTGGTCCGGGCCCTGTGCGAGGGCATCGCCGCGCAGGTCGTCGCCCTGGCCGACGCCGTCGCCCACGACCTGGGCGCACCACTCACCACGCTGCGGGTGGACGGCGGCCTGACCCGCTCCTCCTTGCTCATGCAGACCCAGGCGGACCTGCTGCAACGGCCGGTCGAGGTCTCGGCGCTGCCCGACGTGACCGCACTCGGGGCCGGAGTCGTGGCACGGCTCGGCCTCGACCCGCGGCTGACGCCGAGCCGTGCGGTCCCCGCATGGCGGCCCTCCGCCGTGTACGAGCCCCGGATCGGCCCGGAGGAGGCGGGGGAACGCCTCGCGGGCTTCCGGGCCGCGGTGGACAGCCTGCTGGAGCGCGCGTGACCCTCACCCTCACCACGGCCGGCCCGCTGCCCTCGGACCGGGACCCGGAGAACACCTACGACGTCACCGTCGTCGGCGCGGGCGTCGTCGGCGCGGCCATAGCCCGCGAACTGGCCCGCCATGATCTGCGCGCCGCCCTGATCGACGCCGCCGACGACATCGGCAACGGCACGTCGAAGGCCAATACCGCGATCCTGCACACCGGCTTCGACGCCGTCCCCGGTTCACTGGAGGCCCGCCTGGTGCGCGAGGGACGGGAACTCCTCGCCGCCTACGCGGCGGAGACGGGCATCCCCGTGGAGCGCGTCGGCGCCCTCCTCGTGGCCTGGGACGACGACCAGCTCGCCGCGCTGCCGGGGCTGCGGGCGAAGGCCGAACGCAACGGCTACCACGCGTCCCGCATCATCGGCGCCGACGAACTGCGGGAGCGTGAACCCCGTCTGGGACCCGGTGCGCTCGGCGCGCTGGACGTTCCCGACGAGAGCGTCATCTGCCCGTGGACCACCCCGCTCGCCTTCGCCACCCAGGCCGTCCGCGCGGGCGTCCACCTCCACCTCAACTGCCGTGTGGAGGGCGTCGCAGGCGATGCCGGGGGGCATGTGCTCACCACCTCGCGCGGTCCGCTGCGCACCCGCCACCTCGTCAACGCCGCCGGGCTGTACGCCGACGAGATCGACCGGCTCCTCGGCCACGACGTGTTCACCGTGACCCCGCGGCGCGGTCAGCTCATCGTCTTCGACAAGCTGGCCCGGGACCTCGTCAGGCACATCCTCCTGCCGGTCCCCGGCCCGGCGGGCAAGGGCGTCCTGGTCGCACCCACCGTCTTCGGCAACGTCCTCCTCGGCCCCACCGCGGAGGAAGTCGACGACAAGACCGCCACAGGGTCCACCGCCGACGGGCTCCGCCTCCTGCGCGAGAAGGGCCGCCGGATCGTCCCCGCGCTGCTGGACGAGGAGGTCACCGCCGTCTACGCGGGCCTGCGTGCCGCCACCGGGCAGGAGGACTACCGCATCCAGGAGTACCCCGGCCTGCGCTACGTCGCCGTGGGCGGCATCCGGTCCACCGGCCTCACCGCGTCCATGGCGATCGCCCGGCACGTCATGGGACTGCTCAGGGCCACCGGCCTGGAAGCCGGCGAGCCGCGCGCACTCCCGCCACTGACGATGCCCAACCTGGGCGAGGCGTTTCCCCGTCCCTACCGGAGCGCCGCACTGATCGCCGGCGATCCGGCGTACGGCACGATCGTCTGCCACTGCGAACAGGTCACGCTCGGAGAGATCCGGGACGCGCTGTCCGCGACGATCCCGCCGCACTCCCTGGACGGCCTGAGGCGCCGCACGCGCGCCGGGGGCGGGCGGTGCCAGGGGTTCTACTGCGGCGCGGCCGTCCGCGCCCTGTTCGAGGAGGCGCGACCATGACCGGGAGCGAACGCACGACCGACGTCCTGATCATCGGCGCGGGGCCGGCGGGTCTCGCGGCCGGAGCGGAACTCGCCGCGGCCGGCGCGGGCCGCGTGGAGATCCTGGAACGCGAGCAGGAGGCGGGCGGCGTCCCGCGCCACTGCCACCACGCGGGATTCGGCGGGCGCCTGGAGCGGTCGGTGTACGCCTGGACGGCGGCGACCGGGTCCGCGTACACCGGGGGCGGGACGAGCGGACCCGCCTACGCCCGGCGGAGTGTGGCCGCCGCCGTGGAGGCGGGCGCGAAGCTGCGCACCGGGGTCACCGTCACAGGCTGGGCGGGACCCCGCACCGTCGAGACCACCGGGCCCGCCGGGCCGGGACGGATCACCGCCCGGGCCGTCGTCCTCGCCACCGGCGCCCGTGAACGGCCGCGCAGTGCCCGTCTGATCCCCGGCACCCGGCCGCCCGGTGTCTACACCACCGGAGAGCTCCAGCGCGCCGTCCACGCGCACGGACAGTGGATCGGCAGCAGGGCCGTCGTCGTCGGCGACGAGCCCGTCAGCCGTGCCGCCGTCGCCACCCTGCGCGCCGCGGGGGTCCACGTGGTCGCCGTCGTCACCGACCGTCAGCCCCTCCCCGTCCGGCTGCGGAGCCGGCACGTCCCCCTGCTCACCGGCGCCACCGTCACCGGGCTCACCGGCAGGACCCGGCTGTCCGGGGTGGCGCTGCGCCACGACGACGGGCGTACCACCACGCTGCGCTGCGACACCGTCGTCCTGACGGGCGACTTCGTCCCCGACCACGAACTCGCCAGGCGTGGTGGCCTCCACCTCGACCCCGGAACCCTCGGCCCGGCCTACGACGCCGCGTTCCGCACCTCGCGGCCGGGCGTCTTCGCCGTCGGGAATCTGCTGCACGCCGTCGAGCGGGCGGGGTTCGCGGCCCAGGAGGGCCGGGCCGTGGCGGTGTCCGTGCTGCACCGCCTGGCCGGAACCGAGGATCCGCCCGGAGCCGGACGGCGCCTGGTCGTCGACGCCCCCCTGCGGTGGATCGCCCCCAACGTCACGGGACCGGACGGTGCGCGTCCGCCGGGGGACCGGTTCGTGCTGCGCACCGAGAGGCGACTGCCCCGCCCGCTGCTCGTCGTCTCGCAGAACGGACGCGAACTCCACCGCCAGCGACTCCTGCTGCCCGCCCTGCCGGGCCGGCCGTTCGCTCTCGCCGCCGACTGGACCGACCGGGTCGACCCGGACGGCGCGTCCGTACGGATCACAGCGTCGTGACCGTCCGGGCGGAGGCTCCCGGGGAACCGGCCGGTGGGGGAGCGCTCAGGGGATCAGCAGCCAGTCAGCGCCGACGGCCGCCACCAGGCCGACCCCCAGCAGCCAACTGCCGAGCCGTGTACGGCCGTTCCTGCTGAGCTCGATCACCACACCGCACAGGATGAGCGCCAGTCCGTACACCCCGACGACCAGTACCGACGAGCGGCTCGCTATCCGCAGGGCCAGGACGACGGCCATCGCCGCCATGCCCACCGAGGAGAGGAGGATCCGCAGCCGCCGCGCCTGACGAGGCGTCAGCCTCCCCTCCCGCGCGGCGGGCCCGGGTATCTCCTCGGGGCTCTCGTCCGGCTCCGCGTCCCGCTCGCGGGCCTGCTCCTGCTCCTGGTGCTCGTGCTGGTCCTGGTGCTGGTCCTGGTCCTGGTCAGAAGTGCTCATGACGCCGGATCGTAATGGGTGCGCACCGTCGAATTCACCGGTCCGCGGGGAACATCCGCGTGATCAGGCGATCGAGGCCGACACGATCGCGGACACCGCCAGGTTGCAGGACGCCGTCACCCACACCGCCGGGTGCGGCTCACGCTCGACGAGCGTGGCCCCCAGCTTCCCGGGCGTGACCAGGTCCACGACGAGGAACGCCACCGCCATCATGATCAGGCCCAGCAGCCCGAACGCGGCGGTGGAGGCGAGTCCCTTGCCGAAGTCCTCGTACGTCGTCCAGATCGACGTGAACACGATGCCGCCGATGCCCAGCAGGGCCGAGCTGAGGAGCAGCGCGGCGTTGCGGTTGCGCTCCTCCCATATCTGCCGGCCGAGCTTGCCCGGCGTCAGGGCGTCTACGAGGAATATGCCGAGTACGAGCAGTACGACGCCGAGGGCCCCGTATGCGGTGGCACGGCCGAGGCCGTTGATGATGTCGGTCATCGGGGCGTCCGTCTCCTGAGCGAGTGGTCGAGGCATGGAGCAGCAACATGACAGGCGCGGTCAACACGCCGTCAGGAAGGTGCAAAACCTATCGCACGCAGACGTTCACTCTCCGGCCCGGTCCCCGCGCCGCAACCGTGGTGCCTCCGCCGCCGCGTCCACGGCCGCCGCGCGCACGGGGGCTCCGCCCGCGGCCCCGGCCCCTGCCTCCGCGTCCTTCGGCTCCACGGGGTCCACCCGGTCCGCCAGCTCCCGGGCCCAGCCGATGAGCGCGTCCACACCGATCCCGTGGGGACCGGACACCCGGAACCCCTCGACGGCTGCGGCGCCCCGCCTCAACAGCCGTGCTCCACCGGCCGCGTTGCCCCGGGCGGAGTGGGTCAGTCCCACCGCCATCTGGGCCAGGCCCCGCCACAGCTCGCGCTCCTCCTCCGGCCCCGACTTCCAGGCGTCCTCGAACACCTCGTGGGCATGGAACGGCATGCCCGCGTCCAGCAGCCGCTGGGCCTCGCGCACCGTCTCGTCGGCCGAGCGGACCACACCCTCGGGCTGGCGCTCCACCCCCGGAGTCCCGTACGGCAGGGGGCGCCCCAGCCCGTCCCGGGGGCGCGCGTTGCGCGCCCGCCCTTCCTCGTCGCGGTCCCTGCGAGATTCGTCCACCCCCCGATTGTGCCTCGCACCTGCGGAGAACCACGCGAACCCTGCCCGTGAGCACCCGCGCGCGGATAGGCTCGGATCCTCCGCAACCACCCTGGGAAGGGGAGGCATGAAGCCGTCCCGGCCGTTGTACGAGCGCGAACCGGAACTCGCCGCCGCCGCACAGGCGGTGGACGCCCTCTGCGGCGCGCAAGCAGCCGGAGGGCTGCTGGTCTTCAGCGGGGAGGCCGGCATCGGGAAGACCGCGCTGCTCGGTGAGATCCAGACGATGGCCGCAGACCGCTGCACCGTGTGGTCCGCACGCGGCGGTGAGACGGTCACCTCGGTCCCGTTCCACGTCGTACGCCAACTGCTCCAGCCCGCGCTCGACCGGTTCCCCGCCGACGAGCTCCGCGTCCTGTTCGGCGACTGGTTCGACAGCGCCGCGCCCGCTCTGGGCCTCGCCACTCCCCGGGGCCCGCAGCCCGACCCGCAAGGTGTCAGGGACGGTCTCGACCACGTCGTGTCCCGGCTCGCCTCCCGCCTCAGCCACCGGCCGCTGCTCCTCATAGTGGACGACGCGCACTGGGCCGACGGCGAATCCCTCGCCTGGCTCTCCGGCTTCACCGCTCGGCTGTCCGAACTGCCCGTGCTGGTCGTCCAGGCGCACCGTCCCCAGGAGTTCGCCGACCGCGACGCGGACTGGGCCGTCGCCCGTACCCCGGAGGGCGGTGCCACAGCGGCCCACCCGGCGCTGGTCCGGGTGGCGTTGCGCGCGCTCACCCCGGAGGCCACCGCCGACCTGGTGCGGGCCGGCCTCGGCGACCACGCGGACGACCCGTTCTGCCGCGAGGTCTGGGCCGTGACCGGAGGCAACCCGTACGAGGCGGTCGAGCTCGTCGCCAAGGCCCAGGACCGCGAGCTGGCTCCGATCGAGGAATCCGCCGGTCTCCTCCGCGAGCTCGGAGCGTCGGCCCGGGGCAGCGGTCTCGTCGCACGCCTGGAACGCCTGGGCACCAACGCCAACCGCTTCGCCTGGGCGGCGGCCGTACTCGGCACCGAGATCTCCCAGGACCTCGCCGCGACGCTCGCCGGCATGAGCTCCGCGGAGGCGGCGGACTGCACGGCACGCCTGCGGGACGCCCGTATCGTCAGCGGCTTCGACCCGCTGGAATTCGTCCACCCGCTCATCGCCACCGCCGTCTACCGCTCGATCCCGCCGGCCACCCGCACCGCGATGCACGGACGGGCGGCCTGGGCCATCGCCCAGGCCGGACTCGGGGCGGCCGCCGCCTCCCGCCATCTCCTCGAAGTCCACCCGGACGACGACCAGGAGCTGGTCGCGCAGCTTCGCGAGGCGGCACGGCAGCACCTGGCGGTCGGAGCGCCGGAAGCCGCCAGGCGCTGTCTCGAACGCGCCCTGGACGAGCCGCCGCGCCCCGACGACCGCGCAGCCCTGCTCTACGAACTGGGCTGCGCCACACTGCTCTTCTCACCGGCCACGACCGTGCAGCACCTGCGTGCCGCCCTCGACACACCCGGCCTCGACGAGACACTCCGGATCGACGCCACCTTCCGGCTCGCCTCCGCCCTGTCCCACAACAACCAGCTCAAGGACGCCGCGCTCTCGCTGGCCGCCGAGGCGTCCCGCACCGCTCCCGGGCCCGGTCTGATGCGCCTCCAGGCAGCCCACTTCCTGTGGGAGGGCATGCAGGCAGCCGAGGACGACGGGCCCGGACGCTCGGCCCGGCTCGCCCGCAACGCCGACCACCTCAAGGGACGCGACAACGCGGAGCGCGCCCTGCTCACCCTGCGGGCCTTCGACGCCATGCTCCGGGGTGAGAACGCGCAACTCGTCGTGGACCTCTGCGAACGCGCCCTCGTCGACGGCCGGCCCGCGCGAGGCCTCGGCTGGACCGACACCGAGTGGGGCTTCGAACTCCCCACGATGGTCGGCATCACCTACGCCTTCACCGACCGGACGGACCGTGCCGAGGAACTCTTCGGCGAGGCCGTACGCGCCTTCGAGATCTCCGGCTGGAGCGGCGCGCACCTCGCGTTCGCGCACACCCTCCTCGGCCTCGTCCACCGTCGGCGCGGCCGTCTTGCCGAGGCCGAGGGCTTCCTGCGCGAGGGGCTGCGCCTCGCCGACCGGGCCGGCCGAGGACTGCCCGTCCACTGGGACGCCGCCTGCCTTTTGGTCGACACACTGCTCGCCCGCGGCCGGACGGCGGAGGCCCGGCTGGTCGCCGACCGGTACGACTTCGGCCCGCCCTACCCCACCGCCATGGTCCTGCCGGACGCCCCGTGCGTACGCGGACGGCTCCTGCTGGCCGAGGGCCGTACGGAGGAGGCGGTGGCCGAGTTGGAGTCCGCGGGGGCGGCCCTGGAGCCACGGGGCCGGTTCAACGGCGTCTGGGCGCCCTGGGCCGGCGACCTGGCCCGTGCCCTGGCCGACAGCGACCCGGTCCGGGCCGCGCAGCTCGCCACCCGCGCCCGTGTCCACGCGGAACGCTTCGGCACGGACACGGCGATCGGCGAGGCCCTGCGCTGCGTAGCCCTCTTCGCACCCCCGGAGGAGGCCGCACACCTGCTGGCGGAGTCCGTACGCCACCTCGAGGCATCCTCGTCCGCCTACGAGCACGCCCTGGCCCGTTTCGAGTACGGGATCGCGATCCGCTCCCCGCAGGAGATCGCCCGTGCCCAGAAGCTCGCCGCCGCGTGCGGGGCCGAAGGGCTGGCGAACCGCGCCCAGCAGGTACGGGCGTCGATCCGGTCCTCGGAGTGAGGTAATGTTTGTCCTGCGCAGCCCCCCGGGAACACCGGGAGGAGACGCATCGGGACGTAGCGCAGCTTGGTAGCGCACTTGACTGGGGGTCAAGGGGTCGCAGGTTCAAATCCTGTCGTCCCGACTCGTGAGAGTCGTAGTTCAGGGGCCGGTTTCGGAGCAATCCGAAACCGGCCCCTTGGACATTCTCGGGAACCAGCCGGGACCAGCGTCTTGACCGGGGCAGCGGTGCAGTGTCTCGAGCGGGGCAGCGGGCCGTCACGATCGGGTTCGGCAGCGAGCGTGGTGTGCGCGGCGCGCTGAAGTGAGCCGTGAGCGCCGCCCCGGCCCCCGGGATCCTGTGGGCGTCCGGGTGCGGGCAGCGCCGGGTGGTGGTCGGTGAACCGTGGTCGGCGGTCCTGCGGGGAGTGACCTCAGTCCGCGTCCTTCGCAGCTTCGAGGAGGACTTCGCCGGTGTACCGGAATTCCTCCATGAGCCGCGTCGCCTCGACGACGAGGATGCCGTACGGGGCAGAGGCATCGGTGAGGGACACGGACAGCCGGTGGGTCTCCTCGACCACCTCGTCGCGGCGTGCCTCCGCCTCGTGGGCAAGGCGCCGCAGCCGTTTCGCCTGCGGCAGCAGGGTGGTCTCGTCCAGCGTCGTCAGCACCTCGGCGACCGCGGCGACGGACTTCAGGAATGCCGCGTAGCGCTGGAGGAACGGCTGGCGGGCCGCGTCCTCCTCCAGGGTCCGGTCGAGACCGCGGATGAGGGAGGCCGTCTGGTAGAGCGTGCGTTCCAGGGCGCCGAGCACAGCCTCGTAGCCCTGAAAGCCGGGGTGCTCCCGGTAGGGGCGAAGCAGGCGACGCGGGTTGAGCAGGCCGCTCTCCTTGGCCGTCTGGAGCCGCGACCGTGCCTGGCCGATCACCTCCCCCGTACGTTCCGCGCGCGTACGCCACCCTCCGGTGGTGTCCCGGTCGGGTACCCCTTCGGCGAGGACCGGGTACATGTCGGCGAGGAGGTCGTGGAGGGTGTGGGCGAGGTTGCGGATGCCGTACTCGGCGCTGCGGTAGCGCAGCGGCGGGGCCACGAGGACGTTGACGGCCGTGCCGATCGCGCAGCCGATGAGAACGAGAACGACGATTTCACCCAGGCGGTACACACGCTGGGCGTCTCCGGACGAGGAGGTGTAGGTCGAAAAGGCGAAGAAGGCGGCGGTGGCGACCTGCGGTCCCTGAACGCCCAGGACGTGCCAGCGGCCGATGGTGAGGGCGATGAGGGCGACGAGCACGAAGGTCAGCAGGTCCGGGCCGGCCAGGAAGCCGAGGGCGGCCTGCACGAGGACACCCGCGACCACCGCGCCGACGTAGCGCAGTGACTGCAGGACCGAGCGGTAGACGGTCACCTGCATGATCAGCACCGCGGAGAAGGGGGCGAACGCGGGCGAGCGGGAGTCGAGGACGTTGTAGGCGATCACCCAGGCGAGCGTGGCGGCGAGGGCGCTCTTGCCGATCACCAGCAGCGTGTCGCGTTCGTCGCCGGAGTAGGCCAGAGCGCGCCGCCACCACCGGGACAGTTCAGCGAGCCTTCCCGTACCGCCCTGTGAGGTTGCCGACGTGCCCGGAGTCATGAACCCTTGTGCCCTTCGGCTTTCATAGTCCTGCAGCCTGCTTCCAGCCTGATCCGCGTCCGGACGACGGTACTCCCGGACACCGGACGTCACGCCGAAGGACGCCCGTGCGCCGGGCAAGCCGCTCCTCGAACAGCGGCGGCGGAGCGGTGAGGCCGGGGGCAGCCGGGGCGCGGAAGGCTCGCGAGCGACGAAGCCCCCCGCGTGGCTGGTGTGCCTCACGTCTGGCAGTGCGGGCACCACACCGTGCGACGGCCGGCGACACGGCTCGACTCCAGGGCGCGGCCGCAGTGAGGGCATGAGGGCTCGGGCGCGTCTCTCCGGCCGGTCAGCCACGACCGTTCGGGGGGTACGCGCTCGGCGGTCACGGACGCGCGCAGTGCACGTCTCATGACCCGGTGGACTCCCCGGTGCCGTTCCTCTGCCCCACATCGCGTGACCGGTCGGTGGCGAGCCACTTCTCCAGTTCGCCGGCGGTCATGTTGACCGCCTCGCCGAAGCGGTCGAGCGTACCCTGCCGTTCCTCGTCGTTCCCGCCGCTCACGAGCCACCCCCGCTCCTCTTCTTGTGCAGCGACTCCGGCTTGTGCACGGCGTGGTTGCCCGTCTTGTCGCTCCGCACCTCGTACTGCGGCTCGTCGTCGGAGGCGTCCACGGTCCGGCCGGCGGCCTCGGTGCGCTCATCGATCTTCCGGGTGACCGACCCTTCGACATCCTGACCGTGACTCTGCCAGGTGACGTCGTCGCCCTTGGTGAGTTTCTTGTTCTTCTTCGCCATGATGGTCTTCCCTCCGCTCACGCTGCGGCCCGGCGAGCCGCTCACGGGCCGCCGTTCGCGTGCCCGACCTCGCCAGGATCAGCGCTGTGCGGGCGCTGCGCACGGCGGCGGGAGCCGTTGTGCCGACGTGCAGCTGCCCGCCGCGTGGTGCGGCCGGTGCGTCGCGGGCATCGACCGCTTCGGGCCGCACGCGGGCGGGCGGGCAGGCACTCCGGACGCCGGCGCCCGGCACGGTCAGGCGCCGTCCTGCTCGTCCTGCTCCTGTACTTCCCCGTTCGGGGTCACCGCGTCTCCGCTCTCGCCGTCCTTCGCACACCGCATGTCCAGAAGCATCAAGGCGGACCGGACCGTCGGTGAGTGCCCTGGGCAACCGCTGAGCCGAAGGCCTACGCTCAGATCCTCCTGGGAGACAGCGGGCGTAGCGCGGGTCCGTGGAGGACTTCGCCGTCGATGCCGAACCGTGAGCCGTGGCAAGGACACTCCCAGGCGGTCTCCGCCTCGTTGAAGGCGACCAGGCAGCCGAGATGGGTGCATCGCGCCGACACGGCGTGCGCGGTACCGTCCTCGTCGCGGTAGACGGCGCAACGGCGCCCTTCGACCCGGACGACCGCACCTGAGCCGGGGGCGATCTCGGCGACCGAGTCGACATGGGTCGTCTTCAACCGGTCACCTACGAAGTGCCGGGCGACTTCCGCCTGCTGCTTCAGCAGTGCCGTGCCCTCGCGGAGGGTGCTCCACAGGCGGCGTGGGTCGTACAGCCCCGCCCATTCGGGTTCGGCGCCGGTGATGAGGGAGGCCAGCAACTGGCCGGCCATGGCGCCGCCGCTCATGCCCCAGCCGCCGAATCCGGTCGCCACGTACACATGGTGCGCTCCGGGGTGGTAAGGGCCGACGAGGGGCACGCCGTCGCTCACGTCGTTGTCCTGGGCGGCCCATCGGTAGCTCGTCGGGCCGACCGGGAAGTGCTCGTGCATCCATGCGTCCAGGCTCCGGAAGCGCTCGCCGGTATCGCCCGTGCCGGGAGTGAAGCTCTCGCCCGTGACGATGAGCAGCCGTAGGTCCTCGCCGAGCGGAGCCGTACGCACCGATCGCTTGCCCATGTCGTCCGTGATGTACATGTGCTTCGGGGCCTCGGAGACCGGCAGAGCCGCGGCGACCACGAGTTCGCGACGTGGCGACAGACGCGCGAAGTGAAGAGCGCGGTCGAAGACGGGGTAGTGCGTCGCGACGACGACGTCGTGCGCGGTGACCGTTGTTCCCCGCTCGGTCGTCACCGTGCACGGGCTGCCCTCACTCAGGCCGGTGACGCGGGTCCGTTCGTGGATGACACCGCCTCGTGCGGTGATGTCGTCCGCGAGGGCCAGGAGATATTTGCGCGGGTGGAATTGTGCCTGGCCGGTGACGCGCACAGCCGCGGTCACCGGGAACGGCAGGTCCGTCTCCGTCACGAAGCCGGCGTCGAGGCCTGCATCCGCGGCCGCGTCGGCCTCCGCTTCGAAGGCGGCGCGCTTCTCCGGATCCGTGGTGAAGGTGAGAGCCGACGCCCGTTCGAAGTCGCAGTCGATGCCGAGCTGCTCAGCCACCGATGCGACGCGTTCCACCGCCGCCTGTTGCGAAGCCGCGTACCAGCGTGCGCTTTCCCTCCCGCGCGTACGGCGCAGCCGTTCGTAGACGAGGGAATGAGCGGCGGTGAGCTTCGCCGTCGTGTAGCCGGTCACTCCTGCGGCGACGCGGTCCGCCTCCAGCACGATCACCTTCCGGCCCGCCGCGGTCAGCTCCCAGGCCGTGCTCAGGCCCGCCATACCGGCGCCGATCACGACGACATCTGCGGTGGCGTCGGTTTCCAGCGCAGGCCATGGAGTGCCTGGTGCCGTGGCCATCCAGTAGGAGTCGGCCATGCCGGGGAGTGCGTCTCGTGTGCTCATGAAGCACGTGTTCCCTCAGCTGCCGAGCGGAGACGCCGCGCTCCGATTGTTCCCCTGAGCGGCTCTGCACCATGCGGTCTCGGGCCACGCATCGCGATCCGGCGTGGACTCGCACCGTTCGGGGCGCGACGTCCGCGTTCACCTCTCCGCTCCTACCGGTGCCAGAGTGAGGAGCAGTTGGCAGATCGAGACGAGGAGGCCACCGCTGACCGCGGTGGCCTCGGTGTCCTCCGGGTTGTGCACCTTGCCCAACAGCTGCTCGTAGCGTCGCCAGGACGTCACCGCCCGCGCCGGCTGCTCGTTGCTGCCCTCGTCGTGCCGCGCGATCAGCTCGGCCCGGTCCGCGCAGAGACAGGAGAGATCGTGGGCCAGGGCTGCGTACTCGTGTGTGAAGGCGTCGGTGGGTGAGGAAAGGGCGTGCGACCGGGCTGCGACGCCGGAGAGTGTGTGGGTGAGAGCGACGAGGTGGTGAACGACGTCTTCCCACTGTCGGTCCAGCCGCAGTGGGGGATGGGGGGTGCGGTGACCGCGGCGCATGCGCCGCCCCGGGTTGAGGCGCGTGCTCTCAGCAGCCAGGTGCCGTGCGAGGGCGACAGCCTGGACACCGCGGTGAAGTCTGCGTGCCTGGTCCTCCCATGCGTCGGCCTGGGCCGCGCCCCATGGGCGCCTGAGGCCGTCACTTATGGCTAGCAGGAGGTCGCTGCACTCGACAGCCAGGGTGTGAAGGTCGGCCCGCACGCCGTCGAGGCGTACGGGCGGCAGCACGCAGGCGTTGACGGACAGGCCGATCAGTGCTCCGATCAGTGTCTCCAGGAGGCGGTGGCCGACCTGCCATGGCTGGTAGGCGCCGTAGGCGATCACGAGCAGAGCGGTGGTCGCCCCGTAGATGCCGTGTGCCCCGAGTCTGCGGTAGCCCGCCATCAGCATCAGGGGAGGCAATGAGATCGCCATGGCCGGCAGCGTGCCGCCACGTGTGAGATACATGGCCACCGAGGCCCACACCGCGCCGATCGAGATGACGCCCAGCTGCTGCGCACCGGCCCGTAAACTCCTGTAGACCGTCGAATCGACGAGGACCAGTGCGGTCCAGGGTGCCATCAGAGCCATAGGGCTCTCGATCCAGAACGCAGCCACAGCCCAGGCGAGCATCGCTGCCCCCGCCGCTTTCAGTGCCTGAACCGCGGTGGCGCGCTCCGGTCCCGGATAACGCACAGCCCGGGCCGCACTTCTTCGCACGGCTGTGACTTCGTACCCTGACCGTCGCCGGACAGCCCTCATCACGCGCACCATGGGCACCCCTCAGTACGTCAGCCAAAGGCGCTTTCGCCTCTCAGCCGACCGGGTTACCCGGCAAACGATCTCCATGCTTCCGGTGCTGAACCGT
The DNA here is from genome assembly GCF_044765765.1 of Streptomyces sp. NPDC102402. Lineage (NCBI taxonomy): Bacteria > Bacillati > Actinomycetota > Actinomycetes > Kitasatosporales > Streptomycetaceae > Streptomyces > Streptomyces sp. NPDC102402. Next base: position 61,533 of record NZ_JBIWKR010000006.1, read on the forward strand.
CACGGAAGGCCGGTGGCCTGTGGCCCCGGACTCATCCCCTGATGGCGCGCTCACGTCGTGATGAAGCGACGCTGACGCACGGGACCCGCCCCGCGAGCAGTCGCGAGGCGGGTCCCATGAGGATGAAGGGCTCAGGCAGGGGTGATGTTCTCGGCCTGCGGGCCCTTCTGGCCCTGGGTGACATCGAAGTTCACCTTCTGGCCTTCCTGAAGCTCCCGGAAGCCGGAGCTGGCGATGTTCGAGTAGTGGGCGAAGACGTCGGGTCCGCCGCCGTCCTGCTCGATGAAGCCGAAGCCCTTTTCGGAGTTGAACCACTTCACGGTTCCGCTGGCCATGTTGCCCTCCAAGGCGTTGAGAAATCAGTCCCCGCACCCTGCGGGAACCGGAGGTGATCGCCCTGGTCCTTCGAGACTCGCTTGAACAGCACAATCGCCCGCTGACAATCTCGCGGGCGATTTCCTAGGAACCACGACAGCTGGACCTGACGCTACACCGAAAGGTCAACTCGCGTCTCTTAATGGCGCGAGATCGAGCGTCACATCCTGAACTGAGCCGACAGGCGAGAGGCACAACGAAGCAGCGATCGTGCCTTGGCCGGTGGCCGCCTGGTCCTTCGGAGACGGTAGAGCGACTTCGGGAGCCTCACCCCCTGTGGCCGTCGCCGTGTCCGTTGGGATGCAGGACTACCTTGGTCCAGCCCTCGTCCCGGGCGTCGAAGTGTTCGTAGGCGGCGGGGGCCTCGTCGAGGCCGAGTTCGTGGGAGACGATGAAGCCCGGCTTTGCCTTGTCGCCGGCGATGAGGTCGCGCAGCGCCCGGTTGTACCTCTTCACCGGTGCCTGTCCGGTGCCCATGTGCTGGCCCTTGAACCACATCATGCCGAAGTCGATCGGGACCTTGCCCTGCGCCTCCAGCTTCCCCTGGGCCTTTTCGCCGCCCGGGTCCTCGGGCAGGAACACGCCCACGACGCCGAGGTCGCCGGTGAACCTCACGGAGTCGATCAGGCCGTTGAGCGTGAGGCCGGCGTCCTCGTTCCCCTGGGGGTCGTGTGCCTGGTAGCCGACGCATTCACAGCCGTTGTCGGCGCCCAGGCCGAGGGTGGCTTCCTTGACGACTTCTGCCGGGTCCTGCTCGGCGGTGTTGATGGGGATGGCCCCGATCTCCTCCGCCTTGCGCAGCCGGTCGGGCTGGTGGTCGGCCACCCAGACGCGTCCGGCGCCCTTGATGAGGGCGGAGTAGGCCGCCATCAGTCCGACCGGGCCGGCTCCGAAGACGACCGTCTGGTCGCCGGGTTTGACGTGGGCCATCTCGGTGGCGTGATAGCCGGTGGGGAAGATGTCGGCGAGCATCACGTAGTCGGTCTCCCGCTCGGCGGCGTCCTCACCCAGACGCAGCGCGTTGAAGTCGCCGTACGGCACGCGCAGCAGTTCCGCCTGGCCGCCCTGGTAGGCGCCCATCTCGGCGAATCCGTAGGCGGCTCCGGCGAGGGCCGGTTCCGGCTGCATGGTCAGGCAGTAGTTCGTCAGACCCCGCTCGCACTGCTTGCAGAAGCCGCAGGCGATGTTGAAGGGCAGGACCACGTACTCGCCCACCCGCACCTTGCTCACGGCCGAACCGACCTCCACGACCTGGCCCATGTTCTCGTGGCCCAGGGTGCGACCGGACTCGAACGAGGTGCGCCCCTCGTACATGTGCAGGTCGGAACCGCAGATGTTGGTGGCGGTGATCTTGACGATGATGTCGCAGGGGTGCTCGATCTTCGCGTCCGGCACGTCCTTCACCGTGACCGTACGCGGGCTCTCATATATCGCTGCCTTCATGATCGCTTCTTTCGGCGCCGCGGCATGACCGCAGCGCGACTGCGATGGAGGCGGAACGCGCAGCCCGACTCTCGCGTATGCGGAACGAAGGAGTCTGTGGCTCCGGCCCGCCTGCGCGGGCCGCCCACCCGGTTCAGGTGCGCGGGAACGCCACGGCCGGACCGCCAGGAGGAACTCCGGCGCGGCACACTATGGCGGTACCCGTGGACCCCTTGGCTAAACGACTGTGCACCGGTCGAGCAGCGCAGCGGATTCTGCGGCTCCGGGCGGCCGTCGAGCGGCGGAACACCCCAGCGGGCCACGACCTGCGGGAACACAGGCGGGTCACCTGCCCTGCTCGAGCGTGGTGACAAAACATGCGGACGGCAGTGGCCATCGGCGACGGGGTGGATCTCGGCGGTCAGTCCGCCGCGGGAGCGCCCGAGGGCATGGCTGGGCGGCTCGCCGCCGGAGACCCTTCTGGCAGGCCCCCGGCGGCGAGCTGATGAGCACTCGCGACGGCGGAGCCGCAGGCTCCGAAGCTCATTCCGAACGATCAGTCGGATCAGGTTCATCGAGTCGGAGGCTGTTCCGCACCCGCACCCGCACCTCGGCCGGGCAGAGGGGGAGTGGAGCCGGAAGGGGCCTGGGGCTGGCCGACCGGGCTGAGCGGGGCCGGTTCTCCTCGCGGGTGGACCGGTGTCAGCGTTCGGCGTTCTCGACGGCGGTCTTGATGCCGTCCAGGGCTTCTTGAAGGCCGTGGTCGACGTGGTCGCCTTCGGTGGTCCGGGTGTGCAGTTCGACGGTGAGCCGGGAGCTGTCCGGCCCGTTGCCTGGTGACACATGGAGCCGGCCTCGGTAGTCGTGGGGGCCGGGTGCTCCCCACTGAAGACTCTTGCCTTCCTCGACGACGCGGATCCAGGCCTCGCTGGTGACGTCCTGTTCGGGGGCGTCCGGCGGGTCGATATGGGCGGTGACCGTGACCCGGTCTCCGTCATGAGGGTGTGCGGAGGTCAGCCGGGGCATGTACGCGGGCAGGTTCTGCACGTCGGCGAGGTAGGAGAAGAGCCGCTCGGGCCCGACCGCCACCATGATCGAATTGTCGTAGTCACCCATGGTTCTCGTTCTGCCTGCCCGGCCCTCCGTGCAAACGGAATTCTGGATTCATCGCTCTGATGAACGGAATCTCGCGCGCATGAAGAGATTTGCCCGGATTGCCTGCTCCGCGTGGGACCCCGGCACACTGATGCCTCTCGACGGCACCGCGGACGGGCTCCCTCAGGGTGGTTTCCGTCGATCGGTCCTCACCCTGCATGTGAGGCCATGCCGTCCGACGCAGGCGTCGACTGCTCGTGCATGCCCGCTCGGCGGTCTGCCCGACTGGTCAGGGCTGGTTACGGGCCTGGTCGGCTGCCTGGCCGGCGGCGCCGGACTCCGTGGTTGCGCCGCGTGTGCTGAGCCGGCCGCCGCTGGACTCGAGATGGGCGCGGACGAACCACTGGAACAGTTCGAGACCGCGTAGCTGCTCGATGAGCATGTCCTGGGTGACAGGATCGGACTCCTCGGTAGCCCGCATGGCTTCCCGGTGGTCCTTGATGAGGGCGGTGTAGACGAGGTCGAGAGCACCGAGGTGCTCGATGGCTTCGGCGCGGCCTATCGAGTAGTCGTTCCAGGTGCGTGCCTTGACCAGCGCCCCGGGGGTCCCGTCCGGCTCACCGCCGAGAGTCGCGATGCGTTCGGCCAGGTCGTCCGTCATCGAGCGGACCTGGTCGACCTGTGGGTCGATCATCTCGTGCACGGCTATGAAGTGAGGTCCGACGACGTTCCAGTGGATGTGCTTCAACGTGAGGTGGAGGTCGTTGAGCGCGTGCAGGCGCACCTGCAGCATCGTCACTATCCGGCCGCTGTCCTGAGTGCTCATTCCCGGCACGGTGTACGAGATGCCGGAGCCTTGTGACGCCACGATGCTCTCCTTCGGACGGTTTTCGGCTGATAGCTCCAGAAGAGCAGGCTTTCAAGGGTTTCGCCGCCTGACCGTGGGTGTACCGAGCAGACCCGAGGATCACTCACGGCGCGCACCGGCCGTCAGCCTGGCGGCCAGTCCACACTGGACGCGGCGTGGAATCGGGCGGTCGGGCGGTGTTCGGCCGCCGCAGCCCCGCGGCCGGTGTGATCGGCACACGTGTGTTCGATGTGAGCAACGCCGGGCCCGCGACGACGCCGGGACACATGGAGCATGCTGGATGACGGGGCGAGGAAGGTCATGATGGCGCGCACGGTGGGTGTCGAGGAGGAACTGCTGCTCGTCGACGCGCGGAGCCATGAGCCTCGCGCACTGTCGAAGGCCGTGGTGGCCCTCGCGGAGCGCCGTGCGCAGGGGGACTCCGTCTTCGAGCCGGAGCTCCACGATCAGCAACTGGAGTTCGCCACCCGACCGCGCGCCGACATGGGCGAACTCGCCGAGGAGATCTGCAGCCGGCGGGCCGAAGCGACGCAGAGTGCGGCCCGGGCGGGTGCCGCCGTGGTCGCACTCGCGACCACGCCCCTGCCGGTCAGCGCAGCCATCGGCGAAGGTGAGAGGTACCAGTGGATGGCCAGGAGGTTCGGACTGACCGCGCAGGAACAGCTGACCTGCGGGTGTCACGTGCACGTCTCCGTGGAGTCGGACGAGGAGGGTGTGGGGGTGCTGGACCGCGTCCGTCCCTGGCTGTCCGTGCTGCTCGCGCTGAGCGCCAACTCCCCCTTCTGGCAGGGCCGTGACACCGGGTACGCCAGTTATCGCAGCAGGGTCTGGGGGCGCTGGCCGTCGGCCGGGCCGGTGGAGTCCTTCGGCTCCGCGGAGCGCTACCACGCGCAGGTCGACGCGCTCATCGGTACCGGAGTGCTGCGCGACAAGGGAATGATCTACTTCGACGCACGGCTGTCGCACCGGTACCCGACAGTCGAGATCCGGGTCGCGGACGTATGTCTGGAACCCGCCGACGCCGCCCTGCTCGCCACGCTCGCGCGAGGGCTGGTCGAGACGGCCGCACGCGACTGGTGCGCGGGCGCACCGGCTGACCCGGTCAGCGTGGGTTTGTTGCGGATGGCCGCCTGGCAGGCCGGCCGCGCCGGTATGGACGGGAAACTACTGCACCCGGCGACCATGCTCCCCGTGCCGGCGTCCGAGGTCGTGGACGCCCTGCTGGCGCACGCCCGCGATGCCCTGGAGGACAGCGGCGACTTCGAGGCGACCGAAGCGGCTCTGTGCGCACTGCTGCACCGTGGGACGGGGGCACGGACCCAACGGGAAGCGCTCGCCCGCACGGGCAGCCTCCGCGGCGTGGTCAGCGACTGCGTGGCCAGGACGCTCAGCTGACATCCGGTGACCAAGGCGCCGGTCCCTCGCTGAACAGGGCCTTCAACCATCCAGACTGCGGTGGCCTGCCCACGGTCGGAGCCGAGGACGTTCGTCGGCAGGAAACGGGGACAGGAGCCCGTAAGTAAACGCTTCGGTGTCCAGCGGATCACGGGACACCGTGCTGCGGGAGAGCTGCCTCCACGCACTTCGACCACCGCGAGCGAGCGTTCGCGTCTCCCTCAGCCGCGGCGCAAGCTGGAAGCAGTGGACCCGAGGAAAGGGAGCGGCAGTGATGGGTGGCACTCCGCAGGACCCGGCGACCAAGCACCCGCAGCCGGAGTTCGCTCAGCAGGACCAGGAGCCGCCGGGCTGGACCGGTCCGATGGACCCGCCCCCTGACCACGGCGAGGACTCCTACCGTGGGAGCGGATTGCTGGCGAACCGGGCTGCGGTGGTGACCGGTGGTGATTCGGGTATCGGGCGGGCCGTCGCCCTCGCCTACGCACGCGAAGGTGCGGACGTCCTGTTCACCCATCTGCCCGCCGAGGCGGCGGACGCCGAGGAGACGGCCCGCCTCATCGAGGAGGCGGGCCGCCGCGGCTTGGCCGTGCCGTGCGACATCCGGGAAGAGGAACAGTGCCGTCGCCTCGTCGAACGGGCCGTGTCGGAGTTCGGGCACATCGATGTACTGGTCAACAACGCGGCCTATCAGATGTCCCAGCCCGGCGGCATCCAGGACATCACCACGGAGCAGTTCGACCGGGTGATGCGCACGAACCTGTACGGCATGTTCTGGCTGAGCAAGATGGCCGTGCCGCACATTCCGTCAGGTGGATCCATCATCAACACCACCTCGGTGCAGGCGTACAAGCCGAGCCCTCACCTGCTCGACTACGCCATGACCAAGGGCGCCATCGTGACGTTCACACAGGGCCTCGCACAGATGCTGGTCGAGGAGGGAATCCGGGTCAACGCCGTTGCTCCGGGGCCGGTGTGGACGCCGCTGATCCCGGCGACGCTGCCGGACACCAAGGAGTTCGGCAAGCAGGCGCCGATGGGCCGGCCGGCTCAGCCCGCGGAGATGGCGCCCGCGTACGTGTTCCTGGCTTCGGAGCACGCGAGCTACATCACCGCGGAGATCATGAACGCCACCGGAGGCACTCCGCTTCCCTGATCCGGCCAGGGCTCGTCCGGTGATCACGACGCCTGTCGGAGAGGCCTCAGGGCCCCATACGTCCATCCAGGCCCTGAGAGAGCGGCCCCCCGAAAGCTCATGGAGTGAGTGGGCCCGTTCGCGTCGGGTACCGGGGCCCGGCGCACACCTGCGAGACCTGGAGGGTCGATGGCTGTACGACACCGATTGATCAGAAGCAGTGTGGAAGACGTCTGGGCGGTTCTCGCCGACAGCAGACGATACGGCGACTGGGTGGTGGGAACATCCGAGTCACGGCCTGACGAGGGTGTATGGCCGCAGGTCGGCTCCAGCATCACGTACACGGTCCGTCTGGGACGGTGGTCCGCGGCCGGAAGCACCGTCGTCCGGCGCAGCGAGCCCCCCGACGTGCTGGAGCTGGAGGCTCACAGCGGGTGGCTCGGCACCGCCCGCATCGCGTTGGAGGTCCGGCGATGGGGCGAGGACGCCCTCGTGACCATCGACGAGCACCCTCTGCGCGGGCCGGCCGGGAAGCTTCACAACGCGGTTGCGGACGCACTGATCCAGATGCGCCACCGCAGCGTGCTGGCGCGATTGGCCGACACCGTGGAGAAGACCGCGAAGCGGGTGCATGACACAGCGGGATCCTGATCCGCGGCTGTGCGCACGGCGGCACGGCGGGGGCTGACGGATCTCATGTACCAGACTCCTGGAGGCATCGATGCCGGACGCGGTGGTCATCGGCGCGGGGCCGAACGGTCTCGTCGCAGCGAATCTGCTCGCCTCCGCGGGGTGGAGCGTGGAGGTGCTGGAGGCACAGCCCGAGCCTGGTGGTGCGGTCCGTAGCGACCGGGGCGTCCATCCCGATCACGTGAGCGACCTCTTCAGCGCGTTCTATCCGCTCGCTGCCGCCTCGCCGGTCATCGACGGCCTGAAGCTCCGGGAGGAGGGGCTCAGGTGGAGCCGTGCCCCGCGTGTGCTGGCGCATCCGCTGCCTGCCGGCCGGTGCGCGGTAATCGACCGCCGGGCGGAGGACACAGCGGCGGGGCTGGACGCGTTCGCAGCGGGCGACGGGGCTGCCTGGCTCGCTCTGTACCGCACATGGAGTCGCCTGGGCCCCGACATCCTGCGGGCCCTGTTCACCCCCTTCCCGCCGGTGGGCTCCGCTGTCCGTCTCGCTGCCAGGCTCCGGGCCTCCGGAGGTCTCCGGATGGCACGGACGATGGTGCTGCCCGTGCGTCGACTGGGTGAGGAGGAGTTCCGCGGGGAGGCGGCCAGGATCCTCCTCGCGGGCAACGCGCTCCACGCGGACCTCGGCCCCGAGGCAGCGGGCAGCGGAGGCTACGGATGGCTCATGTCCATGCTCGGGCAGACCTACGGCTTCCCGGTGCCTGCAGGGGGAGCCGCGGCCCTCACGGCGGCGCTGGTGCGACGGCTGGAGCGGTACGGCGGAGTGGTCCGCTGCGGAGAGCGCGTGACCGAGGTCGTCGTACGCGGCGGACGCGCTGTCGGCGTACGCACCGCGGGGGGTGAGGACGTGCCGGCGTCCCGTGCCGTGCTTGCTGACGTGTCCGCGCCGGCGCTCTACGGCGAACTGGTCGACGCACGGCATCTGCCCAGCCGGATGCTGAGCGACCTGCGCCGGTTCCAATGGGACTTCGCGACGTTCAAGGTCGACTGGGCGCTGGACGGTCGCGTGCCCTGGACCGCTGGGGCCGCGTCCACGGCGGGAACCGTCCACCTGGCCGACGGAGTGGACGGTCTCACCCGCTTCGCCGCCCAGATCGCGACAGGCCGGGTGCCCGACCGGCCCTTCCTCGTCTTCGGGCAGATGACCACCGCCGACGCCACGCGCTCACCCGCCGGCACGGAGTCGGCCTGGGCCTACACCCACGTCCCGCACCGGGTCAAGGGAGACGCCGGCGAGGACGACCTGACGGGGCGATGGGACCGGCGCGAGCAGGAAGCGATGGCCGACCGTATGGAGAACGAGGTCGAACGCTGGGCACCGGGGTTCCGCTCCCGCGTCATCTCCCGGCGCCTTCTGCCACCGCCCACCCTCGAGTCCATGGACGCCAACCTGCACGGCGGCGCGATCAACGGCGGGACCGCGGCCGCACACCAGCAGCTCGTGTTCCGCCCGACGGCCGGTAACGGGCGGCCGGAAACACCGGTGAAGGGCCTGTACCTCGCTTCGGCCTCGGCCCACCCGGGCGGCGGCGTGCACGGCGCCCCCGGCGCCAACGCCGCGCGTGCGGCGCTGCGGGGGAGGAGTGTGTACGGGCTGCACGCACCGTCATTGCCGTGGTCCGTCCGCACGGGACCGACGGGCGGGTGAAGTACGGCCTGTGCTGCCCACCGCGTTGTCAGGCGCGGGGCAGCAGGCTGGAGGCCGCTGCTCAAGTGACGGCGGACTGCGTCATTGATGACGGCCCAGCGGCCCAGCAACGAGATCTGGCGGCACACAGCGAGGACAGCACCGGGATCGGTGCGCCTCTGAAGTGGTCTGTCCGGGCCTGGCCTCGCGTACTCAGCGCGCTCGCTCCGGTCGTGCCAGGGTGCGACCCCTGCGACGAGGAACGGCCTCAACGCCGAGCACGGCCCCGGCGCGTGGTCAGCGGCCGAGTGCCTTGCTCAACTGGTCTTTGGTCATCGACGAGCGTCCTTCGACGTTCTTCTTCCTGGCCTCCTCGTAGAGCTGGTCCTTGGTCGGCCCTCCGGGGCCGCTGTGGGAGCGCTGACCGCCGCGCTGAGGGGCGGACTTGGGGTCACGCGTGGACGTCTTGCTCGCCGTCTCCGACTCCCCTGAGCGGGCCCGTTCCTTGTTGACCGTGCGGGCGGCGATCTCCTTCGCCCGCTTCTCGGAGGTGCCGCGCTTCTCGGCACCTTCCTTGATGTGCTCGTACTGGCGCTCACGCTTGCGACTGGATCCTGCCGGCATGGCACTTCCTCCTCCATCGAGCAGACCGACGAGCCTTCACGACTCGCGGCACATGGACGGCTACCCCCATCACACGCGCAAAACCAGGCGCTCGCGATCCGGGAGAGCCCTCTCGCGCCGCGACCGGCCCCGAGAGGCCCGACGGGGCGGGAGCCCGGCCGCGACCACGCCTGTGGGACACCGGTACGTCAATGGTTCTCCTCGGTGCTGTCGTGCCGCCCGGCGCCGGGCCGGCCGGAACGGTGCCGGCTTCCCGGCAGCACGTCCTGCACCTTGGCCTTCAGACCATGCCTGATCATGGAGCCGCGGTCGCTGTCACCGTGGAGGATCGCGGAAGCCGCGGCCTCGATCTGGTCCAGCGAGGCGTGCGGCGGAATGGGCGGGACGGCGGGATCGGTGCGGAAGTCGATGACGAAGGGGCGGTCGGCTGCGAGCGCCTGGTCCCATGCGGCTTCCACGTGCTTGGGCTTCTCCACCCGTACGCCGTCAAGCCCCAGGTTCCTGGCGATCTCCGCGTAGTTGACACCGGCCGCCGGCGGTGAAGCCTCCCGCGGGCGGAAGCGGTGCTCGTCGCGCGGAACCGGCGCCGTGCGCACCGTGCGCGAGGACTGACACTTCGAGAAGTGCGCCGGTAGGGCGGATCCAGAGCCCGCCGGCCCCGGATTCCGAAGAGCGGAGCTTTTGAGCGCTGTCGGGAAGCCCTGCTCGTGCACTGCTCGAAATCGCTTGACACACCTGTTTCACCTAGGACGGCTTATCGTCGTATATGTGAGTGACGGCAGTGCTGCACCTGGCAGTGGGGCGTCTCTGGACCAGGTGCTCAACCGCACGGTTCAGAGCACAGGGGCGCTGGCCGCAGGCGTGTATCTGCTCGCGGCTGACGAACCGGTGCTGTGCCTCACGGCGGTGTGCGGTCTGCCGGTGAACACGGCGGCCCCATGGCGGAGGGTGGCCGTATCGGCTGCCGGGCCGCTGTCCGAAGCGGTACGGGAGAACCATCTGGTCTGGGTGGGGCGGCAGGAGGAGATGGCGCGCCTGTACCCGAACGCCGCGGCCGGCCTGCCCTACCAGTTCGCGCTGGCTTTCGCGCCACTGAACGGCCTGCGCCTCTGGGGAGCACTGGTGCTGGTGTGGCCCAAGGACCGTCCGCCTGCCCTGACCCGCCGCGAGCGGGGGCACGTCCTTTCCAGCGCCAGCCGCATCGCCCGAGTGCTGGACGAAGCGCCTGTGCCATGGAGGATTCCCGACCAGCCGCGTGCGGTGCCTCTGCGGACGCCGGGCCCGGACCCGGCGCAGACCGGCCTCGCCGCCGACGACCTCCTGCAGCGGCTGCCTGCCGGTGCCCTCAGTTTCGACCTGCAGGGCCGCATCACCTATGTCAACGACGCCGCTGCCCGGATGCTCGGCCGTCCGGTGGAGAGCCTCCTGGGAAATCTGCCGTGGCAGGCGGTGCCATGGCTCGACGATCCGGTGCACGAGGATCACTACCGCACCGCTGTCTTCAGCCGGGAGCCCGTCGCGTACACCGCGCTGCGCCCGCCCGATGACTGGCTCGACATCCGGCTGTACCCCGGTGACAGCGGCATCAGCGCCCTCATTTCCCCCAGCCCCGGCGGACAGCCGGCAGCGGAGAGCCCGCCGCCCCACATCACCACGCCGCTGGGCGCCTCGCCCGGGGCAGCCGGCACCGGGAGGATCCATCAGCTGATCCACCTGGCGGCCGCTCTGAGCCAGACCGTCACCGTGGCAGACGTCGTCACCATGGTGGCCGACCAGATTCTGCCCGCCTTCGGAGCGCAGGGCATGGTCATCTCCGCCGCGGATGCCGGACGCCTGAGGATCATCGGGCACCGGGGCTACGACCCGCGCAACGTCGCCCGCTTGGACGGCCTGCCCCTGGACACGGACCTCACACCCGCCGGTCAGACTCTGCGCAGCGGTGTCCCGGCCTTCTTCGCCGATCCCGCCGAGATGACCCGCGCCTATCCACGGGCATCCGTCCTCAGCGGAAAACGTGCCTGGGCATTCCTGCCCCTGGTGGTGTCCGACCGCCGGGCTGCTGTGTCCTGTCCTACGACCGCCCGCACACCTTCAGCGCGAGCGACCGCGCGATCCTCGTGTCACTGAGCGGGCTCATCGCACAGGCCATGGACCGATCCCTCCTGTACGACGCCAAGCACGACCTCGCGCACGGTCTGCAACAAGCCCTCCTCCCGATGACACTGCCCGCCGTTCCCGGCCTCTCCGTCGCAGCCCGCTATCTGCCGGCCGCCCGCGGCGTCGACGTCGGCGGCGACTTCTACGACCTGATCCGACTCAGCGACACGTCCGCCGCCGCCGTCATCGGAGACGTGCAGGGGCACAACATCAACGCCGCGGCCCTGATGGGGCAGGTCCGCACCGCCGTCCACGCCACCGCCGGCACCCTGCCCGGCGAAGTCCTGGCCCGCACCAACCGCGTGCTCATGGATCTCGAGACGGACCTGTTCGTCTCCTGCCTGTACATCCACATCGACCTCGCCGCGCATCGCCTTCAACTGGCCAGCGCAGGACATCCGCCGCCGCTGCTGCGCGACCCGGCGGCTACTCCGCAGACCATGGCGCTCGAGGTGGAACCCGGCCCCCTGCTCGGCATCGGCATGTGCGCAGAGGCCGACTATCCGCTCACCACCGTTCCGCTGCCTCAAGGGTCCCTCCTCGCCCTCTACACCGATGGGCTCGTGGAAACCCCGGACGTCGACCTCACCGACTCGATCGCCGCTCTGGCTCACGTCCTCACCAGGGACGGTGACCGGTCTCTCGACGACCTGTGCGACAGCCTCCTCCGTCACGCAGGCCTTCATCACGCGCGCACCGACGACATCGCTCTGCTCCTGCTGCGCAGCCGCTCCTGACGGGTGGTCGGCTGCCGCGGGTTTCCCTCCACGCGGTCCGTCGTCACGCCACGGCCATGCCCGTCATCCAGGCTCGGTCCGCCGTCCGACGGACCTGTCCCCGGATCCTGCGGCTCCGGCCCACCGTCCCGGAGCCTGCGGCTCCGGCCCACCGTCCCGGAGCCTGCGGCTCCGGCCCACCGTCCCGGAGCCGACGAGCGACCCGCCGGGTGGTTCAGCGCGTGACGAACGGCTGGGTCAGGTGCGGTGTCGCGAGGTGGAGGGTGTCGGCGGCCCGGCTGCGCAGCAACTGCTCCCTCGAGGACCTGGCCTGTGCGACGTCCGTCTCGTGGGCGTAGGCGAGTTCGGGGTGGAGCAGCTGGATCGCGTGCACGAGCAGATCGCCGGTGACAGCGACCAGGTCGCGGCCGGACTCGACGAGCACGCTCTGGTGTCCGGGTGTGTGGCCGGGAGTGGCGAGCACGCGCACGCCGCTGCTCAGCGGGGCGCCGCCGTCGAGCAGCCGTAGCTGACCGGCCTTCCGGAGCGGGTCGATCACCGTGGACCGCAACTGCGGGTTGATCTCCTCGATCGCGTCGATCTCGGCCTGCTGCAACAGGTACTCGGCGTTCGGGAAGAACGGCCGTGCCTCCTCGCCGACGACGGCCCAGCCCACGTGGTCGGTGTGGAGGTGCGTGAGCACCACCGTGTCCACGTCGGACGGTTCGATACCGGCGGCGGCCAGTGAGGCCGGGAGCGCCCCGGGCACGGGAGCCCACGAGGCCGCCGGGCCGTCGGCCGGGCCGATTCCCGCGTCGACCAGCGTCACACCCTGGCCGCCGCGGATGGCGAACGCGCGGAACTGGAGCCACCAGCGCCCGTCGGCGTCGAGCGCGCCGGGGTCGAACTCGTCCGCCGCCGCCCACTGTTCCCCGGTGGCATCGGGGAACGCCTCGGACCTGGGCGAGAAGAAGGGGCCCGCGCTGTCGGCGAGGGCGGTGACGGTGTAGGGGCCGAGCTCCAGGTGATCGGGCATCCCGCAGATGATGCCATCGGCGGGCGGCCCTCGGCCAGGCCGGCTGACTCGGAGCCGGCTCCAGGACAGGCCGTGGGCGGCGGTGGAGCCGGCTCCAGGGCTGTGGGCGGCGGGGGGCCCGTCCGCCCGGTTCGGGCGTCCGGGCCGGAAGGCGCTGTGAGCCGAAGGGACCGGTCGCGTGGACGACGCAGCCCGTCGGGAGTTGACGGCGCTTCCTCACCCCGCATGTCCCCGTCGCTTTGTCCGCCTGCGCCTCGCTGCTCCCGGATCGTTCCCCGTTCGGGCGGCAAACGGCTACGCGGGCGCCCGATACGGACCCTGGGCGGACGTCCACGGGTGGGGCTGGTGTGACATCCTGTTGATCGGTTTGACCGGTGTCGGCGTGTGCTCAAGCCGCTCGGCACCCAAGGATGCCTACGTACCCAAGAGTTCAGGTGGAGATGCGGCCCGGAGAGCGGCAAGAGGGCGGGCAGAGCGTCCCGTTCGTCGTCAGTCTCCCCGCTGACGGGTTGTCATCCGACGGCGGAGCTGTCGAACCACCCCTCATACCCGAGGCCGTGAGCGCTGCCGCCCGCCAGGCGCCGGGTCACTGGATCGGCGTGGTGGACCCGGAGTGGACCGCGGAGGGGGCGCCGCCGGAGTGGGCGGTGGTCGGCGAGTGGCAGTCGGACGACGACGGCGGAGTGGGGGAGTACCGGGCCAATCCCGCGTACCGCCCTTCCGCGCGGACGCTCGACTGGCCGGAGCCCACCGACCCGGTGGACGCCGCGGCGCAGCGGGCCGCCACCGGCTACGGCTCGGTGGCAGCGGCGCTGGAGGCGCTGGCGGCGGCCGAGGTCTCCGTGGTGCGTGGAACCGACGGCGGGCCGCTCATGGCCACCGGGCGGGACGGCGCGCCTGTGGTGCTGTTGTTCACCTCGCCGGCACACGAGTTCATGTCCCGGGCACTTCACCATGACACGCTGCCGGCGGCGGAGCTGGCCCGGTCACTCAGCGATCCCGGCACGCTGCTGATGGTCAACGCCGCAGCGGCGGCACCCCTGCTCGTCCCGGCGGACAGCCTGCTCGGCCCCGACCGTGCGATGGACGAGAAGAAGGCCCCTGCCGGGGAAACGCCCGTACACCTCTCCGGCGCGGTGCTCCGTACCGGTGCTCCGTCCGCGGACCCCTCCGCGGGCGGGGCCGACAGCCCACCCCGACCCTGGCCCCACACCACAGGGAGAACCCCGTGACGCGTTCGGCTCAGCAACCCCCCGCCTCCCCACGGGTTCCCGCGGAGTCCGGTTCCGAGAGCGAGGAGTCGGCCCCCGCCGCCCTCGCGGAGTCCACACCGGAGGCGAAGTCCGCCACGTCCGGGCCCGAGGCCGGGGCGAAGCCCGCCACGTCCGGGCCCGAGGCGGAGACAGCGGCGGCTGCCGACGCGGCGGAGACCGCAGCGTCGGGCAACGCGGCGGAGGAGAGGCCGGAGTCAGGTACGCCGGGCGGTGCGGCCGAGGCGAAGACAGCTGTGGGCGCCACCACCGAGTCAGGGTCCGAGCCCGGGTCCGAGTCCGGGGCCGAGCCCGTGTCCGGGTCCGGGGCCGAGCCTGAGCCCGAGTCCACCCCCGGGAACGCCTCCGGCAGCCGCCCCGAGGGCGACCCCGACTCCGGTGCCACCGCCGCCGCGCAGAGCCGGCTGCCCGCGCTCGTGCGCACCATGACCGCGACCGCGATCGGCCGGCCGCAGCAGGCCGGACCGGTCGGGCGGCCGGGCAAGGCTGTGCTGGCAGGGGCCGCGATAGCGGGGGCGCTGCTCGTGTCGGTGCCGTTCCTGGTGCTTGCGACGGGCGACGACAAGGACCCCGACCAGCCGAGGACGGCAGCCGGGACCGTGCTCACCGGCAGCGGGCAGGAGACCCCGGGCGAGTTCGGCCTGACCCCGACCGAGCCCGCCGCACCGGGCGACAGCACAAAGGGTCCGGACGCGTCCGAGAAGCCCGCCAAGACGGTGCAACAGGCCCCCGAGGCCCCGGCGCCGGACAAGGACGAGGCCGCGGGAGCGGAGAAGAAGGACGACGCCGAGAAGCCGGCCGCGCCGAAGAAGCAGAGCGGCGATCAGAAGTCCGGCACCACCAGGAACAAGCCGGCGGCCGCTCCAGCGGTCACCCTCAGCGCCCCTGTCTCCTTCCGCAGCCATCTCTCGGGCCGTTGCATCGACGTACCGGGGCACGACTTCAGCGACGGCAAGGCGCTGCACATGTGGGACTGCAACAACGCGGACGCGCAGAAATGGCAGTTCGCGTCCGACGGCACCATTCGCATCAAGGGCCTGTGCCTGGACGTGGCCAACGCGAACTTCAGCGACGGCGCCGTCATCCAGATCGCCCGCTGCAGCGACAACCCGGCCCAGAAGTTCGCCCTGAACGGCAGCCATGACCTGGTCAACACCGTCGTCGGCATGTGCGTCGACATCGCGGGGGCCAACCGCGACAACCGGGCTCCCCTGCAGCTGCTGAAGTGCTCGGGCAACCCCGCCCAGAAGTGGAGCACCTGACCGCGACGCCTCGGCACCGGGAGTACCGCTCCCGGAACCCGCCCGTCCCGGGGGCGAGGCATGATGGCACCGTCGGCTCCCCCGACACACGTCCCCGGCGAAGAGGGGGACGCACGCTGAAGACGTTGCCGTAGCAAGGAGGTTGGTGCGTGTCGCGCCAGGTACTGTCGGTCGGCCCTGACAGCCGGGACCGCTACCGGACGATCGGTGAGGCACTCGCTGCCGCCCGGACCGGTGCGCTCATCAGCGTCCGCCCCGGGACGTACGCGGAGAACCTCGTGATCCACACGAGGGTGACCCTCACCGCCGCCGAGGGGCGGGGCACCGTGGAGATCCGGCCGCGTGCGGGCAGCGTCGTCTCCCTGCGTGCCGACGCCGTGATGCTCTCCGAGCTGACGCTGCGCGGCGGTGACGCCGAGCTCCCGGCCGTCGACGTACGGCGCGGTCAGGCCGCGCTCGACGGCTGCGAGGTCGTCGGCGCCGCCTGGACCGCGATGCTCGCCGGAGGAACGGGCTCCCTCGCGCTGCGCGACTGCCGGGTCAGCAACCCGCAGGGCGCCGGCGTCGTGGTGACGTCGAACGCGCCCACCACCGTGGAGTCCTGTACGTTCGAGCACCTGGGGACCAGCGGCCTGGTGCTCGCGGAGCAGGGAGAGGCGCGGGTCCGCGACTGCACGGTGCGCGGTGCCCGCGGAAACGGACTGCTCGCCAACGGCGAGTCCCGAGGCAGCGTCGAGGACTGCGACATCTCCTCCACCGACAAGCCGTCCATCGCCCTGGAGGGGGGCTGCGCCGTCTCGGTCGTGCGCACCGTGGTGCACGACACCAGCACCGGTGTGCACCTGAGCAGCACGGGCCGTACGACGCTGGAGGACGTCCGTGTCACCGGTGCCTCCGGGAACGGAATCACACTGGCCGGGGGCACCGACCCGGTGCTGCGCCGCTGCCGCGTCTCGCGCACCCGTGGCCACGGCCTGCTGGTCACCGACCGGGCGCGCGGCACCTTCGAGGACTGCTGGGTGGACGGCGCGCAGGGCGCGGCGGTCCGCGTCGCGGGGGGATCCTCCCCGGCGCTGACCGGACTGACGGTGCGTGACTGCGACGGGGCGGGGCTGCTCCTGGAGGAGGACTCCGCACCGGAACTGGACCGGCTCGAGGTGATCGGGGGTTCACCCGCGGTGGCGGTGCTCGGCGGGGCCAACCCGCTGCTGCGCCGTGCCCGGCTGGTGGAGCCCTCCGGCGACGGACTCACGGCCACCAGGGAGGCCCGGGGGAGGGCCGAGGACTGCGAGATCGTCCGGCCGAAGGGGGCGGGCGTACGCGTGGCCTCCGGCAGCACCTTCTACCTGGCCGGGGGCGGGGTGTCGGACACCGCCACCAGCGGCCTCGTCGTGGAGGACGGGGGCAACGTCACCGTCCGTGACTTCCGCGTCGAGATGTCCGGCGAGGAGGGTGTGGTGGTCGCCGCCGGTGGCGAGCTGACGGCCAACCGCACCGCGGTGCACGCCCCCAAGGGCCATGCCTTCCTGCTCCGGGAGGGTTCGCTCGCCTCACTCAGCGGCTGCGAGGCCACCGGCGGTGCCCAGGACGGCTTCCGGGTGGAGTCCACCGCCCCGGTCTCGCTGGTCAACTGCCACGCCCGGGAGAACGAGGGCGGTGGCCTGGTGCAGACCGTGCCCGGTGAGCGGCTCGCCGTGGAGGGCCTCAACAGCGTCGGCAACGGCAAGCGTGACGCCTGGGGCACCGGCAGCGCGGAGAACACCGACCCGGCCGGCGCCGGGGCCGCGGACACGCCCCCGCCGGACCGTGCGGACGGCCCGCTGGGCGCACTCAACGCCCTGATAGGCCTGGAGAACGTCAAGCAGCAGGTGGGCACCCTCGTCAACCTGACCCAGCTCGCCCAGCGCCGCGAACAACTCGGCATGTCCGCACCGCCGATGAGCAGACACCTGATCTTCGCCGGTCCGCCCGGCACCGGTAAGACCACCGTCGCCCGCCTCTACGGGGCCATCCTGGCCGAGCTGGGGTCGCTGCGCAGCGGGCACCTGGTGGAGGTCTCGCGTGCCGACCTTGTCGCGCAGGTCGTCGGCGGCACCGCGATCAAGACCACCGACATCTTCCAACGGGCGCTGGGCGGCGTGTTGTTCATCGACGAGGCGTACACGCTGACCGCCGACAGCGGAAACGGCGGCGCCGACTTCGGCCGCGAGGCGGTGGACACCCTGCTGAAGCTGATGGAGGACCACCGCGACGACGTGGTGGTGGTCGCCGCCGGCTATTCCCGGCAGATGGTCTCCTTCCTCGGCTCCAACCCCGGTCTCGCCTCCCGTTTCTCACGGACCGTCGAGTTCGAGAACTACTCGGTGCCCGACCTGGTCGCGATCATGGAGAGCATGTGCGCCCAGCACCAGTACGAGCTGGGTGAGGGCACCGCGGCGGCGCTGGCCGCGCACTTCGGCGCGATGCCGAGGGACGAGGGCTTCGGCAACGGCCGTGCCGCACGCGGGGTGTTCGAGGAGATGGTCGACCGGCAGGCGGTCAGGCTCTCCACGCAGGCGCAGGTCGGTGAACACGATCTGCGGCTGCTGCTGCCGGAGGACGTCTCCGTCACCGCCGCGGCGAAGGCCGGGGAGCCCGCGGCAGCGGACCACGACCCGCTGACCCGCCTCGGCGACATGATCGGCCTCGCCGAGGTGAAACGCGAGGTGGCCGACCTGGTCAACCTCATCACCACCGCCCGCCACCGGGCCGCCGCAGGGCTTCCGGTCCCCTCGCTCAGCAACCACCTGGTCTTCACCGGTCCGCCCGGCACGGGCAAGACCACCGTCGCCCGCCTCTACGGAGAGGTCCTGACCCAGCTCGGCATACTCGACCGGGGCCAGCTGGTCGAGGCCGCCCGCGCCGACCTGGTCGGCCGCTACATCGGCCACACCGCCCAGCTCACCCGCGAGGTCTTCGAACGGGCGCGCGGCGGTGTGCTGTTCATCGACGAGGCCTACACCCTGACCCCGCGCGGCGGCGGCGCCGACTTCGGCCAGGAGGCGGTGGACACCCTGTTGAAGCTGATGGAGGACCACCGCGACGAGGTGGTGGTCATCGTCGCCGGCTACACCGACGAGATGGAGCGCTTCCTCGGCTCCAACCCGGGTCTGGCCTCTCGCTTCCCGCGCCGGATCGCCTTCGCCGACTACTCGTCCGAGGAACTGGTCACCATCGTGCGCGCCCAGGCATCGGCCATGGGGTACGAGTGCGGACCCGGCACGGGGCCGCTGCTCAGGGAGTACTTCGACGCGCTGCCCCGGGACCGTTCCTTCGGCAACGCCCGACTGGCCCGCCAGGTGGTCGAGTCGATGGTCACCCGACAGGCCGGACGGCTCAGCTCGCTGGCCGCCCCCACCCTGGACGACCTGCGCATCCTCCGACCCGAGGACATCGTCGCCGCCGCACCGAAGGTGGCTCCCCGATGAGGCCGCACCCCCGCGGGACCGCTCGACTGCTCTCCGGTGCCGGTCTCGCCGCCGCCCTGCTGCTGCCCTTCGCCCCACCGGCCCAGGCGACGTCCCCCTCGCGCGTGCCCGCGGCCGACGGGGCGAAGGGCCAGGAGCTGCCGGGGATGCCGTCCGCACTTGATCCGGGGGCCGAAGAGGCGGCCTGCACGCCCGCTTCCCGGGAGAGGGCGGAGAAGCAGGACTGGTCGCGTCAGCGCCTCGACCTGGACCGGCTGCACGGGCACAGCACGGGTGAGGGCATGACCGTCGCTCTGATCGACACCGGTGCCGCCCCCGACGCGGCCGGGCTGAAAGGCCGGGTCTCGGCCGAGGGCGCGGCCGGTGAGGACTGCGTCGGGCACGGCACGTTCCTGGCCGGGCTGATCGCCGGGAACGGCGCCGGCAACCCGCGACTGGCCGGTGTCGCCCCACAGGCGAGGATCCTGGCCCTGCGCGGCACCGACCCGCGCGGCCGGGCGACTCCCGCCCTGGTGGCCGAGGCCCTGAACGAGGCGACCGCCGCCCGGGCCGACGTGATCGCGGTCGCGGTGGCCCTGCCTCGCCGGGACGCGGCGCTGACCCGCGCGGTTGCGGAGGCCCGGCGTTCGGGCGCGGTGGTCGTCGCCGCGGCGACCCCGGACCCGCCCCGGAGCGGCACGGAGGAGATCCCGGCCCGCACCTACTGGCCGGCGGGCGAGCCCGGCGTCCTCTCGGTCGCCGACATGCTCCCCACCGGTGTCCGCCCGGACGACGCCCCGCCCACCGCCGGCATCGACCTGGTCGCCCCCGGTGCCGGGGTGGTCTCCGGCGGCCCGCGCGGCGACGGGCACTACCTCGGCGCCGGCGCTTCGGTGGCCACCGCATTCGCCGCCGGCTCCGTCGCGGTGGTGCGCGCCGCCTATCCCGGGGAGGAGCCCGACGACGTCATCCGCCGTCTGACGGCCACCGCCTACCCGGCCGGCATTCCCCAGCTGGACCCCTATGCCGCGGTCACCACGATCCTCGGCGCGCCCGGTGCTTCCCCCGGTGCCGAGCGGCCGTCGGAACCCGTGACCGTCCGCGACACGGCTGCCGCCGACCGCGCCACCGGTCGTGCCACCCTCCTCGCCCTCGTCGGCTCCGCCGCCGTCCTGGCCGTCCTGTGGGCGGGCTTCGCCGTCACCCGGGCCCGCGCCCGGGGCTGGCGTCCGGCGGGAGCGGGAGGAACGGGAGCGGGAACGGACTGAGCTGACACCCGGTACGACACGGCACGACGCCCTCCCGGAATCCTTCCGGGAGGGCGTCGTCGCGTTCGCCGGTCCTACTGACCCTGGTTCTCCTCGACCAGCGCAGTCTGCATCAGGCGCGGCTTGCGGCGGGCGATGTGCAGGGCACGGCCGGGAGGGAGGTTGAGGGGCTTCGCGTCGCCGAAGAGACGGCCTTCCGTGGGCGGGCAGGAGAGCAGGACGGCCGGGTTGTTGGCCTCGTCGAGGCGGCGTACGAGACCGTCGCTGAGGCCACGGCCGGCTCCCATCGCGCTGCGGGCGACGACCAGGTGCAGGCCCATCTCGAAGCCGAGCGTCAGACTCTCGAAGAGCGGCTCGAAGGGGCTCTGGAAGGAGTTGCCGGAGACCATGTCGTAGTCGTCGACCAGGATGAAGAGACGCGGCCCGGTCCACCAGTCGCACCGGCGCATCCGGGCGGGGGCGATGTCCGCCCCTGGCACACGGGTCTTCAGTGCGCGTGCCGCACCGTCGATGGTGTCCTTGAGGTTGTCCAGGGAGATCACGTGCCCGATGCGGTACTCCTCCGGGACGGCGTCCACCAGGGTGCGGCGGTAGTCCACCGCGATGATCTTCGCCTCGTTCGGGGCGTATCGGGCGGTGATGCCCTTGGTGACGAGGCGTAGCAGGTTGGTCTTGCCGCTCTCCGTGTCGCCGACCGCGATCAGGTGCGGCGTACGGCTGAAGTCGTGCCAGACCGGCTCCAGGGAATCCTGGTCGATGCCGAGCGGGAGACGCATGCCTCCGCCCTCGGTGGCCTCGGGTGCGGGGAGTTCGGCGAGCGGGAGGCGGTGCGGCAGCATCCTCACCTGAGGGGCGGGCGGGCCGGACCAGTGCCGGGAGACCTCGGCCACCAGGTGGGCGACACCTTCGCCGAGGTCGTCGAGGGAGCCGCTGCCGTCCAGGCGGGGCAGACCGGCGAGGAAGTGCATCTTGCTGTCGGCGGTGATCCCCCGGCCGCCGGTGCGCGGCACCGAGCGGGCCTTGCGCGTGTCGATCTCGGAGTCCATCGGGTCGCCCATCCGCAGTTCGAGACGGGTGGCGGCCTGGTCACGTACCTGGGCGGACAGCTCCACCCAGCGCGTGGTGGTGATGATCAGGTGGATGCCGTAGTTGAGGCCGCGGGCGGCCAGTTCGTTGAACTTCGGGATCAGGCCGTCGTAGTCCTGGCGGACCGTGGACCAGCCGTCGACCACCATGAAGACGTCGCCGAACGGCTCGTCGGAGAACTCCCCGGCGGCCCGGCGGCGGCGGTAGGAGTTCATGGAGTCGATGGTGTGGTCCACGAAGAACTGCTCACGGCGGGCGAGCAGCGTCATCACCTCGGCGACGGCCCGGTGCACACGCTCCGGGTTGAGCCGCGCGGCGACACCGCCGACGTGGGGGAGGGCTGCGAGTTGCGAGAGCCCGCCACCGCCGAAGTCGAGGCAGTAGAACTGGACCTCGGCGGGGGTGTGGGTGAGGGCGAGAGCGGTGATCAGCGTGCGCGTCAGGGTGGACTTGCCGCTCTGCGAGCCGCCCGCGACCGCGACGTGTCCGCCCGCTCCGGAGAGGTCCACGACCAGCGGGTCGCGCCGCTGCTCGAACGGCTTGTCCACGAGACCGACCGGGACCCGCAGCCTGCCGGTGCCCGACCAGCCGGCGGCGCTGAGACCGCGCTCCGGGTCCGGGGCGATGCCGGGCAGCAGGGCGTCCAGGGCGGAGGGCTCCTTCAGCGGCGGCAACCACACCTGGTGGGCGGCGAGACCGGAATCGCGCAGCCGGTCGAGGGCCACGTCGAGCAGGGCCTCCTCGTCACCGCTCTCCTCGGTCTCCGGCTCCGGCACGGCCGAAGGCGCCACCGTGCGCGGCACCACCCAGCCGCTGGTCCACGGCACCACCTGGCTGGCCACCCGGGCCTGCACCACCGCACCCGTACGGCGCCGGTAGGTCCCGGACGAGTAGGCGGCACGGAACCTGGTCAGCGCCTCCACACCGGACTTCAGGTAGCCGCTGCCGGGCTGGGCCGGCAGTTCGTAGGCGTCCGGTACGCCGAGCACCCCGCGGCTCTCCATGGCGGAGAAGGTACGCAGTCCGATGCGGTACGACAGATGACTCTCCAGCTGGTGCATGCGCCCCTCGTCCAGGCGCTGCGAGGCGAGCAGCAGATGCACCCCGAGGGAGCGGCCCAGGCGACCGATCATCACGAACAGGTCCATGAACTCCCGGTGGGCGGAGAGGAGCTCGCTGAACTCGTCGACGACCACGAACAGGCTGGGCAACGGGGCGAGACCGGCCCCGGCGGCACGCGCCCTCTCGTACTCCAGGGCGGAGGTGTAGTTGCCCGCGGAGCGCAGCAGCTCCTGGCGGCGGATGAGCTCGCCGTGCAGGGCGTCCTGCATGCGCTCCACCAGGGCCACCTCGCTGGCGAGGTTGGTGATCACGGCGGACGTGTGCGGGAGCTCCTCCAGGCCGAGGAAGGTGGCACCGCCCTTGAAGTCGACCAGGATGAAGTTGAGGGTCTCGGAGGAGTTGGTCAGGGCGAGGCCGAGGACGAGGGTGCGCAGAAGCTCGCTCTTGCCGGAACCGGTGGCGCCGATGAGCATGCCGTGCGGGCCCATGCCGCCCTGCGCGGACTCCTTTATGTCGAGCTCGACCGGACGGCCGTCCACACCGACCGCGATCGGCACCCGCAACCGGGCGGATCCGGTGTTCCGGTCGAAGAGGGTCCGCGGCTCGTGCCGGTGCAGGTCGGGGATGCCGAGCAGTGTGGTCAGCTCGACGTCGGAGTCCAGCGGCTGCGCGATGTCGGTGCCCAGGCTCATCCGCCGTGACGTGAGGAGCCTGGACAGGGACTCCGCGCCGAGCAGGCCGAGCCGGTCCGGCCGGCCGAGCGGCACGGAGCGCTCCTTGCGGCTGCGGTCCGTGCGCACCAGGCTCACCTCGTCGGGCCCGGCGGTCAGCCGCAGTGTGTTGCGGCCGGGGCGCCAGCGCAGCGCGCCGGAGACATCGAGGGCCAGGGCGTTGCGGTAGCCGTGCCCCTCCCAGCGGTGGCCCTCGGGGACGCTGACGCCGTCCAGGACGACGACGGTGTAGGGCTCGTCGCGGCCGGGGCGGGCGTCCGGGTCGAAGTCCGGCCGTTCGGCGAACTCGGCGCCCAGCAGATCGTCCAGCTCGGCGACATCAGCGGTGATCCGGCGCACCTGGCCGGCGCCGTCCTCCTCGTGCGGGTCGAGCACGTGCGGCAGCCACTTCGCCCACTCCCAGTCGGGTCGCCGTTCGTCGCTGACGCAGAAGGCGATCCACAGCTCCTCCGGCGCGTGGAACACCGCGAGCTGCCCCAGCACGGCGCGCACCAGCGCGCGTACCGCGTCGGCGCCGGGGGCGTTCTCCTCGCGTGAGGGGGCACCCCCCTCGGGGGACGCCCCCTCCGGTGCCTCCTCCGGGCGCAGCAGTATCCGGGCCGAGGAGCGCAGGTAGAGGCCGAGCGGCTGTTCGGGGATGGTGGAGTAGGCCCGGATGAAACGGCGCAGGGCGTGTGCGCAGAGAGGTTCGAGGTCCTCCACCGGGCGGGTGGAGACCGGTTCCAGGGTGAGGGCGAGCTGCTGTTCGCCGACCGCCAGACGGACCTCACCGAAGTCCTCGTCGGCCGGGCGGCGTTCCCAGAGACGGGAGGTGCGGGCCAGGGAGCGGAGCGAAGAGGGCTCCGGATGGCGCCAGGCGAGTGCTCGCTGCTGCTCCGCGATGGTGGTCCTGACCCGCTTGCGGGTCTGCGCCAGATAGCGGAGGTAGTCGCGGCGTTCGCCCTTAAGGCGCTGTTTGCGCTCGCTGGAGCGGCGCATCAGCTGCCCCAGGAGCATGGCCCCGGCGGAGAGCGCCATCACGCCCATCGCCAGATACATGAATACGCCGTTGCCGCCACCCGGTCGCAGGAACATCAGCATCATGGACACCGACATGAGCGCCATCGGCAGATAGGTCCATATCGCCGAGGTGTCCGGCACGGTCTCGGCGAGGACCGGCGGCTCCTGGAGCGTCAATTGCCCTTCGGGCATCTCCGGGCCGCGACGGCGGGCCGGACGGCGGAACAGCACCACACTCAAGGAACAGAACCTCCGGTTTTACGGCTTTCCGGCCCGTACCGAATACCGGTGCGCCCGGTAGTGGGAAAGACCGCACCGCGCTGATTCTCCGGGTCCCGCATGCCGCGGTGAACGCCGGGTGAATGTTTCGGGCGGACAGCCGGGGAGGACCAACTCCCCTGACGGCCAATTGCATACCGGATAGTGAGTCCGGTCCGCAATACGACCCGGTGGTCGTAGGCAGTAGTCTGCATTCACGGAACGCGAACTGTCCACGCGGGGACGGTCGTCGCAGTGCGCGGCAACCCAATTCCCGGGCCAGGCAGGTGTTCCCGGCCGTACGGACCTTCCGTACTGTTCGCACACCCCCTCTCCCGGGGCCCACCCAGTCGAAGTCCCCCACGGAAGCCGAGAGTTCAGCTGATGACCGACAGTGCGGTGGCCGAGTCGTGCCGCCTGACCGTACGTGCGCCGAGCGTCACCGTTGATCTGGCCGTGCCCGCCGACGTACCGGTCGCCGACCTGCTGCCCACGCTGCTGCGCTACGTCGGCCAGGAGGCCGAGGAAGCCGGGCTGGACCACGCCGGCTGGGTGCTCCAGAGGCTCGGCGACGCCCCGCTCGACGAGGAGACCACCCTCGTCGGCGCCGGACTGTCCGACGGCGCCGTCCTCTATCTGCGTCCGCACACCGAGGCGCTGCCCGAGGCGCGACTGGACGACCTCGTGGACGGGATGGCCGACACCGCGGGCCGGCGGCTTCACACCTGGCATCCCGAGGCGGCCCGCGGCCTGCTGGTGGGCACCGCGGTGGCGACCGTCGCGGCCGCCCTCGTGCTGGTGTTCTGGCCGGGGGTGAGCGCCTCCGCGTCCTCCCGAGCCGCGTGCGCGGCGGTCGCGGGGCTGCTGCTGCTCGCGGGTGCGGGCTCCGCCAGCCGGGCCGTGGGAGACCGCCTCTCCGCGACGGCGCTCGGCCTGCTGGTCGCCCCGTGCCTGGCGCTCGCCGGCTGGGTGCTGCCCGGCGGCGACGTCACCGGCCCGGACGCGGCCCAGGTCGTGGGGGCGCGGCTGCTCGCGGCGGGCGCCGCGGGCGCGGGCGGCGCGGTCATCGCGCTCGCCGCCACCGCGGTCGGCGCACCGGGCCTGCTGGCCACCGCGGTCGTCTCGGTGGCCACCGCGATCGCCGGGGCCCTGATGGGATACACCGGCCTGGGAGCCCCCGCGGCGGTGGC
Organism: Streptomyces sp. NPDC102402; assembly: GCF_044765765.1. Classification (NCBI taxonomy): domain Bacteria; kingdom Bacillati; phylum Actinomycetota; class Actinomycetes; order Kitasatosporales; family Streptomycetaceae; genus Streptomyces; species Streptomyces sp. NPDC102402. The sequence continues at coordinate 87,246 of NZ_JBIWKR010000006.1, forward strand.
GCTGGTCGCGACGGTCGTCGCGCTGGCCGCCGGCACGGTCGCGCCGTTCGCCTTCAAGCTGGCCGGGATGCGGATGCCCGCGCTGCCGTCCTCGGCCGCCGAGCTCCAGCAGGGCATCGACCCCTACGCCGGCGACGAGGTCGCCGAGCGCACCGAACTGGCCGGACGCTGGGTCGCCGCGCTCTTCGCCGCCACCGGCGTCATCGCCGCGGCCGCACTGACCGTCCTCGCCGAGCACCCAGACCTGCCCGAGGTGCTGACCGCTCTCACCCTCGGCCTGCTCCTCCTCCTGCACTCCCGGGGCCTGGTGCACATCTGGCAGCGGCTGTCCCTGGCGGTGCCCGGGATCTGGGGGCTGCTGCTCCTGGCCCGCGCCTGGGCGGTGGACAGCGGGAGCGAAGGGCGCCTCGTGGTCTTCGCTGTACTGCTCGCCGCGGCGGCCGGGTTCGTGACCGCCTCCTGGACGGTGCCCGGCCGCCGGCTGCTGCCGTACTGGGGGCGCGCGGCCGAACTGGCCCACACCCTCTTCGCCGTCGCGCTGCTGCCGCTCACGCTGTGGGTCGCGGGTCTCTTCGGCTGGCTGCGCGGCCTGTTCGGCTGAGTACGCCCGCACACCGGGACATGGGAAACGAGTTGGTGAGGAGAGGCAGTGCAGTCCAAGCGCGACCAGGTACAGGCCCACACGTTCATGATGGGCAGGCTCAGCTCGGGCCTGCTGACCGCCGACCCGGACGCCGCGGAGAGCCCGCTGGGACGCACCACCCGCGGCGTCGTGTTCGGCGTACTGGTGACCGTACTGATCGGAGCGGGCGCCACGGTGTTCGGGCTGCTGCGCCCGGGTGGCAACGACGGCTGGCGGGACGGTGAGCACCTGGTCGTCAACCGCGACACCGGTGCCCGCTACCTGTGGACCGGCACCGACGGCGTGCTGCACCCGATCCGCAACTACGCCTCCGCGCGGCTGATCGGAGGCTCCGACCTGGAGACCGCGGATGTCGCCACCGCGTCGCTGCGGGACGTCCCCGTGGGCGCCCCCGCCGGTATACCCGGCGCGCCCGACGCGGTGCCCGGACCCGGTGAACTCGACAACGGGGCCTGGCACATGTGCGTCACCGGACCGGGCGGCGCGCTTCCCAGCACCTCCGGAGCCGTGGCGGGCAACGGGGTGGACGAGCCGGGGGCCACCACCGTGGTCGCCGGGGCACCCCTGGACTCCCAGGACATCGGCGGAGACCGCGGAGTGCTCGTGCGCGGCCCCGGTGACACCGAGTACCTGGTGTGGCGCGGCAGCCGGCTTCCGCTGGACCGGGAGTCCGACGCCCGGAACGCCCTCGGCTACGGCTCGGAGCAGCCGATGCCGGTCTCCGCGGCCTTCCTCGACGCCCTGGCCCCCGGCCCCGCCCTCAAGCCTCCCGCGGTTCCCGGGCGCGGTCAGGACGGCCCGGTCCTCGGCGGCGAGGCCAGCCGGATCGGCCAGGTGTTCAACGTCCAGGTGCCGGGCGGTGGCAGTACCTACCACCTGCTGCGGAAGGACGGGCTGGTGCCGCTCACGCGGCTCGGCGCGGCCCTCGTGCTCGGCGACCCGGCCACCCAGAGGGACGCCTACCAGGGCCGGTCCCCCGAGGCGCGGGACGTCGGCGCGGACGCCCTGCGCGCCCACCGTGCGAAGGACTCGGCCACCCCCGGAACGGCGGACCTCCCGGACGCGCCTCCGGCCCCGCAGCCCGCACCCCGCGGCACCGCGCTGTGCGCGCAGGTGGACGGGGACGACGGCGGCACCCGGATCAGGTCGGTGCTGGTCCCGCTGGCCCGGCTCGCACCGGTCGTGGTGTCGGAGGGCACCGCCCAGCCGCTGAGCCCGGCCTGCGGGCGCACCGACGCCACGGTGGTGCGCCCGGGACGCGGCGCCCTGGTCCGCGCCCTGAACGCGAGCGGTGCCGCGCACGGCGGGACGACGTACCTGGTGGCGGAGAACGGCGTGAAGTACCGCGTGCCGGCCAAGGACGCACTGGCGGCGCTCGGTTACGCCGAGGGGGACATCGGCTCCGTCCCGGCACCCCTGCTCGCCGCCCTCCCGACCGGTGCGGACCTCGACCCGGCCGCCGCCACAGGCTCGGCGGAGCCCCGCGTCACGGCTCCACGGTGCGGCGTCGACGAGGAGGAGGGGGAGGGCAAGGCGGACACGCGGGATCCTTCCGGCACAGCCGACTCCGCGGCCTGATCCATGCAAAATCCCGTATAGGGCGTCGAAGAACGAGAAAAGCATCGGTCGGATAAGACTCCGCGCGGCTCGCGCCGATTTCCCGGGTGCCGGACACGGCGAGAAACCTCAAATGAACCTCAGATATCCGGGCGGTCGCGTCCCCGGATTCCCGGGCACGCACCGCGTGCCGCCCGGAACGGGCGGCACGCATGACCGTTCCGCTCCTTTCCCTGCCCGATTCCCGGCCGTATCGCGCCGCTCGGCGAGCAGCCGCCCGCCGGAAATCCGGTGCTCGCCAGGACTGGTTCATCTCGTGGAAACACCGGGACAACTCCGTTGCCATGCAGCGGTTCTGAGGAACTGACCTATGCTCAAATCTTCCCCACACGCGTTGCGCGGAACGCCGGGTTCTCTTTAGCCTCGGCAAGGCAACGGCGCAACAAGACTGGTCTGAAGGAAGGGAGCGCGACATGGCGGACACTGGCTCAAGGAAAGCGGACTATGCCAAGGGCTTGGGAGGTGTCTCCTCCCTGGAGTCGGCCCGGAGCGCGGTCGAGAAGATCCAGAACAACGTCGCCGAGATCGCCGCGCGTTCGGGCGTCGGGGGCGACGAGGGCCAGGCCCTGCTGAAGCTCTTCCGCAGCTGGAACGGCGAGGCGCAGAAGGTCGTCGTCCAGATCAGCAAGATGGTCGACGCGCTCCAGGAGAACGTGACATCGGCCGACCGCCTGGCGAAGGAGAACCAGGACCTGACCGAGGTGCTCAACAGCAAGACCAGCCAGGGCGTCTTCGAAGCGCTGCGCTGACCCACCCCCGCGGAACCGGTTCCCCGCGGAGCGGGCCGGAACACGTGAGCTCGCCGGGCTCCCCAGCCCGGCCACCCGAGAGGAGCAGTCATGGCTGACGGCATCATCGATGTGCAGTACTCCACGGTCCGGAACGCGATCGAGGAGCTGAAGGGCCAGACGCAGCAGATCATCACGACCCTCAACAACCTGGAGGACGAGCTGAGGCCGCTCGTGACCTCCTGGGAGGGTGACGACCAGCAGATGTACCGCGGGGTCCAGGCCGAGTGGGACCAGGCCACCAAGAACATGGCCCTGCTCCTCGGCGACAGCGGCGAGCTGGTGCAGAGCATCCACGACAACCACTCCCGTGACGAGCGCAGGAGCGCCGACAACTGGGGCAGCGTGCGGGCCCGCTGAGCCCCTCGTCCGGATCATGCCGGGACACGCTTCCCCGGCATGATCCGGACGGCAGTTCCTGGGCCCGGCCGTGGCTCTCCCGTCCGTACGGCCCGCCCCAGACCCCCGTCCGGTACCGAACCGCAGGAGGACGTCCATGGCTGGTGACAGGGCCGACGTCAAGCATTTCGACCTCAAGCAGATGGAGAACTTCCGCGACAACGAGGTGCATCCGGTGTACACCGCCGCGAAGAAGCACCGCGAGGACGGCAACGGCCCCGACACCCGGCCGCTCGGCGACCTCATCGACGGGCACACCACCGCGGAGAACCTCGACCAGGACCAGCAGCTCCTGCGCATCGGCAAGATGGCCACCGACAAACTGGTCTCGGGGCCGGCACTCCTGGCGGACATCCGCACCGCCGCCACAGCCATCGACAAACTGCTGGGCGACCAGATGAAGCTCTTCAAGGAGCTCAAGGAAGCGCTCAGCGAGACCATCGACGACGCCAACGAGACCAAGAACAAGAACCTCGACGCGATCGACGCCCAGACGCTGCTGCAGAACTTCGAAGAGGTCGACACGCTCACCAGCGGGTCGACGGGCGAAGAGAGCACCTGAGCGCACGCCGCGTGCGGCCGGCGCCCCGCGCCGGAGCGCCCGCGTGAGAGACCCCCTGCCGCACGCCTGCGCGGGGACGTGGTGTGCCGCACCGAAGGACAACCGACCGGAAAGAGTGCACGGTGGCCAAGGGATACGACGACGACTCCGACGACCACGTCGCGAAGTACGCGGAGGTCAACGACACGCCGGACGACGTCTGGGCTGCTCTGGTCACCCACATCACCGGCTACCCGGTGCCGGACCGCAGCACCGTCTTCGACACCCTCCGCTCCGATCACGGGGGCAAGCTCTTCCGGATGGACATCCAGGAGAAGAGCCTCGGCCTGCTCGTCAAGGACTCCGGCTTCCTGATGAACGCGGGCGAGGACTACGACATCTGGTTCTTCGACAGCGGCAAGAAGTACTCGATCCGGCAGGCCAGGATCGTCTTCGAGGGCCGGGTGAAGGCCGGGGACGAGATCATCTTCGCCGCTCCCGGCTCCGACGACGTCCATGACGCGCAGGTCCGCGAAGGCAACGAGTTCACGGACTACAACAAGGACAAGATGAGCACGGTGGCGCTCGCCCGCTACATGAACGGACCGCGGGCCGCGCTCCTCCAACTCCTGACCGGCAGCACGAAGGAAGCCAGGTTCAGCGACCTGGGCGTACCCACGGCCGGTGTGGTGGACCTGAACTCCTTCGACGAGACCGGGCGGTCGTTCGACTTCGCGGCCAAGTTCTTCAAGGACCACGCCGAGGTGCTCAAGGACTGGGAGGAGCGCTTCGGCCGGGACGACGCCGGCTGGAAGGGCGAGGCGGCGGAGGTCTTCCGCGGTCTGGTCAAGAAGATCCGCGAGAACTACGACAGTTACGTGGAGACGTTCAACAACACGTCCGGCACCGGGGACGAGGCCGGCACCGGGTCCACGGTCTACTCACGTGCCCTGTCGCTGGGGCGCTCCTACCTGGTGGACGCCGCCAACGATCTGCTGGACGCGTGGCTGGCCTGGGCCAAGTCCGCCTACTACGACCCGCATCAGGTGCTGCGCTACGTCCTCGACGAACTCGGCCGGTGGGTGGACCAGCACAACGTCGACAAGTCGGAGATCCAGTCGTACACCTCGCAGTACAACACGACGATCAGCCACAGTCCGAAGGAGGGGTTCACCCAGGTGCACCCCGAATACGGCGACCTGACCGACATCGCGAACTGGGCGAAGGTCGGCGACGCGGCGGTCAAGCTCTGGTCGCAGGGGATCGACGACTACCTCGGAAAGCCCGCCGCGAAGGTGCAGTCCGCCCTGAACAACCACTTCCTCGAGCTGGGCAACGACTTCTCCGACAACATCCCCGAGCCGAAGTCGACCAGCACCGCCGCGGAGGAGTACGAGGAGAAGAAGCTCAAGGACGAGCAGGACGAGGCGGACAAGAAGCTCAAGGAAGCCCAGGACGAGGCCGACCGGCAGCGCGACGAGGACAGGGCGTACCAGGACGAGCTGCGGGACGAGGCGAACAAGCAGCGCGAGGAGGACAAGGCCGAGGCCGAGAAACTGCGGGCCGAGGCCGAGGCCCAGCGCGCCGAGGACAAGGCATATCAGGACAAGCTGCGGGACGAGGCGAACAAGCAGCGCGAGGAGGACAAGGCCTACGCCGAGAAACTGCGGGCGGAACAGAAGGCCGAGGAGGAAGAGGCAAGGCGTCAGGCCGAGGAACAGTCCAAGGCGCTCGGCGACAGCCTCGGCAACATCAACGGCCCCGGTGGGGGCGGCCAGGTGAACCTCGACGGTCTCGACGACCTGCTGAACAGCAACAAGCCGGTCACCGAGAGCCTGGGCGACCTGGGTGGTCTGAACAACCCCGGCGGCGGCAACGGGCCCGGCGACGTGAACGGTGACGTGAACAGGGCGGTCACCGAGACGCTCGGCGGCCTCGGCGACCTGAACGACCCGGGCGCCGAGAACGGCAACCAGCAGGGATCCACCGCTGTCCCGCCCCCGACGGTCCAGAACCTGGGCGGACTCGGTGGGCTCAACAGCGGCCCCGGCGGGGCCAACAAGGCTGTCAACGACGCCAACCAGGCCATCACCCAGGACCTCGGCGGTCTCGGAGACCTGAACAACGGCGCCGGCGGCTCCCTCGACACCCCCACCGGCGGCAGCACCCAGCTGGACGGGGGCAAGCTCACCTCGGAGTTCCCGGACGGCAGCACCAGTACCTTCGACCCGGGCAGCGGGCTGGTCACCACCACGCACCCGGACGGCAGCGTCACCACCCAGAACCTGGGCGACGGCGTGAAGGTGACCAACCCCGACGGGTCCACCACCTCCCTCGGCGACGACGGCAGGCTGACCACCACCTTCCCCGACGGCACCACCCAGGTCGTCGACCCCACCACGGGCCAGGCCACCACCACCGACCCCGACGGCGCCACCACCACCCAGAACCTCGGCAGCCTCGGTGATCTCAACGGTCGGAACGGCCTCGGCGGTCCGGGGGATCTCGGCGACATCAACGCCGACCTGCCCACCCAGTCGATCGGCGACCTGGGTGACCTCGGAGGTCTCAACGGCGGTCCGTCCGGACTGGAGACGCCGACCGGCGGGCACACCGCACTGACGAACGGCGACTTCGCCACCACCTTCGCGGACGGGAGCAAAGGTGTCTTCGACCCGGACACCGGGTCGTTCTCCATGACCGGCCCGGACGGCTCCACCGTGACCACCGACCTCACCCACGGGGCGTCGGTGACCAACCCGGACGGCTCCACCACCGCCCTGGACAACGGTCAGCTGACCACCACCTTCCCTGACGGCAGCAAGCAGGTCATCGACCCCGACACCGGCATCGCCACTGTCACCGACCCGCGGGGCAGGACCGACACGGTCGACCTGCACGACCTCAACCAGGCAGGGCGTGACGGAGGTTCGAGTGGTCTCGGCGGGCTCGGTGATCTCGGTGGCCTGAACGGATCGGGTGGCCTCGGCGACCTGGGAAGCCTGAACGGAGCGGGCGGGTCGGGCGGACTCGGCGGCCTCGACACGATCGGCGGTGGCGGCACCACCAGCGAGGTGCCGTTCTCCGACCTGGGTGTCGGCGGGGGACAGGCGAGTGCCGGCGCCCTCGGCGGTGGCCTCTCCGGACCGGGCTCCCTCTCCCCGGACGGCCTCGGCACCGTCGCCCCACTCTCGGACGGCCCGTCGGCCGGCGCGGGCACCCCGCTCGCGGGCGCCGCCCAGGCCGGTACGCCGGGAGCGCCGGGCACGCCCGGCAGCCCGGGCATGCCGATGGGCGGCGGCATGGGCGGCATGGGCGGAGGCGGCGAGAAGGGCAACGGCGAGCGGGTTCGCGCCGTCCTGGTCGACGCGGCGGAGGAGAGCGAACGCCGCAACCGCCGCCGGCGCAGCCCGTGGAACCGTCAGGAGGACAGCGACACCTTCCTGGCCCCGGCCCGCCGGGTGCAGACCACCGGCGGTGACACACCGGAGGAGGAAGGGGAGCCGCGCCACGGGGCCACCACCTCCGCCGACTACCTGGAGGAGGACGCGGACGTGTGGGGCACCGAGGAGGGCGGCACGCCGGCCGTCATCGGCCGATGACCGGCGGCCGGATCCGGCGCGCCACGGCGGCAGGTCCCGGCGCCCCGGTCCGGCGTGCCACGGCGGCCTGCCCATCACGGGCGGAGGCGTCCCAGCCACCCCCGGCTTCCCTCGCCCGACGTCCACCAGGCAAGATCGACAGAGCAGTTGACACACCGTTCAGGACCGTACGCCCCGATCGGGCGTCCGGAGAGACCTGCGGAGAGGAAGGAGAGCGGGCGTGACGGAACCGCTGGAGAAGCGCCTGGAGAAGGCCATGGCCGAACTGCGGTCGGCCCAGGAAGCGGTGGCGCGCACCGAGCGCGAACTGCGGACGGCGTCGTTCTCGTCGCTCTCCTCCGACCGTGCGGTCCGGGCCACCGCCGGCCCCCAGGGCGAGCTGACCGGGATCGAGTTCCTGGAGAACAAGTACCGCGACATGTCCCCGCAGGAGCTGGCCGCCAGCGTCCTGGAGGCGGCGAGCGCGGCGCGCCTGAAGATGAACCGGCACGTCATGAAGGCGATGGCCCCCTTCGCCGAGCCCAGCAGCGACGTGCCGGAGCTGAAGGGCTTCGAGCTGGAGTGGGAGCGCATCTTCGGCCCTGACGTGCTCCGCGACGACGAGGACACGGCGCGCGGCGGCCGGGCGGTCCCCGGCTGGCGGGACGCACTCGGCGAAGAGGGAGGGGACTGAGGATGGGCGAGAGGTACTACGTCGATCCGCAGCGCATCGAGGCGCTGGCAGGACAGCTGGAGGAGATCGGCGCCCTCACCAGGAGCATGACCGAGGAGTTCCTCGACGAACTGGCTCCCACGGTGAACTGGCCGGGCTCGGAAGGTGAGTTCGCGGAGAAGGCCAAGCCGCAGGAGCAGAAGGAGCGGCAGACCACCAAGGACACCATGCTGTCCATCCGTGACGCGCTGGTGGGCATCACCGACGCCACGGTCGGGCAGGTCCGGATGATGAAGGACACCCGCGACCACAACATCGAGCAGGTCGAGAAGGGCACCAGCCGTATCGACGCCGACGGACTCGGCAGCGGCTCGGGCGGGCATGGCCGCCGCTGAACCCCGCACCGCGGGCCGCTCCCGCACCACGCCGGGAGCGGCCGCTCCGTCCTGCCCGAGCGGGCTCCGGGGCGGACAGCGATGAGCATCCACGTATCGCCCGAGATCAACACGATGATCTTCATCCTCACCGGGGAGAAGCTCATCGACGCCGACGAGGACCTGGCCTTCGACAGCCGAGTGCCCTACTCAGGTCTGGGCCGCAAGCTGGAGCGGCTGTCCTCGCTGATCGACAAGTCGATCCATGACATCGGCGAGTCCATGCCGGACGACCTGTCCAAGTCGTACGCGAACGCGATGGGCATGCTCGTCGACGACGGCGGCAAGAACTACCTGAAGGACTTCGCCGACCAGCTCGACAAGATCGCCGAAGGGCGACGCAAGACCTCCATGGACATCATGGAGTCGAAGTGGCAGGTCATCGCCGAGATCATCCGCCTGCTCATCGAGATCGCCATCTACCTGGCGTTGTCCTTCTTCACCGGCGGGGCCTCGGCCAGCCAGATCATGCTGGCCAAGCTGCGCAGCCGGTTCTTCATCCTCACCACGATGAGCCACCTGCTCCAGCGGCTGCACCTGGCGCCCTCCCTGACCGAGGCGTTCGCCGAAGCGTTCACCACCTTCGCGGTCCGGCTGGCGATGATGAACTTCGCCCCCGACGGCCGCCGTCCCGACGGCTTCGACTGGAACGACATCCTCAAGGCCGCTGCGTTCGGCGCGGCGGCGGGCGGCCTCACCAGTCTCTTCGACAGCTTTGCGAAGAACATTGTCAACAGCTTCGACAACAACTTCCTCAAGAACGGCCCGGACCTCGGCTTCAAGAACAACCCCGGTCCGCCGAACACGCCGGGCCCCGACTTCAAGCACAACGGGCCGGCCCCCACGCCGACTCCGAAGCCGGATCCCACCCCGGGCCCGAAGCCGAGCCCTACGCCCACCCCCACCCCGACGCCCACCCCGACCCCGACGCCCACCGACCGTCCCGGCCCCACGCCGTACGGGGGCGGCCCCGGCCCTTCGGGTAACCCACCGGTCACCTTCCGCAACGATCCGCTCTCGTTCCGGAACAACCTGAACCTGTGGCGGAACAACCCGACCCTCCTCAACAACCTCGACCGGCCCGGCGCGCTGGCCGCGCACTACGGACTGAAGGGGACGACCGATTTCCTGGCCGCCGGCGCCGGCGAGGCGCTCGCGGAGATCCTGATCAAGGGCGCCTTCGACGGCGACTGGTCGACCAGTTGGTCCACGTTCGTCGGCGCCGGCATCAGCAGCCAGGTCGAGAGCACGCTGAGCGACACCGCCGTGAACAGCGGCGCCGAACTGCGCCACGCCATCGACAACCTGCGCAACCAGCCGCCCACCGTCTCCGGTGGAGTCGGCGGCACCGGTACCGACGGATCCGCGCGTTCCGGCGCGGACTCCGACCGCGCCGACGGTTCCTCGGACAGGAACACCGCGGGCGGCGACGGACCGGCGCCCGCCTCGTCCCCGCCGGTCGTCCAGCAGACCACCGGACAGGGAACCGACGTCACCGGCAGTCAGTCCCCGCCGCCCTACGCCCCGGAGAACCAGCCGCCGTACGCGACCGCGGCCCCGCCGCTGTACACCCCGGGCACGCTGCCTGTGACCGCCGCCGAGAACGAACTGTGGCAGCAGGTCCACAACGGATCCGCCGAGGTCCGTGAGCAGGCGCTGAACGACCTCGCCGCGCTGCGCGGCGGCTCCTCGGCGCCGGGCGGAACGGAGATAGGCATCCGTGACGGTCTGCAGGGCGGCTTGTCGCAGGTGCCGGAGGTGCGGGTGGTGCCCGCCGGCAACAGCCCTGCCGTGCAGATCGACGCCGACGAGGTCCGCCGTGCCCTCGGTGGCTTCGACGCCCCGGTCACGACGGGCCCCCCGCTCACCGTCGCCGCCGGGACGCAGGCCGACAGCGTCGCCCCGGTCGCGGAGGGGGCCGCCGAAGGCCCCACCGGGGGCGACCCGCAGGGCACCGTCCCCGATACGTCGCCGGAGAGCGCGGGCGTGGACGCGGACGTGGACGTGCCGGAGAACCCGGCCGCGACGGGGGCCGGTGACCCGGAGGTCGCACCGCCCGAGGGCACGGCCGTTACGCCCCCTGCGGATTCGGCGGTGACGTCTCCGGAGAACCCGGCGGTGACGTCTCCGGAGAACCCGGCCGTGACGTCCCCGGAGAACCCGGTCGTGACGTCCCCGGAGAACCCGGTCGTGACGTCCCCGGAGCAGGCGGAGGGCGAGCTCCCGAGCGCCCCCCACGAGTCGCACGAGTCGGCCCCGCAGAACGGCCCGGTGGCCGCGCCGACGGTCCAGGAAGCGGGCACCCCCGTCCCCACGGGCGGACCCGCCGCCTCCAACCCCGCCGCCGGGACGGGCAGCGGAGCCCGGCCGGGCAGCGTCCCGGCAGGGTCTACGCCCCCCTCCGCCCCGCCGCAACAGGGCACCCGCACTCCGGATGGAGCCGCCCCGGCGGACGGCTCCCCGCAGACCGGGCCCTCCCCGCAGGCCGCGCCGTCCCCAGATGCCATGGACGCCGCTTCGGATGCCGCGAACCCGACAACGCACGCGGGCACATCGGATTCCGCGCCGGTGGCCACCCCTCCGCCCGGCCCCGTCGCCACCGACCAGGCCGCGGACGACACTGACACCGCTCCGACGCGGATCAGCACCATCGGTTCGTCCCCCGACACCGGAGACGTGCGCGACGCAGGCGGCACAGCCGACGTGAAGACCGGGCCCGCTCCTGCCGCAGGCCTTGGGCCCGCCCAGGCCACGCCGCTGACGATCGTGGTGTCGGAGGCGCCGCCACCGGGGGAGGGATCGTCCGAGGCGGTCGCGCTGCTGGACGGCGCCGGCACCGACCGGGCCGTCGTGCTCGGGCCGGCGGTCGCGTCGGAGGGCGGGGGACGCCCCGTACGCGCTGCGGTGGAGCTGACCCGGGAGGGGCCCGGTGCACCGGTCCGGGTCCGCCCGCTCGCCGGACCGGTGCCCGCCGCGACGACGGACGGCAGCACGGACACCGCGTTCCCCGGCGCCGACGTGCTCCTGCCGCTCGCCGACGCCCTCGGCCCGATGCCCCGTCCCAGCACCGAGAGCGGCCTGACGACCGAAGGCACAGCTCCGGCCGTCACGTCCTCGGCCACGCCCGCGACGGCGGCCCCGGAGAAGCCGGCCCCCGTACGCGGTACCACGGCGGCCCCGGAGTCCACCGTCATCACCGCACCCGCCCCGGACGAACTCGCCACTCCGTCCCGCCCCTGGACCGGGACGGCCACGGACCTGTACCTGGAGTCGGGCAGGAGCGACACCGATGGCCGGGGCACCGACGGGCCGGGTACGGGTTCCGGCCCCGGACGAGGGTCGAGCGGCGACGGAACACCGCCGCCGCTCCCGATGCCGGACACCCGCCCCGAGTCGCTCCTGCCGACGGCCCTTTCGCCGGCTCCGCCTCCGTCGGCCCGGATCGTCGTACGCCCCGCCGGCAGCGGATCCACCGAGGACGGCGGCAACGGTCCGTCACGTCCGCCGAGTGAGCCGTCCGTCACCACGCTGGACGGCCACACCGTGCCCGTCGCGCAGCTTCGACGCCTGATTCCCGACACCGGGGCGAGGCCCCGGCCCGGTCGTGCCGTACAGACCCTGACCATCTCCCAGAGCCCCGCGGAGGACGGCACGGCGCACGCCGAGGGGCGCCGTGCGCTGCTCGGGCAGGACACCTTCCGTGGTGTGCGGACCACCTCCCGGGCCCCCGGCCCCACCGGGGCCCCGCCCGCCCCCCGTACGGTGTTCACCGGCCCGCCGACCGCGCTCCCCGGCTCGGGAACGGAGCACGGCGCCGACTACTTCGCCGGGCACGGCACCTCCCGCACCGTCTCGCTCGGCACCCAGGACGCGGCGCGCCCCGTCGTGAAGGTCAGCGGTGTACAACTCGGCGAGGTGCTCAAGTCCTGGGCCCAGGACGGCCGGCAGGACCGGCCGCTGGTGCTGTTCTCCTGCGAGACCGGACGGCAGCCCGAGGTCGCGGGACTGCCGGTGGCCCAGCACGTGGCGAACCGGACCGGGCGCACGGTCCACGCGCCGACCACCGAGGCCGGCACGGCCAGGGACGGCGACGGCAACGTCCGCGCGGTGCTCACCGAGGGCGCCGACGGGCCGGGACGGTGGCGCGTCTTCACCCCGGAGCCCAGCGGTGCCGACCTGGACGGCCTGGCACGCGACGCGGGCCTCCACGCGGGACCGGAGCCGGCCGACGCCTTCGCCCTGACCCGTACCCTCCAACAGGTCCGCACCCTGCGCGAGATCCTCGGCCCGGACGCCGAGCAGCGCCCGGAGAACCGCGAACTCCTCGCAGGTCTCGCCTTCGTGGACGGCCTGCGCTGGCGCGCTCCGGACACCGCGGCCCGCTACGGAGACGGCCGCATGACCCCGGACCTGCTCCGCCGGATGGTGACGGCCCGTCAAGATGCCATCGGTGCGGCCACGGGCGATCCGGCGGCCGGCCCCACGCCTGAGCAGTACGCCGATTTCCTGCGTGCCGCGGCCGAGTTGCGTACCACCGCCGGGCCCGGCACCACGCTCGACGCGCTGCTCCCCCCGCCGCCGCCCACGCTCCCGCCGGGCACCCTGGTGTCGCCGGAGGACGTGCGCGGTCTGGCCTACGCGCCCACCGCCCAGATCACCTGGTCGCTCTCCGACAGCCCCCTTCCGCTGTCGGAGCTGGCGCTGAGCCCCGAAGACACCGCCGAACTCGCCCGCCGCAGGCCCGATCTGACGCTCCCACCCAGCGGCCCGGAGAGCCTCGCCGAGGACATGGACCTCCTGAGCAGGCCCACGCCCGGTGCGGCGGACACCGTGCACGCCGACGGATCGGCCTTCCGCCGGCTGGACACGCCGGGTGGCGGGAACTGCCTCTTCCGGTCGCTGCTCGACAGCGCCCGCGGCCAGGACGTTCCGCCTGCGTGGGCCGCGCGGAACGTAGCCGGACTGCGCCGGCTGCTGCGGGACCGGATCACCCGGACCGAACTGGGCGACGCCGTGGCCGTGGCGATCCCCGACCCGGTGTTCGCCGTCGTGGACGACCTGCGGATGCGCGCCGTCGCGGGAGTGCGGGACCCGGCAGAACTGGACCGCATCACCCGGCAGTGGAACCGGACCGCCCAGGCCGTCGTCACCGAGGGCGACGCCGCCGCCTGGCAGCGGATCCTGCGGGACGGCGACTACCCGCACCTCGCCGACCTGGCGCCCACCCCGGCCGACGCCAGGCGGCTCGGCACAAGGGAGCTCGTCGCCTCGTCGGCCGAACTCCCCGCGCTCTGGGCCTCGCCCTTCGCCGACCTGCTGCCGGAGGCGCTGGCGCAGACACTCGACCTCGACCTGCGGCTCGTGCAGCCCGACCCGCGATCGCCGGGCGGCACCTTCGTCAACACGCTCAACCCGGGGGGCCAGGGCGGCGTCCTGCACCTGGCCTACAACGGCACGGACCACTTCGACGCGCTGGTCCCGGCGTCGGCCCCGCTCACGCCCGTACCGGACCCCGGCACCACGCAGGACCCGAAGCCCGTACCGGACCCCGGCACCACGCAGGACCCGAAGCCCCTACCGGATCCCGGCACCACGCAGGACCCGGACGCCACGGCTGCCGACCAGGACCCGCCAGGTTCCGGCCCTCTCGGGGAGTGGCTGCGCAGCATGGGCGGGATCACCGACCTCGACACCCCCGACGCCGGGACTCCGGACCGGGGCGACCCGGTGCCGCTGGAGACCCAGCTCGAACGGCATCGTCCGGCGCGCCTGCTGACAGGTCTGGACGCCCGGCCCCCGGGTCCGCCGCCGGAAACCGTCACCTTCGAGGACGGCAGCCGGCTGCCCAGGATCCTGATCAGCCCGGAGGCCGACCCGGCCGACGGGACACCGGGCGGCCTGACCGACGGGACCGGGCGGAGCGACCGGACGGGACTCTTCACCGGCATCGGGAAGACCACCCTCCGCTCGCCCGAGCAGGTGGCGGAGGAGGTCCTGGGCAAGCTGCCGGCGAAGCTCCGCGCCCAGTTCGACGAGGCGGAGCTGCTGCGGCTGCTGACCGATCAGCCCGGCGCCTTCACCGCCCCGCGCGGGGCGCGCTTCGTCGGCCGTGAGAAGTCCGGGGTCGGCCACGAGATGACAGTCGAGGCCATCCCCTACCACCGGTGGGAACGCTTCTCCGACGTGGGCGGTGCCACCGTCAGGCTGGACACCATGCGACGCGGCCAGGCGGGCACCGGCGGCGGGCGCAGCGTCGGCTTCGGCCGGCGGATCGCAGGCGGGCTGAGCATGGGCCCGCCGCTCAACTGGCTGCTGAAGCTTGGCTTCTCACTGGGCTGGACCCGCAGGACCGACTATGCGCAGGGCACCCAGGCGTACAACCAGTCGGAGTGGCGCAACTGGGAGGGCTCACACCTGCACCTGGACGACGTCCACTACCGGGTTCGGGTGAACCGCGTCACCGAGGCGCCGACGGCTCCAGGGCCGGACACCCGGTCCGACGGCACCCCGGGACGGACCGCCCCGCCCCCGCGGAGACCGAACTGGCAGCGCACGCAGGTGCACGCCGCCGAGTTCGCGATGCGTGACGGGCTCAGCTGGCGGATCCCCGACGACCTCACCGTGCCCTCCAAGGGGCCCCGCCGGGCACCCGAGACGCTCACCTTCCCGGAGGGCGCCGAGCCGCGGATGGCCGACACCACGGGGCTGCACCTGGTGGACCCGCCGGAGGACATCGCCCTCGCCGTCTCGGGAGCACGTCCCGGGAGTTCGGCACACCGCACCCTGGTCTCGTACGTCCGGCCGGGGCGGCTCCTCGCCTTGTTCGGCCGGTTCGCGGGCCCGGTCACCGGACCCGAGCTGACCAGGGGCAGCGGGCAACACCCGCTGGGCCA
The DNA here is from genome assembly GCF_044765765.1 of Streptomyces sp. NPDC102402. Lineage (NCBI taxonomy): Bacteria > Bacillati > Actinomycetota > Actinomycetes > Kitasatosporales > Streptomycetaceae > Streptomyces > Streptomyces sp. NPDC102402. The sequence goes on from NZ_JBIWKR010000006.1 coordinate 102,815, forward strand.
CCTGATCGTGGAGCGGTCGGTGCCGCACCGGGCCACCCTCGTCGCCGAGTCCGTCAGGACGGAGCTGCGCGACCTCACCCAGACCACGTACCAGAACGAGCGCGGTCACGTCCGTGACACCCGGCTGGGCCTCCAGGTCACCGCCGGTCCCAACTACACGCTCACCGGCGTGGACACCGACGTACGGCTCCAGGGCGGCCCGCTGGTCCGTGTGGACGTGTCCACCGGACGTGGCCACTTCCTCGGTGCCGACGCGGCCAGGAAGACCACCGGGCGTGTCCGTAACCACCCGGTCGCGCTCTACCGGGTGGAGCGCACGCTGATGGTGCGCAAGCCGGGCGAGCTCCCGTCGGCTGCCCGCCCCGTCCGGGTCGTCAGCCTGGACTGGATCTCCACCCAGGACGCGCGCCGCCTGGCGGGCTGGGACAGCCGCACCCCGGGGCGCACGGGCCCCGACCCGGACGTCGAGCCGCCGGTGCCGTGGTACCTCACCCGCGAGGACCCGGTCCACCTGAGCGGCCAGGTACGCGCCGAGGGCTTCCTCCCCGACCGTCCGCAGCCGCAGCCGCAGCCGCAGCCGCAGCCGCAGCCGCCGGCCGTGGACGGGGCACCCGCCCCGATCCAGCCGCAGACCGCGCAGTCCGCCCCGCAGGACCCCATGCGGGCGTTCGCCGACACCGTCCTGGACACGCTGCACCAGTCGTACCCGTCGCTGTTCGTCCCGCCGTTCATGCTGCGGCACCCGCGGCTGGCCAAGTTCTGGTACGGCGACGGGCGTATGAGGACCGCGCTGCACAACGACCGTCAGGTCCGCGAGGCCCTCAACCGGCCCAGCCTGGCACAGAGCCTGGACGACCTGACGACCACCGGGGTGCCGGTCACCCTCACCGAGGACGGCAAGGTACGCCGCGGTCACCACACGCTCATCCTCGGGGCACGCCTCACCGACCGGCGGTTCGAGACCACCATGAGCGAGCGCTCCCTGCGGAACGCGGTGATCGGCACCGAGGTCTCCGGACAGGGACAGCAGGCCGCCGTCACCCTCTCCGGCGGTGTGGAGCTGGGCATCTCGCCGCGTGACCACGACAAGGTCCCCGAGGCGGGACTGCCCCGTCAGACCGGCAGCGTGGCAGTCGGGGCACGCCATGCCCGGACCGACCAGAAGGCCACCAGGAACACGGTCGCGGTCACCCACGACCACCTGATGTTCCAGAACGGTGCCGACCTCTACAGCTACCGGGTGGAGCTGAACGCCTCCTTCGAGGGCCACCGACGTCCGCGTGGCTGGGCACGGCTCGCCTCGATCGGCCTGCTGGGCGCGGGCGTCTTCGTCAGCAAGGTCGAGGAACGGCCCCTGTTCACCCGGGGGAACGAGACGGTCGGCCGGGTCGAGCTCGCCGTGCCGGCCGCCCACGGTTCCGAGCACCACGCCCCCGCGGACCCGCCGGCGGCGGGACAGGCACCGACGGCTACGCCCCCCGCACCGCAGCAGCTCTCCTCCACCGAGGCGGACCAACTCCTCGACGGTGTACGCCCGCTGCCGAGGACGGACTCGTCCGACCGGCAGCTCACCGGCAAGCTGCTGAGCGCCCCGCACGTGGTGCTCAGCACCGAGGGCGGCCCACAGCGCCAACGGCTCACCCAGGACACCGCCGACCGGGCGTCGGGCACCTCCTGGCACGTCAGCGCACCCGGCGCTCCCGTGCGCACCGCGCTGCGCCGGGCGATGGCGAACCTCAACATCGCCGGCCAACTCGGCCAGTACCTCGGCCCGTTCGGCTCCCGCGTCACCGGTCTCAACGGCGCCGGCCCCTTCCGTACGCACTACCTGAAGGCAGCGATCCGCGGCGAGCTGAGCAACTTCCGGGTCAGGAGTGATCCCAAACCGGCCAGTCTCGAGGCCACCGTCGGCAACGAACACCGGGTGAACGGCAGCGCGAGCACCGTCTCGCGCACCACCCTCGGCCTCCAGGGCGCCGACATGCCTCTGCAACAGGCCCCCGGACAGCCCGCCGTCGTCGGCTCCTACTCGACCGCCCTGCAGTACGCCTGGGGCAAGGGACGCAGCGTCGCGCAGACCCTCACCAGGGGACGCAACACCACCCTCACCTACGCCGGGCGGATGTACCTGGTGGTCGCCGACACCGCCGAGACCGTCGCGGTACGGGACCGCTGGACGGCGGCGATGGGCGCGGTGGGCACCCGCTCCGGGGCTCGCATCAGCTCCCTGGCCGGACGGCTCTCCGAGAACCTCGGCAACAGCACCGCCCCGCGCCGCGCCGCCGCAGCACTCCAGCGCATCCGGGACGCTGTGATGTTCCACCTCCCCATGCAGGACGTCATCGAGGCCGGGCTCGCCCCCGACGGCCTGGCCACCACCACCCCGCACAACCTCGGCGGGGGATACCGGGTGCCGCCCTTCCTGCGCGGCCGCCGGTTCCCCACCCACCCCAGCGGTCAACTCGACGCCGGGCCTGCCGCGCAACAGCTGATGAGCCGGCTGGAGAAGGCCGGAGTGCCCTCCCACGACCGTGAGCAGGTCCTCCAGCGGCTCTCCCCGGACTTCCTCGCCGCTCATCTGCACGAGCTGACCACCGACGGGATGACCCTGCCGGTCCGTTACCGGAGCTGGACGAGCCCGTTCCACCTGCCGGTGGGCGGCAGCCCGGGACAGATGACGTTCAAGCTGACCCCGGTCACCACCACCGTGGACAGGCTGCGCACCGGCTACGAGCTGGAGGACTACCGCACCACCGCCCGTGACACCGCCGGCGGCACCTCCCAGGACCGCGGCGCCGACGTGACGCTCAGCGCGGGCGAGCGGGCGGCGGACAGTGGCATCCTCGTCGCCAACCCGTCGCTCCAGGGCACCGCCGCGAAACAGCGGTCGAGCACCCGGACGCAGACCTCCGGCACCACAGCGATGCCGAACATCGCCACCACCCAGGCCCACGCCGAGATCGTCACCAGCTACACCCTGACGGTCACCATGACGGACGCGACCGGTGGTCCGCTCGCCCCCGGCGTCTCCGCCGTACCCGTCGGCAGCCTCCACGAGATCCTTCCGGCGAGCCTGCTCACCCCTGACGGCGACGGCACCGACGGAGCGCTCACCGAACAGGACGTCCAAGGGCCCGAGCGCGCGGTGCGGATGCTGACCGCCGACCAGGCACGCCCGGAAGGCATCGCCGCCTGGCGCACCTCCGGCGGGAGCCGCACCACCGGCGCCGATCCGGACGTGCTGCCCTTCGACGACGTCGTCGGCTCCGGCATCCTCGCGGTGGACATCCGGGGCGCCGCCAACGTGCACGACGCCCTGACCCTGGCCACCGCACGCGCCGACGGCCTCGGCGACACCGACCTCGGGCAGCGGCACACGGGCACGGTCCTCGAAGGCCGGGTGCGCATGGCCCGCCACACCCCGCTCACCGGCCTCGGCACCGCCCCCGGGCAGGCCCAGCAGGAGGCCACCGCACAGGTCGGTCTGACGTCCGGCTTCCGCGAGGCACTCGGAGCGAGCGGCACGTCGCTGCCCACCCAGGCCTCCACCCACCTCTTCGGCCAGTCCCACACCGCCGACTCACGCCTCTACGCGAGGATGCACCGGAGCGGGGCCCGGCTGCTCGCCGTCGAGAACAAGCCGCGCATGGAGGCCATGCAGCGGGCGAAGACCTCCGACGCGCTGGACGCCGGCATCACCGACAACGTCGAGGGTGCGGTGGGCACCGCACCGCTGGCCGGCAACAGCAACGCGGGTGTCACCAACCCCGGCGCCACGGTCCCGATCGGCGGTACGAACGACGGCACCACGCTCAAGGGCACCGCGGACACCACCCTCGGCACCCACACCAAGGTCGTCACCGACCGCAGCATGCTCTTCGCGATCCCGGTGAGCTGGCTGGCGGTGGCCGACGTGCACCACCGGGTCACCGACAGCCGGACCATGTACGCGCTCGGCAAGGCCGAGCGGGGGCCGCGCGCGGCCGAGGCCGAGACGACGGCGCTGGTCTGGCTGCGCGAGGACATCGCGCGCGACCACGGCCTCCTGGAGGACTCCACGTTCACCGGGGAGGTCCTCACGGCCTGGGACGACCAGGCCAAGGCGGCCGGCGACCTGGCCACGGCCGAGAAGGGCTACTACGACGCCCGGGCGCGGGCCAGGGAGACATGGCTCAACCTGACCGACGACGAACGGACCGCCCTGGGCGCCGCCGGTTCCGGCGCCGCGGTGACGCCGTCCCCGGCCGTCACCGCCTGGCAGTCCGCCCGCGACGAGGTACGCCGGTGGGAGGAGCGCACCGACGCCGCCGCCGCCGACCACCACCGGCTGCACCTCGCCGCCTCCCGCCTCACCGCCCACCACCAGGGCTCGGCCTCGGTCCCGGTGAAGGACCTCCCGCAGGAGTACACGGCGCCAGGCTGGCGCTCCGAGGCACCCGAGCCGTACACGATCACCGGCGGCACCGGCTCCGCCCCGCGCACCCTCACCTCGCCGGACCGCGCCACGGTGCGCGAGGTCCACGACATGCCGCACGACGGTGCCTCGTTCTTCCACGCACTGCTCGCCGCCGCCCAGGACCGGGGCAGGCTGCCCCACCTGCTCGGGACCGGCCTGGCCGACCGGTTCGCCGCCGACCCGGGAGACCAGGCGGTCACGGCCGAGGCCATCGGCACCGCACGCGACCGCCTGGCCTGGGCGCTGGGACAGGACGGGAACGAGGACCTGCTCGACGCCCTGGCCCTGGACACCGCGGACACCTTCACCCAAGCCGAACTCGACGCCGCGGGAATCGATCTGACGGTCCCTCAACAGGCCGAGTTCGACGCGTTCGGACGCCTCCCGGTGACGCTCTGGCCGACCCCCGCACAACGGGTGGCACTGGCCGGGGCCGCCCTCTCCCGTCCGTTCGCGAGCGAACCGCGCCAGGACGGCGCGGACGGCGAACCCGCCCCGCCGGGGCGCCGCGCGGGCGACCACGGCGGCGCCGACCTGCTGCCCGCACTGGCCGCCCGGGTCCTCGGAACCCCGCTCACCGTGGTCACCGGCGAGGGCCGTGACCAGCTCTTCCTCCCGCACGGCACCGACCCGGCCACCGTCGATCCGGTCACCGACCCGGTCCTCTTCGCCGAGGGCGGTTTCTTCCACGCGGCCCTGCCGCAGGGAGCCGCGGCTCCGGTCGCCACGCCGCTGCCGGCCCCGGTGTCCGAGGGCACCCCGGAGACCGCACGCCCGGCGTCCGTGCAGCCGACCGCGCACCGCAGCCACACCACCGCACCCTGGCTGCCGCCCGCCGACAGCACCGGCGCGCGCTTCCGCCTCGACAGGGACGGCGTCCTCACCGCCCCCGACGGCGCCACCTACGCGCAGGGCGCACCCTCCGGGCGCGGCAACGGATTCTTCGGCGCGCTCTCCACCGCCCTGCACCTGGCGGCGGCACATCCCGGGACGGACCGCCACGACGCGGCGCGGCTGCGCATGCGCGCAGGGGTGCCGCCCGCCCAGCTGATGCGCCTGAACGGACTGCCGGGTGAGCCCGGCGACCGTGACTCGCTCTTCGCGCCGCCTCCCATGAACTCCCGCTCGGGCGGGCCGGATCCGAGCGCCGAGGCCCGGGACGGCCACCTGCGCCGTCACCTCGCCACCGCCCCCTGGGGGCCGGAGGCGGACCGGGCCTTCGCCGAGTGGGCGGCGGCCGCCACCGGCACCACCGTCACCCTGGTCGAGGAGAACGGCACCACCCACACCTACTCCGGACCTTCCGCGGACAGCCCCTCCGTCCTGCTCCGCCGCCGTGGGGGAGACATCGTCCCCCTGATCACCCGCACCCCGGCGCCCGCGCCGGACACGATGAGCACCGACCGGAGTTCCCCGCCGCCCCCGGACCCGGCCACCGTGCCGCTGCCCCCCTCACCCGGGTCCCCGGCCGGGAGGGACGTCCCCGGGCTCCCGGGCGAGGAGGAGGCGTACGAGCTGAGCACGCTCTCCGGCGCCGAGGCCGACGCGCTCGCGCGTTTCCGCTTCACCGACGACTCCGACTCCGGGGCGCTTGCCCAGTTCCGGTTCACCGACGACACAAGCGACTCCGACGGTGAGGACGGCACCCCGGACGACGCCACGCACGAGGTATGGCTCGGACTCCTCTTCGGATCCGCGTCCCGCGACGACTATCCGCCCGAGATGCTGGTCGGCACGGCCCTGTCGCTGCGGGAGCTCGCCGAGAGGCACTCCCCGCCCTCCTCCGTGGCCGAAGGCGATCCCCTGCACGGCCTGGCCAGGCGGGTGCTGGGCCTCGCCCCGGACGCCGAGGTGAGCGAGCGGCAGCTGCTGCTCCTCGGGTCGCTCGCCCTCAGCGCCGCCCCGGCCCAACTGGCCGACGAGGAATCCCTCTCCGCCTACCTGAGGAGCCATGACGGCGCCCTGGTCCGGGGAACCCGGCTCGTCCCCGAGCACGGCCCCGGGCGGAACTGGACCGGCACCGGAGCCGAGGTGCCGCCCCTGGACTCGTACGCGGTGGAGGGTGCGGACGGCCGGCTGAGCACGTGGCCCGCCCCGTGGCCGGCTGCCTACACCGTCCTCGCCCAGGCGGATGCGGATTCGGTCCAACTGAAAACGCCACGCGGCACGTTGACGCTCGACGATCCCGCGGAGTTCGCCAGGATCATCGCCCGGGACCCGGCACGGCCCCCCGGCACCGACATCGCGCTGGTCGTGCCCCACGGCGACATCGCGTCCCTGGCGCGGCACGTCGCCGACCTGACCGGCGCCCGGGTCTGGTACTCCGAGCACGCCCCCCGCCCGTCGACGGACTGGCGCACCGGCACCGACCGCATCACGCTGGGCCCCCTCGGCGACGGTGACGACGTCGGCGCGGTGTGGACCTCCGTCCTGCCGGGGGAGGAGGCCGACAGTGACTCGGACGTCTCGGACATCGTCGGCATGTACGGCGGCCCCGAGCGCCGGGAGGGGATCGACGCACGCCGGGCCGAGCCGCTGACCACGACGGAGTACGGCGTGGTGAACGGCGGCGACTCGAACGTGATCTTCCGCAGGCCCGGCGGGATCCGGGGGAGCTGGCAGACCCCGCACGCCCTGACGGGCACCGACGACGCACCCGAACTCCTCCTGTCCGTGCAGGAACACCACGAGACCCTGGTCTCGGAGCGGCCCGCCCTGCGGATCTCCTCGGACCGCACGCTCGCCGTCGAGGACGGCGCTTACGGGCAGCAGATCTTCGCGACGGAGGAGGCCGTCGCCCGCGCGTCGGTCAAGCTGGCGCGAGCGGGGACCTCGGTGCGGCTGCGGACCGACACGGAACTGAGTGTCATCCTGCCCACCCCCGGCGGCGGCAGCAGGCAGCTGTTCCTGGTGACCCCCGTCTTCCTGACCCGCTCCGGACAGTCCACCGAAGAAATCTGCCGGGACTTCGCCGACATGCTCGCCGACACCTCCCGCACCTCGCACATGGTCTTCCGCACCCCAGGCGCCGGCCCGGTGATCACCGCGCCGGTCAACGCGTCCGACGGGGCCGAGGTCACCGGTACCCACCACCTCGCCGCCGCCCTGGGCCACCTCGCGGACGGTGACACACCCCCGGCCACGGCGGATCCGGAGTGGGCGGCGACGCTCGTCCGGCAGGACGACCGCCCCACCGGCGGCGACGGCGGTCCACTGCCGGGCCGCGCCTACGGCAGCGCGCTGAGCCTGGCAGAGGAGGACGACCCGCGCCGCGACGCCCTGTCGGACGCCGCGGGCCGGATCGGGGTCAACGAGCATGCCTGGGCCGACATCGGCGAGGGCTACGTCGTGCAGTCCGTCGCGGCCCCCGGCGAACAGGGCCAGCCGAGCCTGGAGCACAACCACGCCAAACCGCAGGCGGGTTCCGGCGGTGCGCACTTCGGCTACCACTTCGTCACCGTGGTCCTGGCCAGCGAGGACGGCAGCCACCAGATCTCCCTGGAGAACCACGCCCGCGCCTCCCAGCGCAACCACCGGCACCGCAGGGCGGTCCAGGCGAACCTGCGCAACCACGACCTGGGCGATCTCCGGGAGATCGCGTCGCGGCTGCGCCAGGAGATCGAGAAGCAGCCGGACGAGGGCGCGGACAAGCCGCTCGCGGAGCTGCGCGGCTACCTCGACCTGACCCTCGCCCTGGTCCGGGCGAAGCAGGCCCAGACGGAGATGCACGCGGCGCCCGCCGGTTCACCGGAGCGTGCCGCTGCCGAGAAGACGCTGGAGGGCGCCACCCGCGCCGCCGCACTGCGGGTCGGACAGCTCGAACCCGTCATCGCGGGCAAGCACCAGTGGTACATGCGGATGTACGCGCAGCGTCCGGGCGAGTCCGCCCACGACACCAACGCCGAACTGCTGGGCGACAACCCCTCGGCCGAGGCCAATCCGCTCACCGCCGTCGTGCTCCGGGGCCAGCAGGCACTGCCCGTTCCCATCGTCTTCGAGAAGGGTGTCCAGCAGACGCCCCAGAGCGCCGGGCACTCCCTCCGGTACCTGGCCAAGGTGGTCGCCAGGGCCGCCCTGTGGAACGAGACCAACGGTCTGCCGCTGCCGGACGTCCGGGTCACCGGCCGGCGCGGCGGCCGTCTCGCCGGCAGGGACCTCGCGAAGGTGCGTGCCGAGGCGGTCGCGGCCTCGTTCCGGCAGGACCTCTCCACAGCACTCGCGGAACTCCAGGACGGCACACCCGAGCCGCACCTCACCGCCGACCGGTTCTCCGTCGAACCGGTCTCGGTGCGCGACCGGGGGACGTCCGCGGGCGACTCGGCGGCCTCCACCGTGACCCTCACCGTCGACGACCACCGGGGCGGGCCCCGGCACGTCGCCACCCGGGGGCCTGGCGGCCGGTCCCGGCAGGGGGGCCTGCCCGGAGGGTCGCGCGACGACGGTGTCGACCCGATGGCCGAGCACTGGCCGATCGGCCGCGAGGTCACCGTCATGAGGCCCCGCTTCGGCGTCGACCCGGCCTCCGCCGTGTCCGCGGACGACGTACGCGCGGCCACCGCCACACCCGCGAGCGAACCGTCCCCGGACACCGGCACCGCGAAGGGCAAGGCCCCGGTCCGCGCCGAGGACGGCGCGCCGGCCACCACGGGACCGCGTCCGGACGAGTGGTTCACCTGGACCCGTTCGGCGGAGTCCCGCTCGGAGCCCTTCTCCTACGAGGTCGCCGACACCGGGCACATCAGACTCCCCGACGGTCAGGAGATCCCGCCGGACGGGTGGACGCGCTTCGGCCACGACTTCGTCCACGCCGCGGCGGGCACGATCCTGCGCGGCGACAGCGGCTGGATCGGCCGCATCGCCAACATGGACACTCTCGCGCCCGCGATGGCCGACCTCGACCAGGAGGCCACGCCCCACCGGGTCGTGGCGGACTCCTCGGCGCTGTACCTGGTGCCGGAGGGCGAGGGCGACACGGCCCTGCGCATCCCGTTGCGTGAAGCAGGCTTCGGTGACACGCCCCCCGCCGGCCCGGAGCGCCCCGGCGCCACGGTTCCCGTCACCACGCGGCCGTCCGGAGCGCTCCGCGCCCGCCTCGACGACCGGCCGCGCACCGTCGTCCGATCCGCCTTCGACGTAAGGAGGTTCACCCACGGAGGAGAGACCTTCACCGATCTGACCGTGCGGCTCGCCCTCCGTGACGGCGACGGGCAGGCCGACACGGACGCCGTCATGGCGCGGGTGCTCCAGGGCGTCGAGGAGTTCTACAACGGTCCGGGGCACCGGCTGCCCGACGGCGACCGGCTGCACGTCACCGTGGAGCGGGTGGAGCCCGGCGACGAACCCCACCTGACGGTCGACCTGGTGGGCCGGGACCAGCGGATGAACCAGCGGGCGTGGTGGGCCGACGCCGACCCGGTGGAGTTCGCGCACGAGCTGGCACACCAGCTGTTCCTGCGCGACGAGGCGCGTGACGCGAGCAACCCGGACCGGTTGCACACGCCCGGCAGCCTGCTCGGCCCGTTCCGCGAGCAGGCCCCCGACGGCCTCGCGCAGAGCGGTCTGCGACCGCGCCACCTCCAGCTGTGGGCCGCGGTGGCCGGCGAGATCACGCCGCACGCCCCACCGGAGGGGACCAGCTGGCCCGACGCCAGGACGGGCGCCACGCCGGAGCTCCGGCAGCCGGTGTGGGTCGACCCGGTGTCGCTCCCCACGGCCTCCCCGCAGACCGGTCCGGACGGAGCCGTGCCGCCCGGGCTGCCTCCCGGGGACGCCCTGCCCACCGTGGCGGAGGCGTCCGACGAGTCGGACTCCGACACGGACTCCGACGACGGGGCGCAACCCCCGGTCCGGGCCGGCCAGGGCTGGTTGAACACCCTGTTCGGCCCCTTCCTCGGGAGTGTTCCGCGCGACCGGCTCCAGGAGACCTCCGAGGCGCTGTACGGACTCGTCGCGGAGGAGGCCGGTCCCCGCCCGACACAGCAGCAGCTGCGCGACGGCCTCGTCCGCGTCACCCGGCAGGTCCTGCACATGGCCGACGGGGCGAGGCCGGCCGCCGGAGACGTCCACCTGCTCGGTTCGCTGGCACTCGACGCCTCCTCTGACGACCTCGCGAGCACCGACGACCTCGCCCTGTACTTCATCGACCGGCAGATCGAGACCGGACGGGGCGCCCTCGACGCGGCGACGCAACTGCAGGACGGCGAAGGCAACCCCCTCGGGCGCGACTTCACCGGACCGGGGAGGCCCGCCCCCGAGACGGAGACCTACGCCGTGCGGGGCCGGGGCCGGGTCATCCGGCGGAACGCCCCCTGGCAGAACCCGTACCTGGTGGTGGCCGAGGCGGCCGGCCACGGCGTCGACGTCGCCGTACCGGGACGGACCTTCCGGGTGGACAGCCCCGAGGAACTGGCCCGGCTCATCTCGTACGACTCCCGGCGGCCCCGCGGCGCGGACATCGTCCTGGCGCTGCCGCCGGAGTACGCCGCGACCGTCGCGTCCCTCGTCGCGGGGACGACGGGCCGCCGCGTCTGGTACCCCGAGGCGCCGGTCGGCGTGGCCACGCACCCGACCGCAGGGACCCGCCACCTCATGCTCGACCTCGACGCCGGCGACACGGGCGCGGGCTGGGCGTCCACGGAACCGTCCGAGGACGGCGGCCTGCCCGGAGCCCGCGACACCGACAGCCTGTCGGACCCGGACAGCGACGACGACCGGTCGAGCAGCGACGGGGACGCAGAGTTCGACCGCCTGGCCGACCAGGCGGTCCTGGAGCGCCGGATCGACGCGCGCCGCCCCCGGCCGCTGACGACGCGCGACTACGGGGTCGTCGACCGGCGGGGCACCGGTGTCCTGTTCACCGGGCCGCTGCCCCGGACCGTCGGGGAGGTCGGGGCCGGGGACGGCACCCACGCCCTGGTGATGCCCCGGCAGGACCACGGCGACGTCCTCATGGCCGACCGGCCGCCCCTGCGCATCTCCGAGGACCGGACGCTGGCCACCCTCGCGACCGGCGACGGTCAGCAGGCGTACGCCACCCGAGCGGCGATCGCGCGCTCGTCGGCGCGGCTGTCCGCGGCCGGGGCCGGTGTGCGGCTGAGGGCCGACGAGTCGGTGGGTGTGCTGCTGCCCAGGGAGGACGGTTCCTACGGTGAGCCGCTCTTCCGGGTCGAGCCGGAGTTCCTGACAGGCTCCGGCGGTCCGGAACACGCCTTCACCCGGGACTTCGCCCGGATGGTGGCCGGCCAGAGCTCCGCGCCCTTGTCCCACATCGCCTTCCGCGGCCCCACGGGCGTCGTCACCGCCCCGGTGAACGGGATGCACGGCCGGGAGGTCACCGGCACCCACCACCTCGCCCAGGCGCTGGCGGAGGTCGCCGAAGGCATGGGCTCCGCCGCCGAGGTGACCCCCCGGTGGGCCGCACGCCGGACCGGCCAGGACAACCGCTTCACCGGAGGCGTGGTGGGCGCCCCCACGCCGGGTGAGCGCTACGGCAGTGCCCTGAGCCACGAGCCGCAGGACAACCCGGCGCGCACCCGGCTGGCCACGGCCGCGCGGCGCATCGGCGTCAACGAGTACGCCTGGGCGGGAGTCGGCGAGGGCTACCTGGTCCAGTCCGTCAGCACCACGAACCCGGGCGGCGCGCAGCTGTTCACGCACAACCACGCGAAGCCCGGCGACCGGGTGGGCCCGCACGCCCCCTACCACTTCGCGCAGGTGGTGCTGGAGGGCGAGGACGGCACCCACCAGATCACGCTGGAGAACGAGACCCACTCCCGGGCCGAGCTCCCGGCCGAGCTCCTCGACGACGTCATCGACGAGAACCTCGACCGCTACCACGAGGACGAACTCACCGCGCTGGCCGCCCGGACCGAGCGGCGCCTGGCCGAACTGCGGCGCGGCGGTGCGGACGAGACGGAGATCTCCCGCTCGGAGGGCTTCGCGGCCGTGGCCAGGGCTCTCGCCGACGTCCACCAGGCGGAACAACTGCCCTGGTACTTCGACGAGGACCGGCCCGAGCACGCGCTGGCCCTCAGGGAGGCGGCCGGCGCGCGCACCCGCGCCAAGGAGCTGATCCGGGCCGCCGCGCCGGTGATCGAGAGCAAGGACCTGTGGTTCCTCCGGGCGTACAGCAAGCGCCCGGGCGAGTCGGCGCACGAGACCAACGCGGCTCTGCTGACGGAGGACCCGCCCGCCGTGGCCAACCCGCTGACGACGGTGGTGCTGCACGGCCACACGCCGCGCGCGCACCAGCGGACGATCCACTTCGAGGAGCGGCGGCACGACATCCCCGCCGACGCGGACAGCACACTCGACGGCCTGGCGCAGGCGCTGGCGCGCGCGGGGCTGTGGAACCGGGCTCACGGCCTGCCGATGCCATCGGTCACCGTCACCGGGCACGGCAACCGTTCCCAGGCCAGCGGCCGGGCGAGGGCCGACGCCGTCACCGCGGCGCTCGCGGGGAAACTGGCCGGGGCGCTGGGCACCTTCCAGGCCGGCGCGGACGGACCACGGGTCGGGGTGCGGGACTTCGGCCTCACCAAGTCCGCGAAGCGGGTGCGCAGTGCCACCGGACCCGCCCAGGGACGCGTGGTGACGATCGATGTCGACGACCACCGGCTGGTCACGCCGACGCCGTCCGGCCGCACCACACCGGCCGGGGAAGCCGCCCCGGCAGAGGAGCCCGCCGCCACGCGGCCCACGACCGATTCCGGGACGACGACCGGCGAGCCCGCCACGACCACCGGCGAACCCGCCACGACCACCGGCGAACCCGCCGTCACCCGGCCCGCGACCCCGGAGTCCGTGACCACCGCCGGGCGCGCCGGGTCCCGGCCGCCGGGCAGGTCCGCGCGGCCGAGCCCCGAACGCCGTAACAGCGACGCGCCCCCGTGGGTCCTGGCGCGCATCCGCTACGCCGAGGAGTCGGTCGCCTTCGACGAGCGGCTGGGCGAGTACCTCGCCGAACACGGCCCGGTGGTCGCGGAGTTCCGCAGGATGGCGACCGCCGCCTGGGCCGCGGCACGCCGGGAGCACCCGCGCGCGCTGGCGACGTTCGGCGACACCAGCAAGGCCAAGGCGGGTGTCGTCGGCACGTCCCGCGAGGCGCTTCAGCGCGTGCTGAGGAGCGGGAACCTGCGGGAGCTCGTGGCGTTCCTGTACGAGGGCATCTCCAGCGACCTCGTACCGGAGATGCTCGGCGGCGCCGAGGAACAGCACCCGGTGATCGCCGAGGAGCGGCCGAGCAGGCGGCAGCGCGAGGTCTACGCCGAGTTCATGCGGCGAGCCCTGGAGATCTCGGCGTCGGACAGGACCGTGGCCGAGAAGGAGGCCGCGGTCGCGGAGCTCCAGCGTTCGGTGGTGACCCCGGCGCATCCGGACACCGCACGGCCCCCGTTGAGCGAGGCGGAGCGCCGGTTCGCGGTCAACGAGGCCGGACTGACCTGGATGCCCGCGACAGCGGTGTACGACATTCCGCTGGACGCCGGTTTCCAGGGCGTCTCCGAGGACTCGGGCGGCCTCGTGGCAACCGGAACCGCCGGGTCCACGTACCGCTTCATGGTGCACGCCGCCCGGATGCGGGAGCAGTGGGGCCTGGACCTGGACCTCGGCCTGATCCGTGCGGGGATGCTGGCCATCTCGCTGACGGTGGGCCATCACACCGCCCACGAGGTGATGCGCGGTGCCCAGCTGGCCCTGGACGACGTGCCCGGCCACGACCCGGCCCTGGACTACGCGGACAACTGGGGCCGGTACTGGAACATCCATCCCCTCACCGAGCAGGAGCTGCGCGAGAACGTCGCGCGGGAGGGGCTCTTCCCCGATGAGCACGCCCGTGCCCTGCTCGACGAGCCGACCCCCGGGCCCCCCACGGACACCGGCACGCGGGCCGGCGGAACGGACACCGGCGCAGCGCTCCCGCACCGTCCGGGTCCGGTCCGCGACCGGCCCGTCACCGCCGGGCGGGGCCACCCGGCGCCGCAGGGGCCGAACCCGCCCGGTGTACCCGCAGCCCCCCGTCCGGGGGCCGCCCGCGGGACCGAGGCCGCGAACCAGACCGCGGAACTCGCCGAGGCGTGGCACGCGCACGCCCGGCAGTTGAAGGCGCTGGGCGCGGCCGTCGCCCAAGCCGTGGCCGCAGAGCGGCACGGCTTGGGCGACGCGACGACGAGCGCATCTGCCTCAGCCGTGGCCTGGGCCGGGGTCGACGAGGCACGCGAACGCCTGGAGGCCGCCGAGCACCGGCTGTGGACCCTGGGCGTCGCCCCGGAGGCGCTGGGCGCGGCACGAGGCGACGGTTCCGGCCTGGGCCAGGCGCCCCCGGCCGTGCCGAGGGACGCGGGCCTGCGCCGCTGGATCGCGGGACAGCTCACCGAAGGTGACCTGCCGCCCGCCCCGCCGGAACCCGCCGAGGGCGAAACGGTCGGCACGGAGGAACTGAGAGCCGTGGGCATCACGCTCTCCCAGGGACAGCGGACCGAGATGTCGCTGCGGGGTGACGGCCGGCTGCCCGCGGGCGAGTTGTCGCCGCTTGACCTGCTCCGTGTGCGGATGACACGCCCCGACGTGTGGTCGGAGACGGTGGACACGGCCGCCGCCCAGGTGGCACGGCGGCTGTGGGCGGGGGCCCACGCCGACTTCGCGGACGCGGCACCCGGCGGCACGGGCGAGGCCGACACCACCCGGGCCTGGAGCGCCGCCGTCGCCCTGGTGCTGCCGGCGGAGCCGCACGCGGTGCTCGCCGACTCCCGTTACGCGGGTGACGCCTTCCGCGACGCGGTGCGCCGTGTCGCCGACCGCCTGCTGGGCGGCGGAGGGACCGGCGCCGGGATCGCGGCGGAGCTGGCCGACGCCCTCCGTCCCGGGCTGGGCCTGCGGCAGCGATGGGCTCCTCCCGCCCCTGGCAGCCGGAGCGGCTGACGGTGCGGGCCCGGCGACACAGCCGGGCACAGGTGTGGACATCCCCGGCCTCGATCTGCCGATGCCGGACCACGTCGACCTGGACGCGCCGGCCACCGGCGCCACCCTGGCCATCCGGATCCGGCCCGGTGGAGGGTCACCGCGGCCCTGGCCGGGGCTGGGCGCCGGTCCAGGCCGGCTCCCTGCCGGGCCCGAGCCGGCTCACCCGTGCCGGTGGACTCTCACCGTGGCCCGCCCAGCGCCCGTGCGACCGCTCCGGGCTTCGAGAGGGCTCTCGGCCGGTTCGGGTCTTGTGCGCGCACCACTCGTGATGAATGAATAGACATGCGATCAGGCGCATAATGAAAACACGGAAGAGGGCAGGCGATCATGACCCGTACGACCACTCGGGAGCCCGCGGGGTTCGTGGTGCACACGGCGGCGGTGGGAGTCGTCGGCGATGGGCGGGACGACTTCACGGTGCTGGCCTCGACCGAACCCGCGCAGGTCAGCGCGGTGTTCACCAAGTCGCGCTTCTCCGGCCCGAGCGTGGTGCTCAGCCGGGCCGTGGCGGCCGACGGGCGTGCGCGAGGGGTCGTCGTCGTCGCGCGGAACGCCAACGTCGCCACAGGGCCGGAGGGCGAGAGCAACGCCCGCGAGGTGCGTGACGGGGTGGCCGCCGCCACCGGGCTCTCCCCGGACGAACTGCTGATGGCCTCCACGGGGGTGATCGGCATCCAGTACCCGATGGAGCAGATCAGGGCACACATCAAGACGCTCTCCTGGCCCTTCCCCGAGGGCGGGTTCGACCGGGCCGCGCGAGCCATCATGACGACCGACACCCGGCCCAAGGAGGTCAGGGTCCGGTGCGGCGGGGCGACGCTCGTCGGCATCGCCAAGGGGGTCGGGATGCTGGAGCCCGACATGGCGACCCTGCTGACCTTCTTCGCCACCGACGCCCGACTGCCCCGGGACGTGCAGGACCGGATCTTCCGCAGCGTCATGGACCGCACGTTCAACGCGGTGTCCATCGACACCGACACGTCGACGAGTGACACCGCGGTCCTGTTCGCCAACGGGCTTGCGGGCGACGTGGATCCGGTGGAGTTCGAGGAGGCGCTGTACGAGGTGGCGCTCGCCCTGGTGAAGAACATCGCCTCCGACGGCGAGGGGGCCGACAAGCTCATCGAGGTGCGGGTCACAGGGGCGCGGGACACGGCTCAGGCCAAGCGCGTCGGCAAGGCCGTGGTCAACTCGCCGCTGGTCAAGACCGCCGTGCACGGCAGCGACCCCAACTGGGGCCGGGTGAACATGGCGATCGGCAAGTGCACCGACGACACCGACATCCTCCCGGAGAACGTGACCGTCCGGTTCGGCGGGACCCTGGTCTATCCGCAGCGCGCCGACGGTCCCGGCGACACGGAGCTGCGGGCGGCGGTCGCCGGGCACATGCGCGGCAGCGAGGTCGTGATCGGCATCGGACTGGGCATCGGTGAAGGGGAGTTCACCGTCTACGGCTGTGACCTGACGGAGGGATACGTGCGGCTGAACTCCGAGTACACCACCTGATCCGCCTCGGCACGGCCCGCCGCCCCCTCGAACGCGGCACCGCACCGCACAGCGAAGCGGCGCGCGAGGCGGACCCGGACCCGGCCGGGTGGCGGAGGCCGGCTCGTGGCCCCGGCGGTGCTGTGCGGCCCGGGCTCTCCGCCACGCCGCGGAGAACCCGGGGCGGGGCGGCCGTACTCCATGCCGGGCACGGAACGACGGCCCGTGCCGCGACGACGTGCCTCTGCGACGGCCCGTGCCGCGACGACGTGCGTCTGCGACGGTCCGCGCCGCGACGGGGCGGAGGCGGTCACCGGAGGGGTCCGGTTCCGCCTCCGACGTGCTGCCCGGGCAGGTTCCGCGGGCGTTCCAGGCGGCTCAGGTCGCGTCGTCGTCCTGGATGTGCACCGCGGCCTCCTCGGCGGAGGCCGCGCCTCCGTCGATGCCGACGTCCCTGCCCAGCACCCGGTTGTTGCGCACGGGGCCGCCGGGCTCCTCGTCGGTGACGGCGACGCGTCCGGCGCGCTCCTGTCCGGCGTCGTCCTCCTCCGGGCCGTTGTCCTCCGGCCCGTCGTCGGTCCCGTCCGCCAGGACGGGATCCGCCTCGGGTACCTCCTGTGCGAGGCGCCGGTCGAGGGACTCGCCCTCCCGCTGCTCCTCGCCCGTCGTGCCGTACTTCGAGACGCCCAGGGGCTTCTCCGGAGGGGAGTACCCCGTGTCCAGCATGTCGTCGAGGTCCGGCTCGTCGATCACGTTCTCCGGGTCGAGGTCGTCCGTCGGCCGGTTGTCACTGTCCGAACCGTCCGGCTGGTAGACGTCGTCACCGCGTCCTTCTTCCGGCATCGGATCGCTCCTTCCCTTGAGGTAGGCCGTGTCCGCCGTCGCCCGTACGGGGGTCGGGCGGCCTTCGCCGCTCTCCTGCCCACAGATGCGCACGTCAGTACCGCTGATTTCCCGGTCTGCCGCCGGGGCGGAAGGCCTGGTCGGACCCTTCGAGGTCGGCACCCTGTCGGCCCCGGCAGCTTATGACCGATCCCCGGCCGCTGCGACCGGGAGGCCCCCGGCCCCCGGCGCAGGGTTCGAGCGCCGCCACGGGCGGCAGGTCTGGAGGCGCGAGGAGGGGGAAGACGGCGAAACGCCGGGGGCAGCCCTGGTCCCACTCGTAGTCCGAGGGGCACCGAAACGACGGGAAAGCCATGCCGACCGACATACCGGACAGACGCGCAGCCTTCGCCGGCGGGCCCGTGTCAGCCGTGCCGCCGCACCCGGGCGAGCGCGTGCCGACCCACCCGCTCCCGTCCGGCCGGGAGCGCCCGGAAGGAGCCCTGCCGACCGCGGACGGAGCCCCGGGAACCGCGTACGGAGCCCCGGGAACCGCGTACGGAGCCCAGACGACCGCGGGTGGAACCCCGCAGGCACCCGTCGGTACACCCGCGACCGCCGGAGGCATGGGCCGGGCGGTGGGAGTCATCGCCTCGACGGCGGTCTGTCAGGCCGCCCTGATGGTGGGAATCGGGCTCCTGATCACCGGTCCGGCGGCCGGGGTGTGGCCGCTGACGTCCGAGGACCGGTTCACCGACGCGCTGGAGCGGGCCCGCACCGGCACACTCGACACGGTGTCCCTCGTCGTGTCCGAGGCGGGCAACACGGCCACGGTCGTCGTCGGCACCCTCCTCGCCTGCCTCCTCCTGCTCCTGGCACCTCGGCTCCCACGGTGGCGGGACGCGCTCTTCCTCTCGGTGGCCGTGTCGCTCCAGTCCCTCGTCTTCCTGGTCGTCACCGAAGCGGTGGACCGCACCCGGCCCGACGTCGAGCGGCTCGACGCCTCGCCCCCCACCTCCAGCTACACATCCGGACACACCGGAGCCGCGACGGCCCTGTACGCCGGTCTCGCGGTCCTGGTCCTGCACCGGACGAAGGCGCCGTGGCGCAGGCCCGTCGCGTTCCTGCTGCTGCTCGTGCCCCTGCTGGTGGGGATCGCCCGCGCGTACCGGGGGATGCACCACCCGACGGACATCGCCGGGGGTCTGCTCAACGGCGGGCTGTCCCTGCTGATCGTCGGCCGCGCGCTGCTGACGGGGTCCCACGTGCCCGCCGCCGCCCCGTCCGTCGCGACGGCCCCGGAGGGCGCGGCCACCTCCGCGCACGGCCGCACCGCGGTGGTCTTCAACCCCACCGTCACCGACGAGAGCGCCCGCGCCGAGCTGCGGCGGGTCCTGGAGGACCACGGCCACCACGGTGCGGATTTCGTGCCGACCACGGCCGACGACCCGGGGGAGGGCCAGACGGAACGAGCCGTACGGCACGGGGTCTCGCTCGTCGTGGTCTGCGGCGGCGACGGGACGGTCCGAGCCGCCGCGGAGGCTCTGGCGGGCACGGGCGTTCCGCTCGCGGTGGTTCCCTGCGGCACGGGCAACCTCCTCGCCCGCAACCTCGGCCTGCCGGTGAAGCCGGCGGAGGCCCTCGCCGTGGCGCTGCGTGGCGCTCCGCACCGCATCGACCTCGGCCGGATCGAGGGCGACGGCATGGCGCCCGCGCACTTCACGGTGATGTCCGGAGCCGGTCTCGACGCCGCGATGCTGGAGAGCACCAGTGACCGGGCCAAGGCACTGCTCGGCTGGCCCGCCTACGTCATGGCGGGCCTGCGGGAGTTGCGTGCCCCCCGCATGCGCCTGACGGTCTCCCTCGACGGGGCACGCCCCCTGCGCCGCAGCGCCCGGATGGTGCTCGTGGCCAACACCGGCAAGGTGCAGGGCGGGGCCGCCCTCGTCCCGGCCGCCCGGCCCGACGACGGGCTGCTCGACCTCATGATCCTCGACCCGCGCGGCCCGGGAGGCTGGCTGAGCGCCGTCGCCACACTCGTGCGCCGCGGGCCCACGAGCGGGCCCGGCGGCGACGGAGGCGCCCGCTCCGTGGAGTACTTCACCTTCCGCCACGCGGACCTCCGCTTCGACGCGCCGCAGCAGCGCGAGCTGGACGGTGACCCGGTGGCACCCGGCCGCCGCCTGAGTGCCGAGGTGAGGCCCGGCGCGCTGACCGTGCTCCTGCCCGTGAGAGGGAAGTGACATGGGCACCGCCACCAGGGTCCCGCAGACCCGCGACATGGCCGGCAGCGAGCTCTCCGGTGACGAGGCCCTCGTCACCTTGAGGCGCTACGGCCGCTGGCCGCTGCTGCGCGACTCCTTCGTCCGCTTCCGCTACGCCGACGGCTTCAGCCACTCCCGGGCACTCGCCCTGCAGACCGTGCTGGCGGTGGTGCCGCTGGCCATCGCCTTCGTCGGGCTGTCCACCGCCCTGCACACAGAGGACCTGGGCAGGGTCGCGGAGCTGACGATCCACCGGATCACGGCGGGGCCGAGCGCGGAGGTCGTCGAGGACGCCCTGGACCGCAGCCGGCGGAGCGCCGACGACGGAGCCCAGCTCGCCCTCTGGTTCGGACTGGTCTTCTCCCTCACCAACACCACCACGGCGATGTGCCAGATAGAGCGCGGGGCCAACCGGATCTACGGCGTGGAACGCGACCGCGTCTTCCACCTGAAGTACCTGCGCGGCCTGGTGATGTCGCTGACCGCGGGCATCCCGCTCGGTATCGGCTTCATCGCGATGGTGGCCGGAGGCGACCTGGTGGCGGCGGTGGTCGACGTGTACGACCTGGGTCCCGGTGCCCGGTCCGCCTGGGACCTGCTGCGCTGGCCCGCCGGAGTGGTCCTGGTGCTCCTCTCGGCGAGCGCCATCTTCCGCCGCTCGCCGAGGCGCCGGCAGCCGGGCTACACCTGGCTGGCCTTCGGCGCCGCCGTGTATCTGGTGCTGTGGACCACGCTGACCTGGCTGCTGAGCCTCTATCTCGAGGTCAGCGGTTCCTTCGACACCGTCTACGGCCCGCTCACGGCGTTCATGTCCTTGCTGCTCTGGGCCTACCTCACTTCCATCGCCCTCTTCCTCGGCCTCTCCTTCGCCGCCCAGCTGGAGGCGGTGCGGGCCAGGCGGCCCGGCCCCGTACAACCCGACCCAGGAGCCTGAATGCCCGCACGACCCGTTGTCCCGGCCGCCCTGCGGCGGAGGCGAAAGGATGCCGACCGCCGGTTCGGCATGCGGCTGTTCGGTTCCGCGGCGGTCGCCGCGGCCGCTGCCGTCTTCTTCGGTCTCCTGCTCGTCCTGGTGGAGAGCGGGTGGCATCCGCTGCGGCGGCTGGACGCCGGTGCGGCCCGGTGGCTGAACCGGACCGCGCTCGACCATCCGGCATGGACCGGCACCCTCCGCTTCTTCTCCGACGTGGTGTGGGATCCCGTGACGCTGCGCGCGGCGGTCGCCGTGCTCACCCTCTGGCTGCTCCACCGGCGTGCCTGGAGGCTCGCCGCCTGGTCGGCCGTCACGGCGGTGGCCGGCGGCCTCATCGGCCTGCTGGTGAAGGTGGTGGTCGAGCGTGCCAGGCCGTCGCTCCCGGACCCGGTGGCCCAGGCCCCCGGCTACTCGTTCCCCTCCGGTCACGCCATGGCGGCGACGACCTCCTTCGCCGTCCTCCTGCTCGTGCTCCTGCCCCTGGTCCGTCGCGGTCTCCGCCCCCTGTGCTGGGCCGTGGCGGTCGTCTCGGTCCTGGGTGTGGGATTCACCCGGGTCGCGCTGGGCGTCCACTGGTTCAGCGACGTGGTCGGCGGCTGGACACTCGGGCTGGCCGTGGTGGCACTGACCGGCTGGTCCTTCGAGGCGTGGCGTGCCGACGCCGGCCTCGGCCGCACCGAGGTGTCCGAGGGCCTGGAGCCGGAGCTGAGCGGCGACGACCCCGAAGCGAGGGGCCCCGCCCAGTGATGGGAACGCATGTTCTAATCGCCGGGTAGGCTTGTCCCATGTCCGCTCATCTCCAGGGTTCACTGTTCGACCAGGCCGACCGCCCCCACCTGGGCCGTCTCACCGGGCTGCGCAGGACGGTCCTCGGCGACGGGGCGTGGATCGACCTGCTCCCGGGCTGGCTGAGCGGCGCCGACGAGCTCTTCGCCGAGCTCGCCGACGGAGTGCCCTGGCGGGCCGAGCGGCGCCAGATGTACGACCGCACGGTCGACGTGCCCCGCCTGCTCGCCTTCTACCGCACAGAGGACGCCCTGCCGAGCCCCGTCCTGGACGAGGCCCGCGACGCGCTGTCCTCCCACTACGGCGACGAGCTGGGGGAGCCCTTCACCACGGCCGGGCTCTGCTACTACCGGGACGGGCGTGACAGCGTCGCCTGGCACGGCGACCTGACCGGGCGCAGCTCGCACGAGGACACGATGGTGGCGATCCTCTCCCTCGGCGCCCCGCGCGATCTTCTGCTGCGCCCGTGCCGCGGCGGCGACACCGTGCGCCGGCCGCTGGGCCACGGCGACCTGATCGTCATGGGCGGCTCCTGCCAGCGCACCTGGCAGCACGCCGTACCCAAGACCGCGCACGCCCGCGGCCCGCGGATCAGCGTCCAGTACCGCACCCGCGGAGTGCGCTGAGGAGGCCGGACGGCCTTCTGGAGGAGCAGGCCCCGCATGTCGGCCGATGTGCAGGGCACGCGCTGTGGTGCAGGAACACCTCCTACGGAAGGGAACCGCCACATGCCCCAGGGGCAGCGCAAGAACATCTTCGTCATCGGTCTCGACGACGCCAACCTGCCGACGCTGGAAGCCGTCCCGGACGCAGGCTCCTACCGGTTCCACCGTCTGCTGGGCGTCGGGGAACTGCAGGAGGGCGAGGTGTCCGTGCCCGCCCTGATGGACCGTGCCCGAGCCGTCCTCGACGCGCACGACGGCAGCATCGACGCGATAGTCGGGTACTGGGACTTCCCGGTGAGCACCCTCGTCCCCATGCTCGGCAAGGAGTACGGCGTGCGGACGACCAGCCTCGAATCCGTGGTCAAGTGCGAGCACAAGTACTGGAGCCGCCTGGAGCAGCGGAAGGTCATCGACGAGTACCCGCGCTTCGGCCGGGTGGACCTGGACACGGACGACCCGAAGCCGCCCGAGGGCGTGAACTTCCCCATGTGGCTCAAGCCCGCCCTCGCCTACTCGTCCGAACTGGCCTACGGCGTGTCGGACATGACCGAGTTCAGAACGGCCGTCGACCGGATCCGGGAGGGCATCGCCCGGGTCGGCAGGCCCTTCGACTCCGTACTGGGCCTGCTCGAACTGCCGCCGGAGATGGAGGGTGTCGGCGGCCAGGTCTGTCTCGCGGAGGAGGCGATGACCGGCATCCAGGTGGCCGTCGAGGGATACGTCCACGAGGGCCGGGCGACCGTCTACGGTGTGCTGGACTCCATCAACTACCCTGCCTCACCCTGCTTCCTGCGCCACCAGTACCCGAGCAGCCTCCCCGCCCCCGTGATCCGGAAGCTCCACGACGTCAGCGAACGGACCATGCGGCAGATCGGCATGGAATCGGCCACCTTCAGCATCGAGTACTTCTACGACCCGAAGACCCAGGACATCAGCCTCCTGGAGATCAACCCCCGCCACTCGCAGTCCCACGCCGAACTCTTCCACTACGTCGACGGCGCGCCCAACCACCACCGGATGATCAGTCTCGCGCTCGGCCGCGACCCGGAGCTCACCGGCGGCAAGGGGCCCTACGCCGTGGCCGCCAAGTGGTACTACCGCTGGTTCGGCGACGGGAAGGTCCACGAGGTCCCCACCCCGGAACGGATCGCCGCCATCGAGCGCGAGATACCCGGGGTGCGCATCGACGTCGTACCCGAGGAGGGGCAGAAGCTCTCCACGGTCTCCCAGCAGGACAGCTACAGCTACGAAGTGGCACACATCTTCACCGGGGGAGACGACGAGGAGGACCTGCGCGGCAAGTTCGACCGCTGCGTGGCCGCCCTCGGACTCACCTTCGACGAGACGGAGCCGGGAGGCCGCGGCACGAAGACCGGATGACCCGGCGGGTCCCGCACACAGACCGGGTGACCCGTCAGGTCCCGCACGACGAAAGGAGGCCGCACAGGCATGCGCCACGTCGACCAGCTGCCCTGCGCGATCCAGGAAGAGAAGCACGTCACGATCCCCATGGAGGACGGAGTGAAGCTCTCCGCGCGGATCTGGCGTCCCACCGCCTCGGACGCCGAACCCGTGCCGGCCGTGCTGGAGTACATCCCGTACCGCAAGAACGACCTCACCTCCACCCGTGACGCCATCCACCACCCCTACATCGCCGGACACGGCTACGCGTGCGTACGCGTCGACCTGCGGGGGACCGGCGAATCGGAGGGCGTGCTGCTGGACGAGTACCTCGAACAGGAGCAGCGCGACGCCGAGGCCGTGCTGGCCTGGATCGCCGAACAGCCCTGGTGCGACGGGAACACCGGCATGATGGGCATCTCCTGGGGTGCCTTCGCCGCTCTCCAGACAGCCGCCCGCAGGCCGCCGAGCCTGCGCGCCATCTGTATCGCGTCGTTCACCGACGACAGGTACGCGGACGACATGCACTACCTCGGCGGCGCGATGCTCTCCGACAACCTGGCCGAGGCCGGCACCATGTTCGCGTACGCCACCTGCCCGCCCGATCCGGCGGTGGTCGGTGAACGCTGGCGGGAGATGTGGCGGGAGCGGCTCGACGCCGCACGCCCCTGGGTCCTGGAGTGGCTGCGCCACCAGCAGCGGGACGACTACTGGCGCCACGCCTCCCTGAGCGAGGACTACTCCGCCCTGCGCTGCCCGGTGCTCGCCTCCAGCGGGTGGGCGGACGGCTACTCCAACGCCGTGACGCGGCTGCTGAGCCGTGTCGACGTACCCCGCAAGGGGCTCATCGGCCCCTGGTCGCACAAGCTCCCGCATCTCGGGGAGCCGGGACCGGCCATCGGGTACCTCCAGGAGGTCGTGCGCTGGTGGGACCACTGGCTCAAGGGTGCCGACAACGGCGTCATGGACGGTCCCATGCTCCGGACCTGGATGCAGGAGAGCGTCCCGCCCTCCACCTCCTACGAGGAGCGGCCCGGACGGTGGGTCGGCGAACCGTCGTGGCCCTCGCCGAACATCGGTGAGAGCGTCCTCCCGCTGCGCGACGGCAAGCTGGGCCGGCCCGAGGAGCTGGAGGACCAGGAGGACCGCGTCCACACGGTGCAGTCGCCGCTCTCCGTCGGTCAGTTCGCCGGCAAGTGGGCCTCGTACAACGCCCCGCCGGACCTGCCCTACGACCAGCGCGAGGAGGACGGCGGCTCACTCGTCTTCCAGACCGAGCCGCTGGACGGACGCGTCGAGATCCTCGGCGCCCCGGTCGTCGACGTGGAGGTGTCCGCGGACGCGCCGATCGCCCAGCTGAACGTCAGGCTGTCCGATGTCGCACCGGACGGGCGCTCGACCAGGGTGACCTACGGAGTGCTCAACCTGACCCACCGCGACAGCGAGGAAGCCCCGGAGGCGCTGGAACCGGGCAGGCGCTACCGGGTCCGTGTCCCGCTGCACAGCGTCGCGCAGGCCTTCCCGCCCGGACACCGCATCCGCCTGTCACTCTCCACCTCGTACTGGCCGCTCGTCTGGCCGGCCCCCGCGCCGGCCCTGCTCAGCGTGTACGAGAAGGGCGGCACGCTCACCCTGCCCGTCCGCCCCGACGACGTGCCGGAGGACAAGGCGCTGCCGCCCTTCGGGGAGCCCGAGGGCTGCGCACCCCCCGCCGTGGTCCGCCTCAGCGAGCCGGAGCAGGCGTGGACCGTCTCCAGGGACCTGGTGAACTACCGGTCGGTGCTGGACATCGTGAAGGACCGCGGGCTCCAGCGGTACGAGGACACCGGCATCGAGACCGGGCTCAGGGCCTGCGAGCAGTACAGCTGGACCGGTGAGGAGTTCGGGTCGGTGCGCGGTGAGTCGGGTTGGGAGATGCGTTTCCGCCGTCCCGGATGGGACGTCCGGGTCGAGACGCGCACGGTGCTGACGTCGGACGAGCACGCCTTCCACGTGGACGCGACGCTCGACGGGTACGAGGACGGGCGGCGTGTCTTCTCCCGCACCTGGAACGAGGAGGTCCCCCGGGAGAACGTCTGACGGGCGAGCCGCCGGGGCACCAGGGTGCCCCGGACGCCGTCGGACGCGTGCACGCCGGGTCACCGGGGGGCTGTCCGCTCGCACGAGCGGACAGCCCCCCGGTCGGCGGGTGGCGGGGCTCAGTCGGGGAGCCGGTCCATGAGCCAGGTGCACAGCTCCTCGGAGACAGCCGTGTGCGCGGTGGTCGTGGACGAACAGCGGAAGTCGTCCAGTTCGCTCTCCTCCGGGCTCAGTTCGTCGATGTTCGCGTACAGGTCGGCCTGCTTCTCGATGTCGCGGATCGCGACCGCGCTGACCGAGGGGACGAAGCACACCTCCTCGTGCCGCAGGTCCGCCTTGCCGCCGAGCTTCTCCACCGTGTCGGCGAGGATCCTGTAGGTGTGGAGGGTTCCTCCCGGCGCACCGTCGAGCTCCGGGAAGCCGCTGGTCGTGATGGTCTTCTCGGCCTTGGGGAACCTGCGGTTCAGGTACGCGGCCGTCACGTCGTCGCCCTGGGCGTGGGTGTAGAAGGTGGTGCCCGGATAGATCTGCTCGATCCGCAGGGCCACCTGACCGGGCGTCACGTCCGGGAGGCCGACCCCGTCGGCACGGCCGTTGGCCACGGCGATCTTCATCGGGATCTGCGGCCAGCCGCCGACCCGGTCCAGGGCTGCCAGGAACTCCGCGCGCTCCGGGGCTGCCCCGACCTTCCCCGTGTCCTTGTCGTAGTGCTGCCAGAGCATCTGGCGTGCGGCAGGGCTGTTCATCTGCTTCGCGAAGCTGTTCGGGAAGGGGATGAAGTGGGAGAAGGCCTGCACGCCGACCGGGATGGACGCGCCGCGGTGCGGGCTGTCGTAGGAGAAGTACAGCGCGGTCCGGTGGTCCATGCGCATCGTCTCCATCCTGGCGAGCGCGTAGCGGGTGACGATGCCGCCCATGCTGAAACCCCCGACGACCAGGCGGGCGTCGCCCACCTGCTCGGCGCTGGTCCTCAGGACGGCGGCCAGTACCGCTTCCGCGTTGTCCAGGATCGACGCGCTGCGCTCGTCGAAGCCGAGCAGGATCACGTCCCTTCCTCGCCGGCGCAGCTCGCTGATGAACGGGAAGCCGCTCTCCAGCCCGTGGTAGAGCTGGTCGAGCTTGCTCCGGCCGAGGTTGAAGCCGTCGGCCATGATCACGGGCCGGACGAGCCCGCCGCGGTTGCCCTCGCCGGGGAAGACCCAGGCGAAGCCGTTCGGCAGGGTCCACTCCTCGTGCTCCCGTACCTCGGTCGCGCTGACGGGTTCGGCGGTCAGCGGACCGCCGAGGGTGAACGAACCGACGTCGGGCTCGGTCGTCGCGGACATGGACGTACTCCTTACGGAAGGGTGGTCGGGACGACGTCATCATGGGGGGCGATCCGGGTGGATCACTCTTCTGAGCTGCGGAGTTCACCACATCTGATGGAGCGCTCGCGGGACATGTTTGGTGTGCCCGGCATGTGCCCGTGGCCTGTTCTCATCGCTCGTCCGTTCACCTCGCCGAGGCCGGACACCCGGCTGCGGAAGTGCGGGGGCGACCACTCGGTACGGCTGAGGCTCGCGCCGGCCGCGAGAGGCAGGGGAAGTCCGACGGCGGTCACGACTGCCGGTCCGGGCGGCTGCTCTCCGGGCCACGAACGACGCGGATCCGTGGGTTGCCCTGACCGCGCTCCAGGTACTGGCCCAGCGGTGGCGGGACGACCCCGAGACCCGCGCCGTCGCGGAGCGCTGCGTGGACGGCCCGCTGCGGGTCGAAGCCCTCAGGCTGCTCGCCCTGGTCTGGCCGCAGGACGCTGCGACCCTCCGGACCGTCGAACGGGTGGCACGCGAGGGGCCGGCCGCGATGCACGCCGTGACCACACCGCTCCTGGCGTTCCTCGCCGGGTTCCGCGACGGCACCCCCGACGCCTGCGGCCCTTGACCTGCCCCTGCTCATGGATGGCGGTGCCGGCTCGCGGACCCCGGCCGGGGGCGGCGGGGACGCGGATGATCTCAGACCCGCTCCCCGCCCCGCTCCGGCGCGGCGGCACACGCCTCGTGCGGAGCCGGGCCGAACCGTACGGTCCATCCCGCCGGCACCTCCCGCCAGACCGGCCAGAGGGACGACTGCCCGAGGGCGTTCGCCAGCACCAGGTGCGTGGCCCGGCCCTCCGGCCCGCGATCGAACGGGCCTCTCCGCGCGCTCACGTGTCCAGCCCCTCCTGACGTGCCGCCAGAACGGCTGCGACGGTCTCGAGATGACGGCCCCGCATCAACCGAGCCGCTGCTCGCCCGGTCCTCCCGCACCACGGCGCAGACGGCGTCCACCCCGCCCCGGGCCGTCAGCGCGGTCTCGACCTCGCCGGGCCCGGTGCGCTGCCCGCGGGGCCTGACCCGGTCGTCCGTACGGCCGAGGCGGACCACCTCGCCCCCCGGCGTCCAGTGCGCCAGGTCCCCCGTGCGGAACATGCGCCGCTCCGGCCGTCCGAAGGGGTCGGCGACGAAGCGGGACGCGGTCAGCTCCGGGCGGTTCAGGTATCCGTCAGCGAGCTGGCGCCCTGCCAGGTAGAGCTCTCCGGGCATACCCGGAGGGCAGGGCCGCAGCGCCGCGTCGAGCACGTACAGGCTGGTGTTCCACACGGGCCGGCCGATCGGCACCGGGCCGACGGCGTTCGCCTGGCACGCGTGGAAGGTGACGCCGGCAGTGGCCTCCACGGGGCCGTGGAGACTGTGCAGTTCGACGCCGGGCAGGCCGCGCCCGAACGCGTCCGCGGTCTCGCGGGGCAGGTCCTCGCCGCTGCAGAAGACCCTCCTGAGGGTTCCGTACGCATCCGCGTCCGCCCCGGCCTCCGAGAGGAAGTCCCGGAGCGCCGACGGCGCGAAGTGGCAGGTGGTGACGGACTGTTCGCGGACCAGCCGGGCCAGAGAGGCCGGATCCTCGGTGCTGCCCGGTTCGGCGACCACCAGCACCGCACCCTGGCGCAGCGGCCAGAAGAACTCCCACACGGACACGCCGGACGACGCCGGCGACTTCTGCAGCACCCGGTCGTCCGCGGCGAGCCCGTAGGCACCCTGCATCCAGCGCAGCCGGTTGTCGACCGCCCCGTGCGACACGACGACGCCCTTGGGGCGGCCCGTCGAACCGGTGGTGTAGACGACGTACGCCGGATGGGCCGGGGTGAGGGGCCGCGACGGGTTCACCCAGAGGTACTCCGAGACGTCGAGGCCGTCCAGCACGACCAGCGGTGTCCCGGTGTCCTCGGGGAGCCGGCCCGCCCGGTCGGCCACCGCGCACACCGGTGCCGCGTCCCGCAGCACGTACGCCGGCAGCTGCTCCGGACAGTCCGGGTCCAGCGGCAGGTACGCGGCCCCGGACTTCAGGACGGCGAGCAGCGACACGACGAGCTCCACCGAGCGCGGCACCGACACCGCGACCACGGCACCCGGCCGGGCGCCGAGCGTCCGCAGGTGCCGGGCCAGCCGGTTGGCGCGGGTGTTCAGCTCCTCGTAGGTGAGTGAGGTGTCGCCGCAGACGAGGGCGGTGGCGCCCGGGGTGCGCGCGGCGCGCGCCTCGATCGGCCCGATGAGGGTGGTGGCCGGCAACGCGCGGTCCGTGTCGTTGAACGTGCGGACGACCAGCTCGTGTTCGTCCGCCGTGGCCATGCCGTGCGCGGCTGTCGGCACATGCGGATCGGCCCGGCTCAGCCGCCCCACCAGATCCACGAAGCGTTCCTGGTGCGCGACCAGTTCCCCGTCGTTGTACAGCGCCGGATTGGCGTCGTGGTCGATCCGCAGGCCACGTCCTTCGGCCTGCTCGTGGATGCGGACCGTCAGGTCGTCGACCGGTCCGGCCGACAGGTTCCGGGCCCGCGCCGGGGCGCCGGCGAAGTCCACGTCGTGGTCGAAGGGCATGACGTGGACCAGCGGACCGGCCGGCCCGCGGTTCTCCCCGGGGAGCCCCGGGCTCCGGCGGATGTCCTCGCAGCGGAAGCGCTGGTGCCGGCGGGCCCCGCGGACGCCCAGCACCACTTGGCGCACCAGCTCGGCGAAGGTGACCTCGGGGGACACGTCCAGCCGCAGCGGGAGCACGTTCGTCACCATGCCGGGCACCCGCGGCGGGACGGACCCCACGCGGGCGGCCATCGGCAGGCCGAGTACGACCTCCTGGTGGCCCGTCGCCCGCGAGGTGTAGAGGGCCTGAGCGGCGATCAGCACATCCGGCCATGTGGCGCGGAGCCGGGCGGCCAGGGCGTGAACGCCTTCGGTGGCCTCGGCGCCCAGGTGGGCCGTGCGCCGGAGGAACGTCCGGGAGGGCAGCGCCCCGCGTCCCGCGATCCGGGGTGCCTCGGGGCGGTCGGCGAGCGTCTCCGCCCAGTGCGCCCGGTCGGCGGTGAAGGCCTTCGAGGACCGGTACACGGTGTCCTCGTGGACGAGTTCGGCCAGCGTCCCGAAGGCACGCGGCCCGGGGCCCTCGCCCCGGGCGAGGGCCGTGTAGACCTCGGCGGTCCTGCGTACGACGAGCGACCGGCCGAAGTCGTCCATGATCAGGTGATGGACGTGCAGGTACCACAGCCAACGCTCCTCGCCCACCCGGAACAGGGCGTGCCGGACCAGCGGGCCGGACGTCAGGGCGAAGGGTTCGGTCAGGTCCGCGCGCATCCACTCCTCTGCCTGACGGCCGGGATCGGACGCCTCGCGCAGGTCGTGCGCGGTGAACGGCAGCACCACGGAGGGAAGGACCCGCTGGCGCGGGCCCTGCGCGGAGTCCTCCACGGACACCCGCAGCGTGTCGGCCTCCTCGGTGACGCGGTGCAGAGCCGTGGCGAAGAGGTCCGGATCGAGCGGTCCTTCGATCTCCAGGCACTCCGCCGTGCTCTGCGCCGGACCGAGCGGATCGACCGACTGCGCGAACCACACGTCCGACTGGGCGGCCGTCAGCGGCAGCACCGCGCCCGTCGTGCCCGGGCCGGGTGCGGGCTCCGCCCCGTCGGCGTCGGTGAGCAGGACGGTCATGAGGCCTCCAGCAGCGGCGCCCGTACCTCGACGGCGGCCCCTCCGGCGAGGTCCGCGAGGCCCGTCTCCACACCGTGGTCCCGGCGCCGGCGTGCGGGCAGCGCCGTGACGCGCGGCGAGTCCGGCCCCTGGTCCGGGGGCTTCGCGCCGGGGGAGATCTCCGCGGGCTTCTCGCCGAAGGCGTCGGCGACGTCGTGACGGAACGGTTCAAGGGCGAGCGCCACGGCTTCAGACCTCCTTCAGGAACGCGTCGGTCGAGATGACGACCGCGCAGCGGCCCGCGGCCCAGCGCAGCGCCATGTCGTGGTCCTCGCGGGAGAAGTCCGCCACGGCGTCGGCGACCACGAAGGCCTGGACGTCGCGCATCCACGCGTCGCAGGCGCTCATGAGCACGCCGATGTGCGCGTAGACACCGGTGATCACCAGCTGGTCGCGCCCGGACTCGGCCAGCAGCGCTGCGAGGCCGGTGCGGACGAACGCGCTGTACTTCCATTTGGTCAGGACCGTGTCACCGTCCGCGGGCGCGACGACGCCGGGGATCGCCAGTGCCGCGGGGTCGTCGGCCGCGCCGGCCCCCCAGAAGTCGAGCTGGAGACCGCGCTCCTGCGGCGTCTGGCCTCCGCGCTGGACGGAGTAGACGACCGGCACACCGAGGCGGCGGCACTCCGCGACGACCCGGGCCGTGTTGTCGAGCATGCCGGTGAGCGGCTGCTCACCGGTCGGGAACGCGCCGAGGAAGTGGTTCTGCAGGTCGTGGACCAGGAGCACGGCGCGCGCGGGGTCTACGGTCCAGTCCACGCGGTTCGCGGGCAGTTCGGCCTCGGCCGGCAGTGCGTAGGAAGCGATGGCGGGAAGAGCCATGGGTGGAACCTTTCGGTGCCGCTCTGGGCGGAACTCGGTGCTGATCTCAGTGCTGAGCGGGTGCGGTGCGGCCGGGGACCGCGTCGGAGCGCAGTCCCTTCTTGCTGACCTTGCCGATTCCGGTCTGTGGGAACGCCTCGACGAATTCGACGAGGTCGGGAATCTTGTACGCGGCGACACCGTGTTCGCGCACGAGGCGTTTCACCGCCGCCGGCCTCAGCGGCTCGGCGCCGTCGCGCAGGACGACGTAGGCCAGAGTGCGTTCGCCCAGGTACTCGTCGGCCACCCCGACCACGGACACGTCGTGCACCGACGGATGGCCGAGGATGATGTTCTCGATCTCCTCAGGGGCGACCTTCTCACCGCCCCGGTTGATCTGGTCCTTGGCACGCCCCTCGACGACCAGGTGGCCCGTCGGGGTACGGCGGACGATGTCGCCGGTGCGGTAGAAGCCGTCGGCGGTGAAGGCCTTCCTGTTGTGCTCGGGCGCACGCCAGTACCCGCGGATCGTGTACGGCCCGCGGGTCAGCAGGTGCCCGAAGCCCCCCTCGGCCACGTCCTGGTCGGCGTCGTCGACGACACGGATCTCGTCGTCCTCGGAGATCGGCAGGCCCTGGGTGGTGACCACCGTCTCGTGGTCGTCGTCCAGCCGCGTGTAGTTGACGAGCCCCTCGGCCATGCCGAAGACCTGCATGAGCCGGCACCCCAGCGCGGGTTCCAGCCGACGGGCGGCCGCCTCGCTGAACTTGGCGCCGCCGACGAGGACCAGGTCCAGGCTGGAGAGGTCGTGTGCGGTGGCGGGCGCGGCCTGCGTCCACAGCAGGGCGAGCGGCGGGACCATCCCGGTCATTGTGGCCCGCTCGCGCTCCACGAGCGGGAAGGCGGTGGCCGGGTCGGGGCCGGGACACAGGACCACGGTCCCCCCGGCGTAGAGCACTCCGAGCCAGCCCGGCGAGCTCATCGGGAAGTTGTGGGCGGCGGGGAGCACGACGAGGAAGCGGGTGTCACGGTCGACACCGCAGATCTCGTTGGACCCGCGCAGGGAGTAGATGTAGTCGTCGTGCGTCCGCGGGATGAGCTTGGGAACCCCCGTCGTGCCGCCCGAGAGCTGGAGGAAGGCCAGATCGTGCGGCTCCGGCTCGTACCCGGTCTCCGAGGGTTCGCACGGCACCTCGGACAGGGCGGTGTGCACGCCCGGGGAGCCGACGACGAAGACGTGCTCCAGGCTCGGAGTGCGCTCCTTGACCTTCGACGCGAGCGCGAGGTGGTCGAAGCCCGCATGGCGGTCGGGGATCACGTAGGCGACGGCCTCCGTGAAAGAGCAGAAGTACGCGATCTCCGTCTCGCGGTGCGCGGGGAGCGCGAAGACGGGCAGCGCGCCGACGCGGAAGAGCGCGAAGACCACTTCGATGAACTCGGCGATGTTCGGGAGCTGGACGACGACCCGGTCGCCAAGGGACACGCCACGGGCGGCGAATCCGGCGGCCAGCCGGGACGCCCGCTCGTCCAGCTCGCGGTACGTCCACGCGCGGCGCTCAGGGGCGGGGTCGACGATCGCGACGCGGTCGGGGTGCGCGGTGGCGCGCTCGCGCAGCACACCGCCGAACGTCTCTCCGCGCCAGTGGCCCGCCGCCCGGTAGCGCTCGGCGAACTCGGCCGGCCAGGTCGGTGCGTCAGGTGCCTGAGGGGTGGTCACAGGGAGGCTCCCACGGCGCTCAGGAAGGTCTGGAACTTGGCCTCGGTCTCCGCCGTCTCGGCGGCCGGTGAGGACTGCGCCACCACGCCGGCCCCGGCGAACAGCCGCAGGGTGCGGCCCTCGGCCTCGGCGCAGCGGATGGTCACGACCCAGTCGCCGTCGCCGTCCGCGTCCTGCCAGCCCACCATGCCGGTGTAGGCGCCGCGGTCGAAGGGCTCCGAGTCCGCGATGACCTGCCGTGCCACGTCGGTCGGCGTGCCGC
This sequence comes from Streptomyces sp. NPDC102402, assembly GCF_044765765.1. NCBI lineage: Bacteria > Bacillati > Actinomycetota > Actinomycetes > Kitasatosporales > Streptomycetaceae > Streptomyces > Streptomyces sp. NPDC102402. The sequence goes on from NZ_JBIWKR010000006.1 coordinate 136,515, forward strand.
AGACCGCGGGGGTGGGGTGCAGAGCCGACGCCAGGTCCAGAGCGGTGGACGACGGGTCGCGCAGTTCACCGGACAGCGTCGTCGACAGGTGCCACATGGCGGCGGTCCGTACGAGCGTGGGGCGTTCGGGCACGTCCAGGCGCGCGCAGAACGGCGCGAGAGCCTCGCGGATCGCGTCGACCACGACCGCGTGCTCGTGGAGGTCCTTCGGTGAGTCCAGCAGGGCGGCGGCCCTGCGGACGTCCTCCGCCAGATCGCTGCTGCGCGGGGCGGAGCCGGCCAGCGGGTTGGCGACGAGCCGGCCGCCCCGGCGGGCCACGAGGAGCTCGGGGCTCGCACCCACGAGCGTGCGGCCCGGGCCGCTGGGGACGGCGAAGGTGTATCCGTCGGGGTCGCGGCGGGCCAGCCTGCCCAGCATGCCCGTGAGGTCGAGGTCACGCGCCGAGGTCAGCTCCAGGGTACGGGCGAGGACGACCTTGTCGAACTCCCCGGCGCGCATCCGCCGCACGGCGGCGGCGACCGCGGCGGAGTACTCCGCCGCGGCCGGGATCTCCCGTATCCGCCAGTCGTCGCCTTGCTCCACGCCGGGGCCCCGCAGCGCGATCAGAGGGTCCGCCCGAAGGGAGGCCGCCCGTCTGACGGTCTCCGGGACGGCGAGGACCGCCGCACCGCCGGGCGAGAACGGCACGGAGCCGACGACGACCGGCGCGGGGCCGCCCGCACGCCGGGCGGCGTCCAGGACCTCCCGCACCCGCTGTGCCAGAGGCCGTGCGCCGTGTGGCACGAGTGCCGTGGTGCCCGAGGCGAGCAGCGTGTGCCGGGGGGTGGCGAGGAAACGGTCCGTGCCGGGCCGGTAGGCCTCCAGCAGGGCGGTCGCCGCACCGGGGGAGTCGGCCGGGGGAGGAGCGGCGGGCGAGGTGGGGACGCGCAGGGAGGCGGACATGGGTGGTCTCCAGGGGGCTGGCTCGAGCTGCGGCAGGGTGGCGGGGCGGGACGGGACTCAGGCCCGCAGCGTGGCTCCGCCGTCGACGTACAGGTCATGCATGGTGATGTGGCGGGCGCGGTCGGACACGAGGAAGGCGACCGCGTCGGCCACGTCGGAGGGCTCCGCCATCCGGCCGAGCGGGATACCCGTGCGGTACGCCGCCGAGTCGCCCTCGATGACACTGCGGGCGGAGGCCTCCTCGTCACCCGGCGTCCACATGCCGCGCTGCATGTCGGTCAGGGTCGACCCCGGGGAGACGGTGTTGCACCGCACTCCCCTGGCCGCCACCTCCAGGCCGAGGCACTTCGTGAACATCACGGACGCGGCCTTGGACGCCGCGTAGGCGGCCATGTTCGTCCTGGGGATGCCCGCGGCGTTGGAGGCGACGGTGACGATGCTTCCGCGGCCCCGCCCGGTCATGCGGCGGGAGACGGACCGTGACACGTGGAAGACACCATGGGTGTTGACGGCGAACGTGGCCGCCCACTCCTCGTCCGGAATGTCCGCGACCGGTGAACCGCGCAGGATTCCCGCCACGTTGACCGCGATGTCCAGCGGGCCGAGCGTGCTCTCGGCGTCCGCGACGAGGTCCTCGACGGCGGTGGGGTCCGTGACGTCGAGCCGGCGGGCGGTCACCTGGCCGTCGTACGCTCTCGCGAGGTCCGCGACGCCGTCCTCGGCCAGGTCGGTCGCCAGGACACGGGCTCCGCGTGCGGCGAGGGCGTGGACGACCGCCGCGCCTATGCCGCGCCCCGCGCCGGTCACGAGGGCGAGCCGGCCCGCGAGTTCCTGGTCGCCGCTCACTTGGCCACGGCCTTCCGGATGCCGCCGAGCGCGTGGACGGCGGCCTGTGCGCCACTCCGGATGGTCCACCTGCTGCCGTCGACGACGGGACGTGCGATGCCGCGGGACGAGGGGGGCGAGTACGGCGCCATGGCCTGGGATCTCCGTTTGCATTCGGACGAGTCCCGTTCCGGCGGGGCGCTCTCCGTACTCCGTGCCGGAGAGAAGCGGTACACGGCGCACCACTTCAGGGCACAGGGGTGCCCCATGGCCTCGCCAGAACCGGACGAGTGCGTTTAGGTTAGGCTAACCTTATGTGGTCTGCGCAAGGGGGTCGGCCGAGATCAGCCGGATCCCGACCGTCGAAGGGCCTTCCGGCCCGGGGCACCCAACTCCCCGGACGGTCAGGTGACTTCTCCCGGTCGCGGGGCTCCGGGGGCGGTCCCGCAAGGGCGGGTGGCGTCCTCGCGGCGCCCGCACGTGACCCGTACACGCGTCTGCCGCCCGGTTCGGCCGAACCGGGCGGCAGACGCATGTACGGGTCAGACGAGGAGCTTGGCCTTGGCCTTCTCGTACTCCTCCTGGCTGAGGTGGCCCTTCTCCTTGAGCTCGGCGAGCTTGGCGAGCTCGGACGCGTGTCCGCCGCCGGTTCCCGAGCCGTCCTCCGGTCGGGCGGCCTGCCGCACGTACTGCCGGAAGGCCGCCTCGCGGTCCTCGGCCTCCTTCACGTCGCGCCGGCCCATGCTCTTGCCCCTGGCGATGAGGTAGACCAGTACGCCCACATAGGGCAGCACGATCACGAAGACGACCCAGCCGGCCTTGGCCCAGCCGTTCAGCGAGTGGTCCCGGAAGATGTCCGTGACCACCTTGAAGAGCAGGAAGAACCACAGCACCCAGAGGAACACGTACATCATGGTGAGGAAGAGGTTCAGGAGCGGATAGTCGTCCATGGGGCTACTCCGATCGCGCGGACAGTCCCCTATTCGTACATCCGCTCACGAGCCATCGCATTTCTGGAGGACTCAGGCAGCCAGCAGGTCGAGGAACGCCGAGAGCTTGTTCCTCGACCGTTCGATCTGCTGTTCCACCGTCAGCGACTCCTCGAAGCGCCCGCCCGGGGCGGGGGTCTTCTTTCCGCGTACGTACAGCGAGCAGTCGAGGTCGGTGCAGAGGTAGATGCCGACCGAATTGCCGTCCCGGCCGGCCTGGCCCCGCTTGCGGGCCGTCATCAGGGAGACGCCGCTGCCCGGGTGCGTCGTCAGGCAGACCGAGCACATGCTGCGGTGCAGGAAGCCACGCTGCTGGGACGGGAAGCGGAGCGTGATGCCGATGAGCTCGCCCCGCAGTTCGGTGACCACATAGCTCCGGTCGGGGGCGGACAGGTCGCGCCAGCCCAGGAAGTCGAGATCGTCCCAGCTGCGCTCGTCGAGGTCCCGTGGGAGCGGCAGGCGCTTCGCCTCTCCCTTGGAACAGTTGACGAACGACGCCCGGATGTCCTGCTCACTGACTGCTTTCATGGCATCGACGCTAACTCTGCCTATGACTCCTAGGCAAATAATTATCGGACCTAGGGCTACGCCTGGGAGGATTCGATCCGCAGGAGGTGGGCCGCCGGATGCCCGATACCGAGGTCCGGGCGCCAGGCGGCCAGGATCTGGGCCGATGGGTCGAACAGCGGGCCGGGGAGGTCGTCGGGGGCGGTCCACCGCCAGGTGCTGATCAGGTGCGGCTCGGTGACCCTGGGCTCCGCCGCCTCCACCCTCACCAGCGCGGCCATGCTGATCCGGTGGATGCCGCCCACCACGTCGTGCAGCATCGCGAACACGGTCACGTCCTCGTCGCGCACGAGGAGTCCGGTCTCCTCGCGCAGCTCACGGGCGGCGGCCGCCGCGACCGACTCGTGCGTCGGATCGACCATCCCGCCGGGCAGCTCCCAGGTGCCGCCGCGATGCCGGCCGAGCAGAATCCTGCCTTCTCCGTCCTGTACGACGACCCCCACCCCGAACCCGGCCCGGGCGAGTGGCGGACGGGTGTTGCGGGTCAGGTCGCCGAGGGGGTTGTCGGCCATGCGCTGCTTGTCTCCCGGCTGGTCGGTCACTTGTCCTCAAGGGGTCCGTCATCGTCGCACGAGGCTCACGCCACCAGGTTGAGCGAGGTGTCCGAGACTCCCAGACGGATCGTCTGACCCCAGGTCAACTCCAGTGCGTCGGACTCCATCCCGTCACCGAACACCACCATCCGGTCCGACTCCACGGTGAGCCTGAGCGCGTCGCGGCGGCCCAGTTCGCCCGCGACCATCGAGGTGCCGGTGGCCGGTGAGGGCCAGGCCTCGCGAACGAACCAGACGAGCCGCGGATCGGACGGGGCCGGCAGGGGCGGCGGGCTGTCACGCTCGATCCAGAGGGAGCGCAGCCAGCCGGTGGATCCTGTCCCGGTGCCGACCAGCACGCCCGAGGACGCCTGGGACTCACCGGCGGAGGGGGAGCCGTCCGGGGCGATGCGGTAGCGGGCCGTCTGGTGGCCGGGTGACCCGAGGTAGATCTCGTTGAGGGCGAGCAGCCGCTGCGTGTCGTCGGCGACCGCCTCGGTCATCGTGAGCGCGTCCACGCGCCCGCCGGGGGTGACGGCGGCCCGGCACAGCGCCGCCGTGTCGCGGGACCGGTGGCGGACGAGGACGCCGGGGTTGCGCCCGGGGTCGGCGTCGATGCCGACGACCGGCTGGCCGGACAGGTACTTGGCGGCGTTGGCCACCAGGCCGTCCTGTCCCACGACGATCACCACGTCCTCCGGGCCGAAGAGGAAACGGTCGAGGTCCGCCCGCTCCACCCGGGTCCGCCGCCACCGCAACGGCAGGGCGGCGGCCACCTCGGTGAGCGCCTTCTCGTTGCGCCGGTGACGCGCGGCGACCTCCTCGATCGACCGGCCGCGCGCGGCGAGCACGAACGCGGCCTGCCCGTGCGTGCCGTGCCGCGCCAGGAGCTCCTCGTACTCGGTCGTGCGGTGCACCAGCACCGCGCGCGGGGCCAGACTCACGCCCCCGCCTCCGGCCTGCCGAGCCGGGTGAGCAGGCCCGTCACGACGTCGGGGGAGAGGGTGAGGCTGTCGATGCGGGGCAGATTCTCGGCCAGCCGCGTCGCCGCCAGGGCGTGCAGCGTCCCGGGATCCACCTCGGCGTGCGCCCGCAGCCAGGCGGCCTGTGCCTCGGCGCGGGCCGCCCCGACCTCGCGCGCGGCCGCCGCCTCCGCGCGGGCCAGCCGCACGGTGCGGTCCGCCTCGGCCGCCGTGCGTACTCCGTCGGCCGCCGACTTCTCCTCGGCCTCCCGGCGGGCGTTGGTGCCGCGCTGGTCCACCAGCTGCTCCTCGCGCCGCGCGAGCTCGATCTTGCTGGCCAGCTCGTTCTCGGCGATGGTGCGCTCGCGCTCCACGGCTACCGCCCGGCGCTCGTACACCGACCGGTCGGCCTCCTGCTGGATCTGTTCCCTGGCCGGGGTGCGCAGGGCGCGCTCGACCTCGGCCTCGGGCCGGATGGCGACGACGCGCACGGCGACCACGTCGATGCCGGTCGCGGGCAGCCGGGGCTCGGCCGCCAGTCCGGTGGCCACGCTCTCCCGGACGGCCGCGACGCCGTCGACCAGGGCGGTGGCGAGGGGGGTCCGGGCCAGGACGTCGAGAGTGTGCTGCTGTGCCGTCTCGGTGAGCAGGGTGGCGATCTGCTCCAGCGGCGTACCGCGCCAGACGCCGGTGTCGGGGTCCACCGAGAAGTCGAGCCGGGTGGCCGCCACGGCGGGGTCGCTGATCCGGTAGGTGACCGTGGCCTGCACGGTCACGTCCTGGAAGTCGGCGGTACGGGCGTGGAACGCCATCGCCAGCTCGCGGTCGTCGACCGGGATCTCGGAGAGCGCAGCGGTGAGCGAGCGGTACCAGAAGCTCAGCCCGGGACCGTCGTGGACGAGCTTGCCGCGCCTGTGGTGGCGGATGTGGGCGGTGGGCGCGGAGCGCAGGTGCCGCCTGCCGAAGCGCCGGGTGATGTCTGCCATGTCTGGGACCTCTTTCTCGTCATAGCGACGATAACGAAGCCCCGGCGATATCGTCAAGAGGACGACAAGGGTCCTCGGGGTGTGACGCGGCCGGCCGGTGGTCTCCTCGGAAACCACCGGCCGGCCGGGTGTGCGCCGTCCCCGTCCCCACGGTGCGGCGCGCGGGTGGGCCCTCGTCATCCGCTCGGACGACGGCCCACGTTCATCAGGTCCCGCTTCCCCGGGGAGCGGGAGGGGTGGGGGTGAGGCCGAGTGCGGGGAGTACGGCGCACTCGATGAAGCCGGTGAGGAAGGCGTCGTCCGTGTACCGCCCCTCCAGGAGCGGCCGGGCGCGCATGATGCCCAGCACCTGTGCGGCCACGTAGTCCGCGGCGGGGTTGTCGGCCGTGATCTCGCCGCGCCGGACGGCGCGCCCGACCATCGCGTCGATCGCGGCGATGGCCGGCGTGATCAGCGTGGAGCGCATGGCGCAGAGCAGGTCGGGATTCTGGAGCGCGGCGTGGCTGAGTGCGTGCATCAGGGCGGTGTCCTGGCCGGAGGCGGCGTCCACCACCCGCGCGGTCTCGTACAGGTCGCCGCTCAGGCTGCCGGTGTCGATGTCGGAGAACAGGGTCCTGCGGGTGCTGTGCAGTGCGGCGACGACCAGCTCCGGCTTGGAACCCCACTGCCGGTAGAGCGTCGACTTCCCGCACCGGGTCCGGGCGGCGACGCCCTCCATGGTCAGCGCGTCGTACCCGCTCTCGCGGACCAGGTCCAGCACCGCGTTGTAGAGCTCCTGTGCCCGCTCCGGTGTGATCTTCGACCTGCGTGACGCGGGTGCGGACTCCTGTGCGGAACCGGGCGACGGCATCTGCTTCCCTCTCTGCGGCTCTGCGGCTGGGGACCCTCGGTACGCCAGTGTACCGATACGCCAGTGTACCGATACGCCGTCGTATCGGTACACTGGCGTATCGATACGGCGTGGAGCGGCCATGCCGTACGCCGCGACAGCGCACCGTCAGCAAAGGGGCACGGGTGATGCACGCCCGCAGTGAGCCCGCGGAGCGGGAGCCGGACACCACAGCCCGACCGCCCCTCGTCCGCGAACTGCTTCTGATAGCCGGACTCTTCCTCGTCTACAAACTCGGCCGGCAGGCCGCGAACGGCCACGTCGAGGAAGCCTTCCGCAACGCCGGGCACGTCTGGAGCTTCGAACGGGCCGTCGGCCTCCCCGGCGAGGGAGCCGTGCAGGGCCTTCTCCTGCACAGCCGCACCCTCGTCGAGACGGCGAACACCTACTACGCGGCCGTGCACTTCCCGGCGACCCTCGGCTTCCTGCTCTGGCTGTACCTGCGCCGCCCGCGTCACTACGTCTGGGCGCGACGGATCCTGACCGCGCTCACCGGCGCGGCGCTCGCGCTGCACCTGCTCTTCCCGCTGGCGCCCCCGCGGATGCTGCGCGCGGCGGGCCTCGTGGACACCGCCCAGGTCTACGGCCCCTCGGTGTACGGGGACACCCCCGCGACCGACTCGATGGCCAACCAGTTCGCCGCCATGCCGTCCCTGCACCTGGGCTGGGCACTCGTGGTGGCCATCGGGCTGATCGCCGCCACCCGCTCCCGGTGGCGGCTGCTCTGGCTGCTGCACCCCGCGCTCACCCTGCTCGTCATCGTGGGCACCGCCAACCACTACTGGCTCGACGCGATCGTGGTCTCCGCCCTGCTCGCCGTCGCCTTCGCCGCGCTCAGGCTGCCGGGCGCACCGGTCCGCACGCACCTGCCGTGGGCCGCCCCCATCCCTGTCCAGACCTACGCGTCACCCGCGTACGCACGCCCTGGAGCGCGGCGATGAACGCCACCCTCACAGCCGTCGCCCTCTCCCTCGTCTCCGCCGGCGCCTACGCGGCCGCCGCCGTGGCACAGGCCCGGCTCGCCGGCCGTACCGATCCCTCCGCCGGGGCGTTCCGGCTGATGCGGCGGGGGGCCTGGTGGTCCGCGGTCGGCCTGAACGCGGGCGGGGCGCTCCTGCACGTGGCCGCGCTGAAGTACGGACCGCTGACCCTGGTCCAGCCGCTGGGCGCACTCACCCTCGTTGCCGCCGTCCCGCTCGGGGCCCGCGCCGCGGGCCGCCGGGTCAGCCGTACGGAATGGCGCGGCACGCTCCTCACCCTCGTGGGCCTCGCCGCGCTGCTCCTGGCCGCGGGCGGTGCCGCGCCGCACGACACGCTGAGCCTCCCCGAGGCCCTGGGTGCCGGAGCCGTGACCATGGCGCTCGTCGCCGTGCTCAGCCGCCCGGGCACGCGTCCGGGGCTCCGGCACGCCGCGGCCTCGGGCATCACCTCCGGAGTGGCCTCCGCCCTCACCCAGACCCTGACGGTCGCGGCGACCGACCACTCCGGGCCCTTGCTCAGCTGGCGGCTCGTGACCGTGGCGCTGCTGGTCTCCTTCTTCGCCCTGGGCGGGCTGATGCTCTCCCAGACCGCCTATCGCGGCGGCCTCGGGGCCCCGCTCGCCGTCGTCACCCTCGCCAACCCGGTCGCCGCCGCCGCGATCGGCCTGGTCCTGCTCGGCGAACGCCTCCAGGGAGGGCTGCTCGGCCTGGTCCCCGCGCTCATCGGTGCCGCTGCCGCCGTGCACGGCGTGATCCTGCTCAGCCGTGCGCAGGCGGGGGACGCCCCGGCGGCCGCCTCTGTTCCGGCTCCGGCGCCGTCGCGGGTCGTCATCGCCGGCCCGTCGACCACCGCCCCACGTCCCGCCGAACCGTTCGCGCTCCGGTCGGAGCCGATGCACGACATGGTCCCCCACGCCTCGGGTTGACGGCCGACCGGAGGACGCCCTCTGCGCCGGCCTGTCGGGGGAGGGGTGAATCAGCTCGGTCCGCCGGGCCGGCCGCGGTCGAGGTCCTCGATCGCCCTGCTCAGCCAGCCCGTCCAGAACGTCTCCAGGTCGATACCCCCGCGCAGCACCAGATGGCGCAGCCGGTCCTCGTCCGCGGTCCGCTCCGGCGGGAAGTCCCGCTTCTCGATCTCCAGGTACTCCGCCAGCTGGTCCTGGTGCAGCACGAGGTGCCTGCGCAGCTCCCCGGCGAGGCCGGGGGCGCCCACGACCGCCGCCGCCCGCATCCTCAGGAGCAGGGGATCACGGACCGGCCGCGGGTCCTCGGACAGCGACACCCAGGCCGCCAGCTCCGCACGGCCGGCGGGCAGCACCTCGTACTCCTTCTTCTGGCCGCGGGCGGGCCGCGGCGCCGGCAGGACCCGGATGTGACCGGCGTGCTCCAGTTTGCCCAGCTCGCGGTAGATCTGCTGATGCGTGGACGGCCAGAAGTAGCCGATCGACCGGTCGAACCTCCGCGTCAGTTCGAGACCCGACGACGGCTTCTCGAGCAGCGCGGTGAGGATCGCGTGGGGCAGTGACATGGAGTGCAGTCTAAGGACGGCGGGAGCGGTTGCTCACAGCTCCGCGGCGAGCTCTGTGCCCTGGCGGATCGCCCGCTTGGCGTCCAGCTCCGCGGCCACGTCGGCTCCGCCGATCAGGTGTACCGGGCGGCCCGCGGCGCGCAGCTCCTCGTACAGCTCACGGCGCGGTTCCTGACCGGCGCACAGCACCACGGTGTCGACCTCCAGCAGGTGCTGTTCGCCGTCGACGGTCACGTGCAGGCCCTCGTCGTCGATCAGGTCGTACGAGGCGCCCGCGATCATGTTCACCCCGCGGTGGCGCAGTTCGGTGCGGTGGATCCAGCCGGTCGTCTTCCCGAGCCCCGCACCGACCTTGGTGGTCCTGCGCTGGACGAGGTGCACCGTGCGCGGCGCCTTCGGACGCTCCGGCACCCCCAGCCCGCCCCGGTCCGCGTACTCCGTGTCGACGCCCCACTGCCGGAAGAAGACCTCGGGGTCCAGGCTCGCCGCGTCCCCGCCGTCGGTCAGGAACTCGGCGACGTCGAAGCCGATGCCGCCCGCCCCGATGACCGCCACCCGCTCACCGACCGGGGTGCCGTCGCGCAGGACGTCCAGGTAGCTCACCACGCTGGGGTGGCCGACCCCGGGGATCGCGGGGGTGCGCGGCTCGACCCCGGTCGCCAGGACGACCTCGTCGAAGCCGTCGAGGGCGGCCGCCGTGGCCCGGGTGCCGAGGAGGAGCTCGACGCCCTCCTCGGCGAGGCGGGTACGGAAGTAGCGCAGGGTCTCGTTGAACTCCTCCTTGCCCGGGACCCGCCTCGCCACGTCGAGCTGGCCGCCGATCTCGTCGGCCGAGTCGAACAGCGTCACCGCGTGGCCGCGCTCGGAGGCCGTGACCGCGCAGGCGAGCCCGGCGGGCCCGGCGCCCACCACCGCGACGCGCTTGCGGGTCCGGGTCGGCGACAGCACGAGTTCGGTCTCGTGGCAGGCGCGCGGATTGACCAGGCAGGAGGTGATCTGCAGGCTGAAGATGTGGTCCAGGCACGCCTGGTTGCAGCCGATGCAGGTGTTGATGGCGTCGGCGCGGCCCGCGGCGGCCTTGGCGACGAAGTCGGGGTCGGCCAGGAAGGGCCTCGCCATGGACACCATGTCCGCGCGGCCCGAGGCGAGGACCTCCTCGGCCAGCTCGGGCGTGTTGATGCGGTTGCTGGTCACCAGCGGCACGGAGACCGCGCCCCGCACCCGCTCCGTCACCCAGGTGAAGGCTCCCCGCGGCACGGAGGTCGCGATGGTCGGGATGCGGGCCTCGTGCCAGCCGATGCCGGTGTTGATGATGGTCGCGCCCGCCGTCTCGATCTCTCGGGCGAGGTGGACGACCTCCTCGAGCGTGGAACCGCCGGGCACCAGGTCCAGCATCGACAGCCGGTAGATCAGGATGAAGTCGGGGCCGACCCGCTCACGGACCCGGCGCACGATCTCCACGGGGAAGCGGATGCGGTTCTCGTACGAGCCGCCCCAGCGGTCCTCGCGGCGATTCGTCGCCGCGACGACGAACTCGTTGATCAGATATCCCTCGGAGCCCATGATCTCGACTCCGTCGTACCCCGCGCGCCGTGCGAGTTCCGCGGCCCGGACGAAGTCCTCGATGGTCTCCTCGACCTCGTCGTCCGTCAGCGCGTGCGGGGTGAACCCGCTGATCGGAGCCTTGAGGGCGCTGGGCGCCACCAGGTCCGGATGGTGGGCGTACCGCCCGAAGTGCAGGATCTGCATCGCGATCCGGCCGCCCGCCGCGTGCACGGCCGACGTGACCTCGGTGTGCTGCTCCGCCTCCGCCTCGGTGGTCATCTTCGCGCCGCCGGGGAAGGAGCACGCGCGCTCGCTGGGCGCGATGCCGCCGGTGACCATGAGGCCGACCCCACCCCGTGCACGGGCCGCGTAGAACGCGGCCATCCGCTCGAAGCCACGCTCCACCTCCTCCAGACCGATGTGCATCGACCCCATCAGCACCCGGTTCGGGAGCGTGGTGAATCCGAGGTCGAGCGGGCTCAGCAGGGTGGGGTACGGGCTCATCCGGGTCTCCTCGCAGGTGTCGTCGAGCCAGTTGTAGACCACCCGGCCCTGCTTATGCAACAAGTTGCACAATGGCGTACGTCGCAGTCGCCGCAAGGCGGGGACACGAATGGCCCAACACCATCGGACCCCGCTGCCCGGACCGGACGAGAGTGGATCGGTAAGGCCCGACGCCGCTGCTCCTCCTCGCTGACAGGAGACACCTCATGACCTGCATCAACCGACGTGACCTCGGACTGCTCGCGCTCAGAGTCGGAACCGGGGCAGTCCTCGCGGCCCACGGCAGTCAGAAACTGGCCGGGTGGTTCGGCGGTGGGGGGATCGAGGGGACCACCGCGGCGATGGAGGCCATGGGCTTCCACCCGCCGAAGCACAGCGCCCTGGCGGCGGGAATCGGGGAGGCGGGCGGCGGCATCCTGCTGGCACTCGGCCTGGCCACCCCCGCAGCGGGTGCCGCGGCCGCGGGCACCATGGCGGGTGCCGTCGCCGTGCACGCTCCCGCGGGCTTCTTCGCCATGAGCGGCGGCTACGAATACCCGGCGTTCCTCGGTTTCACGGCCGCCGCGATCGGACTGACGGGCGCGGGGCGCTACTCCCTGGACCACGCCACCTGTCACGTCCTCGACCGGCCGTGGGTCGTCGCCCTCGCGTTCGCGGGCAGCGCGCTGGCCGCTGCGGCCGTCGTCGGACGGCGGGCCAAGGAGCAAGGGGCCGCGGACGAGCCGGCTGACGACGGCGTGTAGCTCTTCCGCATTGTTCGCCGTTTCAGGGGCACTCGGCAGTGCATGAATGCGAACGCACTGTCGATGAACGCACGCGGCCAGGCACGAAGAGCCGCACGCAGCCGCGCCATGGACATCGGGGCCCGCGCCGGGTTCGTGGCGCGAGGAGTGATCTACCTGCTGGTGGGGATGCTCGCCCTGCGCATCGCCTTCTCCGACGGGGGCGGAAAGCAGGCCGACCGTGGCGGCGCCATCGCGGAGATAGCGGAGAAGCCTTTCGGGAACATCCTGCTCTGGGCCCTCGGCCTCGCGCTGGCCGGCATGGCCCTCTGGCGGCTGTCCGAGGCCTTCTTCGGCCAGGCGGGCCCTGACGGCGACAAGCCGGGCAAGCGGGCCATGGCGGCAGCGCGCTTCCTCTTCTACTCCTTCGTGTCGTACTCCGTGCTGTCCTACGCGGCCGGTGACAAGGGCAGCGGCAGCGGATCCAGCGACAAGCAGACCGGCGACGTCACGGCGCGCGCCCTGGAGTGGACGGGCGGTCAGTGGATCGTCGGGGGCGCGGGTGTCGTCGTGGCCTGCGCCGGCCTCTGGATCGCCTTCCGGGCCGCCGCACGCAAGTACCACAAGCATCTGAAGATGGCCGAGATGACGAAGAGGACCCGTCAGGCCGTCGACGTCACGGGCGTGTTCGGCGGCGTCGTGCGCGGTGCGGTCTTCGCGACGGCAGGCGGGTTCGCCGTGGCCGCGGCCGTCCAGCACGAACCGGGCCGAGCCAAGGGCATGGACGACACCCTGCGGTCCTTCACCGAGACGCCCGCGGGCCCCTGGCTGCTCGTCTTCATCGCACTCGGCCTGGCCGCCTTCGGCCTCTTCTCCTGGGCCAACGCCCGTTACCGCAAGGTCTGAGCCGGAACGGCCCGATCCGCCCGGGGCCCTGCCCCGGGCTCAGTCGAGCCCCCGCGCCTCCTTGAACCGGGCCAGCCCCTCCGACAGCCCGACCGACGGCTCCGGGTAGTCGCAGCGGGCGCGTTCCCGCTCCGGCAGCTTCCACGGCTCGTGCACGGCCGCCCCGGTGACCTCCGCGAGCTCGGGCACCCAACGGCGTACGTAGGCCCCGTCCGGGTCGTACCGCTTGGCCTGCGTCACCGGGTTGAGCACGCGGTTGGGGCGGCTGTCGGTGCCCGTCCCGGCCACCCACTGCCAGTTGAGCTGGTTGTTGGCGACGTCCCCGTCGACGAGCAGGTCCAGGAAGTGCCGCGCTCCGGTCCGCCAGTCCACGTACAGCGTCTTGGTGAGGAAACTGGCTGTCAGCAGCCGCCCCCGGTTGTGCATCCAGCCCTCCTGGAGCAGCTGGCGCATCGCCGCGTCGACGATCGGATAGCCCGTGCGGCCCTCCTGCCAGGCCGCCGTCTCCGCCTCCGCCGAACGCCCCGTACGCCAACGGTCCTGCCGCGGACGGTAGTCGGAGCCGGACGCAGCCGGGCGGGCCGCCAGGACCTGGTGGTGGAAGTCCCGCCAGCACACCTGCCGTACGAAGGCCTCCGCGCCCGGTCCGCCCGCGTCGCGGGCACGGTGGACGACCTCGACCGGGGAGAGCGTGCCGAAGTGCAGGTGTGGCGAGAGCCGCGAGGTCGCGTCGCCCGCCAGGTCGTCGTGGAGCTCCTCGTACGAAGCGAGTCCGTGCCGGCGCCACGCACTGAACAGCTTGCGCCCTTGCCCCTCCCCGCCCTCGGCCAGGCCTGGCGACAGTCCCCGCACGCCGTCCCGCGAAGGCAGTGCGGCGGACGCGGGGCCCTCCGGCACACGCACGTTGCGAGGCGCCCGGAACGGCGAGCGGAGCCCTTCCTCGCTCCAGCGGCGGAAATACGGGGTGAAGACGGCGAAGTGGTCCCTGCCCGCGCCGGAGGGAACCACCGCGCCGGGCGCGACCGCGGTGATCACCGCGTCGTGCACGCTCAGCCGGCAGCCCATGGCCGTGAGGGCCTCGCGCAGCCGCTCCTCACGGCGCTGTGCGAACGAGCTGACGCCCGCCGCCATGTGCACCGCGCCGGCCCCGGTCTCCGTGACGATCCTGCCGACCTCCTTCGCCACCTCGCCCTCGCGGACGACCAGGCGCCCGCCGCGCTCGCGGAGCCCCGCGTCCAGGTCCCGCAGGCAGTCGGCCAGGAACGCGCGCCGGTTGGGGGCGTCGAACCCGGCGGCCCCGACGGCGTCGTCCAGCACGAAGAGGGGCACCACCTCGTCGGCCGACGCGAGGGCGGCGTGCAGGGGCGGATGGTCGTGGAGCCGCAGATCGGAAGTGAACAGGACGACGGCCACGGTCATTTCGTCACACCCGCCGCTCCTCGGACCGCCGCCTGGGCGATGTTGCGCGCCATCCCACCGAAGACCACCGCGTGGAAGGGGGAGACGCTCCACCAGTACGCGTGGCCGAGCAGTCCCGCCGGATGGAAGACGGCCCGCTGACGGTAGTGGGACCGGCCGTTCTCGCCCTTCTCCGCGTACATCTCCAGCCAGGCCAGGCCCGGTAGCCGCATCTCCGCGCGGAGCCTGAGCAGCCGGCCGGGCTCGATCTCCTCCACCCGCCAGAAGTCCAGGGAGTCACCCACGCGCAGCCGCTGGGCGTCGCGCCTGCCCCGGCGCAGGCCCACACCACCGATGAGTCGGTCCAGCCAGCCTCTGACCGCCCATGCGAGAGGGAACGAGTACCAGCCGTTGTCACCGCCGATCCCCTCCACGACCCTCCACAGGGCCTCGGGGGAGGCGTCCACATCGAGCTCGCGCACATCGGTGTACAGGCTCCCGCCCGCCCAGTCGGGGTCGGTGGGAAGCGGATCGCTGGGGATGCCCGGGACGGACGCGGAGGACCACCGCGTCGTCACCCTCGCCTCGCGCACCCGCTGCAGGGCGAGCGAGAGAGCCGTGTCGAAGGGAAAGGGCTGCCCGGGTTCGTCCGGGACGTGCTGGGCGATGTCGTGTTCGTGGCACACGACCTCGTAGCGCAGGGACTCCGCGAGCGGCCGGGCGATCGTCGCGGGCACGGGGGTGACCAGGCCGACCCAGTGACTGGAGAGGCCCGGCGACAGCATCGGTACCGGCAGGATCAGGCGGTGTCGCAGGTTGGCGACCGCCGCGTACTTCTGCATCATGTCGCGGTACGTCATGACGTCCGGCCCTCCGATGTCGAAGGTGCGGTTCACGTCGGCGGGCATGCGCGCACTGCCCACCAGGTAGCGCAGGACGTCCCGGACGGCGATCGGCTGGATCCGTGTCGACACCCAGCTCGGCGTGACCATGACCGGCAGGCGCTCGGTGAGATAGCGCAGCATCTCGAAGGACGCCGAGCCCGACCCGATGATGACGGCGGCGCGCAGCACGGCCGTCGGCACGCCCGAATCGAGCAGGAGGCGGCCGACCTCGGCGCGTGAACGCAGGTGCGGGGACAGCTCCTCCGCGGGGACGTCATCAGGGGCCAGCCCGCCCAGGTAGACGATGCGCCCCACGCCGGCCGCCTTCGCCTGCTCTCCGAAGATCCGCGCCGCCTCACGGTCGGTCTTCTCGAATCCGGGCCCGGAGGTCAGCGCGTGGACGAGGTAGTAGGCGACGTCGACGTCGCGCATCGCCGCGCTCAGGGACTCGGCGTCGGTCACGTCGCCCTTGACCACGTCGGCCTCGCCCGCCCACGGGTAGTCCCGCAGCTTCTCCGGGGTCCGCGCCAGGCAGCGCACCCGGTGGCCGGCCTCCAGGAGCTCCGGCACGAGGCGTCCCCCGATGTATCCGGTCGCGCCCGTCACCAGACACCGCAGTGCGCCGCTGTCGTCCTTGCTCTCCATGACCCCTCGCTCCGGCTCGTGTCTCCTCCGACCACCGTGTCCCCGAGAGGGTCGTTCCGCATGCCTGCGGGGTCCGGACACGCCGAAGCCCACCCCTCCGGGTGGCGGGGCGGGCAGGGAGTCAGTGAGGCCCGGGCTTCTCCGTGGCGGTGCCGCGGATGACGCGCGGACCGTCCGTGCCGTCGGCCTGCGGCGCCGCAGGGGGGACTCCGTCGGACTTCAGGGCCCGTGCCTCGCTCTTCAGGATCCGGGCCGACTTGCCCAGCGAGCGTGCGAGTTCGGGAAGCTTCCTGGCACCGAAGATCAGGACGGCGAGGAGGAGGAAGATCGCGATCTCGCTGATTCCGAACATGATGGCTGTCTTCTCCCTGGTGGATGCGGGGCGCTCTCCCGGCGCTCCGGACGGTCCGGGGCCACGGGGAGCGGAGCGCCAAATCTACAGCACTGTAGAAAGTGTTGACAGGGCGTCCCGGGGTGGGGCTGTCAGCCCTCGTCGCCACCCTCTTCCTCCTCGTCACCCTCGTCCTCCTCGAAGAAGTCGCCCACCTCGTCGACCACTTCGGCGGCGACCATCCCGCCCACGACGCCGACGGCGACCCCCGCCGCACCGGCGGCCACCACGGTGCCCATGCCGGGGGCGGAGTGATGCTCCGGCTGCCCGCCGCCGTGTGCGTGGACCTCGGGGGTGCCGTGCCACGCGCGTGCGTCGGCCATCGACCGGATCAGGCTGTCCAGTTCGGTGGTCACGTCGCGGGCCTCCGCCTCGTGGTGGCCCAGGGAGAGCCGGCTGAGTGCGTCGTCGCCCCCGGAGAAGCGGCCGCCGCGCTTGTCCGCTTCCAGGATGACCTCCAGCCCACCCGGGCCGGCCAGGAAGGTCACCTCGATCTCGTTGATCCGGTCGGCGTAGCGAGGTGCGGGCGAGAGCTCGATCTCTTGGTAGAACGGCAACTGCTGACCGCTGCCGCGGATGTGTCCGAGCTCCAGGTCGGCCGACCGGAAACCGAACCCGAGCTGTCCGAGCGCTTCGAGAACGGCCTCCTGGGCGGGAAGGGGAGTCACGGTGAGGCGGTCGAGGTCGCCCTTGTCCCTGGCGCCCGCCACCGAGAGCTCTGTCCGGACGCCGAGTACGATCCCGAGGTCCTGGCCGTGGAGCTCGGTGACCGGGGTTTCCCACGGCAGGGTCACACCGAAGGGGACGGCCTGCTCCTCGCCCTCGGGCAGCACGAAACCACCGGCGACGGTGAAGCGCTCGAAGGGCACGGCTCCTTCGGCCTCGCCGTCCCCGTGTTCCGCCTCGACCCTGGCGACGAGCTCCAGGGTGATGTGCTCGATCGTGACGTCGGCGGTGCCGCCCTTGAGCCGGACCTCGCCGCTCAGTGTGCCGCCGGGGCGGCCCCCTCCGGGGTGCAGCACCGTGTCCACGGTCGGGCCGCCCACGCCGAGTGAGCCGAGCAGCTTCTTGAACACCATCGTGGCGTTCACTCCTTCTTCCGTACGCGGAGAACGCGTTCAGCCTAATTTCTACACAACTGTAGAAGTATAAGGGCGGGATGGGCGGTGGAAGCGGCCCTGGCGGAGGGGTGCGGGTGGCGTCGGCGTGCCGCCGTACGCGCCCTACTATGGGTCGGTGGACAGTGCAGACGACCCTCGCGACGGATCTGGCGCGGATGTGGCGGGGGTGTCGGAGCTCCAGGCCCTCGCCGTGGAGCTGCGCAGGATGAACGGTGAGATCAACCGTCTTGTCCACGCCTTCGCGCACGCGCAGGGGCTGCACGCGACAGATGTGCAGGCGCTCGGCGCGATACTCGACGCGGACGCCCCTCTGACCCCCGGCCGGCTGCGCGAACACCTCGGCCTGACGTCGGGCGCGGTCACCGCGTGCCTGGACCGGCTCGAGCGTGCGGGGCACGTCAGGCGCGCGAGGGAGAGCTCCGACCGCCGAGTGGTGCACCTCTACTACGAGTCGGGGGCCAAGGCGGCCGCGCGCTCGTTCTTCATGCCGTTGGCCGAGGCGGCGGCCGGCGCGCGCGCCGTGTCCGGACCTCAGGAGATGGAGGCCGCCCTCCGCTTCCTGGGCCGTATGAACGGTGAACTCGCCCGCGTGGAGGTCCCGCGGCGCTGAGCGGCGAGCCCATGCCGGTGCGGAAGCGCTTCGTGGGCCATGTAATCTCAATCATTGAGATACATCATGATTGAGAGATAGCGGCCGACCCAGGAGTGTCATGTCCACCGCATCGAAGCCGGTCCGCCGGCTGGTCCTTGTACCTGTCTTCCTCGTCCTCGCCTGGCTGGTCGTCGGCGGTGCCTTCGGCTCGTACGCCGGGAAACTCGGGGAGGTGGCCACCAACGACCAGGCCGCGTTCCTGCCGCAGAGCGCCGAGTCCACCAAGGTCGTCGAAGCCCAGAAGGCGTTCAGCCGCCAGGAGACGGTGCCCGCGATCGTCGTCTGGACCTCGGACAAGGACGGCGGGAAGCTCGGCCCGGAACAGCGGGAGGCGGCGACGGCCGCCCTCGCCTCGGTCGAAGGCAGCCCCGGCGTGACGGGCAAGGTGAGCCCCGCGCTGCCGTCCGAGGACGGGAAGGCACTGCAAGGGGTCGTCCAGCTGAGGCCGGACCTGGGGGACGCGCTTCCTGACTCCCTGGCGGACATCCGGAGCGCCGCGGAAGGCGTCCCGGGGACAACGGTCGGACTGGCGGGGCCCGCTGCTTCCCAGGCGGACCTGTCGGACGCCTTCGCCGGCATCGACGGACTACTGCTCGGCGTCGCGCTGGTGACCGTGCTGGTCATCCTGCTCCTGGTCTACCGCAGCGTCCTGCTTCCCCTGATCATCATCATCGGCGCGGTGTTCGCGCTCGGGGTGTCCTGCGCGATCGTCTATGTCCTGGCCGACCACGACATCGTCCGGGTCGACGGGCAGGTCCAGGGCATCCTGTCGATCCTCGTCATCGGAGCGGCGACCGACTACGCGCTGCTGCTCACCGCCCGGTTCCGCGAGGAACTCTCGCGGAAGCCCGACCGCTGGACCGCGATGCGTGCCGCACTCCGCGAGTCCGCCGGGCCGATCACGGCCAGTGCCGCCACCGTGGCGCTGGGACTGCTCGCCCTCCTGCTCAGCGACCTGACCAACAACCGCGCACTGGGGCCCGTGGGGGCCATCGGCATCGTCTGCTCGGTGCTGAGCGCTCTCACCTTCCTTCCCGCGGTCCTGGTCCTGCTCGGCAGGGCCGCGTACTGGCCGTCCGCCCCCAAGAAGGGCGACGCGGAGCCCGAGTCCGGCACGACGGGCATCTGGTCGCGGATCGCCGGGCTGGTCGACCGCGCCCCGCGCAAGGTGTGGGCCGTCACCCTGGTCGGGCTGCTGGCCTGCGCGGCCTTCATGCCCACGCTGAACTCCAAGGGCGTGCCCCTGGAGGAGATCTTCGTCAACGACGCGCCGTCCGTCGCAGCGCAGGAGACCCTGGGGCGGCACTTCCCCGGCGGATCGGGCAACCCGGCCGTCGTGATCGCCGACGCGGGCCGGACGAAGCAGGTCGTCGCCGCCGCGGAGGATGTCCCCGGCGTCGCGAACGTCTCCGTCGTGACGGCCTCCGGACGCCCCGGTGGCGGGGAACCGCTCGTCGTGGACGGCCGCGTACGTGTCGATGCCACCCTGGTGGACGCGGCGGACAGCGACGCCGCCAAGGCCGCGGTCACGCGGCTCCGCGAGGCCGTCCACGCCGTGTCCGGAGCCGACGCGCTCGTCGGCGGCTACACCGCGCAGCAGTACGACACCCAGAAGACCGCCGAACACGACCGCAACATCATCGTGCCGGTGGTTCTGGTCATCATTCTGGTCATCCTGATCGGTCTGCTGCGCTCGCTGCTGATGCCGCTGCTCCTCGTTGCGACGGTGGCGCTCAACTTCCTGGCCACCCTCGGCATCTCCTCGCTGGTCTTCGAGCACGTCTTCGGCTTCACCGGCACCGACTCCTCCGTACCCCTGTACGGATTCGTCTTCCTGGTCGCGCTCGGGGTCGACTACAACATCTTCCTGATGTCGCGGGTCCGCGAGGAGTCCCTGATTCATGGGACCCGGCAGGGCGTACTGCGCGGACTCACGACCACGGGTGGCGTGATCACCTCGGCGGGCGTCGTCCTGGCGGCCACCTTCGCGGCCCTGGGGGTCATCCCGCTCGCCTTCCTGGTCCAGATCGCGTTCATCGTCGCCTTCGGCGTTCTGCTGGACACTCTCGTCGTGCGCTCGCTCCTGGTGCCCGCCCTGGTCAGGGACATCGGACGCACGGCCTGGTGGCCGGGCGCGTTGAGCCGGGGCGGGGAGGAGACGCCGGAGGAGACGAACCCCCGGTTGTAGCAAGGCCTCATGACGGGCGGGAACACCGAGCCGCACGCCCATGTCGTGAGTGCGGTTCTCCCGGCAGCGCTTCCGGGCATCGTCCGCCGCAGCGGTGCGGTGCCGCCGGTGGACACGGCCGAGGGCCTCGAAGCGCATCACGCGGCCACCGGCTTCCGCGCCTTCCTGCCCGCGCGACGCATGACCACCAATCGCCCGCGGACGGCTGGCGACTCGAGCCGGGTCGTCGCCGACTACGCGCGGGAGGCCAGTGGGCACGGTGCTGTGTACCCCGAGGCCCTCTTCTCGCCCGCCGGGCGGGTGGAACGCCTGGCCCCGGGGCTGGGAGCTGCTGCCCGGCAGGCCTGTGACGCGGGGCGTGCCGGTGCGCTGCGCGAAGAGGACGTCAGGACGCGGCACCAGGAGGGTGCGGGGGCCGCGACCTGATCCTCCGCGCCCGGACGCATCGTCAGACGAAGTGCCGGCTGGGCCTGTTCGGCGGCCTGTCCGTGTGTAGTCGGTCATGGATCAACCGTGACAGCCACCGGTGCGAAAGCCCTCCCCCATGCGTGCGACCCGCCTCCCCCTGCCGGGGGAGAAGCGGCGGGGAGAAGCGCCAGAGAGAAGCACCGGGGGAGAAGCGTCTCCGTCTCCCGGGACATGCGCTGCACAGCGCTCCCGCGTGTGCGTGGCTGATCGGCCCGGCGGCGCAGAGCGGCGAAGCCGTCCATCCGCATCCTCCCGCGTGTCCTCGGCCGGCGGACCCGCCGGGCGGGCGCCGGGTCCGGGCCCGCGAGGGCGGCGGCCGGGCGGCGCGCACGCGCTCGACGTCCGCAGCGGACGGGACGGCCTCCCCGTCCGCTGCCGTCCCCACCCGCCCTCGTGCGACATCACGCGACATCACGCGACATCGTGTGGTGCCGCATCGCCGCCTTCGGACCCCGCTAATGTCCCGTCGCGACAGATGTCCCGTCGGGACATTTGAAGGTGTACGGTGCAACTATGAAGGAAACAGGGAGTGGCCCGGACCGGCGCAGTCGCAAGGCGCGCATGACCCGGGACGCGCTGGCGCGGAGTGCGTTCGAGCTCGTACTCGACCGTGGTCTGCGGAGCGTGACGGTCGAGGAGATCGCGCAGGCGGCCGACGTCGACCGGCGCACCTTCAGCCGGTACTTCCCGAGCAAGGAGGCCGCCGTCCTCGACACAGTGCGGGGCGACGGCGACAGAATCAACCGAGCGCTCCGTGAGCGCCCCCCGGCCGAGCCACCGCTCACCGCCTACCGCCGGGCCGTCCTCGACTGGCTGGACGACCAGGAGGCGGAGCCCTGGCACCGTCGGCCCCGCATCTTCGACCTGCTGGTCATGGCCGAGGAGGAACCCACTCTGTACGCGGCCTACCACCACATCCGGGTGGATGCCCAGACGGAGTCGGTGGCGATTCTCGCGGAACGCCTCGGCGTGGACCCACGACAGGACCTCCGTCCCGCCGTGGCCGTCGCCGCGGGAGCCGGAGCGCTCCTCGCGGCCCAGGCGGCATGGGTACGGGGCGGCCGGCCGGCCGACCTGCCCACGTTCGTCGTACATGCCTTCGACGCCCTCTCCACTCACCTGCTGGATTCCCGGCAGGACGGGCCGGCGCCCCACAGCACCACTCAAGGAAGCACAGCATGAGCACCAACCTCCCCACCGCCTACGAGGCGGAGTTCGCCGGCAAGGTCGCCCTCGTCACCGGCGGCGCCTCAGGCATCGGCCTCGCCCTGGCCCGGCGTCTCGCCGGGAGCGGCGCGACCGTCGTCGTCGCCGACCACAACGAGGCGAGCGCCCGCGGGGCCGCCGCGGAACTCGAGGCCACCGGCGCCCGCGCCGCGGCCGTCGCCCTCGACGTCACGGACCCGGCATCCGTCGAGGCAGGCGTGCGGTTCGCCGTGGACACCTTCGGCTCCCTGCACCTGGCCGTGAACAACGCCGGCATCGGCGGCCCCGCGCAGACCACGGGCGAATACGGCATCGAGGACTGGAACAGGGTCGTCGCCACCAACCTCAGCGGCGTCTTCTACTCGATGCGCTACGAACTCCCGGCCATCCTGGCCTCGGGCGGCGGCGCCGTCGTCAACATGTCGTCGATCCTCGGCACCAACGGCTTCGCGAACTCCCCGGCCTACGTCGCCGCCAAGCACGGTGTCGTCGGCCTCACCAAGACCGCCGCACTCGAGTACGCGGCGCAGAACATCCGCATCAACGCGGTCGGCCCGGGCTTCATCGACACCCCGCTGCTCCGCGACACCGACGGACCGGCCCGCGACCACCTGATCTCCCTCCATCCGGCCGGCCGTCTCGGCACGTCGGAGGAGGTCGCCGAGCTCGCCGCCTTCCTCCTCTCGGACCGCGCCTCCTTCATCCACGGCAGCTACCACCTGGTGGACGGCGGCTACTCCGCCTCCTGATCCTCCGAGTGGTGCCACGCCACCACGGGGTTCACAAAGGAAGCACGGAGAAACGAAGGAGAGACCATGAAAGCCGTCCAGTACCGCACCATCGGCGCCGCACCCGAGGTCGTCGAGATCCCCGAGCCCGTGGTGGGGCCCGGGCAGATCCTGCTGAAGGTCAGCGCCGCCGGCGTCTGCCACTCGGACATCGCCGTGATGAGCTGGCCGTCCGAGGGCTTTCCCTACGAGCTGCCGCTCACACTCGGCCACGAGGGCGTCGGCACCGTCGCCGCACTCGGTGAGGGCGCCACGGGCGTCTCGGTCGGTGACGCGGTCGCCGTCTACGGCCCCTGGGGCTGCGGCACCTGCGCGAACTGCGCGGAGGGCCGGGAGAACTACTGCCTGCGCGCCGCCGACCTCGGCATCAACCCGCCCGGACTCGGCAACCCCGGTGCGATGGCCGAGTACATGATCGTCGACGACGCCCGTCACCTGGCGCCGATCGGCGGCCTCGACCCGGTCAAGACCGTCTCGCTGACGGACGCGGGCCTCACCCCGTACCACGCGATCAAGCGCTCGCTGCCGAAACTGTTGCCCGGCGCCACCGCCGTGGTCATCGGCACCGGAGGTCTCGGCCACGTCGCGATCCAGCTGCTGCGCGCCATGACGGCCGTACGGGTCATCGCGCTCGACGTCACCGAGGAGAAGCTCGCCCTCGCCAAGGCCGTCGGCGCCCACGAGGCCGTGCTGTCCGACGAGAACGCCGCCGCCGAGGTCCGTCGGCTCACCGGTGGCATCGGTGCCAAGGTCGTCTTCGACTTCGTCGGTGCCGAGCCCACCGTGAAGACGGCCGGTGCGGTCGCTTCCATCGACAGCGACGTCACCATCGTCGGCATCGGCGGCGGCCTGCTTCCCGTCGGATTCGGCGTCCTGCCCTTCTCCACGTCGGTCACCGCGCCGTACTGGGGCTCGCGCGGGGAGCTCGCCGAGGTCATCGAGCTCGCCCAGGCCGGCGCCGTCGACGTCCACGTCGAGACGTACTCGATCGACGAGGCTCCGCTCGCCTACGAGCGGCTGCACGCGGGCAAGGTCAACGGCCGCGCGGTCATCCTGCCCAACGGCTGACGACGACGGAGGACTCGCCGGGACGCCTGCTGAAGGCGCCCGGCGAGTCCTCCGTGCTCCGGGGTACCCGTGCTCCCGGAGCCCGTGGCTCAGGGAGCGGCCGTGATCACGTCCGACCGGGTCAGCCGCACGGGTTCGGTCCCGGACGAACTGTGCCGCTCCGCCCAGTTCTCCAGCGCCGTACGGCAAGCGTGGTCCAGGTGGTGCAGGCCGGAGAGATCCAGGTCGATGGGACGGTCATCGGGCAGGGCCTCCAGGCTGTCGAGTATCTTCGGCAGCCGCAGGAACGTCGCATTGCCCGACAGCCGGGCCCGGACGCGGTCACCGCGGCTGTCGACGACCTCCAGCTTGATGTGCGAGGCGTCCCAGGCCGCCTTGGCCACCGACAGGGCCAGACCGGTCAGCACGCCCTCGAACATGTTCACGGTGACGATCGCGACGGCGGTGACGACCAGGATCACGGCCTCGCCGCGGTGCTCACGCCACAGGGCGACGAGGGAGCGCAGCGGAATCAGCTTCCACCCGGCGTGGATGAGGATGCCCGCGAGGGCGGGCAGGGGGATGAGCTCCAGGGCGGACGGGAACAGTGCCGCGAAGAGGAGCAGCCACACGCCGTGCAGCACGCGTGAGGCCCGTGTCCGGGCCCCCGCCTGTACGTTGGCGGAGCTGCGCACGATGACTGCGGTCATCGGCAACGCACCGAGGAGCCCGCACACGGTGTTGCCCGTGCCCTGGGCCATCAGCTCCTTGTCGTACCGGGTGCGCGGCCCGTCGTGCAGCCGGTCCACCGCCGCCGCGCTGAACAGGCTCTCCGCGGAGGCGATGAGGGTGAAGGCCGCCACCGTCCCGAGCAGGCTCAGGCTCGCGAGCGCGCCGAACTCGGACAGGGCGGGGGACTGGACGGCGTCCAGCAGTCCCTGGACCTGGACCGTCCCGACCGGCAGATCGAAAGCCAGTGAGACGAGTGTGGCCAGGGCGACCGCGGCGAGTGCCCCCGGAACGGCCCGCACCCGCTTGGGCATCCGGTTCCACACCACCACCAGGACGATGGTCGAGACGGCGACCGCGAGGGATGTGAGGGCCGCGGGGGTCGACACCGCGTCGGCCAGCAGCCCTGGAATGCCGGCCATCTTTCCCGTGCCGGAGGCCGGCGCCTCGACGCCGGCGGCCGCGTAGAGCTGACCCGCGATGAGCACCAGCCCGATGCCCGCGAGCATGCCCTCGACGACCGAGACGGAGATGGCCCGGAACCAGCGGCCCAGCCGCAGTGCGCCCATGGCCAGCTGAAGCAGCCCCGCGGTAAGGACGATCACGCCGAGCGCGGGCAGTCCGAACGTCTGGACGGCCTCGAACACGAGCACGGTCAGACCGGCGGCCGGCCCCGACACCTGGAGGCTGCTGCCGCGCATGAGGCCGGTGACGAGACCGCCCACGATGCCGGTGATCAGACCCAGTTCGGCCGGGACCCCGGAGGCGACGGCCACGCCCACGCACAGAGGCAGGGCGACGAGGAAGACGACGAGGGAGGCGGCGAAGTCCTGCCGCAGGTGAGGGAACTTGGCGACACGGTCCATGGCGGCCCTCATCCCGTGCGGAAGGGAGCCGAGCGCACGTCGCCGGGCGGGGGTGCCCAGGCGTCGTTGTCGCTGATGACTGGGTCTTCTGCCGTGGGGGGATCGACGAGAGATTTCATGCCAGTGGTTCCTCCTGGCGCGCCGGAGGGCGGCGCGTCGGTACGCGTAATGAGAACTGAGGGCGTCGAAGGCGCGCTGAGACGGCCCCAGGCCGCCACGTCACGAAGGACCGCGGGCGGGGGGCAGGTCTCCGAGCGTCTCGGTCAGCTCAGCAGCGGAACACCTGAAGCACGGAGGAGGAGTGGGCGGCCGAGGATCTGGACGTGTGAGGGGCGTTGACCATCGCCGCGACGGCCGCCGGGGCGAGCATCCCGTCGGCGGCACCCGCCGGCGCGGAGCGAGGCGGCGGATCGGTGGCGGGTGCGGTCGCGGAGCGATGCCGGTCGCGATGGCGCAGAACACCGTTCGGCTCACCTCCGCGGTCGGAAGTGCCGCATGTGCCGTACTCGTCGCGCGCCGTGCTCGCGTCAGGGGCCCGGTCCGTTCGCACTCCCGCCGCGGACACATGGGGATCCGGAGATGAAGCGCCGGAGTTCGGGGCCAGAAGGAAGCACATCAGGAGAGCGAGAAGCAACCGGACCGCCGCTGTTCGCACTCTGCACCTCCTTCTGGACTTCACTCCGTCCATCGGGACGCTAACAGGCCTGAGTGCTTATGGAGTTAACCCCTCGTGAAGAGTCTGAAAGTGGATGCCTGACGAGTCGAATCATACGGATGACCCATGTGGCCTGGGCTTATACCACACAGCCGGTTCTCAGCATTTGAGATCCGCCACACCTGTGTGGCCCCTGCATATGCCGTGTGAGCGCCACTCGAGAAATTCGCACAATGGTTCGCCGTGTGGGTGAGCGCAAGCCCATCAGAAGGGTGGCCGGAGTTCAACGGATCGGTGGCCGGATCAATGCCCCCACTTTCAGGACCCGGAACTGCGGTGCGCGGCTGATTCCACTCGCTCAAGGCTGAACGGAAGTGGCTGAGGGGGTGCGCTGAAGCCCGCGGGGCTCCTCGGCGACCGCTGCCGGCGGACGGTGGGACCGGATGCGGGCACGGGGGAGTCCGTGCCTGCGAGCCGGTCCTCCCCCGTGCACGACATGCCCGTGGCGGCCGGGTGACTCCTCCGGTACAGCCCCGCTGGAAACGGTCGTCGAACCGGCAGGGATATTCGGTCGGAGTGCCTGGCCCGACCCGTCGCGATGTCCGCCACCTGTGGACGGCCCCGCTCCCGGGAGACCGACACCGAGCGTATCCGTGTGTCGTGGCCGGCCCGCGCGACCGCGCCGTCGCTGTCCACCACCAGTACGGCTACGCCGCCGCTGTCCACCGTGCTGCCGGTACGGCTGCGCCCGGGTCGCCGCCGCCTCCGCCGTACCGGCGGCGGCGATCGGCGGTCCTCGCCCTCGCGGGTCGGCCTGGCGAACCCGGACGTGAGATCTCTCGAAGGCCCTGGCCCGGATGGCGAGATGCGCGGGGCGCATGCCCGGCGCACGGGGGCGCGGCGCGCATTCAGGGTGCATACGGGGAGTGAGTGGGCGCACACGAGGGGCTATCCGGAATTGCGTGGGTCATAGCAAGAGATAATGACGCAATAAGGACATGGGGGTGACTTGAAGTTTTCGCAGCAAGCCGGTTGGCATATGTCCACGGTGCAATCTGCTTCCGTCGCCCCATTGTGTACTTGTGGGTAACAGGCTGAATTAACCTCTCGGTTCTCCCTGTTCCTCTAGGGTGACTGGCGTGAACGGGCGGGGTCGGGGAAGCCGCGTATCCAGCCTCGGTTTACCGTCGGTACGGTGCCATTGGCCCATGTGGCCCGGAACGTGTCCGGGGGCGAGGAATGATGGTGCGGCGACCGCTTGAAATGGTCGGTCAGGCAGTGTCCGGAAACGGGCGACGAGCAATCCGTCAAGACGGTGAGAACAGGTGGGGGACACCATGACAAACCCTTTCGATGACGAGTCGGGGCGGTTCGTGCCGCTGGTGAACGAAGAGGGCCAGTACTCGCTGTGGCCCGCGCATCTCGACATTCCGGGTGGCTGGCGGGCCGACGGTCCGGAAGGGTCACGTCAGGACTGTCTGGATCTGATCGAGCGGGCCTGGAGCGACATGCGGCCGGCCAGTCTGGTCAGGTCCATGGAGGGCTGACGCCCGATAGTCGCAGGTCCGGGGTGGCGGGGCGCTGCCTCGGGCGAGTGATTCCCGGTGATCAAATTTCATCAACTTAGCTCTTACTTTGATCGAAATTGATCGCATGGTGTCAATGATTGGCCCTTGATCTTCCGTGCTGATACCCCGTCATGCGCATTGTTCATACGCCATTCATCCAACCTCGGCAGGTCTCCCGCCGGCCTGTCCTGGACTTGTGGAACCACGCATGTCTCCATCCGGGTTACCGATATCCGGTGCGAGCCCCCGAGGGCGCTGAGGGGGATCGGTGGGACAGCTCTTGTCTCCGCGTCGGCCGACCGCACCCGACGGCCGGTGCATAGGCGTGGCCGGTTTTCGACCCGCCTGGTTCGTCGTCCCCGAAAACTCTCCCCAAAGGTGTCGCCGGCATGCAGGAAAACCGCTCTCCCTCGTCGAATGAGGATCCCCAAGAGTTCCTCGGGCTCACCGCGGCCCAGCAAGGTGTCTGGTACGGGCAGTTGGTCGATCCGGACAGTCCGAAATACAACATCGGTGAATGCTTCGAGATTCACGGAGACCTCGACGAGGGATTGTTCGCCGCCGCGCTCGGCCGGGCCGTCACGCTGTGCGACAGTCTCAACGTCGAGTTCGTCACCGCAGGGGAATCGGTTCGCCAGCGTGTCGTCCGCCGCTCCGGTGCCCGCCAGGAGGACCGGCTCCGGCTGGTCGACGTGTCCGGCTCCGACGACCCTGCCGCCGCGGCCGAGCGCTACATCGCTGACGACATGGCGACCGTCGACAGACTCGAGGCCCCGCACCACCACTTCGCGCTCCTGCGACTCGACCCCCGCCGGCGCTACTGGTACCTCCGCTACCACCACATCGCCGTCGACGGCCTCGGCGGCGCCGTCTTCGCCCGCACCGTCGCCGACCTCTACGCACGGGCGGTGCGCGGCGAGGACCTCGCGGCGGCCGAGCTGCCCGCAGCCCCCCTGAGCGACCTCATAGCCGACGAGGCGGCGTACCGCGGCTCGGCCCGCCACGAGGCCGACCGTGCCTACTGGACGGAGAAGTTCGCGGACCTGGCAACCGGGGGACCGGCGGGTGCCCGGAGCGGCGCGGACGCACGCGGCGGTTCGTCGCTCGTCCCCAGGCGGACCGACACCCCCGCACCGGACGAGCACGGTGCAGCGGACAACCGGCTCCACGCCGGAGAGACCCTGCCCGTCGCCGTCCTGGACGGCCTGCGACGCCTCGCGTCCGCCGGCCGCACCAGCTGGACCGCCGTCCTCGTGAGCGCGGTGGCCGCCTACGTGGGCCGGGCCACCGGGACACAGGACGTCAGCGTGGGACTCGCCTCCAACGGCCGTCACGGGGGTCTGCGGCACGTCGTCGGGATGACCGCCAACATCCTGCCGCTCCGGCTGACCATCACCCCGGACACCACGGTCGGCGCCCTCGTGCGCTCCGTCGCCGACGAGATGCGCGGCGCTCTGCGCCACCGCCGCTTCTCCCGCGAACAGCTCGCCCGGGAACTGAACATGGCCGACGACGCGGCGCGCCTCACCGACGTCGTCGTCAACATCATGGGCTACGACTACGACCTCGACTTCGACGGCAGCCCCGCCACGTCCCGGGTGCTGTCCATCGGCCCGGTCGACGACGTCTCCTTCTTCATCTCCGAACGGTCCGAGGGCAGTGGGCCGCTGATCGGCTTCGACACCAACGCGCAGCTGTACCGCCCCGAGGACGTCGGACTGCACCAGCGGGCCCTCGTCTCCTTCCTGTCGGCCCTGTCCGCGGCAGCTGCCGACCTGCCCCTCCGCGACCTGCCGTTCCTCGACGCCGGAGAGGCCGGGGCGCTGCTCGGGCGGGGGCGCGGCGCCGCACTCCCGGCCGGGGCCGTGGCATCGAGCCTGCCCGAGGCCATCGGCGCGTGGGCGCACCGGACACCTGAGGCCCCGGCGGTCGTGGACGGCGCCGTCACGCTCACCTACCGGGAGCTGGCCCGGGCGGCGGACGACCTGTCACGCGCGCTGACCGGCTGGGGCGTCCGAGCCGAGGACGGCGTCGGCGTCCTCGTGGGCCGCTCGGCAGCCGTCGTGCCGGCCACACTCGGTCCGGTCGGGGCGGGCGCCGCGTACGTCCCGATGGACGCCGCCTGGCCGCACGAGCGGCTCGCCCGTGTCGCGGAAGTCGCGCGTGTCCGCGCTCTGGTGGTCGACGAGGCCGCCGCCGCACAGCCCTGGGTGGCCGAGACGGCCTCCGCCGTGCCGGTGATCGTCGTCGACGCCCTCGGCGGGATCGTGCGCGGTGCTCCGCCTCGCCCCGGACGGCCACCACGCGTGGTCCTCGCCGACCAGCTGGCCTACGTCATGTTCACCTCCGGTTCCACCGGCCTGCCCAAGGGAGTCGGCGTCACCCATGCCGACGTCCTCGCGCTGGCGGCCGACACCACCTGGGCGAACGGAGTGGCCGACGCCGTCCTGCTGCACTCGGCCCACGTCTTCGACGCGTCGACCTTCGAGATCTGGGCGCCCCTGCTCAACGGCGGGCGTGTGGTCGTCGCACCGGGAGGAGTCCTGGAGGCGCGGACCGTCAGGGAGATGACCGGCGGTCACGGGGTGACCGCCCTGTTCCTCACGACGGCCCTGTTCAACATGGTGGCCGAGACGGACCCGTCGGCCTTCTCCGGGCTCCGCCTGGTCGCCGCCGGGGGCGAGGCGGCCTCGACCACCCTGATGCAGCGGGTGGCCGCCGCCTCGCCGGCCACCCGGGTCCTGCACGTGTACGGCCCCACGGAGACCACGACCTTCGCCACCCGCCATCCGGTGGCGGCCGGCGCGACGGGCGTGCCGCCCATCGGCCGGGCCCTGGACGGAATGCGGCTGTACGTGCTCGACGGCGCCCTCGCCCTTGTGCCGCCCGGCGTCGTGGGGGAGTTGTACGTCGCCGGCCACGGAGTCACCCGCGGCTACGCGGGCCGCGCCGCCTCGACAGCCGCACGGTTCGTCGCCGACCCGTACGACGTGTCCGGTGCCCGCATGTACCGCACCGGCGACCTGGTGCGCTGGACCGCGGGCGGTGACATCGAGTACGTCGGACGTGCGGACGGGCAGGTCAAGCTCCGCGGCTTCCGCATCGAGCCCGCCGAGATCGAGAACATCCTGCTCACCGACGAGGCCGTGCGCGCCTCCTGCGTACTCGTCCGCGAGGACGTACCCGGTGACCGGAGGCTCGTCGCCTACGTGGTGCCGGCCCCCGGAACCCGGCCGGACGGCGCCGCTCTGGCACGCCGCGTCGGGAACGCCCTTCCCGCGTACATGGTGCCTTCCGTGTTCGTCCCGCTCGACGCGCTGCCCCTCAACACCAACGGGAAGGTCGACCGCCGCGCCCTCCCCGCGCCCCGCGCCTCGGTCACCGCGGGCCGCGCCCCGCGTACCGCCTACGAGGAGGTCCTGGCCGGGCTCTTCGCCGACGTCCTGGGCGTGGAGGCCGTCGGCGTCGACGACAGCTTCTTCTCCCTGGGAGGCCACTCCCTGCTCGCCACCCGTCTCACCGGGCGCCTGCGGACGGTCCTGGGTGCCGAACTCACCCTGCGCACCCTCTTCGACTATCCGACGGTCGCCTCCCTCGCGGCCGTCCTCGACACCGCCGCCCCGGCCCGGCCCGCACTGACCCCGCAGCCGAGGCCCGAAGCGGTGCCGCTGTCCTTCGCGCAGCAGCGTCTCTGGTTCCTCAACCAGGCCGAAGGATCGGGCGACACCTACACCGTCCCGTTCGTCCTCGAACTCGACGGCCCCCTGGACGAGGGAGCCCTGCGCGACGCCCTGGCGGATGTCGTCGCCCGGCACGAGAGCCTGCGCACCGTCTTCGCCGAACACGACGGTGTGCCCCGTCAGGTGGTCCTGGGCGCCGACGGCGCGGCGGCACTCGTCCCTCTGACCGTCGAGTCGGCCCCCTCCGGGCAGGACCCCGCCACGTGGGCCGGGGCGACTGTGCGCCGCCTCGCCGCCACACCCTTCGACCTCAGCGGTGACACGGCGGTCCGTGCCCGGCTGCTCCGCCTGGGAGACACCCGCCACGTCCTCGTGCTCGTCCTCCACCACGTCGTCGCCGACGGCTGGTCCCTCGCCCCGCTCAGCCGCGACCTCGGAGCGGCCTACCGGGCCAGGTGCGAGGGCAGGACCAGGCCGGACTGGCCCCCGCTGCCCGTCCAGTACGCCGACTACGCCCTGTGGCAGCGCCGGCTGCTCGGCGACGACAGCGACCCGGACACCCTGGCCGCACGCCAGCTCACCTTCTGGCGGGAGGCGCTCCGAGGAGCTCCCGGCCTGCTCGATCTGCCCCTCGACCGGCCGCGGCCGTCCGTGCCCAGCCACCGGGGGGACACCGTCCCCTTCGAACTGCCCGCGCCCGCACACACCGCGCTCATCCGGCTGGCACGAGCGGAAGGCTGCACCCCGTTCATGGTGCTCCAGGCGGCCCTCGCCGTGACGCTGCGGGCGCACGGCGCGGGCAGTGACATCCCGCTGGGAACGGCGGTGGCCGGACGCACCGACGACGCCCTGGAGGATCTGGTCGGGTTCTTCGTCAACACCGTCGTCCTGCGTACGGACCTGTCGGGCGATCCGGCCTTCCGCGAGCTGCTCGGCCGGGTGAAGGAGTCCGGCATCGCCGCCCTCAGCCACGGCGACCTGCCGTTCGAACGGGTCGTGGAAGCGCTCAACCCCGAGCGGTCGTCCGACCACCACCCGCTCTTCCAGACCATGCTGGTCCTCCAGAGTCAGGAACGGGCCGGGCTCGACCTGCCCGGCATCACCGTCCACGACCGGTCCCGGCACACCGGCGTCAGCAAATTCGACCTGACGTTCTCGCTGACCGAGGTCACCGGCCCCGGCGATCCCGCCGAGCGGGCGGGGAACACGGCGACAGGGCATGCCGGTCCCGCGAGGAACGGTCCCGCGGGCCTCGGCGGATACCTGGAATACGCCACCGACCTCTTCGACGCCGCAACCGCCCGCGCCCTGTGCGACCGCTTCGCCCACATCCTCACCCAGGCCGTGACCGACCCCGACCGCCCCATCGACGACCTCGACCCGCTCACGCCGGGCGAGCGCGGCCTGCTCCTCGGACAGGGGCGTGGCGCGGAGCGGGAACTCCCCGCCCCGACCGCCCCCGAGGCGGTCCGTGACTGGGCGTCGCGCACGCCGCACGCGGTCGCCGTACGGGACGCGCGCACGAGCCTCACCTACGCCGAGCTCGACGCCCGCGCCGACGCCCTCGCCCAGCTCCTGCGCGAGCGGGGAGCGGACCGGGAACAGCGGGTCGCCCTCGCCGTGCCGCCGTCCGTGGACACCGCCGTCGCCATGCTGGCGGTCCTGCGGGCGGGCGCCGCCTACCTCCCGGTCGACCCGCAGTACCCGCCCGCCCGCATCCTGCACATGATCGAGGACGCCCGGCCCGTCCTGCTGCTCACCACCACGGACGTCCACCGGGACCTGCCCCCTCTCGGCATACCGTGGCTCGCCCTCGACGACCAGGCCACCCGGTCCACGGGCCGTACCGTGCCCGCACCGGGCACACCCCACCCGGCGGATCCCGCGTACGTCATCCACACGTCCGGCTCCACCGGCCGGCCCAAGGGCGTGGTGGTGCCGCACGCCGCCCTGGCCGGTCACATGGCCTGGATGGCGCGGTACCTCCGCATCACCCCGGAGGACCGGGTCCTCGCCCGTACCTCCGCCAGCTTCGACGCCTCCGTGTGGGAGCTGTGGCTGCCCCTGATGAACGGCGCCGAGGTCTGTGTGCTCCCGGCCGACGCCAACCAGGAGCCCAGGACCCTCGTCTCCTGGATGAACCGGTACGAGGTGACGATCGCCCAGTTCGTCCCCTCGCACCTGGCCCTCGTCCTCGCCGAGGCGGCGGGGACCGCTCCGCCGCCCGCGCTGCGCGCCGTCCTGTGCGGCGGTGAACCGCTGCCACGCGCCCTCGCCGACGACGTCGCCGGGCGGTGGCGGACCGAGGTCCACAACCTCTACGGGCCGACCGAGGCGACCATCGACGCGACCGCCCACCGGGCCGGTCGCGGGGACGCCGGGACGCCGTCCGAGACCGTCCCGATCGGCCGCCCCGTCGACACCATGCGTGCCTACGTGCTCGACGGGAGGCTGCGTCCCGTGCCGCCCGGAGTCACCGGCGAGCTGTACCTGTCGGGACCCCACCTCGCCCGCGGCTACCTGGAGCGCCGGGGGCTCACCGCGGCACGGTTCGTCGCCGACCCGTTCGACGCCACCGGCGCCCGCATGTACCGGACGGGAGACCTCGTGCGAACGGACCGGGAGGGTCTGCTCGACTACGTGGCGCGCGCCGACGACCAGGTCAAACTCCGCGGCTTCCGCATCGAGCTGGGCGAGGTCGAGGCCGCCCTTCTGGCGAGCCCCGGTGTCACGGCCGCGTGCGCCATGATCCGCGAGGACACACCCGGCCGGCCCCGCCTCGTCTGCTACGCCGTCGCCGGTGAGCCGGCTCCCCGCGCCGCCGCCCTGCGCGACGAGCTCGCGAGGACGCTGCCGCACTACATGGTGCCCGGCGCCGTCGTCGTCCTGGACGACCTCCCCCTCCTGCCCAACGGCAAGGTCGACCGGCGCGCGCTGCCGGAACCCGCCCGGGAGACCGGCACCCCCGCCGGGCGGGGCGGCGGCACGCTCCAGGAGGACCTGCTCGCCGGCATCTTCGCCGACGTCCTGGACCGCCCCCACGTCGGCCCGCACGACAGCTTCTTCGACCTGGGCGGGCACTCGCTCCTCGCCATGCGTGTCGTCAGCCGCGTGCGTGCCGTCCTGGGCGCGGAGACCGGCGTACGCACCCTCTTCGAGCACCCGACCGCGGCGGGGCTGGCCCGCGTCCTCGACACCCGGCGCGGCGCGCGCCCGCCGGTGGTGCCCGCGGTACGGCGCCCCGAACGGATGCCGCTGTCCTTCGCGCAGCAGCGTCTGTGGTTCCTCAACCGGCTGGAGGGCCCGAGTTCCGCCTACAACATCCCGCTCGTCCTCGAACTGGAGGGCTCTCCGGACGTCGACGCCCTCCGGGCGGCCCTGCGCGACGTCGTCGAACGGCACGAGGCGCTCCGCACCCTCTTCCCCGAACAGGACGGTGTGCCCTACCAGTCGGTCCTCCCCGCCGACGCCGCCACGCCCGCGCTTCCCCTCGTGACCACGGCCCCCGCCGATCTGGAGGCGAGTGTTTTGGCTGCCGTGTGCGAGCCGTTCGACGTCGTCACCGATCCGCCGCTCCGCGCGTCGCTGCTGCGCTCCGCACCCGGCCACCACGTCCTGGTGCTGGTCCTGCACCACATCGCGGGCGACGGCTGGTCGCTCGCCCCGCTCGCCCGCGACCTGGGTGAGGCCTACCGGGCGCGCACCGAGGGCGTGGAGCCCTCCTGGACGGAACTCGGCGTCCAGTACGCCGACTACACCCTGTGGCAGCACACGGCCCTGGGAGACGGCGCCGAGCCGGAGAGCGCGCTGAGGCAGCAGCTCGACCACTGGCACACGGCCCTCGAGGGGCTGCCCGGCCTGATCGACCTGCCGCTGGACCGGCCACGCCCGGTCACGACCGACCCGAGAGGCGCCGTCCACACCTTCGAGGTGCCTCCGCCCCTGCACTCCCGACTGCGGGACCTGGCGCGGGAGTCGGGAAGCAGCCTCTTCATGGTGCTCCAGGCGGCCGTGGCCACCCTCCTGCACCGCCACGGCGCGGGTGACGACATCCCGCTCGGCTCCCCGGTCGCCGGCCGCTCGGACGAGGCCCTGGAGGACCTGGTCGGGTTCTTCGTCAACACCCTCGTCCTGCGCACGGACCTCTCCGGCAATCCGTCGTTCCGCGAACTCCTCGTACGCGTACGGGAGTTCGACCTCTCGGCCTACGGGAACCAGGATGTGCCCTTCGAGCGCCTCGTCGAGAGCCTCAACCCCGTCCGGGCCCGCAACCACCACCCGCTGTTCCAGACCATGCTGGTCCTGCAGAACCAGGAGACGGCCCGCGCCGACCTGCCGGGCCTGACCGTCGAGGACCGGCTCGTCCACAACGGCCTCAGCAAGTTCGACCTGACCTTCGCCTTCACCGAGGAGCGCGCCGGGGGCGGGCTCGACGCCGGGATCGAGTACGCCACCGCCCTCTTCGACCGCACCACCGTCGAGACCCTGGCCGCCCGCCTCGTCCGCCTCCTGGAGCAGGTCGCCGACGACCCCGGCCTGCCGCTCACGGGCTACGGCCTGATGACGCGGGACGAGCGGACCCGCGTCCGCCACTGGGGCACCGGACGGAACCTGTCCGCGGATTCGGCGTCCGCCACCCTGCCCGCGCTCTTCGCGGCGCAAGCACTCCGCGCCCCCGGGGCCGTGGCAGTCACCGGCGCCGGCACCACCCTCACCTACGCCGGACTCGACCGTCTGTCCGCCGAGCTGGCCGGAGCCCTGGCCGGCCTCGGCGTCGGCCCCGAAGCAGGGGTCGGCGTGCTGCTCGGCCGGTCGCCGGCCGTGGTGCCGGTGTCCCTCGGGGTGGTACGCGCGGCCGGCGCCTACGTCCCGCTGGACGCCCGCTGGCCCGAGGAACGGCTCGAACAGGTCGCCGGGGCGGCGTCCGTACGGGTCCTCGTCGTCGACGAGGACGCCCTCGCCTCCCCCTGGGTGGCCGGGGCCGCCGCACGGATACCGGTCGTGGCGGTCGACCGGACCGGCCGGATCCTGCGGGGAGCACCCCAGCGGCCCGGTGCGCCCGCCGCCGTACCCGGCCCCGGGGCCCTCGCCTACGTGATGTCCACGTCCGGCTCCACCGGTCTGCCCAAGGGAGTCGGCGTCACGCACGCCGACGTCGTGGCACTCGCGGCGGACTCCGCCTGGGACGACGGGGCCGCCGACGCGGTCCTGATGCACTCGGCGTACGTCTTCGACGCCTCCACCTTCGAGATCTGGGCCCCGCTGCTGCGCGGCGGCCGGATCGTCGTCGCGCCGGACGGAGTCCTGGAGGCCCGCACCCTCGGCGACGCGGTCCACGAGCACGGGGTGACCGCCGTCTTCATGACCACGGCCCTCTTCAACGTGGTCGCGGAGACCGATCCGGGCGCCTTCGCCGGCCTCCGCCTCGTCTGCGCCGGAGGGGAACTGGCCTCGCCGGACGCCATGCAGCGGGTGGCCGGGACCGCATCCGGCGTACGCGTCCTCCACGTCTACGGCCCCACCGAGACGACCACCTTCGCCACCCGTTACGACGTGACGCCCGGCCTGCCCCCGGGCCCGCCGCCCATCGGGCGCGCCCTGGACGGCATGCGCCTGTACGTCCTCGACGGCTCACTGGGCCCGGTCCCGCCGGGCGTCGTGGGGGAGCTGTACCTCGCCGGACGCGGTGTGGCACGCGGATACACGGGACTTCCGGGGCTGACCGCCACACGCTTCGTGGCCGACCCGTTCGACCCGGCGGGCGGGCGCATGTACCGCACCGGCGACCTCGTGCGGTGGACCGGCGATGGGCAGATCGCCTACGTCTCCCGCGCCGACGGCCAGGTGAAGCTGCGCGGCTACCGCATCGAACCGGGAGAGATCGAGTCCGTGCTGGCCTGCCTCGACGGCGTCGCCGACTCCTTCGTCGTCGTCCGCGAGGACACCCCCGGCGACCGGCGGCTCGTCGCGTATGTGGTCCCCGGCCCCGGGGCGCGCCCCGACCCCGGAGAGCTCGCCCGGGCGGTCGGGCGCTCCCTGCCCGCCTACATGGTGCCCTCCGCCTTCGTCACGCTCGACGCGCTGCCGCTGACGGTCAACGGCAAGGTGGACCGCCGCGCCCTGCCCGAACCCGGCCATCACGCTCCGGACCGGGGGCGTGCCGCGCGTACCGCCCGCGAGGAGGTGCTCTGCGCGGTCTTCGCCGACGTGCTCGGCCTGCACGGCGCCGGAGTCGACGACGACTTCTTCGCGCTGGGCGGCCACTCCCTGCTCGCCACCCGGCTCGCCGCCCGGATCCGCACCGCGCTCGCCGTGGAGGTCCAGGTCAGGGAGGTCTTCGAGCACCCCACCCCGGCCGCGCTCGCCGCCGCGCTGGAGGGCGCCGAAGAGGCCAGGAGACCTCTGGAGCGGGCCCCGGTCCGTCCCGAGCCG
This sequence comes from Streptomyces sp. NPDC102402, assembly GCF_044765765.1. Classification (NCBI taxonomy): domain Bacteria; kingdom Bacillati; phylum Actinomycetota; class Actinomycetes; order Kitasatosporales; family Streptomycetaceae; genus Streptomyces; species Streptomyces sp. NPDC102402. The sequence goes on from NZ_JBIWKR010000006.1 coordinate 174,112, forward strand.
CTGCCGCTGTCCTCCGCACAGCAGCGTCTGTGGTTCCTCGGCCGGCTCGAAGGGCCCAGCGCCACCTACAACGTGCCCCTCCTGCTCCGCCTCGACGGACGGCTCGACGTGGAAGCCCTGGAAAGCGCCCTCGCGGACGTCGTCGACCGCCACGAGAGCCTGCGCACGGTCTTCCCCGACACCGACGGCGTGGCACGCCAGCTCGTCCTCGGCGCCGAGGACGCCGACCTCGACCTGACCCCGTACGACACTGAACCGGACCGCCTTGACGAGGTCCTGGCCGCCGAGGTGGCGCACCCCTTCGACGTGAGCGCGGAACTCCCCGTGCGGGCGCGACTGGTGCGCACCGGTACGGAGAGCCACGTCCTGGTGCTGGTCGTGCACCACATCGCGGGCGACGGCTGGTCGCTCGCCCCGCTCGCCCGCGACCTCGGTGAGGCCTACCGGGCGCGCGCCGAGGGCGTGGAGCCCTCCTGGACGGAACTCGGAGTCCAGTACGCCGACTACACCCTGTGGCAGCGTGCTCTGCTCGGCACGGAGGACGACCCGTCCAGTCAGGCCGCCCGCCAGCTGGACTTCTGGCGCACCGCGCTGGCCGGCGCCCCCGGCCTGCTCGCCCTGCCCTACGACCGGCCCCGCCCCGCCGTCACGGCGTACCGCGGGGACGCGTTCGGCTTCCCCGTCGACGCGGAGACCCACCGGGCCCTGACGGACCTCACCCGCGCCCGCGGGTGCAGCCTCTTCATGGTGCTCCAGGCGGCGCTCGCGGTGCTCCTCTCCCGCCACGGCGCCGGTGACGACATCCCGCTCGGCACCGCCGTCGCGGGGCGCACCGACGAGGCACTCGACGACCTGGTCGGGTTCTTCGTCAACACCCTCGTCCTGCGCACCGACCTGACCGGGGACCCCACCTTCGGCGAGGTCGTCGACCGCGTCCGGGAGTTCGACCTGGCCGCCTACGCCCACCAGGACGTTCCGTTCGAGCGGCTCGTGGACGCCCTCGGCCCGGTCCGCGCCCAGGACCACCACCCGCTCTTCCAGACGATGCTCGTCCTCCAGAACCAGGCGGACGCCACCGTCGACCTGCCCGGTCTCACGGTGACGGAACAACACGTGCACACCGGGATCAGCAAGTTCGACCTGACGTTCACCTTCACCGAGAGGCGCGACGCGACGGGCGGGCCGGCCGGCCTCGACGCCGTCCTGGAGTTCTCCACCGACCTCTTCGAGCCCGCCACCGCCCAGGCTCTGGCGGCCCGGCTCACCCGTCTGCTCGGCTCGCTCGCCGCCGACCCCGGCCAACGGGTCCACGCCGCCGACGTCCTGGACGCGGCCGAGCGGCGGAGCTTCGACCGCGCCGCACACGGCCCGGTCCGGCCTCTGACGGCACGCACCGCTCCCGAGGCGTTCCGCGCGCAGTGCGCCCGGACCCCGGGGGCGACGGCCGTGCGGGACGGCGCGGACGGTCTCACCTTCGCCGGACTCGACGCGCTCTCCGACGACCTGGCGCACCACCTGCACGGCAGGGGCATAGGCAGGGGCGACCTCGTCGCCCTCGCCCTGGAAGGCACCGCGGACCAGGCCGTGGCGATGCTGGCGGTGGCCAAGGCGGGAGCCGCCTGGCTTCCCGTCGACCTGGAGTACCCCGAGTCGCGCATCGCGTACATGCTCGACGACGCACGCCCCGCGCTGCTCCTCACCCATGGCGCCGCCCGTGCCGCGCGGCTCGCGCCGTCCGTCCCGTGCCTCCCGCTCGACGACCGGGCAGCCTGGTCCACCGGAGGCACCCCGCCCGCCGACGCGGCGCCGGACCCCCTCGACGCGGCCTACGTCATCTACACCTCGGGCTCCACCGGACGGCCCAAGGGCGTCGTCGTCACCCATGCCTCCCTGACGAACCACATGGCCTGGATGGCGGACCACCTCGGCCTCACCGACGACGACCGGATCCTCGCCCGCACCTCGCCGAGCTTCGACGCCTCGGTCTGGGAGACCTGGCTGCCCCTCCTGCACGGCGGTGCCACCTGCCCCGTGCCGCAGGCCGTCAACCACGACCCCGCAGGGCTGCTGGCCCGGATGCGCGACGCGGGCGTCACCCTCGTGCAGTTCGTGCCCCCGCACCTCTCGCTCGTCCTCACCGAGACCCGCGCCGACGAAGCGCCGGCGACCCTGCGGGCCGTCCTCTGCGGCGGTGAGCCCCTGCCCCGGTCCCTGGCGGAGCGCGTCGGAGAGGTCTGGCAGGCCGAGGTGCACAACCTGTACGGGCCCACCGAGGCGACCATCGACGCGACCGCCCACCACCACCTGCGCGGGGACGCCGGAAGCCCGCAGGGGGAGGGGAGTGTGCCGCTCGGCCGGCCCGTCGACAACACCCGCGCCTACGTCCTGGACTCCGGCCTCCACCCGGTGCCCCCCGGCGTCACCGGTGAGCTCCACCTCGCGGGCGACGGACTCGCGCGCGGCTACCTCGGGCGCCCCGGCCTGACCGCCGGGAGGTTCGTCGCCGATCCGTTCGGGCCCCCGGGAAGCCGCATGTACCGCACGGGCGACCTCGTGCGACGGGATGCCGACGGCCTGCTCACCTATGTCTCCCGCGCCGACGACCAGGTCAAGCTGCACGGCTTCCGCATCGAACTCGGGGAGATCGAGGCGGCTCTCACCGCTCTCGACGGCATCGCAGCCGCCTGCGCCCTCGTCCGCGAGGACCGTCCGGGCGAGCGACGCCTGGTCGCCTACACCGTCCCGGGCCCGCCCGGCGGAGCCCCGGCGCCCGACGACGGCGTGATACGGGCCCGCCTGGCGTCCGTGCTGCCGCCGTACATGGTGCCCGCCGTCCTCGTCACCCTCGACGCGCTGCCGCTGACGCCGAACGGCAAGACCGACCGGCGGGCCCTGCCCGCCCCCGAGCGCCCCACCGCCACCCGGCCGGGCGGACAGCCGCGCACCGCACGGGAACACGTCGTACGCGACGTCTTCGCCTCGGTCCTGCGCGCTCCCGGCGTACGCACCGACGACGACTTCTTCGCCCTCGGCGGCGACAGCATCCTCTCCATCCAGCTGGTCAGCAGGGTCCGTGAGGCCGGACTCGGAGTCACCCCACGCGACGTCTTCGTCCACCGCACGCCCGAGGCCATCGCTGCCGCCGCGACCGTGCTCGACCGGGCCGCCGCCCCGCGGGCGGGACAGGGCACGGGGGAGATGCCGCCGACCCCCATCGCCGCCTGGTTCCTGGAGCGGTCCGGCACCACGGACGGCTACAACCAGTCCGGGGTACTGCGCACGCCCCTGGGAGCCGAGGAGGGCGCGCTCGTCGCCGCGCTCCAACTCCTCGTCGACCACCACGACATGCTCCGTCTGCGGGTCGTCCGTCCGGCGGAGGGCGGCCCCGTCCTCGAAGCCCTGCCGCCCGGCACCGTGGCGGCCCGCCGGCGCTTCACCCGGATCGACGTCTCCGGTCTCGGTGCCGACGCCGTACGCGCCGCGCTCACCGAGGCCGGCGAAGAGGCGCGCAGGCGGCTGCGCCCCACGGAGGGGGACGTCTTGGAGGCCGTCTGGTGCGACGCGGGTCCGCACGTGCGCGGGCGGCTGCTGCTGGTCGTGCACCACCTGGCCGTCGACGCGGTCTCCTGGCGCGTCCTCGCCGCCGATCTGGCCGTCGCCTGGCGGGCCGTCACCGGTCCGACGGTCTCCGGCGGGGGCGCGCCCACCACGGCGCTGCCCGCCGTCCACACGTCGTACCGGGACTGGGCGCGGCTCCTCTCCGCGCAGGCGCTGGAGCCCGGCCGTGAAGCTGAACTCCCGCTGTGGGATGCGGTGTCGAGGACACCGGACCCGCAGCTGGGCTACCGCCTGCTCGACCCCCACCTGGACACCGCGGACCGGACGCGCACCCTCACCACGCACCTGCCCGCCGAGCAGACGGAGCCGTTGCTCACCACGGTCCCGGCCGCCTTCCACGCCGGGGTGGACGACGTCCTGCTCACGGCCCTCGCCCTCGCCGTCTGCTCCTGGCGCGCGGAACGCGCCGCCGTGCTCGGCGGATCCCCGCCGGGTGACACCGGCGTGCTCCTCGACCTGGAGGGACACGGTCGCGAGCAGATCGCGGACCACCTCGACCTGACCCGCACGGTCGGCTGGTTCACCAGCCTGTACCCCGTGCGGATCGACCCCGGGCCCGTCGACGCGCGCGATCCCCGTCCCTTCGGCCCCGCACTGGTCGAGCGCGCCCTGAAGCGCGTGAAGGAGCAGCTGAGGGCCGTCCCCGACCACGGTGTCGGCTACGGAATGCTCCGGCACCTCAACCCCGCCACCCGGCCCCGGCTGGCCGGCGCTCCGGAACCCCAGATCGGCTTCAACTACCTCGGCAGGTACGCGTCTTCGCCTGACGGGGAGGACGGCGACTGGGACGTGGTGCTCGACGGCGGCGGGCCGCGCAGCCAGGACCCGGACATGCCCGTCCACCACGTCCTCGACATCAACGCGCACACCGAGGACCTCCCGGACGGACCACGCCTGGTGACCCGCTGGACCTGGCCCAGCGACCTCCTCAAGGAGGAGGACGTGGAGGCGCTGTCCGACGCCTTCTCGCGGGCCCTCGGCGCCGTCGCCGAACACACCGGACAACCCGGCGCGGGCGGCTGGACACCGTCCGACCTTCCCCTGGTCTCACTCGACCAGGCCCAGATCGACCGACTTCAGACCATGTGGGGTGGACGCAAGTGACAGGGTTCCAGCTGGAGGACGTACTGCCGCTGACGCCGTTGCAGGCAGGCATGCTCTTCCACGCGCTGTACGACTCCCGGGCCGTGGACGTCTACACCGCACAGTTCGTCTTCGACGTCGAGGGGACCGTCGACGTCCCCGCGCTGGAGGCCGCCGTCGCCGGCCTGCTGCGGAGGCACGCCAACCTGCGGGTCGGCTTCCTCCACGAGGGCCTGGACGAGCCCGTGCAGGCCGTCGCCGCGCAGGTCCCGGTACCGCTGGTGGAGCTGGACCTGACCGGTGCGGACGGCGCGGGCGCGGGGGAGGAGCGGCTCGCCGCGTTCCTGGCCGCCGACCGCACCCGCCGTTTCGACCTCACCGCCCCGCCGCTGATGCGGTTCACCCTGGTGCGCACCGCCCCGCTGCGTCACCGGCTGGTCATGACGAGCCATCACATCCTTCTCGACGGCTGGTCGATGCCCCTGCTCGTACGGGAGCTGTTCGAGCTGTACGCACGGCACGGGGACGACAGCGCACTGCCGCGAGTCGCCCCCTACCGCACCTACCTCGCCTGGCTGGCCCAGCAGGACCGAGGCGCCGCTCTGGACGCCTGGCGCACCGCCCTGGCCGGGATCGAGGCGCCGACCAGACTCACAGGGCACGGCGGCCCGCACGTACCGGACTCCGGCGAGCTGCCCGGAACCCTCGTCCTCACCCTGGACGAGGTCACCACGCGAGGGCTGCGCGAGACGGCCCGCGCGCACCGCCTCACCCTCAACACCCTGGTCCAGGGCGCCTGGGGGCTGCTCCTCACCCGCCTCACCGGGCGCGCCGACGCCGTGTTCGGGACGACCGTGTCCGGCCGCCCGCCCGAGATCCCCGGCGTCGAGTCGATGGTCGGCCTGTTCATCAACACGGTGCCGGTACGGGTCCGCCCGGAACCGGGCGACACCCTGTACACGCTCCTGACCCGGCTCCAGGGAGAGCAGGGCCGGCTCCTCGGCAGCCAGTACGTGGGCCTGACCGAGATACGCGGTGTCACCGGGCTGGACGAACTCTTCGACACACTGGTCGTGTTCGAGAACTACCCGCTGGACGCCGAGGCCCTGCGCACCGCGCAGCAGGGGCTGCCGGGGCTCGCCGTCACGGGGTTCAGCGGCACGGACGCCGCCCACTACCCGCTCACCCTCACCGTCGCCCCGGGTGACACCCTGAGGATCACCTTCGGCTTCCGGGCCGCGGTCATCGCCCGCGAGGAGGTGACCCGCACCGCCACCCGCCTGCGGCGTCTGCTGACGGCGATGGCGGAAGGGCTCGACCGAAGCGCCGGTACCGTCCCCGTGCTCCTGGACGGGGAGCGCGACACCCTGATCACCCAGGGCATCGGCGCCGAACTCGCCCGTTCCACCGTCGACGTGAGTGTCCCGGACGCCGTCGCCCGGCGTGCCGAACGCCACCCGGACGAGGTGGCGGTCACCGGCATCCACGAGCAACTGACCTATCGTCAGCTAGTCGATTCAGCAGCAGAGTTGGCGAGCGCTCTGGCCGGCCTGGGGGTCGGCGCCGAGGACGGCGTCGGCATCCTCATGGGGCGCTCGGCAGCGCTGGTCACCGCCTCACTGGCGGCCCTGCGCGCAGGCGCCGCCTATGTGCCGCTCGACCCGAACTGGCCCGTCGAACGACTCGCCCGCGTCACCGAGGTGACCACCCCGCGCGCCCTGATCGTCGACGAGTCGACCAGCGCACACCCCTGGGTGCGGCAACTCGGTCCCGGTGTCATGGTGGTGTGCGTCGACGCCGCAGGGCGGGTGCGCAAGGGAGGCCCCGACGCAACCGGAGCCCTCACCCCCGCCACGGGCGGCCACCGGCTCGCCTACGTGATGTTCACGTCCGGCTCCACCGGCCTGCCCAAGGGCGTCGGGGTCACCCACGCCGACATCACCGCGCTCGCGGCCGACCGCACCTGGGAAGGCGGAGCGGTCGACGCGGTCCTCCTGCACTCGGCGTACGTCTTCGACGCCTCCACCTTCGAGATCTGGGCCCCCCTCCTCAACGGCGGCCGCGTGGTCGTCGCTCCCGAGGGCACCCTGCAACCCGCCGTGCTCCGTGACCTCGTGGCCCGCCACGGGGTCACGGGGGCGTTCCTGACGACCGCCCTGTTCAACGTCTTCGCCGAGACCGACCCGGGAGCACTCGGCCTGCTGCGCCTGGCCGTCACCGGAGGCGAGGCCGCCGCTCCCGGCGTCCTCCAGCGCCTCGCGGCCGGCCACCGGGACACCGCGTTCCTGCACGTCTACGGCCCGACCGAGACCACCACCTTCGCCACCCGCCGCCGTGTCCTGCCCGACGACGCCCCCGACGGCGTGGCCTCCATCGGGCGGCCGCTGGACGGTGTGCGCGCCTACGTCCTGGACGGATCCATGCGGCCGGTGCCGTCCGGGGCCGAGGGCGAACTGTACGTCGCGGGCCCCGGCGTGGCGCGCGGCTACCTGGGCCGGCCGGGCCTCACCGCGACCCGGTTCGTCGCCGACCCGTTCGCGGGCGACGGGGCACGGATGTACCGCACCGGAGACCTCGTGCACCGGAGCGCCGACGGCAGCCTGCACTACGTGGCCAGGGCCGACCAGCAGATCAAGCTGCGCGGCCACCGCATCGAACCCGCCGAGATCGAGGCGGTGCTCCGCGCCGAACCGTCGGTGCGCGCCGCCTGTGTGCTGGTCCGGGAGGACCTGCCCGGTGAGCGCACCCTGACCGCCTACGTCGTCCCCGCTCCCGGGCACACTCCCGACCCCGGCATGCTCACCGCCCACGTGGGCCGCCACCTGCCCGCCTACATGGTGCCGGCCGCCGTGCAGCCGCTCGACGCGCTGCCGCTCACCCCCAACGGGAAGCTCGACCGGGCGGCCCTCCCCGCGCCCGCCGCCCCCTCGGCCGGAGTGCACCGGCTGCCACGCGGCGCCCACGAGGAGATCCTCGCCGGGCTGTTCGCGGAGGTGCTCGGGGTGGCCCGCGTCGGTGTCGACGACAACTTCTTCGCGCTCGGCGGCCACTCCCTCACCGCCACCCGGCTGACAGGCCGGGTGCGCGCGGCCCTGGGCACCGAGACCGAGATCCGCACCCTCTTCGAGAACCCCACCGTCGCGACGCTGGCCGTCGCGCTGGCGAACACGGACCGAGCCGCCCGCCCCGCGCTCGTCCCGCAGGAACGCCCCGCCGCGCTCCCGCTGTCCCACGCCCAGCAGCGGCTCTGGTTCCTCCACCGGCTGGAGGGCCCCTCCGCCACGTACAACATCCCCTTCGTCGTGCGCCTGGACGGTCCGCTCGACACCGAGGCCCTGCGCCGGGCACTCCACGACGTCGTCGGACGGCACGCCGCCCTGCGCACCGTCTTCCCCGAGCACGACGGCGGTCCGGTCCAGCACATCACCGGCCCGGACGACGTCGACCTCCCGTTCACCGTCGAACACGTCGTCGAGGACCGGCTCGCCGACCGGATCGCGGAGGCCGCGACCGCGCCCCTCGACATCGAGCACCGCATCCCGGTCGAAGCGACCCTGCTGCGCCTGGCCGACGACGCACACGTCCTGGCCCTCGTCGTCCACCACATCGCCGCCGACGGATCGTCGCTGGCGCCCCTCGCCCACGACCTCGGCGTCGCCTACCGTGCCCGCACCCGTGCCGAGGCCCCGGTGTGGGCCGCACGGCCCGTCGACTACGCCGACCACACCCTCTGGCAGCGCCGCCTGCTGGGCGACGAGAACGACCCCGAGAGCCTGCTGGCACACCAGCTCGCCCACTGGAGGAAGGCGCTGGACGGGTTGCCGCAGATGGTCGACCTGCCGTGGGACCGGCAGCGCCCGGCCGTGCCCCGGCACCTGGGCGCCACCCACGGCTTCGCCCTCGACGGCGACACCGCCCGGCGGATCGCCGCCCTCGCCCGTGACCGGGGCTGCAGCGTCTTCATGGTGCTCCAGGCCGCTCTGTCACTCCTGCTCTCCCGCCACGGCGCGGGCGACGACATCCCCCTCGGCACAGCCGTCGCCGGACGAACCGACGAGGCGGCCTCGGACATCGTCGGCCTCTTCGTGAACACGCTCGTGCTCCGCACCGACCTGTCCGGCGACCCGACCTTCCTCGAACTCCTTGACCGCGTAAAGGAGTTCGACCTCGCCGCCTACGCCCACCAGGACGTGCCCTTCGAACGCCTGGTGGAACTGCTCAACCCTCCGCGCTCGCAGAACCACCATCCGCTGTTCCAGACGATGCTCGTCCTCCAGAACCACACCCCCGCCGCCCCCCTGGACCTCCCCGGCCTCACCGCCGGCGGCGTGCCGCTCGACCCCGGGGTCAGCAAGTTCGACCTGTCGTTCACCTTCACCGAGACGCACGACGACAGCGGCGCGCCCACCGGCATGAGAGCCGCCGTCGACTACGCGACGGAACTCTTCGACCCCGCCACGGTCCGCGCCCTGGCCGACCGGCTCGTCCTGCTCCTCACCGAGGTCACGGACGACCCCGGCCGCCCGCTGCGCGCCTACGACGTCCTCACCGCCGGCGAGCGCACCTTCCTCGCCGACCGGGGCACGGGGCCCGCCGGTACCTCGCCGGGTGCGACGGTCCCCGCGCTCTTCGAGGCGTGGGCGCGGCGCACCCCGGACGCCCCCGCGGTCCGCGACGCCGCCACGACGCTCACCTACGCCGAACTCGACACCCGCGCCGACCTCCTCGCCCACCACCTCACGGCGATTGGCATCGGCCCCGAGGACCGGGTGGCCGTCGCCCTGCCCCGCACCCACGACCTGGTCGTGACCCTCCTCGGCGTCCTCAAGGCAGGGGCGGCGTACGTGCCGCTCGACCCCGACTACCCTGCCCAGCGCCTGTCCTACATGCTCGACGACGCCCGGCCGCGCGTGTTGCTCACGACGCCCGCGGTCCACCGCCGCCTGCCGGTGTCCCCGGTGCCCCACCTGCACGTCGGAGACCTGGGAGCCGTCCCGGCGGCTCCACGGCCCCGCCCCGCCCCCGCCCCGCGCCCGGCGAACCCGGCGTACGTCATCTACACCTCCGGCTCCACCGGCCGCCCCAAGGGAGTCGTGGTCACCCACCGGGGCGTCGGTGCCATGGTCAGGACCCAGACCGAGCGGCTGCGCGTCGCCCCCGGCAGCCGGGTCCTGCACATGGCCTCCGTCAGCTTCGACGCGGCGTTCTGGGAGCTGTGCATGGGGCTGCTCTCGGGAGCCTGCCTGGAGATCGACGAACGGGACGCCCTGCTCCCCGGCCCCGCCCTCGCGGCCCTCGTCCGGGAGCGGGGCATCACCCACCTCACCCTGCCGCCCGCAGTCCTCGCGGTGATGCCGCCGGACTCCCTGCCCGCCGGGACGACGATGGTCCTCGCCGGCGAGGCGTGCTCGCCCGCCCTCGTGCACGACTGGGCGGGGGACCGGTTCCTGGTCAACGCCTACGGCCCGACGGAGACCACCGTCTGCGCCACCATGAGCGGCTTCCAGCACGAGGACGGGCAGCTCGCCCCCGACCGCACCGTGCCCATCGGTGTGCCCGTCGACGGCACCCGGGTCCACGTCCTGGACCACCGGCTCGCACCCGTCCCACCCGGTGTCGTCGGCGAACTGTACGTGTCCGGCGAGGGGGTGGCCCGCGGCTACCACGGCCGGGAGGCCCTGACCGCGTCCCGCTTCGTCGCCGACCCGTTCGACCGCGCGGGCGGCCGTATGTACCGCACCGGGGATCTGGTGCGGTGGACCGCCGACGGCGAACTCCTCTACGTCTCCCGCGTCGACGACCAGGTCAAGCTCCGAGGTTTCCGCATCGAACTCGGGGAGATCGAGGCCGCGCTGACCGCCCTCCCCGGCGTCGCGGCGGCCTGTGCCGTCGTCCGGGAGGACCGGCCGGGCGACCGCCGGCTCGTCGCGTACACGGTGCCCGCGGAGGGAGTGGCGGGCCCGTCCGAGACGGAGGCCCGCACCCACCTCGCCACGCTCCTGCCCGACCACATGGTCCCCGCCGCCTGCGTGCGTCTCGACGCCCTGCCCCTCACGCCCAACGGCAAGACGGACCGGCGCGCCCTCCCCGCGCCCGACCACATCGCACCCGCCGCGGGGCGGCCGCCCCGCACCGCTCGCGAGCGCGTCCTCTGCGAGGTGTTCGCCACGACGCTCGGCGTGCCCGAGGTCGGCGTCACGGACGACTTCTTCGCCCTCGGCGGCCACTCGCTGCTCGCCGTCACCCTGGCCCGGCGCATCGACGAACTCTGCGGCCGGCGCCTCAGCCTCCGGGCCCTGTTCGCGGCACCGACCGTCGAGGGCGTCGACCGCCTCCTGGGACGCGCCGCCGGGGAGGAGGACCCGGGCCACTCCGTCGCGCTCGACCTCGCAGCCGAGGTCAGGCTGCCCGCGGACATCACGGGTACGGGCCGTTCCGTCGCCGCTCCGGAGGCCCCGGCCGCCCGCAGAGCCCTCCGCCCCGGCGCCCGGCCCTTCCTGACCGGCGCTTCGGGATTCCTCGGCGCCTTCCTCCTGCGCGACCTCATCGAGACCACCGACGGCCCGGTCGACTGCCTCGTACGGGCCGGGGACGAGCGCCGCGCTGCCCAGCGGCTGCGGGCCAATCTGGAGCACTACGGCCTCTGGCGCCCCCGGTACGCGGACCTGATCCACCCCGTGCCGGGCGACCTCGCCGCCCCGGGGCTGGGGCTCTCACCCGAGACCAGGGCAGCCCTGCTCCGCCGGCTCGGCCCCGTCCTGCACAACGGCGCGCACGTCAACTTCGCCGCCGGGTACGGCGATCTGCGCGCCGCCAACGTGGCCGGCACGGAGGAACTGCTGCGCCTGCTCGCCGACTCCGCCTCACCCGGAATGCACTACGTCTCGACCACCGGCGTCTACGCCCCGGTGGACGGCACGGGCAGCACCACCATCACGGAGGAGACCCCGACGGGCCCGCCGTCCGGCCTGCCGGACGGCTACGCGCAGAGCAAATGGGTCGCCGAGGGGCTGGTCGCCCTGGCCCGCGGACGCGGCCTGCCCGTGACCGTCCACCGACCCGGCCGCATCAGCGGCGACACCGTCACCGGTGCCTGTCAGGACCGAGACCTGCTGTGGCAGCTCATCAAGGGATGCCTCCAGGCGGGAGCGGTGCCGGACCTGCCGTACGGGTCCACGGACTGGGTGCCCGTGGACCACGTCAGTGCCGCGGTCGTCGCGGTCGCCCTGACAGGGCGGGACGGCACGGAGACCTACCACCTCACCAACCCGGACGCGCCCGGTCTGGAACGCGTCTTCGAGGTGGCGGTCCGTCTCGGGCACGACCTGCGGACCGTGCCCGCGTCGCAGTGGCAGGCCCTCGTCGCGGGACAGCACGACAACGCGGCCCAACTGTTCCTCGGGGAGGAGGGGCGGCCCAGGCACGACGCCCGGGACCACCGCCGCTTCGACTCCCGCCGGACGGCCGGCGCCGCGGCGGCCCTGGGAGCGCACCTGCCACCGCTCACCGACGAGGTCCTGACCCGCTATCTGACGTACTTCGAGCGAACGGGCTTCCTGCCTGCCCCGCACCGCGCACCGGCCGGCCGATAGCCCCGCACCGCCCACCGGCCGGCCGAAAGCGCCGCGCCGGTCCTTCCGGCCGTCGCCGTCAGGACTCCGCGGGGGGCCGGACGGCGACGACCGGCGGGACGAAGTCCGCCGCGAGCTGCTCCGGGGTACGGGGGCCCGCAGCGGTCTCCTCCAACAGACCGTGAGCACGCAGGAGCTGCGTGGTCGCGATGCCCCACGGCAGCCGGAGTCCGGCTTCCCGCAGCAGATCCGTCCGGGCCAGCGTCCCGGGCGCCGGACCGGCCCGGACACCGGCCGGGGTCAGGAGCGCGACGTCGTCGGCCCACCGCAGGGCGAGATCCACGTCGTGGGTGGCCATCACGACGGTGGTGCCACCGCCGCGGAGGGCGCCCAGCGTGTCGAGCAGGCGCTCCTGACCGTCCGGATCGAGCCCGGCGGTCGGCTCGTCGAGGATCAGCACCCGGGGCCGCATCGCGACCGCGCCCGCGATGGCGGTCCGCTTGCGCTGCCCGTAGGAGAGCAGGTGGGTCGGCCGGTCGGCCAGAGCGGTGATGTCCAGGGCGGTGAGGGCCTCGTCCACCCGGGCCCGCACCTCCGCGTCGGGGAGGCCGAGGTTCAGCGGCCCGAACGACACGTCCTGGGACACGGACGCGGCGAACAACTGGTCATCCGGATCCTGGACCACCAGCTGGACCGTCGTGCGCAGCCGGGTCAGTCCCTTGCGGTCGTACGAGACCGGCCGGTCGTCGACGGTCAACTGGCCCGTCTTCGGGCGCAGTCCACCGCTCAGGAGCCGCATCAGCGTGGTCTTGCCGCTGCCGTTCCTGCCGAGCAGCGCGAGCGCGCGCCCTTCACACACCTCGAAGTCGAGGCCGCTGAGCACGACGGGACCGTCCTCGTACGCGAAGGACGCGCCCCGCAGGGCGAGGAGCACGGGATCGCTCATGACAGCAGCCTTTCCAGGGCGAAGGTCAGGGCGGTGAGGGCCGCGAGCAGTGTCACGCTTGCGGCCGTGAACCGGACGGAGATCCGGGCCTCGGGCACCAGGACGCGCAAGGTGCCGTCGTATCCGCGCCCGGCCAGCCCCGACTGGAGCCGTGCCGCCCGGTCGAAGGCCCTGACGAAGGCGGTGGCCCCCAGCCCGGCCAGGGAACGCCAGGAAGCCGCCCGGGTGGTGTGGCCGAGCCGGGCCGCCTGGGCCTCCCGGATCCGCCGCACCGAGTCGAGGAGCAGGAAACTCATGCGGTAGGTCACCAGGGCGACGTCCACCACCGCCGCGGGCACCCCTGCCCCTACCAGGCGGGGCAGCAGGTCGGACATCGGCGTGGTGAAGGCGAACAACAGGACACCGAGTGACGCGGCCGAGGTGCGCAGCAGCAGCCCGCCGGCACGGACCGGACCTCCGTCGGCCAGGCCGACGAGCCCTTCGGGCCCGCCGACCTGTACGAGGAGTGTCGCCGCCCCGGTGACGCAGAAGCCCAGCGGCACCCGGTACGCCCGCCACAGGTGGCGGGCCGTCACACCCGCCGGACCCAGGAGCAGGACGACCGCGGTGAGGAGGACCAGGGCGGCCCCGGGCCACGGCGGCAGCGAGATCGCCAGCACCGTGAGTCCCAGGCCGAGCACGGCCTTGTCGAAGGGGTGGCGGCGGCGCCAGCGACTGCTGTGCGCCGCCGCGTCGATCGGCAGCACGCGCGCTCAGGCCCCCCGCGCGGAGGTCTCCCCGGTCCCGGAGGGGGCATCCCCGCCGCCCTGTGGTGTCCCCGCGCGCGGTTCGCCCTGCCGGCGCCCGCGCCGCAGACCGAAGTAGTAGGCGAGGACCCCCGCGCCGAGTGCGGCCTGGAGGGCGAACAGCGCCGACTCGATCTCTCCGGAGGGCGGTTCGTACAGCGGGGAGAACCAGGGTTCGTAGTCAGGGGCGATCTCGGTGATCGCCGTCTCCGCCTGGGCGTCCGCACCGGCGAACGGCTCCTCCTTGCCGTCGCCCAGGCCGAGGACGAGCGGCAGGACGGCCAGGGCGGCCACGACGAGCAGCAGAAGGGCGTTGATCTTCGTGTTCTTGTTCATCGGGCCACCGCCTCGGTCTTCTCGTCCGCTCCGGTCCTGGCCCGCCTGCCGGCGAGGAACACGCCGAGCCGGGTCAGATCTCCCTTGCTGGACTGCACGAGGAGCCGCATCACCAGCACGGTCAGGAGCCCCTCGCTCACCGCGAGCGGGATCTGGGTGACCGCGAAGATGGAGCCGAACTTCCCGAGCGCCCCGAGGAACCCGGTGCCCGGGTCCGGGAAGGCGAGCGCGAGCTGGACGCTGGTGACGCAGTAGGTGGACAGGTCGGCGACGAACGCGGCGAAGAAGACCGCGACCATCAAGCGCACGCCGTACAGGCGCAGCAGCCTGAACACCGCGTAGCCGGCCCAGGGCCCGACGATCGCCATGGAGAAGACGTTGGCACCGAGCGTGGTCAGGCCGCCGTGCGCGAGCAGCAGTGCCTGGAACAGCAGGGTGATGGTGCCCAGGACCGCCATGATCGGCGGCCGGAACAGGATGGCGCCCAGCCCCGTGCCCGTGGGGTGGGAACAACTTCCGGTGACGGAGGGGATCTTCAGGGCGGACAGGACGAAGGTGAAGGCTCCGGAAGCGCCCAGGAGCAGGGTGCTCTCAGGATTCTCCCGGACCTCACGTGTGAGTGACCGGACTCCGTGGACGACGAACGGCGCGGACGCGACACCCCAGGCGATCGCGTGCGCCGGAGGCAGAAAACCCTCGGCTATGTGCATGGCTCAGCAGACCCTCTCCAGCACCTCGTGGATGGTTGAAGTGCCTTGGCCGGTCTCCTGGCTGACGGGTGACACCGCCCGGCTCCGCCTTCCCGGGTCACAAGGACCCAGTGGCTGCCCGCGAGGGCCGGAGCCGGACTTCCCGATCACAGTGGCGAGGGCCGCACCGGCATCACACCGGATTTCCCGTTCACCAAGGCGTGGTGACAGTAGTGCCAGGTGGGGGGCGATGACAAGCGCGCCCAGCCGCCCGCGGCCGTGGAAGCCCACCGCCGCGACCGGCCCCGCCGGGGCCGCCGCACGGCGGGCGCGGCGGGGCCGGAGCGGCCCCGCCCGCCCCTGGCCCGGCCTGTACCCGCCGGCAGCTCCACGCACGTCTCCGCGTCGGGGACCCCCGCCGCGGAGACGGCTCAGGCGCTGTGGACGGACCCACCTTCCCGAAGAGGTGGCCGGCGGTTCACGCCGTGTGCGACAGCATCTCCCCCCGGACGGGGTCGGCGTAGGGCAGCCGGTGGCCGTACCTCTCCAGTTCGTCCAGCGCGGCGTGCGTCATCCGGGACAGTTCGTTGCCGAGCGACCCCGCGATGTGCGGAGTGAGCAGGACGTTCGGGAGGTCGTAGAGGGGCGAGTCCGCCGGCAGGACCTCCGGTTCGGTCACGTCGAGCACCGCGTCGAGCCGCCCCGACAGCAGCTCGGCGGTCAGCGCGGCCGTGTCGACCAGCGAGCCCCGCGCGGTGTTGATGAGTGTGGCACCGTCCGGCAGCAGCGCGAGCCGCCTCCGGTCGAAGAGGTCCCGGGTCTCCGGCAGCTCGGGAGCGTGGATGGTCACCACATCGCTGGAGCGCGCCAGTTCGTCGAGCGACACCGCGTGTGCGCCCAGCGCTGCCGCCCCGGCCTCGTCCAGATACGGGTCGTACAGCAGCACCCGCAGGTCGAAGGGGCGCAGCAGCTCGATCACCCGCCGCCCGATCCGGGACGCCCCGACGATCCCGACCGTACGGCCGTAGTTGCCCGCGTCGCCGATGACGTCGAGGGCGTTCGTCCGGGCGCGCCGGACGCCGTACTCCCGCTGGGCGGCCAGGACCCGCTTCCCGGCGAAGAGGATCGCCGCCACGGTGTACTCCGCGACCGGAAGCGCGTTCGCCCCGGCGGCGGACGCGACGGTCAGCTTCCGCTCCCAGCAGGCATCGGTGATGTGGTGCTTCACCGAACCGGCGGCGTGGACGACGGTACGCAGGCGGGGCAGCCGTTCCAGCACGTCGGCGGTGAGCGGGGGGCAGCCCCAGCCGGTGAGCAGCACCTCCGCCCCGTCGAGCGCGTCCGCCACGGCCGGGTCGCCGAAGTCGTGGACCACGAGCGAGGGGTCGGTGTCGGCGACCGCCACCAGCCGGGCGAGGGATGCCTGGTCGAAGAGCGCGTCCCGGACCGAGGGTTCCATGGCGAGCACCGTGCGGGGCCGGTGGTAGGCGGTGGGGGAGGGGGACGTCATTTGACGGCTCCTGCGGTGAGGCCCGAGCGCCAGAAGCGCTGCAGCGATACGAAGGCGACGGCGAGCGGGACGACGGACACCAGCGACCCGGTGATGACGAACGAGTAGAGCTGGGGCTCCTGGGGAAGCGTGGCGTTCCAGTTGAACAGGCCCAGGCCGACGGGGTAGAGCGCCGAGTCGTTCAGCATCACCAGGGGCAGGAAGAAGTTGTTCCAGCTGCCGGTGAACGAGAAGAGGAAGACGGTGACGAAGGCGGGGGAGAGCATCGGGAGGGCGACGGAGCGGAAGGCGCGCAGCTCGCTCGCGCCGTCGATCCGGGCCGCCTCCAGGGTTTCGCCGGGGACGTAGGTCTCCGCGAAGACACGCGACAGGTAGACGCCGAAGGGGTTCACCAGGCCGGGGATCAGCACCGACCAGTACGAGTTGACGAGCCCCACCTCGGATGCCATCAGGTACATCGGCAGCGAGATGACCGTGTGCGGGACGAGGATGCCCAGGAGCACCAGTGCGTAGAGCTTCTCCTTGCCCCACCAGTCGTACGTGGCGAAGGCGTAGCCGGCGAGGAGCGAGACGAGGGTGGAGGCGAGCGCGCCGACGACCGAGTACAGCATGCTGTTGGCGAGCCAGCGGCCGAAGACGCCGTCCTGGTAGGTGAACAGGTCGGAGAGGTTCGTCAGGAGGTTGAAGTCGGCGAGCTCGAAACCGGGGCTCGCGAACAGGTCTCCGTTGCTCTTCGTCGCGTTGACCAGCAGCCAGCTCAACGGCATCAGCGTGTAGACGGCGACGATGCCGAGCAGTGTGGTGACGAGGGCTTTCGAGGACCAGGACGGTGTGGAGATCCGCGAGGGCCGGTCGGCCCCGGGGCGTTTCGGTGAGCGGGTGGCCGGCAGGGTGCGAGGGGGCGTCGCGGTGGTCATGGTCACGCCTCCTTCCAGCGGTTGCCGAGCTTGGTGATCACGAAGGAGAGTCCGGCGCCGAGCAGGGCCAGAAGCAGCGAGGCAGCCGCGGCCAGGCCGTAGTCGTGTTCGGTGAAGGCGGCCTGGTAGATGTACATCACCGGACTCCAGTCCTGGGAGACGGCGGACGAGCGGCTGCGCAGGACCTCCGGCTCGTTGAAGAGCTGGATGGCGCCGACGGCGGTGAAGAGCATGGTCAGGACGACGGAGGAACGGATCATCGGCAGCTTCACGGACAGCGCCGTGCGCAGCTGGCCGGCCCCGTCGACGACGGCGGCCTCCAGGGTCTCCTTCGGGACCGCCTGCAGTGCCGCGTAGAAGATCACCATGTTGTAGCCGATCCACTGCCAGGCGGCGGCGTTGGCCATGGAGAAGACCACCCCGTCCGGGCCGAGGAAGTCCCACTCCACGCCCAGGGTCCGCAGGAGGTCGATGACCGGGCTGAGCCCTGGTGTGTAGAGGAATCCCCAGATGATCGCGGCGATCAGGCCGGGTACGGCGTGCGGGAGGAAGTACGCCAGCTGGAAGAACTTCCTCGCCCTGGCCATCGCCGAGTCCACGAGCAGGGCCAGGGCGAGGGCCCCGCCGACCATCACGGGGATGTAGACCAGGCAGTAGAGGGCGATGTGCAGGAAGCCGCGGTGGAACGAGGGGTCACCGAGGGCGCGCAGGTAGTTGTCGGCGCCGACGAACAGCGTCTCCGTGCCGCCGAAACCGAGCCCGCTGGTGGCCTGTTCACGGAACAGGCTCATCCACAGGGAGTACCCGACGGGGACGATCAGCGTGGCGGCGAAGAGGACGAAGAAGGGGGCGACGAAGAGGGCCGGAGTGCTGCGCTGCCCGCGGCCGAGCCGGGAAGTCATCGGCGGTGGCTCCTTGGGTGGGTGATACGCCGGGGCGGGTGCGGGACCCGCCCCGAGGCGGCTCGGGGTCGAGGGCTACTTGGCGAGCTTCAGGCCGCGGTCGGTGATCGCCTTCTCGGCCGCCGCCTGACCGGCCTGGAAGGCCTTCCAGAACTCCCCGGTCCTCTGGACCTTGCCGAACTCCGCCTGCATGGTCATCGTCGTGGAGTTGTGCACGGGGCTCCAGGTCCATCCCTCGGTGATGAGGGGCACCTGTGCGCCGGCGACGTCGTAGACGTCCTGGCCTGCGAAGAACGAGGAGTCGAAGGTGGACCGGGCCGCGGCGCGCAGGTCCTCGTCCGCGGGCAGCCCGCTGGAGGTTCCGGCGGCGAGGCGCGCCTCGACCGCCTCCTTCCGGGTGGTGGCCCAGGTGATGAACTCGGCCGCCGCCTCCGCCTGCTCGCTGTCCTTGGTCACGGCGAACGCCGAGCCGCCCACCGACCCGGTTGCCGGGGTGCCCCAGTGGGGCAGCGGGGCCTCGGCCCACTTGCCCTTCTGCCCGGGGTAGGTGGTCTTGAGGGATCCGGCGCTCCATGAGGCCCCGATCAGGGCGATCGCCTCGGAGTCGGTGACGGCCTTCGTCGCCTCCGGGCTCCACGCCTTGTGGTTCAGGACCAGATCGTCCTTGACGAGGTCCTTCCAGTAGTCGGCGACCTTCCTGGTCGCGGAGTCGGCGATGTCCACCTTCCAGGCGTCGCCGGACGTGCCGTACCAGCGGGCGCCCGCCTGCTGGGCGAGACCGGCCCAGGTCGCGGTGTCGTCACCCCAGAAGTCGAGCAGTCTGGCCTTGCCCTTGGAGGCCGACTTGACCTTCTCGGCCGCCGTCCGGAACTCGGCCCAGGTGGTGGGGACCTCGACGCCGTACTTCTCGAACAGGTCGGTGCGGTAGTAGAAGGTCTGCGGGCCGACGTCGTAGGGGGCGGCCCAGGTCTTGCCCCCGAGGGTGACCAGGGACCGTACGGATTCGGGGGCGTACTCCTCGACCGGCTTCCCGAGCTCCGCGCTGGAGTCGCGCAGGAGCCCCTGGGTCACGAGGTCGGGCAGGGCCTGGTATTCCAGGTTGACCACGTCGGGGGCGTTGCCCGCCTTGACCGCCTTGGCGATCTTGTCGTAGCCGCCGTTGAGTCCCGCGGGTATCTCGGCGTGGGTGACCTTGATGCCGGGGTGCGTCTTGTTGAACGCGGCGGTCATGTCGGCGGTGCCGGGCATCCAGGACCAGTAGGTGATCTCCACGGGACTGCCGTCGGAGCCGGCCTTCTCGGAGGAGGCCCCCTCCCCTCCGCATGCGGTGACCAGGAGGGCCAGGGACGCGGCGGCCGCGAGGGCCGTGGAGGTCGAACGAGTGGTGCGCTGCATGGCGGTACTCCTACGAGAGGCCTACAGAAGGCGGCGAGTTGACGCACATCTTTCGACCATGAGCGATCAGAGTCAATAGGAAATGGACAAACGAACATCAAGAAGCGGTATCGATCGCCTGCTTGTCCATATGTGTGCCGCCGATGGAGCACCGGGAGGGGCACGAGAGGGGTCCGACTGCGGCCAGGGGACCCGGACATGGCTGTGTCCCGGGCCAGGCCCCCTCGGGGGAGCCCGGCCCGGGACACACGGCCGCCGTCAGTCGTCGCCCGCGGCGTCAGCCGAGGTCCGGGGCCTCGCGCAGTTCCACGACCGGGCGCGCGCAGTCATCCAGCTCCAGCACCACGATCTCGTTGCGCCCGGCACACAGCAGCGGCCAGGGCACGTACAACGTCCGCTGCGGGCCCCGCGTCTCCCAGTAGCGGCCCAGGCAGAAGCCGTTGACCCAGACGTACCCCTTGCCCCAGCCGGGCAGCGCGAGATACGTGTCGCCCGGCTCCACCAGCTCCAGCAACCCCCGGTGGAACACGGGCCCCGGCCGCGCGCCGCCCTCCGGCTCCTCGCGGAGGGCGTCCCACGGCAGGCCGTCAGGCGTCCCATGACCCAGCGGAACGGCACGCGCGGTCCAGCCGTGGAGCGTCTGCTGGGTGTGCAGGACCCGGCGGACCCCCTTGTGGTCCCCGAGCCCCACCCCGTAGTTGACCCGGCCCATCGACTCCACCAGGAGCTCCACGCGGGACCGTTCCCCGTCCACGCGGACCCCGTCGACGGACTCGGTGCCGTCGCGCTCCAGTACGCCCAGGGGCTCGCCGTCCACGTAGACGTGCGCGCGGTCGGCGAGCCCCTGGACCGACAGCGGGTAGGGTCCGCGCGGTCCGGGGATCCCGGAGGTGTACAGCACGAGCCCGTGGGCGATCCCCAGGTCCTCGAAGGACGGTGGTTCGGCCGCCCGCACCTCCTCGCCGGCCAGGGTGTCCAGGACGTCGAAGAGCGCGACCGCCCGGGTCAGTTCCAGCGTCGCTGCGGGCAGCAGGGGCGCGGGGGCCTCCGGCTCGGGCAGCGGCCCCTGTGCGTGTCGTGCGAGTACGTCGCGGAAGGCGAGGAACTTCTCCGTCACGCACCCCCGCTCGTCGATGGGCGCGTCGTAGTCGTACGAGGTCACGGTCGGTTCGTAGTACGCACCCGTCGCCGGATCCCGCGTGTTGGCGCCCGCCCAGGTCGAGAAGTTCGTGCCGCCGTGCGCCATGTAGAGATTGACCGAGGCGCCGGCCTCCAGGATCTCCTCCAGCGTGTCCGCCGCGTCCTTCGGTTCGCGTACGACGTGCTCGGCGCCCCAGTGGTCGAACCAGCCGCACCAGAACTCCATGCACATGGGCGGATCCTGGGGGCGTTTCCGCTTCAGGCCGGCGAACGCCTCGGTGGCGCGGCTGCCGAAGTTCACCGTGGCCAGATGCCCCGGCACGGCGCCGCCGGTCAGGAAGAAGTCGTCGGGCCCGTCCGAGGTGAACAGCGGCACGTCGACCCCGCGTGCCCGCATCCCTTCGGCCAGGTGCTCCAGGTAGCCGCTGTCCGTCCCGTAGGAGCCGTACTCGTTCTCCACCTGCATCATCAGGACGTTCCCGCCCCGGGTGACCTGGTGCGCGGCGACGAGCGGGATCAGCCGGTCGAACCAGCGGTCGACGTGGGCCAGGTACGCGGGGTCCTGGCACCGCAGTGCCCGCACCCCGGGGTCTGCGAGCAGCCACCAGGGCAGGCCGCCGTGCTCCCACTCGGCGCAGATGTAGGGCGACGGCCTGACGACCGCGTACAGGCCGGCCTCGCGCGAGGCGTGCAGGAACCGGTCCAGATCCGCGATCCCGTCGAAGTCGTACTCACCGGGGCGGGGTTCGTGGAGGTTCCAGGGGACGTACGTCTCCACGGTGTTGAGGCCCAGGGCGCGCAGCATCCGGAGCCGGTGCGGCCACTGCTCGGGCAGGACGCGGAAGTAGTGCAGCGCGCCCGAGAGGACACGCAGGGGGGTGCCGTCGAGGGAGAAACCCCCGGGCGATATGCGGAACATGAGGGATCTCCGGTGGGCATGCCGTGTGAACGGGGATCAGCTGGACGAGCGGACGTGCAGCTCCGGCAGGATCGACACGAGGTGCCGGGGGCGTGCGGGGTCCGCGATGCGCTCGGCGAGCAGCGCCACCGCGGAGGCGCCCACGGCGAGCTTCGGTGGTGCGACGGCGGTGAGGGGGATGTCGGCGAGTGAGGCGACCTCGTCGTCGTAGGCGACGAGGGCCAGGTCGCGCGGTACGTCGATTCCGCGCGCCCGCAGGCGCTGCAGCAGGACGATCGCGTCGTGGTCGTTGTGGATCAGGCCGCCGTCCAGTTTCCCCGCCGCCGCGGCGTCGGCGAAGGAGTCGAGGACTTCCTCGCGCCGGGCCGCGTCACCGGCCGGAGGGGGCATGCGGAAGAGCCCGTCGGCAGGCGCGTCGAGCTCCGCCGCCGCCAGGCCCCTGCGGTATCCCTCGACGAGCGGACCGCTGTGCGGGCTGTCGTCACGCACCAGGAGACCGATCCGCCGCCGCGTCCGAGCCAGATGGCGCACGGCCAGCCGAGCGCCGTGGACATGGTCGGTGACGACCCGTTCGGCGTCGGACAGCTCGTCACCCGGCCGCCGCTCCACCAGGACGTGGGGAATCGTCAGCCGGCCCAGCCAGGGCGCGGCGGCCGCGGGGTCGCAGGTCGCGACCAGCAGACCGTCGAGCCCGTCGGAGAGCATGCGCCGGGCCTGGGCGTGCTCCTCGTCCGGGTTGTACTGGGAAATCCCCAGGACGAGCCGGATGCCGCGCTCTCCGGCCGCCTCCTGGGCCCCCTTGATCACTTCCGGGTAGTAGTAGTCGGCGGCGGGCACGATCAGTCCGAAGGACAGGGGCCCGCGGGCTGCCGATGCCCGGGCGGGACCCATCGCGCTCGTCGTCTCCGCGCGGGTCTCCGGCAGCACCGCGCCGCCGTGGACCCGGGCGACCAGCCCGCGGTCCGCGAGGATCTCGATGTCTCTGCGCACCGTGACCGGTGAGACGCGCAACTCCTCCGCGACGTCGCTGACCCGGAGCGTCCCCCGCTCGCGCAGCCTGCGAAGTATCGCCTGGTGCCTCTCTTCGGCGTGCATGGCTTCGACTTCCCCTCGTCATGGCTGGACTCCGGAGCAGTGTAGCCGCCCGATGAGCGGACGTGTACGTTCTTGTTCGAACAATCACTTAAGAACGTCCGTACCGCCACACCTGCCTTGATCCGGACACCGGGCCATGCTCTATCTGAGCCGGACCGTCGTCCTCTGGGTGGTCCCCGCCGTCACCGAGAGGTCGCCGAAGGTGAGTTCCAGCCGGGAACCGGTTGCGGAGCCCGTCAGCGGACCGGGTTTGGTGACGACCGAGCGGACGGGCCGGTCCCAGATGATCCTGACGCCCTTCTGCTGTCGCGTCGGGTCGCTGACGCAGACGACCGCGGTGCCGTCGCGCCGTTCCCTCACCAGCACGGAGACCGGGGCGCTCGCGGAGAGGCGGCCGAAGCGGCCACCGGCCCAGAAGTTGGCCGCGGTGATCCCGAGTGCCGGGATCCGCACGCCGTGGACGTCGGCGGTGTGGGCGGAGTCGGTCAGCCAGCGGCCGAGGGAGGCCGCTCGCCGTGCGGTGGACGAGGCGGAGGCTCCGGGAAGGAGGAGGTAGGCGTAGCCCTCGTCGGCCGGATCGGTGCCGTGGTCGAACCAGAGTGTCGTGTACCGGCTGGTGATCGCGGCCGTGGACCCCGAGGCGCTGTTGATGTCGTGCCAGGCGCCCGTGCGTTCCTCCCGCAGCGCGTTCAGGGTCCCGCGCTCCGGGAAGACGTAGCCGCCGTGCCCGGCGATGTGCGCCCATCCCGCGCGGGCGATCCTCGCCGACCACGGGAATCCGGTCGGCTGCCGTCGGCCGTCGACCGTGAGGGCGTTGGTGCCGCTCACGCCGAGGTGCCGGTTCTCCACGACGGTCTCGACGGCGGCCCCGTCGGCGGCGCTGATGCCGGACCCGAGGCAGACGACGGCGTCGTCGGCGAAGAACCAGGACTTGTGGGCCCGAAGGCTGGAGGACAGTCCCTTCAACTCCTGCCCCAGCATCGTGCAGGAGCCGTCACCCGTGCCGCCGACGAAGTCCACGTCCGGGCGCGCGGCTCCCCAGATCCCGCCTTCGCCGTCGGCCAGGGGCTTGGCCGACACGGTGGTGCCCGGGAGCCGGTAGGGGTCGACCGTCGGCCAGAACCGGTCGGAGAACTGGTCGTTGGCGAAGTCGCCGCCCCACCAGTAGAGCATTCCGGATCCGGTGTGCCAGCCGCGCAGGTTCTCCCCGTTGCCGTTCTCGTAGTGCGTGATCCGGCGGGAGGCCATCGACACCGAGGCCACCCAGTCCTTCCGGCGGTGCACGGCCCGGTCCATGGCGGGGAAGACCAGGCTGCTGTCCGGCTGCGCCAGCGGGGCGAGGGAACCGTCGTCCAGGACGGAGTTGAGCAGGGAGAGCTTGGCGACGGACAACATGGGGTCGGTGACCGGTGAGCGATACGAACCGCGTTGGATCCACCCTCGCACCAGACCGCGCCAGCGCAGGTTCTCCTCGGCGCTCGCGGCCTGGCCGAGGGAGACGACGGAGGACATGATCGCGTGGCCGCGCAGCTGGTCGTCGTTCTGTCCGCCGGCGCCGCCGGGCTCCAGCCCGCGGGCTATCGCCCGGCCGGAAACACCGTCCATGAACAGGCCGTTGTGCAGGAACGGGGCGTAAGCCGCTTCCACGGCGTCGAAGATGATCTGACGTCCGGGGTCCGTGACCTCCCAGGCGGAACCGCTCAGCAGGGCGAGCAGTTTGCTCAGTCCGTCGAGGAGGACGGCGCCGTAGGACCCGGTGTACGGCACGAAGGTGTGCTGGATCACCGAACCGTCGGCGTACAGGCCGTCGCCGCTGGTGACGTACGGGAAGACGGGAGCGATGGCGCTCGCGGCGAGCGCGGTCTTGTCGGCGTCCTCGCCCAGGATGCCGCGGATCGCCAGCACCCGGCACAGGTCGATGCGGTTGGCCCCGGTGGAGGTGCCCGTGTACGAGGCGACCGCGCTGTCCGGGACGAACGCGTCGACGGCGCGGCAGTAGGAGGCGATCTGATCGGCGGAGAGCTCGTCGCGGACCAGCAGGGCCGTGTCGAGCAGCGCCTGGGGGCCACCGATCTGCCAGTTGTACCAGTTGCCGTACCTCGCCTGGCCCTCGTTGTAGATCCGGGCGTACATGTGGTCCAGTCCCACCACGATCTTCGCGGCGACGGCGGGGTCCCCGGTGATGCCGGTGCCCGGCTGGGACCACGCCTCGGCCATGGCGTACAGCCGCTGGTAGCTGGTCTGGATCTTCGACGAGAAGGCGTACGACTCGGTGTCGAGGTCGGGATCCGGGTCGGCCCAGACCGCGTCGGGGAAGAGGGAGCCGTCGGCCGGGGCCATCAGCTCCGTGTAGGCGGAGGCCTGGGCGCCCAGGGCGGCCAGCTTGGTGGCGAACGGCTCGGCCGTCGGCTTGAAGTCCTTGCCGAGCAGCAGCGAACGCCACGTCGCGCGCAGCGCCGCGAAGTCGGCTGCCGGCGGGGGATTTTCGGCGGCGACGGCGTTCGTTCGGCTCATTCCGGCGAGGCCGACGGCTGTGGCGGCGCCTGAGATCTGCACGAACATGCGACGGGAAAGCGAGGACGGCATGGTGCCTCCGAGCCCGGGAGATCAGTAGTGGGTTCCTTGAACGTCTCGTGTCACGCACCTCGCGACGACGAGTTGTTCAAGAGCGACACGTTTCTAGCATGTTCGATCAGGACCGACAATGGATCGTGCAATGTGAAGGGAAACGAACATGGGGTGTGTCGGTCCATGCCCGTCCGCGTTTCCGGCCTCGAGGCCGCCGGCCGGATGACGATCTCGGTGGTGGTGTTGCTGTCGCGGTCGTGGCGCCCCACGCGGGCTCGTCGGCGGAGTCCCATGTGCGGCCCGCGTATCGCGTGGTTCCGCCGGAGAGCGTCTGCCTGACGCCGTTGTGGTGCAGCTCCACCCAGTCGGCGGATGCCGATGCGGACGTACGGATCCCGACGGCCCCCGCTTCCAGGCGAAGGCTTCGACCGGCTCCGACCACGTGGTCCACCGGTCCTCTCCCGGCGGTTCAGAGAGCGGCGAGCAGGCTGTCGAGCGGGGCGGGCACACGGCCGGGGTCGAGCGCCTCGACGAGGACACGGCCGTACCGGATCTTGCGCCCCTTCTTCGTGCCGAGGAAGCGCCGCAACTGCTGCTGAGGTGCGCGGCCCTGCTGCGCGGGCTGGTTCAGGAAGGTCTGCAGGGGCCGCAGATCCCCCTCCTCCCGGACGAGCTCCTTCACCCGGGTCACGCCCAGCGCGCGGATGAGCTCGTCCTCCAGATCCGCCGCGCAGATGAAGAAACCCTGCCGCGCCGCACCGGACCGCTCCAGGCCGCGGGCGAAGTAGCCCCATTCGTTCTCGTCGCACAGTCCCGTGAGGCCGAGGTCCAGACCGGGTGGCCCGAGGAGGCGGGCGTACCGTCCGATGTTCATCGCACCGCCCATCGGCAGGACGCAGACCCCTTCGGCCGCCAGGTCCCGGCCGTGCGCCGCGGCCAGCGCGTCGACCGCCGCTACGTCGCTCGGACCTTCGAGCAGGACGGCCGTCCGGACGGGCAGCCGCGCGGCCAGGTCACGTGCGGCTTCGCCGGGCCCACCGGCCGACCACGCCGTGACCGCCTCCTGGAACTCACCCATGCCGGACACGGGACGAGTCTCCGCGTTTCCCGGCCGCCACGCCAGAGGATTTCGGGCACCACTCACCGACTGGCGCAACCGGCCTGACGGGCCGCCGGGTCAGGAGGCGCGGAGTCGCCCCTCCTGCCCGGAGGGTCTGGGGGCCGGAGGCTGATCAGCCGCGCAGGGCCGAGGCGAAGATGCCCGGCAGCCGCGCCGGCCTCGGGTCCGCGGTGTAGGCCGTGAGGCGTTCCATCGTCGTACGGCCGGTGCGGTTGGTGACGTAGTACGGGGGACGGGGTGAGAGCGACGGCGACCCGCTGAACAGGCCCCGCGGCGCAGGGGCGAAGGGAGCCCTCAGGACTGTCTTCTCCACGTGCTCCAGCATGAACGCGTTGTGCACGAAGCCGATGCCGCTGCCGACCTGCTGACGGGAGTGGCCGGGGAACGCGCCCCACGGTGTGTATCCGAGGAGGAATCCGAACGCCGACCAGCAGTTGACGCCGAGCGTGCCGTAGCGGAGCCCCGCGACGGCTTCGCCGACCGCCGCCCGGTGGGCGCGTTCGGTCCGGGGGTGGACCAGCAGCGTGGCGCCGAGTGTGCCCGGCAGCCTGTCGTTGGCGAACTCCACCGCCGCACGCAGGAACTGCGGTGCGTCCTGCCCCGGGAGCCGCACCACTCCGAGCGCGCTGGCGAACACCTCTGTGCTGAGCATCGGGTCGTCGGCGTCCGTGATGTCCGGCACCAGGATGCGGCACGCGGTGTCGCCGAGCGTCTCGGCGTCCGGATGGGCCCGGGCGACGGCGTCCAGCCTGTCGGCCGAGCCCGGGTAGTAGTCCGAGCGGGGCGGCAGCGCGCGCAGCACCGCGCGGACCTCGTCCAGCAGCCGTTCGGTGCCGTCCCAGTCGCGGGGGACCACGAGGATCTGGCCGGCGACGCAGTTGTGGCCGGAGTTGTTCATCTTGCTGGTGACGATGTGCTCGGCCTGGAAACGGAAGTCCGCCGCGCTCCACGGCCCCGGAGCCACGATGCAGGGGCTGACCCCGCCCAGCTCGCTGGTGAACGGCTTGTCGTTCAGGGGAGTGTCCTCGGCGCGACGGCGTCCCGCGTGCTCGTCCGTGCCCCACACGATGGCGTCGTGGGTCCGCTCGCTGCCGGTGACGTGGATGGTGTCGACGCCGTCGTGGGCGGTCAGGTAGGCGCCCTCCGCGGGACCGCCGTCGACGAAGCGCACCCAGCCCCGTTCGATGAACTCGGCGAACACCGTCTCGAACCTCGGGCGGAGGTACGCGTTCACGGGGTTCATCTTGGCCAGGACGACATGGCCCTCCGAGTACAGCTTGTGCAGGACGTCGAGCGGGGTGATGGCGGGGACGTTCCCGGCGCCCAGCACGAGTGCGACCGCCGGACTGCCCGCGCGCCCCCGGTACTCGCCCGCCGCGTCCGCCAGTACGGCATCCCGCGTCGTGCCCGGCAGCGTCCACACCTCGGCGGTGAAACCGTTGAGCAGCAGACGGTCGGAGGCGGTGGCGGGGAACACGTCGACGACGACCCGGCCGTCGCGGTCGCGGACGGCCCCGGCTCCGACCGGGCCGCGTCCGGCGGTCAGCCTGCGCAGGACGTGCAGATACGCGCTCACCGTCTGCGCCAGCGCCCAGGGAGCGGTCATCCAGTCCTCCGCGGCCCAGGAGGACGCGGCGTCATAGCCCTTGGCGGTGGCCGCGTCGCCGACCATGCCCGGTGCCGCGTCGGCGATGCGGGGGAGCATCCGCTCCAACAGGCGGACGCGCTCGGTCAGTGGTGTGGCGGTCCATGCCGCGGCGTTGTCGTGCAGGTCCGAGACGGCGAGGTCGAGGGAGGTGGTGTCGAGTGCTGGTGGGGCGCTCACGGCGTACTCCTTGGGGGTGTGGGTCGGTCGGGGTCACCGGGGCGGGCCGCGCCCCCGGTGGCGTGGGTGTCCGGCGGTGGGTCAGCGGGACAGCCGGGCGATGTCCCGTGCCGGGTCGACGAGCAGGAAGGACGCTCCGGCTCCTGCGGCCAGGAGGAGACCGGAGACCAGGACGGCGGTCTGGTATCCCCGCGCGCCCTGGGCGTCGACCAGGGCGCCGACGACGGCGGGCGCGGCCAGGCCGGCTGCCGTGACCACCGCGTTCATGACTCCCAGTGCTCCGCCGCTCCTGGACGGCGGGGCCAGTTCGGCGACGGTGGTCGTGGCCACCGCCGCGTAGGAGCCGCCCAGGCCGAAGCCCAGAGCGACGAGCACCGTCCTGGCCGTGGAACCGTCCACGAGGGGCAGGGCCAGGCAGCAGCCCGCGCCGAGCGCGAGCAGCGACCCGCCGACCCAGCCGCGGGCGCGTCGGCTGCTGACGCCGCGTCGCATCAGCCGCCCCGTGACAGCCGCCTGGGCGAGCAGCACCACGGCGCCGATGGCCCAGGGGGCGACCACGATCACGCCTGCTTCGTGGGCCGGGTATCCGAGCCCGTTGCGCAGGTAGGACGGCAGCCAGACGAGCATGAGGGCGACCGTCCAGTAGCTGGTGAAGTACGCCAGGGTGGCACCGGTCCAGGTCCGGCTCGTGAGGATCTCGCGGTACGTGAGCCGGGCGGTCCCCGCCTTCTCCGGTGCGGGTCCGCCGCCGGCCGCCGGCTGGTGACGGCCGTCGGCTCCGAGGAGTGCCCAGGCCGCGGCCCACACCAGGCCCAGGGCGGCGAGGACCCACAGGGCCGCCCGCCAGCCGTGGTGCTGGATCACCCATGTCAGCCCGGGGGCCGACGCGATCACGCCGAGGGTGACTCCGAGGGTGATCAGGGCGCCGGGCAGGTTCCGCCGGTGGTCGGGGAACCAGGCGAGGGTGGCCTGTTGCGCCACAGGGAAGGCCGGACCTTCGGCGGCGCCGAGGAAGACGCGCGAGACGACCAGGACGGCGAGGCCGCCACCGACGGCCGCGGGGACCTGGGCCACGGACCACAGCACGGCCATGGTCAGCAGCAGGATCTTGGGCGACACCCGGTCGGCGGCGAGACCGACGACGACGGCCGCGAGCGAGAACAGGAGGAAGAACGCCCCGTTGACCAGGCCGAACTGAGTGCCACTCAGGTGCAGGTCCGCGCGGATCTCGTCAGCGGCCAGGCCGAGAACGGACTTGTCCGCGAAGTTGACCATCATGAAGACCACGAGCAGCGCGGTCACCGTCCAGGCGCGGACACGGCTGCTGGTGGGCTTCTCGGCCCCGGCGGTGTGCTGGGGCCCGGCGATCGGTGCCGCGGTCATGGATTCTCCTGATGGGCAGGGGTGATGTCCTACGGGTGCGGCCGTCGAGGGCCGCGCGGTGCGGGCCGCGCCAGGGTCGGCAGCCACGCGGCCCCGGGCGGCCCCGGGCGGTTCCGGGCGGTTCCGGGCGATCTCACGCGGTCCCGGGCGGTTCACACGAGCGGGACACCGGCCACGGCGATCCGTTCCATGACCCGCCGTTGCGGGAAGTAGTCGTTGATCGCGTAGTGCTGGGTGGCGATGTTGTCCCATACGGCGATCGAGTCGGCCTCCCAGCGGAAGCGGACCTGGTACTCGGGGATGCGAGCCTGCAGCACCAGGGTGTCCAGCAGTTCGCGGCTCTCCGTGTCGGACAGGCCGTTGATGCGGGTGGTGAACGGTTCGTTGACGTACAGGGTCTTGCGGCCGCTGCGCGGGTGGCGGACGACGACGGGGTGCTCGACCTGAGGCCATTCCTTGCGGAACTCGGCCTTCTGCGCGTCGTTCATGAGCGCGCCCCAGCTGGGTGCCCAGTCGTGGACCGCGGTGAGGCCCTCGATCCGCCGCTTCGTCCCGGCGGGGAGGTTGTCGTAGGCGGCTGCCATGTCCGCCCACATCGTGTCGCCGCCCGCACCGGGCACCTCCACCGCACGCAGTACCGAGCCGAGCGCGGGATTGACCATGAACGAGTGGTCGCTGTGCCAGATGTTCTTGTTGCCGACGGCCTTGGCGTCCTTGGCGAGCCGCGAGACGCCGGCGGTCCCGGTCCCGGGGAAGAACGGATTCGGCTCCGGCGGCCCCCAGACGCCCGACAGTGCGAGCTGGTGCTCGGCGGTGAAGCCGGTCTGCCCGCGGAAGAAGATCACCTTCCACTCCAGCAACGCCTGCCTCAGTTCCTCGGCGAGTTCACCGGAGATCGGGCGGCTCAGGTCGACGCCTCCGAGCACGGCGCCGAAGTGCGGGGTGAGCGGGGCGATCTCGACGTGCCGGTACGAGGCCGGCTCGGCGCCGGGGGCGAGCCGTTCGAGGACTCGGCTCCCGTAATGCATGAGGGGCTTGTCGAGAACCGGTTCGGGGCGGCCGGCGGGGTTCGTCGCGGCGGTCTGCATGAGGGTTCCTCCCAACAGCGAACGCTAATTACGTAACCAGCAGTATCGATATTGGCGTGCGGAGGGGCAAGGGGTGTGACGCATCGATTTCCGGGACGCCCGTGGCCGTGTCGCACGTCGTCCGCGCATGCCTGAGGGGCGCGTGACGTACCGGGGAGCTCCCGGTGCGCGGGGGAAGGTTCCGATGGGGAAGGGGCGATTACGGCCTGGCGGCGACAGCTCGGCCGACCAGGTCCACCACCGATTCGACCAGTGCCTCGTCCGGAGTGCCGTGCTCCCCGACCATCCGGAAGACCAGGGAGGCGGCCACGAGCGTCGCGGCGGCCGGCACGTCCACGTCCGCCCGTACGTCACCGCGTGCGATGCCGCGTTCGAGGACGGTCCGGGTCTCGCCCATCACGCGGGCCGTGTAGTCGCGGTAGGCTCCGCGCTCCGCTCCCGCCTCCGAGGCCGCACCGATCACCCCGGCCATCAGGCGGCCCACGCCCGGCAGGCGGTACGCCTCCATGCGGGCCGTCAGCACGACCCGCAGTTCGGCGCGGAAGTCCCCCATGTCGGGTACGACCAGCGCCCCGATCCGCGACTCCGCGGCAGCGATCACGAGGTCCTGCTTGGTGGCCCAGCGCCGGTACATGGCCGGCTTGCTCACCCCGGCGCGGCCGGCCACGGCATCCATCGTGAGCGCGCTCATGCCGCTCTCGGCGACCAGCTCGACGACGGCGTCCAGCACGGCCCGGGTGACGCGCTCCTCGCGCGGACGTCCCGGCCCCTTGCGCGCCTGTCGCGCCTCCTCACCGGCCATGCCGCGACCTTACGCGTCCCGAGGGCACCTGTGGCCCCGGGGTCGCCGGTCGGGCCCCGCGCCCGCCGGTTCGACCCCCGGGCCGGCGTCGCGTCGACCGGCCGGGTCGGTGCGCCCGTCATGGCGGGAAACTCTGAATGATGGTTCACTTCTTTCATGGCCTACCGCAAGACCCCTGCCGAGATCAGTCGGCTCGAAGCCGCCCGGGAGCACCTCATCGCCTGCGCCACCTCCGTGGTCACGGAAGTCGGCTGGTCACAGGCGTCCGTGACCGCTGTCGCCGATTCGGCGGGTATCGCGGCCGGTTCGGTCTACCAGCACTTCGCGTCCAAGACGGCGCTGGCCGTCGAGGTGTTCCGGCGCGCGGCCGGACGTGAGGTCGATGTCCTCGGCGGGGTACTCCGGGAGCCGGGAAGCCCCGTCGAACGCCTCGGCCGCGGCGTAGAGGTCTTCGCCCGCCGCGCCCTGGAGAACAGCGGGCTGGCGTACGCGTTGCTCGCGGCCCCGGCCGAGCCGGCGGTCGGGGCCGAGCGCCTGGACTTCCGCCGCCGCTACCGGGCCCTGTTCGCCGACGTCGTCCACGAAGGCATTGCGAGCGGTGTCCTCCCGGCCCAGAACACCGAGATCACCGCCGCCGCGCTCACCGGCGCGGTCGGCGAGGTGCTCGTCGACCCACTCGGAAGCCGTGACGAAGGTGCCAACGAGCGGCTCCTGGCCGAACTCGTCGCCATGGCCCTGCGCTGCGCGGGCGCACCGCCCTCACCGCAGCATCCCTGACCTGCAACGCGTACCGCTGTCTCCCGGAGGATCCACCGTGTCCACGAACGCCGCCCCGCGCAGCCGGCCCACCGCCCTGACCCACGAAGTGACTAATCAGGCACCGCCGTTGACCGGACACGACGTGGCCGATGACGCCGTCCTGCTGGAAGGCGTGGACCGTGAGGGTGCCTCATGGCACATCGGCGACCTCCACGGCCTCGGCCGCTTCGCCGGAAGCGAGGAGGCCCAGGAGTGGGCCGACCAGGCCAACCGCCACGAACCCGTGCTGCGCACCCACGACCGCTACGGTCACCGCGTCGACGAGGTCGAGTTCCACCCCGCCTACCACCACCTGATGGAGAACTCGGTGCGCGCCGGACTCGCCGGCGCCGCGTGGGCCGACGGGCGCCCGGGCGCCCATGTGGCCCGCGCCGCCGGCTTCATGGTGACGTCGACGCTTGAACCGGGACACCTGTGCCCGGTCTCCATGACGTATGCGGTCGTCCCGGCACTGCGCCACGCACCCGACCTGGCCAAGGCGTACGAGCCCCTGCTCACGAGCCGCGTGTACGAGGCCGGACTGCGGACCCCCGCGGAGAAGAGCGGCCTGCTCGCCGGGATGGGCATGACGGAGAAGCAGGGAGGCTCCGACGTACGCGCCAACACCACCTCGGCCACCGAGGCGGCGGACGGTACCTGGCGGCTGCGCGGACACAAGTGGTTCACCAGCGCGCCGATGAACGATCTCTTCCTCGTGCTCGCCCAGGCGCCCGGCGGGCTCTCCTGCTTCCTCGTGCCGCGCGTACTCCCGGACGGCAGCCGCAACACCTTCCGCATCCAGCGGCTCAAGGACAAGCTGGGCAACCGCGCCAACGCCAGCAGCGAGCCGGAGTTCGACGACACGGTGGCCTGGCTCGTCGGCGCCGAGGGCAGTGGCGTACGCACCATCATCGACATGGTGACCATGACGCGCCTCGACTGCGTCCTCGGCTCCGCTTCCGGGACCCGGGCCGCGCTCGCCCAGGCCGCCCATCACGCCCGTCACCGCTCGGTCTTCGGCGCCAAGCTGATCGACCAGCCCCTGATGCGCAACGTGCTCGGTGATCTCTCACTGGAGTCCGAGGCGGCCACCACGCTGGCGCTGCGACTGGCCGGGGCCGCCGACCGGGCGCAGCGCGGCGACGCCCGGGAACGCGCGTTCCTGCGGCTGGCCACGGCCGTCGGCAAGTACTGGGTGTGCAAGCGTCAGCCCGCCGCGGTGGCCGAAGCCCTGGAATGCCTCGGCGGCAACGGGTACGACGAGGCGTCCGGCATGCCGCGCCTCTACCGGGAGGCCCCGCTCAACGGCATCTGGGAGGGCTCCGGCAACGTCAACGCCCTCGACCTGCTGCGCGCCCTCGCGCGTGAGCCCGAGTCCTTCGACTCCTTCCGTGAGGAGATCGAGGCGGCCTCGGGTGTCGACCGCCGACTGGACGCCGCCTGGCGAGAGTTGTGCGGCGAGCTCGCCCTGACCGAGGACGCACCCCTGCGCGCCCGCCGCCTCATCGAGCGGGCGGCGCTCGTGCTCCAGGGCTCCCTCCTCGTGCGTCACGCACCGGCCGCCGTCGCCGACGCCTTCTGCGCGTCCCGGCTGGCCGGAGACCGGGGACTGGCCTTCGGAACCCTGTCGCCGGGCACCGACTTCGCCGGGTTGCTGGAGCGGCTTCCCGCCTAGGTGTATCGATCCGCAGCGCTGACCGTGGCCCGTGCCTGCCTCTGGCGCCCGGGAACGGAACCGGGAGATGACTTCGTCACCGGTGCACCGTCGCCGACGGCGGACGCGGCGGTGCACCGCATCGAGCAGCTCACCGACCTGCCCGGTCGTCTGTCACACATCGACGCCTGACCGTCTCACCACCCGTTCCCCCGGGGAGGCACCGCAGGGCGCGTCAGCCGACGGGGGTGAACGGGCCCGGGGTCCCGCCCGTCCAGCGGTGCAGACGGATCTCGCCCTCCTGCGCGGGGACGCCGTCCTGCTCCACGGCTCGGCCCTCCGCCACGTAGTAGCGCCCGTCGCCCAGCGCGTCGAAGCCGTAGCTCCCGTGGAACTCCCAGCCTCGGATGCCGGTCGCCTCGTCGCGCAGGCCGGCCTCGCGGAGAGTGAGGAGACTGCCCGTCTCCGGCGCCGGCTGCCCCTCGATCTCGCCGCGCACCGGCGCGACGGACCCGTCGACCGTGAAGAACGAGTAGTTGGGGAACCCCTCCTTCCTGCCCTTGTAGACCGCCATGATCCAGTTCCTGGTGTACGGGTCGTACTGGAGGTTCTGCACGCCGTACGTGGTGTTCCCGGTGCGGACGAAGAACTTGCCGTCGGGGTGCTCGGGGCCACTGTGGTGCGGGGCGTCCTGGGAGAGCGGCCGTGCGTACCTGTCCCACGCACCGACCTCGTACTCCAGGATCACCTGGTGGTCGTTGTCGGTCCGGCCGGTGTGGGAGTAGACGCCGTACGCGACCTTCAGGGTCTGCCTGCCGCCCCGCTTGCCGAACGCGGGGCCGAACGACACGCCGTCGATGCCACTGCATCCGTAGCGGTGGTCGAGGGTGTCGGCGGTGTCGCCGTCGAAGACGCCGTTGCCGTCCATGTCCGCGGTGAAGTCCTCGGCCACCTCGTCGAGATGGACCGCGGTCATGACGCCGTCCCGCTCGGCGTCCATCCCCACCCGGTCGATCGCCCGGCCGTCGAGGACCGCTATGTAGAACGATTCCGCCGACTTGTACTCGAGCGATCCGTAGACCCTGCCGTCCCGTTCGTCGACGTCGATGTCACCGAGGTGCCCCGTGAGGCCCACGACCGTTCCGAGGACCTTGCCGCCCAGGTCGGTCTTGACCAGCTGCTGGGTGAACGACCAGTACACGAAACCGCGTCTGCGGTCCACGGTCACCCCTTGCACATGGCTGGTGGGCCAGGCGCCACCGTAGACGTAGGAGGGTGGTTCGGGCTTTCGGCCGCCGCGTCCGTCGTCGGCGGCGAGGCCGGGCGACGCGGCGGCGAGGAGGAGGACCGGGACACTGATCCCGGCCACGAGAACCGTTCGGAACATCCGGAGCTTGCCGCGCACGCGGTTTCCTTCCGCAGGAGGACGGGCCCTTCGTGTGCCGGTCAGGACCAGGTCCGCAGCACCTCCGGGTTCGCGCAGTGGGCCGGGGCGCCGCCGGCCAGGAACCGGGCGACCTCACCGGCCACGAGGGCGGACGCGTTGTGAGCGGTCTGCTTGCTGGCACCGGCCAGATGCGGGGTCATGACGAGGTTGGGTGTGCGCAGCAGCCGGGAGCCGGGCGGCAGCGGCTCCTCGGGGAAGACGTCGAATGCGGCGCCGAAGAGCCGGCCCTCGTCGAGGGCGTCACAGACGGCTTCGTAGTCGAGCAGGGAGCCGCGGGCGCAGTTGACGAGTACGCCGCCGGGAGGCATGAGCGCGATCAGTTCGCGGGAGAGCAGCCCTTCGGTCTTCGGGGTGGCTCGCGCGTGCACGGTGACGAAGGAGGACCGGCGCATCAGCTCGGGGAGTTCCACCCGGTCCGCCGGGGCCACATCCGCCTCGTCGACGTACGGGTCGGCGACCAGGACACGGGCGCCGAATCCGCGGACGATGCGGGCCACCCGGGAGCCGATCGCGCCGTAGCCCACGATGCCGACCGTGCTGCCCTCCAGCTCGGGGCCGACGCTGTCGTAGCGGTAGTAGTCGCCCCGCCAGACGCCCGCCGCGAGGTCCTGGTGGGTGGCGGGCACTCGGCGGGTGGCCGCCAGCAGCAGGGCGACCGTGTGCTCGGCGGTCGCGGTGGCATTCCGGCCGGGGGCGAAGGTCACCGCGACGCCGTGCCGGGTGGCCGCCGTGAGATTCGCGTTGACCGGGCCGCCCCGGCCGACACAGAACAGCCGGAGTGCCGGGCTCGCCGCGAGGACCCGTCGAGTCAGCGGCGCCATCTGGGTGACGCAGATGTCGACACCGTCCAGCGCCTCGATGAGCTGGTCCTCGGTGCCGGACGCCTCGTGGACCTCGGCCACCGCGCCGAACGGCTCGACGGGCCAGGGCAGGGTGAGTTCACGGAGGACGGCCTCCGGCGCGACCGGCCGGAGGCTGCCGGTGAACAGGGAGTTGCGGACGAAGTGGTCGCCGGCCGCGAGGATCGTGGTCACTCGGTCGCTCCTGGGGTCACGTGCTGGTTCAGCGCCAGCAGCGAGGGTGTGCCGTCGCGCAGGATCAGTTCGTTCACGGCGCAGTTGGCCAGGTAGGGGAAGACACGGCGGTAGTCCCGCAGCGGGACGCCGAGCAGCCGGCAGAGGGTGAGCCGGATCGCGGTGGAGTGGGCCACGACGAGGACGCGCCCCTCCTGGTGACCGGCCCGCAGACCGGTGAGGAAGTCGGCGTAGCGCCGGCCGACGGCGACGGGATCCTCTCCCTCCGGGAAGTGGCTCCCGACCGGGTCGGCCTCGAAGGCCTTCAGCGCGCCGGGCAGGCGCTCCCTCATCTCGGCACGGGTCATCCCCTCGGCGACGCCGAAATCGATCTCGCGCAGCCGGGGATCGAGGACCAGCGGCAGACCGGCGCGGACCGCGCTCCCCTGAGCGGTCTGCCGGCAGCGGTCCATCGGGGAGGACCACACTGCGGTGAGATCCGCCCGGCCCGCCCAGGAGGCGAGCCGGTCCGCCTGGGCGCGGCCGTGCTCCGAGAGGCTGATGTCGGTGACCCCGGCGTAGCGGTTCTCCTCGTGCCAGACACTCTCCCCGTGCCGGACGAGGAAGACGTGGAGGCTCATGGTGCGGTCCCTTCTCGTGCGTGGGCCGCGACGGACCCCGGCAGCCAGCCGCGCTGGACCAGCAGACCGAGAAACCGGGTGTAGCCCTCGTCGTGGGCGGATCGATGCGAGGACCGCGGCTCCAGAACCAGGTCGGACCGCACCATCGCGGCGGCGGCACGGTCCAGCCCGCCCGGTTGCCCGCAGGCCGAGGCGGCGAGCACGGCCATGCCGAGCGCGGGCTGGGCGTGGCGGGGCAGATGCACGGGCCGTCGCAGCACATCGGCGCGGAGCTGGTTCCACACCGGGTTGCGGGCCGCGCCGCCGGTGAGGACGACGGCCCCGCCGGTCGGGGCACCGAGCAGGTCGAGATAGTCGAAGCAGAGGCGTTCGACGTAGGCGACACCCTGCATCAGCGCCGCGAAGTCCTCGGCGCGCCCCGCCGGTTCCCGGCTGCCGAAGGCGGTGGCGTCCGGCGCGACGAAGGGGAACCGCTCCCCGGGCGAGACCAGCGGATAGCGCAGCAGCCCGGTCGGCAGCAGGGGCGCCGCCTCGTCGGCCAGCCGGTCCAGGTCGGCGCCCGCGAACTCCCGGGCGACCAGGCCCGCACCGGTGCTGGAGGCGCCGCCGGGCAGCCAGTTGCCGGAGGGCGAGCGGTGGGAGTAGACGACACCGCTCGGATCGTGCAGCAGGTCCTCGGTGACGCCCTTGAGGACGAGCGTGGTGCCCAGGACCGAATTCCAGCTGCCGACCGCGGTCGCCCCTGAGCCCAGCTGGGCAGCACAGCCGTCGGTCATCCCCGCGACCACGGGAACGCCCGGGACGAGCCCGCACTCCGCCGCGGCCCCCGCGCACACCTCTCCGATCACGGTGCCGGGTGTCACCAGGCCGGGCAGGACCCCTGCGGGGATCCCCAGCGCGGCGAAGACCTGTTCCGGCCAGGTCACCGTCGCGGCGTCGGCCCCGGTCTTGAGCGCGTTGCTGGTGTCCGTGGGCACCTCGTGCCCGACCA
This sequence comes from Streptomyces sp. NPDC102402, assembly GCF_044765765.1. Taxonomy (NCBI): domain Bacteria; kingdom Bacillati; phylum Actinomycetota; class Actinomycetes; order Kitasatosporales; family Streptomycetaceae; genus Streptomyces; species Streptomyces sp. NPDC102402. The sequence continues at coordinate 212,348 of NZ_JBIWKR010000006.1, forward strand.
GCCTGCGGTTGATCACGTCGCTCTGGTGGGCGAGGCGCCAGCCGTCGGCCACGGCGTGCGGGTACCGGTCGAGCAGCCAGCGGAGCTTGGGAAGCCCCCAGGAACGCTGCATCCGCCGGTAGCCGGCCTTGGCCCACTGCTGCTCACCGAGCGCGTTCACCAGCTCCGCCTCCACGGTGGCGCGGCCGTCGTCGTACATGAGGCCGGGGGTCACGCACCTGCCGTGCCGGTCGGTCAGAGTGAGGGTCCCGGAGGTCGCGTCGACGGCGACGGCCCGCACACGACGCGGGTCGGCGTCGCCGGCGAGGGCCTGACCGACGGCCGAACAGACCGCACGCCACCACTGGGCCGGGTCCTGCTCATGGCGTACACCCCGCCGGTGACCGGTCAGCGGCGACGACCCCGAGCCGGCCGGCCGGCCGTCCGAGGTGACGGCGACAGCCCGGACTCCCTGCGTACCCAGGTCGACGCCCAGCCACAGGTCCGGGTCGGTGCCGGTCACGCGAGGGCTCCGCCGGCGCGGTCCGCGCCACCGCGTCCGAGCTCCCAGATCGGCCGGTGGAGCTCCCGCAGCCGCAGGAACTCCGCGTAGCGGTCGCCCACGGCCGGGCCCTTGGCGGTGTCCGGCTCGCAGGTGGCGGCGACCCGCACGTACCGTGCCGCGGCGGTCGCGAAGTCGGGCTCCCGGCCGGTCGCGACCAAGCCGGTCAGCCATGCTCCTCGGGCCCCGGTCTCCGTGTCGGCGGGGATCGCCACCGGCAGGCCGACGACATCCGCGATCAGCCGTGTCCAGTACGCGCTCCGGGCGCCACCGCCGCTGAGGGTCAGCAGCTCCGGGGTGGCCGACGAGGCGGCGAGGCAGTCGCGGATGGCCATGGTGACACCCTCCACCACCGCCCGGGCCACGTCCTCCCGGCCGCTGTCCAGGGACAGACCGGACAGCGAACCGCGGGCTCCCGGGTCGAAGAACGGGGCACGTTCGCCCGCCGAGGAGACATAGGGCAGGAACCGCACCCCAGCCGTGTTCTCGGCGCCGCGCTCGGCCAGGGCCATCAGGTCGGTGACCGACCCGAGCCCGAGCAGCCGGGCGCCCCAGTGCAGCATGTCGCCGCCGCTCATGGTGGGGAAGGCGCGCAGGTAGTGTCCGGGGACACCCAGGGTGACGGTGATGCCCACCGGCTCGTCGGTGAGCACGGAGGCGGCCGAGTCGGTGACGGTCTCGGTGCACAGGGTGGTCCCGAGCACGGTGCAGGCACGGCCGGTGCTCACCGCGCCCGAGCCGATGGCGGTGGCGCAGATGTCGTAGGGCGCCAGCACCACCGGGATGCCCGCGGGCAGACCGGTCTCGGCGGTGGCGGCCGCGCTGAGCGCGGTCACCCGGTCCTCGTCGTCCCGGAGCGGGGGCAGCAGGTCACGGGCCCACTCCACGCCGTACAGCTCGAACAGCTCCTCGGACCACGTGCGCCGCCTGATGTCCAGGAACGGCGCCGAGGCCTCCGACTCGTCGACGGCCGCTTCTCCGGTGAGCTTGAGGAAGAGCCAGCCGCCGCAGGTCAGCAGGTGGCGGGAGCCGCGTGTCCGGTCCGGGTCGTGCTCCCGCATCCAGGCCAGCACGGCGTTGGGCATGCCGGTGGACAGCCGGGAGCCGCAGATCCTGAACGCCTGCTCCAGGGTGCCGTCGCGCTCCCAGGCGGTGACCACACCGGCGGCCCGGCCGTCGTTCCACAGGACGGCGGGCCCGGTGGGGCGGCCCCGGTCGTCGACGAGCCAGGCTCCGTCGCCCTGCCCGGTGACGGCGACGAGCCCGGGTGGCTCCGGCAGCGCGGCCACGACGTCGCGGACGGCGGAGGCGACCGCTGCCCAGACCTGGTCCATGTCCTGCTCCGCGTGGCCCGGCCGGGGCCGCACCACCTGGGTCGGACGGTGGCTGGAGGCCAGTTCCGCTCCGTCCGGGCCGTATCCGATCACCTTGACGGTGGTGGTGCCGGCGTCGATGGCCAGCGAGGTCATGCCCTCAGCCCCTTCCGTGTGCCTGCCGCGAGCGGCGGGCGGCGGAGTCCAGGGCCACGGCGACCAGCAGCACGCAGCCCGTGATGATGAAGCGGTACGAGGAATCGAGGTTGAGCAGGGTGAGGCCGCTGGAGATCGACTGGATGACGAGGACGCCGAGCAGGGCCGCGAACGCGGAACCACGGCCGCCGAAGAGGCTGGTCCCGCCGATCACCGCGGCGGCGATGGCGTTGAGGTTCACGTCCGCGGTGCCGGTGCTCTGGTTCGCCGCCGCGAGGCGGGCGGCTGCCAGGACCCCTCCGGTCGCGGCGAGGGCGGAACACATGACGAACGCCGCGGTGTACACGCCGCGTACGTCGATACCGGCCCGCCGGGCCGCCTCCGCGTTGCCGCCCACCGCGTACAGGGACCGTCCGAACCCCGTCCGGGTGAGGACGTAGTGCAGGACCAGGACCAGTGCGACGAAGAGCACGAACATCCACGGCACACCGCGGGTGCGGTTCAGGTAGTACACGGCGAACAGCAAGGCCACCGCCAGTACGAGGGCCTGCGCCGCCAGCCACCGGGGAGAGACGGACGACAGCCCGGCGCGGCGGCGGGCGCGTGCGCGGGCCAGACCGGCTCCGAGGAAGCCCCCGGTCGCCAGGAGCACCAGGGCGTAGGCCACGGCCTCGGGGACGAACCACACCTGGGCGAACTTCACCAGGCCCGAGTCGTACGGCAGATTGATGGCGTTCTGGCCGCGCAGGAGCCAGAGCTGGGTGCCGAGGAACGCCAGCAGGCCGCCCAGGGTGACGACGAAGCTGGGCACACCGAAGCGGTTGAGCCCCTGCCCGTATACCCAGCCGATCAGCGCGCCGACGCCGGCCGCCACCAGGATCGCCACCCACACCGACTGTTCGTGACGGACCATCACCACGCCCGTGATCGCGGCGGCGACACCGCTCACGGAGCCGACGGACAGGTCGATCTGGCCGACCAGCAGAACGCACACGATGCCGAGCCCGATCACCCCCAGCGGCACCATGTCGAAGGCGAGGTTCACCAGGTTGGTGCTGGACAGGAAGGTCCGGTTCAACGACTGGAAGATCGTCCAGATCACCACGACACCGGCGACGACCGGCAGCATGCCCAGATCGCCGCCCCGGGCCCGGCGGACGGTCCCGCGGACGCTGTCGCGGAAGCCGTGCCGGAGCGCCGGCGGCTCGTCCCGCAGGTCGGTGGCCGCGGCCACCGGGGAACCGAGAGAGGTCACGGCTGTTCCCCCTCCTTTCGAGAGCTGGCCGCGCGGCGCGCGGCACGCCGCGTCACGGCGTTGTCGGTGGCGCCGGTGATCGCGGCGACGACCTCCTCGGAGGAGACCTCCCGGACATCGAACACACCGTTGTTGCGGCCGAGACGGAGCACCGCCACCCGGTCGGCGACCGCCCGGACGTCCTCCATGTTGTGGCTGATCATGACGACGCCCAGCCCGTTGTCCCTGAGCCGTTCGATGAGGTTCAGCACCTCGGCGGTCTGCGCGACACCGAGGGCGGCCGTCGGTTCGTCGAGCAGGATGACCTCCGGCCGTCCGAGCAGCGCCCGTGCGATTGCCACCGTCTGCCGCTGACCGCCCGAGAGCGCGGCCACCGGGACGTCGAGCGAAGGGATCCTGGCCCGCAGCTCACGCAGCAGCTCCCAGGACCGCTTCTCCATGGCGACGTCGTCCAGCATCCAGCGGCGGAGTTCCTGCCCCAGGAAGAGATTCGCCTTGACATCGAGGTTCTCGCACAGCGCCAGATCCTGGTAGACCGTCGCGATGCCCAGGGCGTGCGCGGCCCCCGGAGAGTCGAACGAGACCTCTCTGCCGTGGAAGGCGACGGTCCCCGCGTCGGGGGAGTGGACCCCCGAAAGGACCTTCACGAGGGTGGACTTCCCGGCACCGTTGTCCCCGACCACCGCGACCACCTCGCCGGCCGCGACATCGAGGTCGATCCCGCTGAGCGCGGCGACCGCGCCGAACTGCTTGCTCACACCCCTCAGCGAGAGGACGGCGGTCCGGCCGGTCCCGCTGCATCTGCCGGCCGTGTCGCTCCCGTATGTCCCGTCGCTCCCGTATGTCCCGTCGGTCGCGTCGTGCCCGTCGTGCCCGTCGCTCGCGTCGCACCCGTCGCTTCCGTCGGCTCCCGGCGACGTACCGGGGATAGCGGAGCTGGTCATGGCCCCCCTCTCGCTTCCACTCTCACGCTGGTTGTCCGGCTCCCTCTCCGGTACGAGCAGGACGCGGCTACTCGATGCCCAGACTCCGGCAGTCGTCGGCGTACACGCGGGTGCAGACGTCCTCGGCCTCGAACACCCCGTCGGGGCCGAAGACGACCTCCTTGACGTTCTCCCGCGTCACCACGGTCGGTTCGAACAGTTGGGAAGGCGTGTCGAAGAGGGTCGAGTCCGCCTCGGGCTTCTCCCCCCTCATCAGCCGGTGGGCGGCCTCCGCCGCCGCTTCCGCGACCGTCTTGATGGGCTTGGAGATGGTGTTGTACTGGTCGCCCGAGACGACGCGCTGGACCGCCGCCAGCTCGGCGTCGTTCCCGGTGACCGGCGGGACCTTCACCTCGGCGCCCTTGAAGGCCGCGATCGCCCCGCCCCCCGTGCCGTCGTTGGCGGCCACCACACCGGCGATCCGGCCGGAGTGCTGGGCGATCTGCCCGCTCACCCACTGCTGCGCCTTCTCCGGTGACCAGTCCGGGGTGTCGTACTCGGCGAGGAGATCGAACCCACTGCCGTCGACGGCCTTGTGGATGCCCTTCTTGATCAGCCCGGCAGCGGCGTCGGTCGGGGAACCGTTGACCTGGAGCAGCCCGCCCTTGGCTCCCGTCTTCTCGAGGTGGTCGACCAACGACCGGCCGATCGACTCGCCGATCGCCTCGTTGTCGAACGAGACGTAGAAGTCCGCGGGCTTTCTGGAGACCGGACGGTCGTAGGCGATGACCTTGACGCCCTGCGAATGTGCCATCTGCACGATGGTGGAGGCCGAGTCGGAGTCGACCGGGTCCAGCACGATGACCTTGGCTCCCTGCGCCATGGCGGAGTTGGCCTGTTGCTGCTGCAACGACGCGTCGCTGTCGGCGTTCTGGTAGATGACCCCGCACTCCTGGCAGAGCGCACGCATGCGCTTCTTGAACAGCGGGGCGTCGTACTGCTCGTACCGGGTGGAGGCGAGGTCGGGCATCAGGAACGCGACCTTGCCCATGCCTCCCGCGTCGCCGGAGCCGCTGGTGGAGGGCTCCTCCGCACACGACACGAGCGTGCCCAGGGCGAGGACGGCGGTGAGAGCGAGACGGGCCGGGCTTCTCATGTTCCACTCCCTACGCAGGGGGACTGAAGGCAACGCTCAGGAAACTCAGATGTTTCATTTGTGTCAACGGACCGCAGTAATTGAACAATTGCTGTACGGCTTCTCCGGCCTTCGATGTGCGTTCGGTGTACGAGAACCGCGATGCGGGACGGGACGCCCTGCCGACGGTCATCGCCCCGGAGGGCGGCGACAGCGGCGGCAGGTGCATGGATGACCCCTCCGGAAGGAGTGACGGACGAGTTACACGGGGTCAGGTCCGGGATGTTCACTTCACAGAAAATGAACAGGAGCTCTTATGGGACCGGAGGACCGGCAGCCGGCCGACATGAGCGGCAGGAAACCCCGCGAACGCAGGGAGCAGATCAAGGGCCGCGTCGTCGACCGGGGGTTCGTCCGGATCGAGCAACTGGCCGACGAGCTGGGCGTGACCGCCATGACCATCCGCAGGGACCTCGACTATCTGCAGGACCGGGGCTGGCTGAGGAAGGTCCGCGGCGGTGCGACCGCTCAGCCTTCGACCGCCTTCCACGGAGACGTCCGCCACCGTGCCCGTGCCATGGCGGAGGCGAAGGAGGCCATCGCCCGCGCCGCCCTGCCGCTGGTCAGGCCCGGGCAGGCGGTCGTCATCGACGACAGCACGACCGCTCTCGCGCTCACACGCCTCCTGGACCGGCACGCCCCGTTGACCGTCATCACCAACTTCGGGCCCGTCACCCAGGCGCTGGCCGACAGTCCGGGCATCGAGCTCATCTCCCTGGGCGGCACCTACTACCCCGCGTACGACGCCTTCCTCGGCCTGCGCACCGTGGACGCGGTGACCAGTCTCAGCGCCGACACCCTCTTCGCCTCCACCACAGCCATCACCCGGGGGCACTGCTACCACCAGTCGCAGGAGACGGTGGCGGTGAAGCGGGCCCTGATGGAGGCCTGCGCGCGCAAGATCCTCCTGGTCGACCACACGAAGTTCCGCCGTCGCGGCCTCTACCAACTGGCCCCCGTGTCCGCCTTCGACCTCGTCATCGTCGACTCCGGCATCCCGGCCTTCGACCTCGACGCACTCCAGGCCGGCGGCGTGGAGGTACTCGTGGCCCGCCCGGAACAGCCCCGGTCATAACAGCTCGGAGGCACCGGGCGACCTCGCGCACCGGGCGACCCGCGTACCCGGAAACCCGGGCGCCGGCAGCGGCGCGGCTGCCGGACCGGCGGGTACCGGCCCCGGAGCGTCCGCACCGGGCGCCCCTCGGCCGGTGAACCGCCGGCCACCGGCCCGGCTCACGGCGCCGATTCTCCGCGGGGGCGTATCCGCCCGACTCTCCCGGTACGCCGACCGGTCGGCCGATGCCGGCCCGGCTCCGTAGCCCGGCGCGGAGGGCGCCCTTCTGCGTCGGCGTGAGGGCACGGAGGAGGGCCGGAGGGAGTCCTTGCGCAAGGTTCCGACTGCGGGGCCGAGGAGCGCCGGACAGCGGATGCGTAGGCGCCGGAAGCTGCGGAGGCAGGTGATCGTCCGCTCAACGACCCGACGACGGGCACCGAAGTCGGAGCCGTGCGGGACACAGCGCCGGGTGATCGCGGGGCTGATGCCTGGCCCGGACAGGGGCGGCGGTACGTGTCATGACCTCAGGATCCGCTCCGAAGGACGCGCCGATCCCCGCTTCGGTCTACTCCAACCCGCCTGCAGCATCATCTGCCTGCGCCGACTCCGAACGTCGCCCAGAGCCGGCCGGTTGAAGGAGGTGCACATTGGTGTTGGAGGTCGTGACAGGCTCACCGGATGGATCACACATTCGACGCCCCTCCCGCTGATCGAGAGCTCCTCGACTTCGCTGTCGACTTGGCCGCGCGGGCCGGCCAGGTGTCCGCGCAGGGCTTCTTCGGAACGTGGGGAAGCCGCCGTAAGGAGGACGGCAGCGAGGTCACCGAGATCGACCTCGCAGTCGAAGAGCTGGTCAGGGACGAGCTGGCCCGCCGTATGCCGGAGGACGGCATCTACGGTGAGGAGAAGGGCTCGACCGCCGGGGTGTCAGGGAGACGTTGGATCATTGACCCCATCAACGGCACCACGTCGTTCACCCGCCGGTGGCCACTGTTCTCGAACGACATCGCCTACGAGGACGAGCACGGTCCCGCTATCGGGGTGATCAACATGCCCATGAGCCGACAGATGGTCGTAGCCGGACGGGGCCTGGGCTGCTGGGTGCTGACCGGGGAGAGCCCGGCCCTGAAGTCGGGCCACCGCGCCCGAGTCACCAGGCGGGCCAGCGCGCGCGGAGCGAGGACTCAGGCACTCAATCCGGCCGGCTGGCCAGAGGAACTCCTCACCGCTCTCCACCGCCAGGTGTTCCTGATGGCGTCGATGGGGTGCATCGTTGACCTCGTCACCGGTCGTGCGGACGCCGTCGTGATCGCTGGCCCGCCCATGGGTTACGAGGACGTGGCCCCCATGCCCGTCATCGTGTCGGAAGCCGGCGGCCGGGTGACGGACCTTGGTGGCGGACCCGTGCTGGCGGGAGACATGACGGTGCTGGCCACCAACGGCCTACTCCACGAAGCCATCCTGGCCCTGGTCAAAGGTCTGCCGCACAGACGCGACCTGTACGCCCTCGACGACGGTGTCTAACTCGACAGGGTGCCGACGCTGAAGTCCATTACGAAGCGGTCGGTTGGACCGGCAGCCACACGTGCTCCAGGGTGACATCGAGGCGGCTGAACATCGGCGTACCGGCGGCGTGGCTGCACGGACGAGGTGCTCCGGGACGTCGCCGACGACCAGGTGGGCGGAGCCCTCATCACCGACACGCGGGTGGGACACGTCTGCAATCCCTACGACGCTGGGGGCCGACGCCTTCCTCACCATGCCCGAGGAACGGGACCGGATGCGGGGCCGGCACGCCGACCGGCTGTCCAGCCTTCCGTCAGGAGCGTGACGCCTCGCACGTCCCCATCCGCTCCCGATGCCGCCGGAAGGCACGCACTGCGAGTACCTCCCGGCGCTCTTCCAGGACTTCCCGCCCGACAGCACCCACCGCGCCCGTTGCCGTCCCGGCAAGAAGCGACCCTCCCGAGGCCGATGGGGCGTCTACTGGAGCTTGAGCTCGATCTCGACGAAGGAGAGCGGAGCATTTCCGGCGTTGACGACTTCGTGTTCACCGCCGGCCGGGCGGGCGTAGGACTCACCGGCACGCAGTTGCGAGGGGGTGACCGTGCCGTCCGGAGTGATCACGTCGGTCCGGCCGTCGGTGACAGGGACGACCACGTAGGCGTATGCGTGGACGTGCCGGCCTGTGCTCTCTCCGGGCGCGAAGTCCCAGCGCGTGACGCACACCCGCTCGTCCTCGAACTGCTTGCTTGCCCGCGCAGTGGTCGTCATGGAACTCCTCCTCGTGCCGAATCGACGCACCGGTAGCGGCAACGTCCCAGGTCGCAGGGTAGTTCGTGCCTCGTCCGGCTCGGTTGTCGGGCGCGCCGACGGCTCGCAGCGTTGACGAAGGGCCGTGCGGACCAGGGCCGTTGAGAGGATCGTGGTGGAACAGCGGGCAGCGGCGATGATCAGGCATCCCCTCAGGTAGTCGGGAAGAGAGACGGTGTAGTTCCACCGTTTCACGGTCAGATGAGACACACGTCGCACACGCCTGTTCAGGGCGCACATGGGTATATCGCTGCCGTTGCGGACACGTCTGCCGGACGGCCGCTGATCACCCGTGGAAGGTGCGAGCGATGACCGATGACTTCCCCTCACCCACCCTCGAACCCGTAGCTACGTTCTGTGGGAGCTGCAACTGCGGGTGCCCGCAGCTCTTCGTCGACCCCGATGCGGAGGAGGACCGGCGCGTCGTCATCACCGACGACTTCGGCCAGCGCGTCCAGATGAGCGCCGACCAGTTCGCGAACCTCGTGTCCGACGCGAAGGCCGGCAAACTGGACGCGGTCGCGATCGCCTGAGAGTCGGGGAGGCCGGAGGGCAGGACGGCACCCGGGGCGGATCGGTCAGGGTCGTTCACGATGACGGTTCGACCGCCCGTGCGATCCTGACCGCGTCGGCCATGGGTGCACACATCGTCAGCCCTGACCGCCCGAGCCTCCTGACGAACGGTGTCCAGGCGTCCAGGCGTCCAGGCGTCCAGGTGCCCCGGCGTCCTCGCACGATACGGACCGAACGGTCTCGGTGGCCGGGCGGTGCGTCGGTCGATCCGGGCAGTCTCCTGGTCGGGCCCACGGAGCGACGGAACCGTCATGCCGACCGCCGACCGCCGACCGCCGACCGTCAGACCCGGTCAGCCGCCGTCTCTCTTCAGTTCCTCGGCGAGCATCACGAGGATGCCGCTGGGGCCACGGACGTACGTGAGCTTGTAGACGTCCTCATAGGTGGCCACGCCGCGAAGCGGGTGGCATCCGTGCCGTGCGGCTGTCTCAAGGGCCTGGTCGATGTCGTCGACCGAGAAGGCGACCCGGTGCATGCCGATCTCGTGAGGGCGAGTGGGCTCCGTCTCGACGGCCTCGGGGTGGATGTACTCGAAGAGTTCGAGACGACCGTGGCCGTCCGGCGTCTGGAGCATCGCGATCCTGGCGTGATTGCCATCAAGGCCGACGGCGGTGTCGGTCCAGTCACCACTGACCGTGTCCCGGCCGATGAGCGTCAGGCCGAGGTCGGTGAAGAAGGAGATCGCCGCGTCGAGGTCCCGAACGGCGATGCCGACGTTCTCAAGTTTGATGGCCATGCGTTGCATGCTAACGAGCCGGGCCGGGCGGGTGCTTCCGGCACGCACGCAGCCGGAAGCGGTCTTCCGCCGTGGAGCGAAGCCGGCACGGCTGAGCGTGCTTCGGGTGCGCTCGGGCATCCTGATCCGGCTGACGGTCTCCATCGACGACGTCGGAGCTTCACGGCCATGTGAGACCGGTGCGATGATGCGTACGTGGTGACGGATGCCGAGTGGGACCGGACGCGCAGGGCCCTGCGCTTCGGGCAGGTCTTCGAGGGCACCGTCGTGAACGTTCCTCGGCCAGGAGCCATCGGGATCTTCGTGGACATCGGTCTGAGCGTCGGAGGGTTCGTCGACGTCCTGTTGCTTCCGGAGCAGGGTGAGGACTGGCCGGAGGTGGGCACGGTCGGCGAGTTCGAGGTCTGGTGGGCCGACAGCGGTCGGCAGATCCGGCTGAAGCCTTCCGATTCGCGTTACCTGTGCAGCGACTTCGCGGACTTCGTGGACCGCTGGCGACCCGGTTGGCCTTCCGACATCGGCTGTCCCGTACGTGACGCAGGGGCACCGTCCCCTGATGAGGTGCAGGTCGTGCTTCGATCTGACGGGCCCCCTGTCGATTCCTCATGAGTCGCAGGGCGCTCGGCGTCTGGGTGAGAGCCAACCGGGCCGTGTGACCCCGTGGACGATCGAGTGAATTACCAGGTTCCTTTGCCTGAGGGCGCGCGCCCCAGGTCCGCGGAAGTGTCCGGTCACCTCACCTCGTTCCAGGGCCATGACCTGAAGTGATTTCCGCTGTAGGGGCCGTGCGGTGGTGGGGGTTTCCACCGGCGTACCTGGCTGGCGACCGGGACCGGCCGGAGGCGCTGCGCGACCTCTTGACGGCAGAAGCGGATCTTCCTGAGGAGTGCAGAGGGTTCAGTCCTCTGCACTCCTCTGTTGTCGAAGGAGCAACTTGTCCGACGAGTGGCGGGCGCGTCGCGTCGTGCGGATCATGAGATGAGGGCTTCCGGTTCTTTCTCGGCGGCCGGGCCGGTTCAACTGCGAGATCAGGGCGGCAGAGTCGCGAGGAGCGCTTATGGCTGTTCTCCCGAGTGCATTCGAAGCGTTGCGTGAGCGTGCTGGCGAACTTTTGTTCGAACGTGTTGCCGGTCCGGAGGGCCCCCGCAACAGAGACGCCATACACAACACGCCTGGCCCCCGATGGTTCCCGACGGACAGCCCGGTGCGCCGTGTTCACGCGGACAGCGCGATGTTCATCGGCGGACTGTCGGCGCTGCTCCTGCAGTCCCTCCATCCCGCAGCCATGGCCGCGGTGTCCGCCCACTCGGGATTCAGGGGAGACCCCTGGGGGCGGCTTCAGCGCACCAGCACCTTCCTCGCCACCACGACGTACGGCACGGTCTCGAGTGCGCGGTCCGCCTGCGAACGCGTTCAGGGCGTGCATGCGCGCATCCAGGGAGTGACCGACGAGGGTGTTCCGTACCGCGCCTCCGATCCGCACCTGCTGGAGTGGGTGCACGTGGCCGAGACCGAGAGCTTCCTCCGGGCGCACCAGACGTTCGGGGTCCGGCCCCTCACGGACCATGAGTGTTCCCGGTACGTCGCGGAAATGGCTCGCATAGCCGAGGCCCTGGGGGTCGTCTCCCCGCCTCGGTCCGCTCAGGCGCTGGATGCACGCCTGGAGGAGTACCGAGCGGAGCTGCGATGTACGCCGCAAGCGCGGGAGACCACGCGATATTTGCTGCTGCGCCCACCGATACCTGTGCTCGCGCTGCCGTTCTATGCAGTCCTGGCGAGCAACGCTGTCGCCCTCCTGCCCCGCTGGGCGGCCAGTGAACTGAGCCTTCCGCGATGGGGGCCGGGCGAGCGATGGTTGCTGATGCCGACCGGTCGAGGGGCTACGGGTCTGATCAGGTGGGCGATGCGCGAGCCCGCGAGAGGGAAACGGTCCTGAGGGTGCCTTGGAGCCGCCTGAACGCCTGCTCCGGTCGTCGCGTGCGAGCGAGCTCACGTGTCCGCCTTCCTCAGGCGTCCAGGGACCATCGGCGTGTGATGGCGGCGTTGTCGGCGACGTTCCGTACCTACCGACACCCGATGCCAGCAAGCATCACCAAGGCTGCACGCGTCCTGGACGCCGGTCTCTGGAACGCAGCTTGAGGTGGTCCTGTCCGCCTGTTTCTTCAGACTGGTGGCCTTCACCTCAAGACCTGCGGCGGGGAGGTGCGGGCTCCCCACCCGTAACTCTGTTCACCCTCGGCGCTGTTGTGGATGACACCCGGGACAAGGCGGCGGCCATCGTGGTGCCGGCATCGAGCATTCAACCGGTGGTGGTCAGTGCAGCACTGAGCCGATCCAGTCCGTCGCCTGCTCCGGCGTCGTGCGGGTGTCGACGCCGAGGACGTGGATGGTGCCCAACAGGCCGTTGGGGCCCCGCACCTGGAGGATTCGCTGGGCGTGACCGCCCGTACGGGGATGGACGATGACCGCGATCGGGGATTCGGCGGGTCCGTATCCGCCGCCGTAGGTGAGGAGCTGGTGGACGTCGTCCGCACTCACGCCGTGCCGGTCGTAGCGCTTGTACTTGGCGTCCACGGGCAGCAACCTGCGGTGCGCCGTGCCGCGCTCCGGGACGCTGAGCAGCAGGTCGGGCCGGAAGGCCGAGGCGTTGCCCAGGTCTCCGCGGACGGTGATACCGGCGCCTTTTCCGCCGGGTACGGCGTGGCCGCCGCGGGGGCCGACAGCCTCGGTGCCGAGGCGCCGGACGACGGCTTCCCAAAGCGCGGGCATCCTGAGCAGAAGACCGTCCGCCGTGGTGCCGCGGTCGGTGAGCAGGTCGCTCACGCCTCCGCCGCCGAGCAGCAGGCGGGCCCAGCCATGGGCGGGGCGGTAGCGGGCGTTCAGACGGGTGTAGTGGATGCGGTCCAGAGCGCGGAGTGCCGCCGCGGGGGTCGGCGCCTGAGGGAAGGCGCGGGCGATGTCGCGCAGGGTGCGTGCCAGGTCGGGGTTCGTGGTGAGACTGAGTGCAGCCTTCAGCGCGCTCCCCAGAACGCGGTTGTCCCAGATGTCCGCCTCCCGTTCGAAGGTGCGCATATGCAACTGGTCCAGTTGCCCGTAGCGGCGGGTGGCCTGGGCGGCGAAGTCCAGTCGTCCCCGGAGTGCCGACTCGACACTCCGACGGCGGACGTAGTCCCGGCGCAGCCCTTCCCGCAGCAGCCGCTCGCACTGTTCGAGCAGGGCGGCGGCGACCAGGTCGGCGTAACCGTCGGGGCCGGTGGTCCAGCGCCTCGCCGTCGCCGGGACGGGCGTACCGAGGGCATAGGCGAGCCAGCTCATGAGCTGCTCTCCCGGGATGGCGAACTTGGGGGAGATGACCACGCGGACACGGTCCAGGACCAGAACGCCGACGGTCGCGTCGGCCTTGAGACGCCAGCCGGTGCGCTCCCTGGTCAGGGTGAGGCAGCCCCGTGTCTGAAGAGCCCGCAGACGGTCGATGTCCCGTGGAGTGAGTTGGCCGGGTTCCAGTGGGGCGGACTCGTACTCACCGAGAGGGACCTGGACGCGGTCAGGCATCCGGGCCGGGAGCGCCGCTGGTGAACTCGGTCGCCAGCGCGTCCGGCAGGTCCTGCGGGGACATGAGGCGGGCGCGCCCTGTGTCGGCGTCGACCAGGTCGCCGAGGATGAGGTGCAGCAGTTCCGCCCGGCCGAGGCAGTAGTCCTCCAGGAGCGGGACCACCTCGTGATGGAAGGCCGCGGCAAGGTCCTCCTCGGTGGTGATGGGTTCACCGTCACGCAGCAGGTAGGCGTGCCCGATCTGGTGGTCCGCGTCGAGATCACGGGCGATACGGCTGTTGAGGGACTCGAGGAACGCGGCCAGGTCCAGGGGGCCGACCGCGCCGGAGACGGCGTCCGGGTCCGGGCCCACGGGCAGGAAGGCGAAGCGGCGGCGGACCGCGGCGTCCAGGTGGCTGATGCTCCGGTCGGCCGTGTTCATGGTGCCGATGACCCGGACGTTCGGCGGGACGGAGAAGCGTCGTCCGCTGACGGGCAGGGAGACCGGCAGGTTCCGCTTGTCGAGTTCGAGGAGCGTGATCAACTCGCCGAAGATACGCGGCAGGTCACCACGGTTGATCTCGTCGACGACCAGCAGGAACGTCTGGTCGGGATGAGCGGCCGCACGGCTGCACAGGCTGTGGAACAGGCCGTCCGTGAGCGCGAGGGTGAGCCCGGCGCCGGTGGCGCTCAGGTCCGGCTTGAAGCCCTCGACGAAGTCCTCGTAGCCGTAGGACGGATGGAAGGTGACCATGCCGACCCGGTCACCGTGCAGCATCTCGGCTTGCGCCTGGGAACGGTGGCGGGCGTCGGCACCGAGCGCGTCCGCGCGACCGTCAAGGGCGAGGGCGGCGCCGAGCGCGAGGCGAGTCTTGCCGGTACCGGGCGGCCCGTGGAGGATCACTTGTCCCTTGCGTTCCAGGGCGTCCAGCACGACCTGTATGTCCTCGGGCAGCGCGACCGGCGTGGTCTGCGGTGTTGTTCGGACCACGTCCGTACCGGAAGCGCCCTGGGGTGCGATGAGCTTCGCGAAGAGGGCCGGGTCGACCTTGGCGAAGGTGGACCGCCACTGCTTCGGTTCCGACAGCTTTCGCGCGTGCGACAGGTCCCAGTCCACCGGGACGACGTGCTGGAACTCGGGCCGGTCCGGTTCGAAGCGGTAGCTCCCGCTGACCGTGCCGATGGCCAGGACCTCGCCCACTCCCCGGTTGGCCACGATCCGGTCGCCGTCCTCCAGGTCACGGAAGGCCATCAGCCGACGAGCGAGGGTCAGGCTGCCCCCGCTGCTGCGGGGCCAGTTCGCGTCCAGGGACTGCTTGAGTTCGGTGTCGTTCTGGTAGAGGCCGAGGTCTCCGAGTCGGTCCCATCCGACCCGGATGACCGCGTCCGCTCGGCACTCCTCCCACAGGCGGCCGCGCTCGCCGGGCGCGATCTTCCAGATGACGCGCTGCCTGGGCCGCGGGTCGAAGTGCGCGTACAGGAAATGCATTACTTCGTGCTTGGTCCAGCCCTTGAACTCCGGGCGAGACGGGACCAGTTCCAGCAGGCGGCGATTCCTCTCCCAGGCCGGCACGTCGCCCTGCGCCGAACCGCCCAGCAGAGTGACGAACCGGCGCAGGTGCTCTCCCGCATAGATGGGAAGAAAGTGCTGCGGGTAGTAGGCGGCCAGGGACTTCGTCACCAACGCCGGTCCGAAGCGCAGCACTTCGAGGTCACCCAGCGCCTCGAAGTCTCCCGCCCGGACGGCGTCGAAGGCCCGCACGAACTGTCCGCGCAGTTCCGCCCAGGCGTCCTGGGGGTCCATGCCACGCAGAGGAGCGGCCAGCCGCCACTCGCCAGAGACGTGGTGGTACATGATGTGCTTCGCGGCACTGCCGCCCTTGATGCTGCCCAGGTGCGGAGTGCCGAACTCCATCAGCCGGCAGTACGTTGGCCCCGATCCGGGCGGCGCGGCCTGCCCGAGGGCGTAGCGCTCCAGCGGCAGCTCCGCCCAGTCCTCCAGCGGAAACTGGGACAGCACCTGCTTGCGCTCGTCCTCGGCAGCCGACTCGGCGTCAGCCACGGCGGTCCGGTCGAACTCGGCCGCAGCTGTGCGCACATCCACCCCGTTCGTCATGGGGGCCATGATGCCGGACGGCGAGACAGAGGTCTCCGCGGCCGGAAAAGTCGGTGCATCGCCTGCGTGTGGGCCACAGTGCTGGAACCATGGCCCAGCACCGCGAGGTCGGTTCTCGGGCGGCCCGCACGACGGCGATGGGAGAGACCGTGCAGGACTGGATCTACATCCTTAATCCGAACAAGGACACCCTGGACGGGGAGCCCTCCGACAAGGAGACCGTGCGCCGTCTCGCCCATCAGGACCCCGAACTCGACCTCTGGCTCAGCCGGCGCAATCGCATGAACCCGGGGGACCGGCTGTGGTTCTTCTTCAGCCGGCCCCAGTCGGCAGTCGCCGCGGTGGCCGAGGTGGACGCAGAGCCGGAAGAGGACCCTGCCGACCCCGACTTCTCCTACCGGGTGGACGTGACCCTCCTGCCCGGCCCCACGGATGCCCTGTACGCCAATCCCGTGAGCCGGGACGAGCTGGAACTCGGCCAGGTGCGGTCCGTGCAGAAGGTCAAGCCGGGAGCGCTGAAGACTCTGCTGGCGAGGGCCGGTCTCTGACGTGACGTTCGCGCGCGGGTCGGCTACCAGGGTTCCGGCACTCTCGGCCGGTGGCCACGGCTGGAGAAAGTGCAAAGCGGTCCGATAAGCCCAGGTCACGAAGGGTGTTCTCCGCGCGAGCGGAGGTGAACCGCCGTCCAGGCCGAGCCCACCCCGGTCACCACGGTGCTCTCCGCGCAAGCAAACGAGCGATCTCCCGGTACAGCGCCCGCGGACCCGCCGTCGACCGGGCAACCTGCAAAGCCACCAGCAGCATCACCATGCTGTCAGCCGACCCTTGACAGCACCCAGCCCCGCCCCAACTGAACGGCGTTGGAACTGGACGGTGCGCTCATAGCTGGGGTCTGGAGTGGTGTGGCGGGGGAGTGGGGTGTGCAGGGACTCTTGGTGTCAGAGGTGACTGGCCCCTGGGGCTCGTTCCCGCCCTCACATCATCGCGACGACAGCCTTGCCGGCCTTCGGTCGTCCCTTCTCCACGTACTCCATCGCCTGAAGTGTTTCGTCGAAGGGGAAGACGCGGTCGACGACGGGGCGGATCTTCCCTGCGTCGATGAGGGGGGTGAGTTCGCGCAGTTGGTCGCCGCTGGCCTTCATGAACAGGAACGAGTACGTCACGCCGTGGCGCTTCGCGCCGCGCCGGGTCGTGAAGCTGAGGGCGGTCATGGCCAGGCGGAGGATCGGGTTCACGCGGAGTTCGCGAGCGAAAGCCGGGTCGGGCGGGCCCGCGACGCTGATGGCCGTTCCGCCGGGCTTGAGCACGCGCAGGGACTTGGCGAGGTTCTCGCCGCCGAGGCTGTCGAGGACGACGTCGTAGCCTTCGAGGAGCTCTTCGAAGTCCTGCGTGCGGTAGTCGACGACGATGTCCGCGCCGAGGCCCTTGACCAGGTCGACCTTGGTGGTGCTCACCGTGGTGGCCACATGGGCGCCCAGCGCTTTTGCCAGCTGGACGGCGATGGAGCCGAGGCCGCCGGCCCCCGCGTGGATGAGGACCTTCTGGCCCGGTTGCACATGTGCCCGCTCGACCAGTGCCTGCCATGCGGTCAGGGCGACCAGAGGAAGGGAGGCGGCCTCGGCCATGGTGAGCGTGGCGGGTTTGGGTGCCAGGTCGTCCTGGTGAACAGCGATGAGTTCGGCGAAGGTGCCGATGCGATCCTTTTCGGGCCGGGCGTAGACCTCGTCGCCCACCGTGAAGCGGGTGACGGACGGGCCGACCCGGACGACCGTCCCGGCGAGGTCGTTGCCCAGCACGAGCGGGAGACGGTAGGGCATGAACGCCTTGAAGTCGCCGTCGCGGATCCGGAGGTCCAGCGGGTTGACGCCCGCCGCGTGGATTTTGACCAGGACGTCGTCGGCACCCACCTGGGGGTCGGGAATCTCGGCGGCGCGCATCCCGGCTCGGTCGCCGTAGTTCTCGACCATGAAAGCCTTCATCGTCGTCTCCGTTCTGATTCCGCCCGTGGAAGGACGGGGGTCTCCACTCGCCCCGGGCTTCTCCCAGTACGAGACAGTTTGTGTTGTTCTCGTGGCTGTGGGCGCAGGCGCACTGTGTCCTCGGCCGCGCTCACCCCTCAGGCGACCGGCATGACCGGGGCGGTGATCCGGTCAGCGGCGCCTCCTTGCAGGCGGTCGAGGGAGGCGGCGGTCCCGTCGTGGGGCGCGCCGAGCGGTACCGCGCTGACTTCGGCCAGGCGGGTGTACTGCGCGTCGGTCAGCTGTACGTCGAGGGCGCCGAGGTAGCTGTCGAGCTGGGAGAGGTTGCGCGGGCCGATGATCGGGACGAGCGTGGCCACGGAACGGGCTGCACGCTCGCGCACCCAGGCCACCGCCACCTGGGCGGGTGTCACCCCGGTCTCCTCGGCGACGGCCAGGACGGTGTCGACGACGGCGGTCTTCTGCCCGGTGTCCTCGGTGTGGATGACCATGCCCAGATCGCTGAGGCGCCCCTCGTCGGAGCTGCGGTACTTGCCGGTGAGTAGTCCGCCGCCGAGCGGGGACCACAGGGCGGCCCCCAGTCCGAGGCTCTCGGCCATGGGCAGGAGTTCGCGGTCTGCGGTGCGTTCGACGAGGCTGTACTCGTGCTGGATGCCCACGATCGGGGCCCAGTTCTTCAGGTCCGCGAGGGTCACGGCGCGCGAGACGCGCCAGGCGGGGAAGTTGGACAGCGCGGCATGGTGGATCTTGCCGGCGCTCACCAGGTCGTCGAGGCCGCGCAGGAGCTCCTCCATCGGAGTGAGCTCGTCGGGGAAGTGCACCCACAGCAGGTCGATGTAGTCGGTGCCCAGGCGCTTCAGGCTGGCCTCTACGGAGGCGACCATGTTCTTGCGGCTGTTGCCGGTCCTGGAGATGTCCGGCTGGGGGGAGGCGCCGAGGGCGAACTTCGTGGCCAGGACGAAGTGGTCGCGGTCGGCGGAGATCAGTTTCCCTGTCAGTTCCTCCGACTCGCCGAACTGGTAGCCGTCCGCGCTGTCGAGGAAGGTGCCGCCGGCCTCGGCGAACCGGTCGAAGATCCGGCGTGCCTCGTCCGGCTCGGCGCCCGCGCCCCAGCCGGTGCCGAAGTTCGCGGTGCCGAGCGCGTACTCGGAGACGCGCAGGCCGGTCCGGTGTCCGAAGGTCGTGTAACGCATCAGGTGTCCTTACGTACGTGAGGTGGGAATTCGGTCGCGCCGGGGAGGGGGTTGCGTCAGCCCGCGTTCGGCTGAGGTGCCGCGGACAGACTCTGCTTGACGTACCGGCTGGCCTCGTCGGCGAGGATCTCGGGCAGGCCGGTCTCGATGCCGTGAAGGGCCTGGGCCGCGACATCGGCTGCGGCGACCTTCTGATCGGCGGGCACATCGGCGGCCATGTCGGTGTCCATGTAGCCGACGTGCAGCGCCGAGACGGTGATCCCGCGCGGCGCCAGCTCCTCACGGGTCGCGTCGCTCAGCGCCCAGGCGGCGGCCTTGGAGGCCGCGTAGGAGCCGAGGGCGGCCGGGTGGAACCAGGACAGGGCGGACAGGACGTTGAGTACGGCGCCGCCGCCGTTGCCCTCGATGACGGGGGTGAAGGCGCGGGTCGCGGCGAGCGGGCCGAAGAAGTTGGTCTCCATCTCCCGGCGTACCTCCTCCACGTCGCCTCCGATCAGCGTCGCGCCGGTGGAGATGCCCGCGTTGTTGATCAGCAGCGTCGCGTCGGACGCCACACGGGCGGCCTCCTGTACCGACGCCTCGTCCGTGACGTCCAGCCGCAGCGGGATGACGCCCGGCACGTCGACCGTCCCGGGGCGTCGAGCCGCGCCGTACACCTTCGCCCCACGCTCCACGAGCTGGGCGGACAAGTGTCGCCCCAGCCCCCGGTTGGCACCGGTGACAACCGCGACCGCGTTCTTCAGTTCCATGCCGGCTCCTCGTCCTGGCGGGCGCCGTCGGCCACCCGCAGTAAATTAGATTATGCATCCAATCTAAACACGGGTCTATGATAGATGCCAGTCGACATCCATTCGGGAGGTGGTCATGGGCCGCGTATCGCAGGCACAGGCGGAGGAGAACCGCCGGCGGGTGGTGGACACCGCGTCCCGGCTGTTCCGGGAGCAGGGGACGCAGGTCAGCGTCGCCGACCTGATGAAGGCGGCCGGTCTGACCCACGGCGCCTTCTACAAGCAGTTCGCCTCCAAGGAGGCGCTCGTCGACGAGGCCATCGCCCAGGCCTTCGCCGAGCTCGCCCGACGCCACGGTGCCGGGCTCGAGCGCTACGACGGGGAGCGCGAGGCCGCCCAGCAGGCGCTGATCGGCACGTACCTCTCCGTCGAGCACCGCGACGACCCGGCGGACGGCTGCCCGGTCGCCGGGCTCGCCACCGATGTCGCGCGCGAGGGCGGTGAGCGCGAGGCCCGTCGCGTCTACACCCAGGGCGTGGCCGACTTCGCCGGCTTCCTCGCCACCGACGACCAGGACGGCATCGCCCGCCTCTGCACCCTGTTCGGCGCGCTGGTCCTGTCCCGGGCCACGAAGGGCTCCCCGCTCTCCGAGGAGATCCTCGCCGCCGCCCACGCAGCCTTGACGGAGACCGGCTGAACGGGGGCACGGTGCGGGTGTACGCCGCCGGCACCCGTGGGTGACAAGGTGTCCGCTGCCCGGCGGGGGTGGCGGAGAAGGCTGCCTGCGGTTGATGCCCAGGCGCCTGGCGCACCGGCTTCACCGTGCGGCTCGTGGGCTGCGGCGGCGATGCGGTCGAGCTTGAGCTGATTGCTCCGCTCGCACCGAACTGTCGGCTGGGAAGCGCGTGGCATGCCGGTCGTCCATAGACCGGCGTGACCGCTCACCTTGCAGAGCCAGCCGCCGCAGGCCCTTGCCGGGAACGGGACGCGGACGGCAGCACCTGCGCCTGATACGGCTTGTCCGAACAGCGCTTGGTGTCGGCGGTGGCGAGAGCTTCGGGGGTGCCGTGTGGCGAGGCCGCGGCACTCCCGCCGCCTCGCCGCCAAGGACACAAAGTGCGGGGCCGACAAGTGCACCCGGAGGCAGGTCTGCGGCCCACATCCGTCCCGAGGCAAGGGCCTGCGCGGCTGGCGCCGGCGTCACAACCCGCGATTACGCCAAGATCCGCGGCTTCGGCGAACGCGCGGTGGCCACCCCCAAATGCTGGTGGCTCCCGCGGACGCTCGCTGCAGTACCGCCCGGATCACCGCCTTCGTCCGTGCCGTTGTCGCCCTTGAACTCGCCTCCTGATCGAGATGGAAGAGGCTCGACGCCCGTTTCAGGCCGACCTGCTCAAGGTGAGGCGGTGGTGCCGCAGCGCTCTGCGGACCACCCGTCCTCAGGTACTCGGCAGGTCCGTTCTCCCCAACCTTGCAGGCGAGCCGCCGCCCCGTCTGCCGCTATTGCGGGCGGTGCCAGCGAATCCAGGCGGCTTGGCCGCCGTCGATGAGGATGTCGGTGCCGGTGATGTAGAGGGATCTGGGGCCGGTCAGGAAGGCCGCTGCCTCGGCGATCTCGCCGGGGGTTCCGGTGCGGCCGGCGCCACAGGCGTCGAGCATGGCCATCATGTGGTCGCCCGAGGCGGACTGCGCTTCGGACTTGGCCATGGGGGTGGAGATGACGCCGGGGCTGATGGTGTTGATGCGGGCGCCGAGGCGGTTCCACGCCAGGGCTGCGGCCTGTACGCGGACCTGGTTGGCGCGCTTGGCGATGATGTAGGCCGCTATCGGGTCTTCTCCCGCCGAGGTGACGACGTCGAGGGACAGCAGTTCGTCGGCGGGCGCTGTCGCCAGTTGCCTCTCGTCTGTGCGGCTGAGTGTCGCGTAGTGGCCGGCCATGCTGGCGACGCAGACCAGTGAGGTGCCGCGGGTCGCGACGGCCGTGAAGGCGTCGATGATGTGTGCGGTGCCGGCCAGGTCGACCTGCATGATCTTCTGGACCGTGGAGGTGGCGGCGGAGACTCCGGCGGTGTGGACCACCGAGGTCACGCGGCCCTTCTTGCCTGCCGCTTCGGCGAGTTCGACCACGGCTCGGGCGTCGGAGACGTCGGTGAGCTGCCCTTGGACGGCGTAGCCCTCGGCTCGCAGCGCAGAGACGGCACGGTCGAGTGCTTCGGGGGAGGCGTCGGCCAGGACCACGCTCCGGCCGCTGCCGATGCGTCGGGCGACTGCCAGGCCCATGCCCCCTGCGCCCGTGACCACGACGACGTCGGTTTCGCTCATCGTTCCTCCGTGAGAAGAGCCTGCCGCCACGGGCGGATGGCTTTGGGGGGCATGCCGACCGCGAGGGCGCCGACGAGGCGGCCTTCCTTGCGGTAGGTGGCCAGGAACCGTCGTTGTCCGAGGTCGCCTTCGGCGATCTCGACGGTGTCGTGGCCGCGCAGGTAGCCGTAGGCGTGGATCTTCATGTCGTACTGGTCGGACCAGAAGTACGGCACAGGGGCGAACGGCTTGCGTGCGTCCGGGTACAGCAGGTTGCGTGCCGCTGCCATGCCCTGTTCGGCGGCGTTGGTGCGGTGCTCGATCCGCATGGACACCCCGAAGAGCGGGTTGTGCCAGCGGGCGACGTCGCCGGCGCCGTAGACACCGGGGGCGGCGGCGCTGTACTGGTCGCAGACCAGCCCGTCGGCGAGGTCGAGGCCACTGCCGTCCAGCCAGGCGGTGTTGGGCAGCGAGCCGATCGCCACCAGTACCTCGTCGGCCTCGATCCGGGTGTCGTCGGCGAGCGTCACGCCGTCGTCGGACACCGCTGCGACCGCTACGCCGGTGCGCAGATCGACGCCGTGCTCGCGGTGGGCCTGCGACAGCACCCGTCCCACCTGTTCTCCCACGGCGTGGGCCAGGGGCACCGGCGCCGGTTCGAGGAGGACCACCTCGCAGCCGAGTCCCTGGGCGACGGCGGCGGCCTCGGCGCCGAGGAATCCGGCGCCGACCACGACGAGCCGCTTCCCGGGGCCGAGCCGTTCACGCAGGTCCAGGGCGTCGCGCAGGGTTCGGAGCACGTGGCCGCCCTGGCCGGGTAGTCGGCGGGGGCGGACCCCGGTGGCCACGATCAGCCCGTCGTAGTCGATCTGGTCGCCGTCGGCCAGGTGCACGAGGCGGGCGTCGGTGTCCAGGCTGGTGGCAGCGTTACCGAGCCGCAGGTCCAGCTTCAGACCGTCGAGCTGCTCCTCGGTCCGCAGCGAGACCCGCTCCGTCTCCCATTCGCCGGCGAGGATCTGTTTGGACAGCGGGGGGCGGTCGTACGGTGCGGTCGGCTCCTCGCCGATCAGTGTGACCGTGCCCGTGTGACCTTCGCGGCGCAGGGTCTCGGCCGCGGCAAGGCCCGCGGCCGAGGCGCCCACGACGACGATGCGGTTCACTGTTCGACCAGGCGGAGAGCCGCTGCCGGGCAGACGGCCGCCGCTTCGCGGACCTCGTCGTGGTGCTCGGGGCCCGGATTGGCATCGAGGACGATCGCGACGCCGTCGTCGTCGCGCTGGTCGAAGATGTCGGGCGCAACCATGGCGCACTGCCCCGCGGCGACGCACTTGGGTTCGTCGAACTCGATGTACATGCTCATCGTTGCTGCTTTCTTCACCAGGTGACCGGGAGGGACTTGAGGCCGTAGGCGACGCCTTCCATGGCGAACGGCACCTCCTCGAACGGGACGGCGAGCGCCAGGGTCGGGATGCGGCGGTAGAGGGTGGCGTAGACGACCTGCAGTTCCACCCGGGCGAGGGACTGGCCCAGGCACTGGTGGGCGCCGTATCCGAACGCGTGGTGCTGGCGGGCGGGACGGCTCAGGTCCAGCTTCTCCGGCTCGGGGAACTCCTCGGCGTCGTAGTTGGCCCCGGCCAGTTCGAAGATGACGCCGTCGCCGGCCTTGATGACCTTGTCCCGTACCGGGATGTCCTCATTGGCTATGCGCCGGATCCCGGAGTGCACGATCGTCAGGTAGCGCAGCAGTTCCTCGACGGCGTTGGCGACGAACTTGGGGTCGTCGCTGCGCTCGCGCAGCAGCTGGAGCTGGTCCGGGTTCTGCAGCAGGGCGAGGGTGCCCAGCGAGATCATGCTGGCGCTGGTCTCGTGGCCGGCGATGAGGATCGCGCTGGACATCGTGATGGCTTCCTCGGCGGACATCTCTCCCGCCTTGACCCGTCCCGCCATCTCCGACATCACGTCGTCGCCGGGGTCGGCCATCTTCCTGGCGAACAGCTCACCGAGGTAGTTGCCCAGTGCCCCACCGGCTTCCTGAGCCTGCTCGGGCGTGGACTCGTGGCTGATCAGCACGTGGCTGGTGGTCTGGAAGAACTCGTGATCCTCGTAGGGTGCGCCGAGGATCTCGGTGATGACGAGAGTGGGGACCGGCAGGCCGATCGCCTGGACCAGGTCGACCGGGTTCGGCCCGGCGAGCATGTCGTCGATGAGCCCGTCGAGGACTTCCTGGATGCGGGGCCGCAGCGCCTCGACCCGCTTGACCATGAACGGGGCGTTGACGGTCCGGCGCAACCGGGTGTGCTCGGGCGGGTCGGTGTTGGTGATCAGCGCCGGGTGGTGCGGGGCGCCCGCCGCACGGCTGCGCGTCATGTGCGGATAGCCGGGGCGCTTCTCGTCGATGCTCAGCCGCGGATCGTTCAGCAGGGCGCGCTGGTCGGCGTGCCGGGTGATGAACCAGGGAGTGCTGCCGTCCCAGATCCGGACCTTGCCCACCGGCTCCTCACGGGTCATCTCCCGCACCGTGGCCGTAGGCGCGAACGGACACTGCGGATCCCGCCGCATCGGATACTCAGGGATACGGTCGGCGGGCTTCAGGGTCTCGGACATGGGCCTCCTCAGTTCGTCGCCACCACAGGAACCGGATGACGGGAAACATCGACAAGCGCATGCAAACAGAGCCAGCTGACAGACTCCGGACAACAACCAGTCAATAGGCGGACGTGATGCGGGTCACGCCCTGGGAGCGGTTTCGTCTCCCAGCCAGTAACCGAATCCACGCCGAGTGTGAATGAGCGTGGGCTGCGTCCGATCGACCTTCTGTCGTAGCCGGGACATGAGTCGCTCCACGGTGTTGGTGGCACGCGACTCACCCCACACCTGCCAGGCCAGCTGCTCCTTGGACAGCACTCGCCCCGCGTTGAGCAGCAGGTGACGCAGCAGCCGGTACTCGGCCGCCGTCACCTCCAGCCGCCGGTCCCCGCGCCACACTTGGTAGACGACCTCGTCGAGCATCAGGTCCTCGTGGCGCAACACGGGTTCCCTCGCGGCGCTGCTCGCCCGCAGCAGCACCTGGACGCGCGCGAGGAGTTCAGCGGCGCGGCACGGCTTGGTGACGTAGTCGGCCACCTCTGTCCCGATCTCGGGTACCAACTGCTCCAGCGAATCGCACGAGGCGACACAGAGGATGGGCGGCCGTTCGACCAGAGTGGGACGGTGGCGGGACAGATCCAGCAGGTCGGGGATGTCCACGTCCACGATGATCAGATCGAAGCGCTGCCGCCCCAGCCATTCGACGGCCGCAGCCCCGGTTTCGACCGCTTCGACGACGTAGCCCGACGACCCTAACCCCGCGGTCAGAGAACGACGAAGACCGGGATCAGGGGCCGCCGCGAGCAGACGGCGGCCGCAAGCGATCGGCTCATCGTTGCGGTTCACATGCACGTGACCCTCTCAGTTCAGTTGCTGGGCACTGGCGTGTGCCGAGGACCTTACAGTTGCCGATTCTCCTGCGTAATACGCGTTGACGAGTGAAGACCACCACCTTCCGCTACGCGACACACCGTCGTCCGGGTCAAGTCATCGGCTTCGACGTACAGCGTTGTTAGGCAAGGTGCGTCCGACTGAGGACGTAGACCCGCAGCCAGATCCGGTGCGATCTGACGAGCCGGAGAAGCCGGCAGGAGCACGACGCCTGGGGGGTCTGATATCGGAGATCCTCGTCCGGACATGCAGGCCGTATGCACCTTCCGGGCTCCCTCCGCAGCGACGTCCTCGCCCCTTGACCTTGCCCTTCGGGAGGGCGGGGCCCAGGCAGGGGCGAGTTGAACGGCCCCAACGTGCTCTGCTCGCAGGGCGAGCACCGTCCGTACCCGTAACCGGATGAGAGCCCGTTGACCGTACGTACCCACGTCAACCGCGTTCGGACGAAACTCGGCGCACAGAGTCGCAGCCAGCTCGTCGTCCTTGCCTACCAGCACGGGCTGGTCGGGTCCGCCCGGGAGAGGTGAAGACACCGGCTCGGTCGGACGGCTTCGCGCCCTGACGAGTATTTCCGTGTCCCGCAGCGCGCTTGGGGAGCTCGGTGCCTGGCCCGCAGGCGTCGCATCGGACCTTCAGGCTTGGACGAGGCCGCTCTGGTAGGCGATGACGACGAGTTGCGCGCGGTCTCGGACGTGCAGTTTTGCCATAGCCCGTTGGATGTGGCTCCGCACGGTCAGCGGGCTGAGGAAGAGGTCCTCGGCGATCTCGGCGTTTGATTTCCCAAGGGCGGCCAAGGCCATCATCTCTCGCTCGCGATCGGTAAGGACGGCCAGACCCTCCGGGGAGACGAGCCGGGCCTCGGGCTCCGGGGCGGCAAGGAAGCGAGTGACCAAGGCGCGGGTGGCGACAGGGGAGAGAAGGGCATCGCCGGCGGCCACGGTACGGATGCCGTCCAGAAGCACGTCCGCGGTGACGTCCTTACCAAGAAAACCGCTGGCACCGGCCCGCAGGGCCTGGGCGACGTACTCGTCGTTCTCGAACGTGGTGAGGATCAGAACACGAGTACCGGCCAGGTCGGGGTCGGCACAGATCGCAGCGGTGGCCGCTAGGCCGTCGGTACCTGGCATGCGGATGTCCATCAGGACGACATCAGGACGCTCAGCGTGTGTCTGCTCGACCGCTTCGTCCCCGTCAGCGGCCTCTCCGATGACACAGATGTCCGAGGTGGAGTCGATCAGGACGCGGAAGGTCGCCCTCAGAAGGGCCTGGTCGTCGGCGAGCAGAACGCGGATGGTGCTCATGGGGCTCATTCTCTCTCGGTCTGGTGAGGGGGGAGCGGCAGAGTGCACGTGACGACGAAGCCGCCTTTCGGGCCGGGGCCCGCCGAGAAGGTCCCACCGGCGGACTGGGCGCGCTCCCGCATGCCGACCAGACCGAATCCGCGCCCTTCGGTGGTGCCGACGGCGGATGTGGCTCCCTCGTTGCTGATCGTCAGAGTCAGCCGGTCCGGAAGGTAGACGAGGTGTACCCGCGCTGCCTTACCGGCGGAGTGCTTGGTGATGTTGGTCAAGGCTTCCTGCACGATGCGGTAAGCGCTGAGGTCTGCCCCGGAGTGCAGAGGGTGAGGTTCTCCCTCGATGTCGGTGGAGACGCTCAGGCCGGCAGTGGCGAAGGCCGTGATCAGTTCCTCGAGCCGGGCGAGTCCAGGCGCTGGACTCAGAGGAGTGTCGATGTCGTTGTCCTGGCGCAGGAGCCCTACGGTCGCTTTCATCTCGCGCAGCGCGCCAGCGGTGGTCTCCGCCAGGTTGGTGAGCATGGCAGCTGCCTGATCAGGACGGCTGCGTACCAGGTGGGATGCTGTGCCGGCCTGGGCATTGGCCAGGGCCAAGTGGTGGGCGACGACGTCATGGAGTTCGCGTGCGATGCGCATGCGTTCCTGTGCCACCCGGTGGCGCGCTTCTTCCTCGCGGGTCTGTTCGGCGTGTTCGGCGCGGGCGTGCACCGCGTCGATGTAGGCCCGGCGCAGTTGGACGGCCCCGCCCAGGACAGCCGGCAGGATGACCCAGGCTACGGGGTTGACCGCGGTGAGCAGGAGCGTTCCGTAGTCGTGCGGTGAGGTGAGAAGACCGGTGACGACCATTAGAAGCATGGTGACAGCGGCGTAGGTGCGAGTCGTTCTGCGGTCGGTGAACAGGCCCAGGGAGTACAGGGCGGCAATCAGCGGGCCCTGCGTGATGGGACTGAGAAGATATCCCTGTGCTGCTTCCGCCACTGCGCACACCGCGGTGACGGCCAGCACTGTTCGGGGATTTTCACGGCGCCGGAGCAGTGCTGCGGCGGAGAGGGCGGCCAGCGGCACCGTGGGCCAGGTCGCAAGTTGTTCGTCGAGCCAGTTGTTGCTGAAAGCGCTTCCGGCGGCGGAAAAGGCGAACAGCGACAGGGCCAGCGCGATATCGGTCCCGCGTGGATGGGACTCCATACTGCGCCGCCAGGGAGTACTCATCTTTCTCTCTCTCGTCAGGGGCAGGACTACGGGTAGACGAATGCCTGGACGCCTGGCCCACTCCGAAGTCCTGCAGAACAGTCTCGCTCTCCAGCCGTGGACGGAACGTGCCACGCGCCCTGGCATCGAGAAGCAGATGCCAGGGCGTGGGCCTTCCAGCCGCGCGCGTCGGCTGGTGGTCTGGGGAGTTGGGGGCGGCGATCCGCCGTCCACGCCCCGTACGGCGGGCGGTTACAAGTGCGTCAGCTGCCTGGTGTCGTGGTCCGGCTGGTCGTTGGCCGGCCGGGACTGCAGCGCTTCACCTTCCACGTCCACGTTGGGCATGATCTTGTCGAGCCATCGGGGCAGCCACCAGGCCTTGTGGCCGAGCAGGGCGAGCACCGCGGGCACGAGGGCCATCCGGACGACGAAGGCATCAAGAAGCACCGCAACTGCGAGACCGAATCCGATGGTCTTGACCATTGACTCCGGTGAGGCGACGAACGCGGAGAACACGGCGATCATGATGAGGGCCGCCGCGACGACGACGCGGGCACTGTGGCGGAAGCCGGTGACCACGGCCTGGGCAGGCCTGTCCCCGTGGATGTAAGCCTCTCGCATGCGGGCCACAAGGAAGACCTCGTAGTCCATGGCGAGGCCGAAGACAATACCGACGAGGAAGATCGGCATGAGGCTCATGATCGGCCCGGTCTGCTCGATTCCGAGGAGCTCGGCGCCCCATCCCCACTGGAAGACCGCCACGACCGCGCCAAGAGCCGCGAGGACGGAGAGCAGGAAGCCCAGAGCTGCCTTGATGGGGACGAGTACGGAGCGGAAGACCACCAGGAGCAGGACGAAGGCCAGGCCGACGATGATGGCCAGGTACGGAAGCAGTGCGCTCTGCAGTGCCTGGGCGATGTCGATGTTCATCGCGGTGCTGCCCGTCACCTCGAACGTGGCTCCGGTCGCCGTTTCAGTGGCGGGGCGTTCGTCGCGGATGGTCTGGACGAGGTCCTTGGTGGCCGCGTCGTTCGGGCCGTCGGTGGGTACCGCGGAGAACATCGCTGTGTCGCCGGCGGCGTTGAACTGGGCGGGGGAGACGGACACGATGCCCTTGGTGCCGCCGATCTCCTCGGTGACGGTGGCGACGGCCGCCTTCGCGTCGGAGGCGCCCTTGGCATCCACCACGATGGTCAGTGGGCCGTTGAAGCCGGCGCCGAAACCGTCGGCGAGTGCGTCGTAAGCGCGGCGTTCTGTGGTCGAGGTGGGCTTGGCCTCGTCACCGGGCATACCCATCTGCAGATCGGTCACCGGCAGGGCGAGCACACCCAGGCCCGCCACACCTGCCAGCAGAACCGGGATGGGGCGCCGCAGCACGAACCGGGCCCATCGGGTCCCACCATTTTCCTGCGGTACGCCTTCAGGCTGCTCGCCACTGCTGTGCTTGCCCGTCTTCTTACGCGTGGCGCGCGAGAGGACGGAGTGGGGCCAGAAGCCGAGCAGCGCCGGGACCAGGGTCAGGGCGATGAGGACCGCGACGACGACGGCACCTGCGGCGGCAAGTCCCATCTTGGTCAGCATGGGAACGCCGATCACCGTGAGGCCGGCGAGAGCGATGACGACCGTCAGTCCGGCGAAGACGACTGCTGACCCGGCCGTGCCGGCAGCCAGTGCTGCTGCTTCCTGCGGAGCATGGCCCTTGGAGCGTTCCTCGCGGTAACGGGAGACGACGAACAGTGCGTAGTCGATCCCGACGGCGAGACCGAGCATGGTGGCCAAGGTCCCGGTGGTCATGGACAGGCCGAAGGTGCTGCCCAGGGCGAGGATCGAGGCAAGGCTGATGCCGACACCGATGATCGCGGTGAGCAGCGGCAGCCCGGCGGCCGCCAAAGAACCGAATGTGATCACCAGCACGACCGCGGCGAGGGCAACGCCCACACCTTCGGCCATGCCACCTGCGGCGGGCTGGGTGGCCAGAGCGGTGCCGCCGAGCTCGACGGTCAGGCCCTTGTCCTTAGCGACATCGATGGCGCTTTCCAGCGTCTTCTTGGTGGCATCGGTGAGGTCGGCGGCCTTGACCTTGTACGTGACGGTCGCGTACGCGGTGGAGGCGTCCTCACTCACTGCCTTTGCCTGGAACGGGTTCACCACCCTGTCGATCTGGGACCCGGTGCCGACCTCGTCGGCCAGCTCGTCGACGGCGGCCCGGTTGTCGGTCGCGGTGATCTTCTGGCCGTCAGGTGCCACGAAGACGATTCGGGCATTGGCGCCCTCGGAATCGGACCCCGGGAAGCGCTGCTCCATGAGGTCGAAGGCCTTCTGCGCCTCGATCCCGGGCATGAAGGAGCCCTCGTCCTTGGCGGCGGGTGCCGTAGCCGCTGCGGCGAGGACGGCGACGAGGACGGCCGCCCACACCAGGAGCACTGTCCAGCGCCGTTGGAAGGCCATGCGGCCCAGGCGGTAGAGGATCGTAGCCACGAGTCAGGAGTCTCCACATCTGATCTTGGGTAGGACTCAAGACTCGCCAATCAGGCCGCGTAAAGCGTCGTGCGTCCGCTGGCAACCGGCCTGCTGAAACGGCACGAGCCTTCAGGCCGGGTGTCCTCCTCAGGTATGAGATCCCACGCGATGGCGCAGGTGGGACGCACGCAAGCCCGCCGCCCTGCGTCCCATCGCCGGAGGATCCCGGCGGTGCGGACAGTAGGTCGGCGGGCCCGGGAGGACGCTCACGGCCAGGGGACGAACCCCTCGTGCCGCACGGTCCAGCCCTCTCGTGGGAAGCCCGGGGTTTCTGCGGCTCCCTGCCAGCCGGCGGCCATGAGGGACACCGCGGCGAGGAGGGCGCCGTTCGCGGGGAGGTAGATCGGGAGGATGCTGCCGATCTGCGGGCTGTGCCCGGAGGGGAGGTACCGGTTCTTCGCGCTGTCCTGGAGCAGTGCGTCGACGGCGAGGTCGGGACGCCCGACGCGGGTAGCGGTCATGGCCATGGCAGGGAAGTCCCACCCCCACGCACTGCTCCAGTCCCAGTTGTCGGACACGTCGAGGAGCGTGGCTTCCATGACGGCCGGATCGACGTGGGGGGTGGTGGGTACGACGCCCAGGGCGCACAACATCGAGGGATGGTCGTCGCGGCGCAGGTAGGGCTCGGTGGCGATCGCGGAGTACACACCGGCGTCCTGGTGGGGAGGTACCAGACCGTCCTGGACCTGCTGCCACTGCTCGTTGCGACGCCGCCCGACCTGCTCCTGCTCTCGACCGCCACGGCTCCGCTCGGCTGGCACCTCACCGAGGCCACGGGCACACCGAGCCTCGGCGTGTACCTCCAACCCACTGCACCAACCGGCGACTTCCCGCCCGTCGTCACAGGCTCCCGCTCACTGGGCCGTCTCGCCAACCGAGCAACCGGACGCTCCGCACTGCGGATGGCCGACCGCGTCTACGAACAGGCGGTCGCAAAGCTGCGCCACCGCCTCCAGCTGCCCCCGGCCTCCCCTTCCGGGATGCGTCGACGACAGGAACAAGCGAATTGGCCCATCTTGCACGGCTTCAGCACGGCTCTGGTGCCCCGTCCCTCCGACTGGCGCTCCGGCCTGGACGTCGTGGGCACCTGGTGGCCCCATCACGACGCGACCGGACGGCTGCCCACTGACCTGGAGGACTTCCTGCGTGCCGGACCCCGACCCGTCCTCATCGGCTTCGGCAGCATGGCGTCAGGCGACGGGGAACGGCTGAGCGAGATCGCTGTGCGAGCCCTGCGCCGCGCCGGGCTGCGAGGCATCCTCCAAGCCGGCAGTGCCGGGCTCGCCGCCGACGGGGACGACGTGCTCACCATCGGGGACGTACCGCACGCCCTGCTGTTCCCACGGCTGGCCGCGGTGGTCCACCATGGCGGGGCCGGCACCTCGGCCGCCGCATTGCGCGCCGGAGTTCCCGCTGTCACCGTGCCGGTGACAGCGGACCAGCCCTTCTGGGCGGGGCGACTTGCGGCCATCGGCGCCGCCACCGACCCGATCCCCTTCCGATCCCTCACCGCCGAACGGCTCGCCGACTCACTTCACCAAGTAGTGAAGCAGCAGGCACACAGCCGAGCCGCCGCAAAGGCGGCGCAGCATCTGGTGACCGAGAACGGAGCGGGTCAGGCACTGAAGGCCATCCAGCAGCTGACCGGTGGATGACGCCAATCCGTTCCTCGCCCTCGTCACTGCGCTTCTTCGGTCTGGGCACCGATCGGGTGACGGCTGAGGGCACGTAACATGCGAGGCCCCCGGGTTGCTGATGGAGATGGCTGACGTCTCAACCAAGCAGCCTGGGGCCTCGTTGGTCATCTGTCCTGCCGCACTCGACGTGCCGCATGCGCTCGTGGAGTGGGTCACCATGCTCATCGTCACCCGCGAGGGAGACCGGCGCCGCAGCGGAGCCGGAGCCCGTGCTCGGCCGGGAGGCTGGGCGCCTGTGCTGGGGGCTCCCTCGAAGTGCGTGCAGAGACCGGCGGAAGCCTCACCACGCCCCTTGGCGGTGCGTCAGTAAAGTCGGCATCGGGTCAGCATTGGTCCTGAAAAACCTGCTGATCCCTGCCCGGACATGCGACTCGTAGTACTCTGGCCGCACCGCCCTTGACCTGCAAAAACGCAGGCAGGGAGCCTAGCAGACGGAGTGCCCTCATGATGCGTACGATGTTCAAGTCCAAGATCCACCGAGCCACCGTCACCCAGGCCGACCTGCACTACGTCGGCTCCGTGACGGTCGACGCCGACCTGATGGACGCCGCGGACCTGCTGCCCGGCGAGCTCGTGCACATCGTGGACATCGACAATGGCGCCCGCCTCGAGACGTACGTCATCGAGGGGGAGCGCGGCTCCGGCGTCATCGGTATCAACGGCGCCGCGGCTCACCTGGTCCACCCCGGTGACCTGGTCATTCTCATCAGCTACGCCCAGGTCGACGACGCGGAGGCGCGTGCTCTCGTACCGAGCGTCGTGCACGTGGACGCGGGAAACCGGATCGTCGCCCTGGGGACCGACGCGTCGGCCCCCGTGCCTGGTACACGTACCGAGCGCAGCCCGCAGGCCGTGCCCGCGCGGAGCTGATCCGACGGCGCGCCCACCAGACCGGTGACGTACGAGGGCGGTGCTGCCGCCGGAACCACCGTCGCGCAGACGCCGCCGTCCGCGGCAACCGTCGCGTACCCCGTGATGTACCCGGACCGTTTTTGAGGCCGGTCGGGGTACATGGGCGACAGGTGTCACGGTCCGGACGTATGGACTCGGCAGGCGCGGGCAGCCGCACGGGGAGACCGTGGAGATGAGATCCACTCCCTCCCGTTGTCGCAGTTGGAGGACCGAGATGACACAGCCGTATCCCGACCCCGTACCGCCCGCGCCGACGCCCCCGCCCGTGCCCGGGCCGCCGACGCCGGTCCCCTCCCCGCCGCCCGTACCCCCGGGCCCCGTGCCTCCGGGCCCCGCGCCCGATCCGATTCCGCAGCCGCCGGGCCCGGATCCGGACCCTGTGCCGGAGCCGGAGCCCTCACCCCAGCCGGCGGGGTGAGCCGGAGGGGCTAAGGCGTCCCGAGGCCCGTCAGCGCATCCACGTGGCGCAGCCCGCTCTCCTCCGCAAGGGAGTCCAGCGACTGGGCGTCGCGTACGGGCGCGAAGCGCATGACGCCCGTTCTCCCGGCGAAGCCGTACACGGCCGGCCGGGGCAGACTGTTGTACGCCCACGGGGTGGAGAAGTAGTACGCCCCGGTGTCGTACAGGGTCACGTAGTCGCCCTCCCGCAGTTCGGGCAGCTCCCGGGCGTGGGCCACGACGTCCCCGGCGAAGCAGCACGGCCCCGCGATGTCCTGGACCATCGGCGGCCCCTTGCGGGGAAGGCCCTCCGTGTCGAACACGCCTACCCGGAGCGGCCAGGCGTCGGGCATGAAGACGGTGCGGGTGGCGATCTGCGCCCCCGCGTGGGTCAGCGCGATGCGTCGGCCGCCCGCGTCTTTCGTGTACTCGACACGTGCTCCGATGAAGCCGTTCTTGGCCAGCAGGGACCTGCCGAACTCGGTGACCAGGTCGTAGTGCCCGTCGAAGATCCCGGGCACCGCCGCGCGGAGCGCCGCCACGTACTCCGCGAACGCGGGGCGGGCCTCGTCGTCGGCGAAGTTGACCGGCAGCCCGCCCCCGATGTCGATGCCGGTGACCCTGCGTGTGCCCACCCGTTCGTTGATCTCCTCGGCCAGCCGGTACGTCTCGGCGATGCCCGAGGCGATCAGCTCCAGCGGGCACCCCTGGGAGCCGACGTGGGCGTGCAGCCGGGTGAGCCAGGGACGACGGGCGAAGGCCTCGACGACCTGCTCACGGGCGCCCGGGTCGCCCAGGGCCACGCCGAACTTCGAGGTGGCCGTCGCCGTGCTCATGGCGCCGATGGAACCGCCCCCCACCTGCGGATTCACCCGCAGTCCGAGGACGGACCGCGAGCCGGGGGAGTGGAGCCCCTCGATGCGGCGGAGTTCACCGAAACTGTCCGCGTTCACGGAGACACCGAGCGCCAGCGCCAGTCGCAGCTCGTCGCGGGTCTTGGCCGGAGAGTCCAGGACGATCCGTGCCGGGGTGAAACCGGCCTCGACCGCCAGCCTCAGCTCGCCCGGGCTGGCGACCTCGCACCCCATGCCGCTCTCGGCGAGCAGCCGCAGCACCGGGATCAGTGAGGCGGCCTTCGCGGCGAAGGTGTGCAGCACCCGTACGCGCGGCTCGGCGGCGAACGCGTCCCGCAGCGCGTCGACGGAGTCGCGAATCCCGTCCGCGTCCAGGAAGCCCGCGAGAGGGCGCTGCTCGCCGAGCAGCCCCTCCGCAACCGCCAGGCGGAGCGCCTCGGCGAACCGGGCGGAGCGCGGGGCGGGAGGGGAGCCCACGGCGGCCGCGGGGTCCGGCGGTGACGTACGGCGGGTGTCGTTGATGGGAGCCTCGCAGGTCGGCGCCTTCAGGCGATGAGGGGGACCACGGCCTCCGGGGTGAGCATCCGGAAGGTGAACGCCTGGTGGAAGTAGAGCCGGATGTTCGTCGCGTCGTGGTCCAGATATCCGATGGACAGGTCCTGGCCCAGGCAGAGCTCGAAGTCGCCGCCGCGCGTGGACAGCAGGAGCCCGCCGGTCACGGCGGGTGCCCACAGGATGGGTTCGTCCAGCTGCCGGGCCAGGTGGGTGGCGACCGGATACCCGTGGTCGGAGGTCTCGGTCGCCTCGGTGAAGGCGTCGGCGCCGAGCAGCAGCCGGTAGGGTCCGTCGACCCCCGCGAGCCGCAGCCGGGTCAGCGCCTGGCTCACCGCGGCCGGATAGTCCCGCGCGTCGGCGGGCAGGGGCAGCGGAGCGTGCGAGGAGCCGTCCCGCAGCCCGGTGATCCCGGCCGCCGCGTACCCGTCGATGACGGCCATGTCCTCTGCGAACGCGCAGGTACGGGCCGCGTCCTTGACCGGCTGCCAGTCGCTGTCCTCGGATCCCCGTTCCACGTCGTCGACGGCAGCTCTGGTCACGGTGAACGGCACCCGCCACTCGATGACCGGCGTCGCGGTCCGGGCACGGGCGATCACATCAGGGGTGGGCGGGTCGATGTCCCGCAGGTGGCCGTCGCCGATCGCTGACATTTGCGGCCCCTGGGGGGCGCTGACGTCCACGACGCGGCGCCCCGCCACGTGACGGCTGAAGGTACGTCCGGCCTCCTCCTCGATCTGTTCCCAGGCGGCGTCGGTGACGGGGGCGAGTTCGCGGTGCAGATTGTTCATCACGGGGCGCTTTCTTGGAGGCTGCCGATGTGCAGCGAGCCGTCACGTGCCGCCGTCGGGCCGGAGGACGGGGCCTTCGAGGACTGCGGCTCCGGAACGGCCGTGGTCGCGGCGGGGCCGGGGGGCGGTGGGGGATCGTCGAGGAAGTCCGCGGTCGGAGCGTGGAAGAGCGTGCCGGTGACCGCCGTGGAGAAGTCGAGAATGCGGTCGTGGGTGCCGGGCGGGCTGCCCAGGAACATGTTCCGGAGCATCTGCTCGGTGACCCCGGGGTCGGCGGCGTAGCCGATGAAGTACGTCCCGAACTCGCCCTGTTCGAAGCTGCCGAACGGCATGTTGGCGCGCAGGATGTCGCGTTCGGTGCCGTCGTCCTCGGTGATGGTGTTCAGGGCGACGTGCGAATCCGCCGGCTTGACGTCGTCGGCGAGCTCCATGTCGGTGAACTTCGTACGGCCGATGATCCGTTCCTGCTGTTCGGTGCTCAGCCCGTTCCACCCGGCCAGGTCGTGCAGATACTTCTGCACGACGACGTAACTGCCGCCCTCGAACGCCGGGTCCTCCGGGCCGACCAGGGCCGCGGTCCGCGCGTCGTCGCCCACCGGGTTCTCCGTGCCGTCGACGAAACCGAGCAGGTCGCGGTGGTCGAAGTAGCGGAAGCCGTGGACCTCGTCGACCACCTTCACGGCGCCGCCGAGCCGGCCGAGCAGCTGGGAGGCCCACTCGTAGCAGACGTCCATCTGCTCGGCACGGACGTGGAACAGCAGATCGCCCGGTGTGGCCGGAGCTCGGTGGAGAGGCCCCGGCAGCTCCTGGAACGGGTGGAGAAGGGCCGGCCTGGGACCCGCGAACAGCCGGTCCCAGGCCTCCGAGCCGAAGCCCGTCACGCAGGCCAGGCCGGCGCTCGGGACCCGGAAGCCGATCGACCGCGCGAACGCCGCGAGATCGGGCAGCACGTCCCGCACGGCGGACTCGCCGCCCGGTTCGATCGTCGCGACCAGCACCACCGCGGCGCTGGTCAGCGGTCCTACGACGGGCTGGACCACAACGGGATCCGGTACGGCCTCGGACATGCGCGCACTCCGTGGGTCGTGGACGTGGCTCCCTGCCACTTATCCACAGCACGCTCCCGGCCGCACCCCGGACCGGGCCGACAGGGCGACGTCCCCCGGGCCCGTCGACGCCCCGGTGGCTCCCTCAGCCGGTGTGGAGGATCCGGAAGCGACCGGGGTCCGCCGGCTCCCGGTCCACGACCTGGACCGGCGTTCGAGCACACTGCCAGACGCTGTCCCCCGGGGTGCGGGAGAACCGGATCCGCCCGCGGGTTCCCTCGACCGCGACGCGCGGCCAGTACGCGGCGGTGCGAGCCCGGTCCCCACCGGAGGAACGCAGCACGTCGGCCAGGACCGCGATCGTGTCGTAGCCCTCGAAGGCGACGAAGGAGGGGGCCTCACCCAGCCGCCCACGGAGAGCCGCCTCGACGCGGCGTCCGAGAGGGCTGAGGCGTTCGGGCAGGTAGCGCAGGAACGGGACCGCGGTGCCGTCGGCGCCCAGCGACGTCGCCCACGTCGCGAACTCCGGTTGTCCGGCCGGGGCACCGACCAGGATCCCGGTGAGGCGTGGGTCGTGGCGCACGGCCCTGACGAGCGGCACTGCCGGCTCCGGATGGCCGACCAGCAGCAGGAGGGCGGTCGCGCGATGGCGGACGAGCTCGTCGCACACCGCTGCCGGGGTGAGCGCACGCATGTCGAGGCCGACGACGGTGGCGCCGCGTGGAGCGAGGTACTCCCGCAGGATGCCGGTTCCGGCTGCCCAGTAGACACTCGGCTCGGCTGCGACGGCGATGCGGCTGTGTCCCGCGCCGAGCAGGAAGTCCGCGTAGATCCGCCAGCCGTGGGACTGCGGCGGGGGGAGTCGGGCGACCCAGTCCGTCGGCTCTTCGGTGAGCGCGTCGAGGACCGCTGACGAGCAGAGGAACGGGAGACCGAGGGCGTCGGCCCTGGAGGCGGCGGCACGGGCGACCACGCTGTGGTACTCCCCGGCCACGGCGGCCACGCCCAGCCGGGCCAGCTCGTCGACTGCGGCCGTGGCCCTCCGCGGATCAGCAGCGGTGTCCCGGACCAGCAGCTCGAGCGGCTTTCCG
This sequence comes from Streptomyces sp. NPDC102402, assembly GCF_044765765.1. Taxonomy (NCBI): domain Bacteria; kingdom Bacillati; phylum Actinomycetota; class Actinomycetes; order Kitasatosporales; family Streptomycetaceae; genus Streptomyces; species Streptomyces sp. NPDC102402. The sequence goes on from NZ_JBIWKR010000006.1 coordinate 250,115, forward strand.
TCGATCCCACCGGCGCCGTTGCACTCCTGGACGGCCAGCTCGATACCGGCCAGCAGGTGTTGGCCCGCCTCGACCCAGCCGGGCCGGGTCAGCGGAACGAGGGCGCCGATCCGTACCGGAGTCGCGTCCGACCGCTCGGCTGCGTGCGGCGATGGTGGCGTGCTCATGCGTCGGCGTCTCCCGAGTGAGATGCGGCCCTACGTCGCCCGGGCCGCGGAGTGATCGTCGGTGGCGCCGACAGTAACTCCCCACCAGCAGACCGCCGACGGCGGCCCCGGATCTCCTGCCCGCCCCGCACCGGATCCCGCAGCCCCGTCCATCCGGCCAACACCCCTACCGGAAAGGGTGTTTCCCGGATGGCTGCCGGGTCGGCGCCGTTCCTAACCTCGGATGCATGCTCTCTCGACCTTCGCGATTATCAGCGGCTGCGCTCGCCCTGGCGGCCTTGTCCCTGCCACTCGCCGCGGCTTCGGCCGCACCCCCTGCCATCGACGCCGGGCCGGTGCAGCGGGATGCCGACGTGCTGCGCGACGCCGGTGTCACGGGGGTGGCGGTCCGCCTGGATACCCCGCGCGGGACAGTGACCGCCCGCTCCGGGGTGGGGGACCTTGTCACGCGCCGCCCGGTCCCGACGGACGGGTACCTTCGGCTGGGCAGTACGACCAAGGCCTTCGTCGCCACCGTCGTGCTCCAGCTGGTGGGCGAGAAGAGGCTCTCCCTGGACCGTACGGTGGAGCAGGTGCTGCCCGGGGTCGTAGCCGGAGCCGGGAACGACGGCCGGACCATCACCGTCCGTGACCTGCTCCAACACACCAGCGGGCTGTCCGACTACATCTACGACGTCTTTCCCGACCCCGGTGCCCGGACCTACTTCGCCGACCGATGGCGTGCGTACGAGCCCGAGGAACTGGTCGCCCTGGCCGTGCGCCACGAGCCCGCCTTCCCAGCGGGCACCCGGTGGGCGTACTCCAACACGAACTACGTACTCGCCGGAATGATCATCGAGGAGATCGCGGGACGCCCTTGGGAACAGGAGGTCCGCCGGCGCATCCTGCGACCCCTCAACCTGGAGCAGACCGACACACCCGGTACCCGGCCCTTCCTGCCGCATCCGCACACGGCCGACCACCAGCAGTTCACCGCGGGTGGCCCGATGGTCGACACAACGATCCCCTACCGCCCTTTCGACAGCGGGGCGGACGGCTCGATGACCGGCACGGCACGCGACGTCAACCGCTTCTTCACCGCGCTGGCCGACGGAAGGCTGCTGAAGCCCTCCGAGCTCGCCGCCATGCGTACCACGGTGCCGGTGCCGCGGGACAGCGGCCACCCGGCAGGCACCCGAGACGGCCTAGGAGTGTTCCTCACGCCCCTGTCCTGTGGGGGCGGATACCTGGGGCACGGAGGAAGCGGCTTCGGATACGTCGTCCGCACCGCGGTCACGACAGACGGCCGGCGCTCCCTCACCGTTTCCGCGCACAGCCGCTCGGCGGACCCGCGGGCCGCCGCCCGTCAGGAAGACGCACTGCGCGACCTCGTCGACCACGCCCTCTGCCGCACGGAGTGAAGGAGCGGACCGGTCGGCTCACCCCGGTCAGCCCTCGGACGGCGAGCCATCGGTGCGGCCGGCCGGCCGCCGCGCCACCGCGCCCGGTGGGAGTCGTCCAGGAGTTGCTCCGCGTAGCGGATGGACGGTGACGGGCGGGTTCATGCCGCCGCCGCGCGCCAGGAAGTCCCCGTACGCGCCACCGGCAGCGGGTGTGGCACCCCAGGGAGCCGGTGAACAGGAGGGGCCGCAGTCCCCACCCGGCCTGTCGGCCTCCGTGGCATCGTCCGCCGGTGTGCGGACTTCTGAAGACGGTGCGATCACCGATGGCTGCGACGCAGCCCCGCCCACCTGTCCTCAGGGGCGGAGCGTCTGTCCCTGCATGGCGCCCTCCACGACCGTGACGTATGCCTTGGCGACGCCGGCGACAGGTGTGCCCTCGGTGTCGTCCGCGCCCATGCTCCGCAGAGTCTCCTTGATCCAGCCGGGACTGATCAGGTTGATCCGCAGTTCGCGCCCGACTTCCCCTGCCGCGTTGCGGACGAAGCCCTCCAGCCCGGCGTTGACCAGAGCGCCCAGTGAACCGCCGGGCATCGGCGTGGCGAAGGTTCCTCCCGTCAGGGTGACGGATCCGCCGCGCCGCAGATGCCGCATGGCCCGCTGGGCCAGAGCCACTTGGCCCAGCAGTTTGCCGCGCATTCCTGCGGCCATCTCCTCCACGGTGACCGATTCCAGCGGGACCAGGGGGCCGCTCGCGGCGCAGCACACCACCGCGTCCAGGTCCTTCACCGCTTCGAACAGCCCATCCAGTGAGGCCGGATCCTCCAGATCCACCCGCGGCTGACCGCTGCGCGAAACGCCGATCACCTGATGCGACACGCTGAGCGCACCGACAACAGCCTTACCGATGGTGCCTGTTGATCCTACGACGAGTACGTTCACGGAGCTGATCATGACTCACGGGCCGCCTCGCCCACAGGCGTTCTGCGGTTCAGCCGCCGGGTGTGCGGAGTGGAGGGCCGCCCGAGGCCGCGTCGGAGAGGAGCCGGCCCAAGGTGGGCCGACATCGGCGACGAGCCCTCGTCCATCACCATTGCCGACGAGGGCGCACCTCGCTATGTTAATCAGAAATCACATCTGTACGACGCTGCGTGTTCCGCATGAATCTCTCGAATTGCAAGTCTGCGAAGGCAACTCAAAGCCATCTGGCCCGTCAAGGGAGCAGGTAAGTCAATGGAGAATCTCAGCAGGCGAAACATTCTGTCGCTAGGTGTCGCACTCGGCCTCGTGGGCATGTCGACCCCTGCCCAGGCATGGGGGGCGAAGGGCTCGACGACCGGAGCCGCCGAGGGCACCGGTCCGGCGTGGATCTGGGACCACGCGGCGGATCCCCTGATGGCCTCGATGATCGACAACGGCCATGTGCCGGCGATCAACACCTCATGGGCGCCATGGGTGAACAACGACGATCCGCTGCCCAGCGGCCTCCCGGCCGAATTCGCCGCATACCTGAAGCAGGTCAACCGCCTTCCCTCCTGGGCGGACCGCACCAAGCTGGCCCGCGCCGCCGACTTCAACCGGCGCAGGGACATGTACCTCTTCATGCTGTACGGCCTCGGCAGCGGGATCATGAGTACCGTGATCCCGCGCGAGGCCAAGAGCGTCTACTGGTCCGCGGGCGGTGCGGACATGCAGGACCGTGCGGCCAAGACGTTCACGTTCGGCTACGACCTCTCGCAGTTGGGAGCCTTCGAGCCGACGGGACAGTTCGTCGTCACCGCCAACAAGACGCGGGTGGTGCACGCCGCGGTGCGCCACCTTCTGCCCCGGTCGCCGCACTGGCGGGCCGTCGCCGACGAGACCGTCCCGATCAGTGCGGCCGACATCCTGGTCACCTTCCACAGCCTGGGCACCTACGTGCACAGGAAACTGCTCGACTGGAAGGTCCCCTTCCCGGCCGCCGACCAGGAGGCGTTCCTCCATTCGTGGCAGGTCGCACTCCATCTGCTCGGTGTGCCCGACGAGCACATCCCCCAGACCTGGGCGGCCGCCGAAGCGCAGTCGGCGCAGGTGCTCACCCCGATCCTCACCCCGTCGACCGAAGGCATCGCCCTGGCCGAGGAACTGCTCGGCCTGACCGCGCAGATCGACCTCGGGGTCACGCGAGGATTCCTGAACGAGTTCGTACGCCACGTCCTCAGCGACGAGGTCGGCGACTGGCTGGGGCTGAAGCGTGACTACGTGTCGGCGGCCCTGGTCCGCACCGCGTGGCCCGCGTACATCCTGTTCCGTGAAGGGCTGTCGCCCGTCATGCCCGGCAGCTTCTACATGTTCGACCAGTTCGTGCGCGCCCTTGGCATGCTGTTCCTCAACAAGGGCTCCTCCGGGACCACCACACCCATCACGATCCCCACCGGGAACCGGGCCGCCTGAACCGCCGGTCATCGGAGGTGCCCGCCCCCGACGGTCGAGCCGTGCGCCGAGGGGCGGGCCTCTGGGTGCGGGCCGGGTCGCGAAGGCCCTTCAGACGCCCAGAGCACCCACGACCAAGGCGGTCACGGCGTCACGATGGTCGGGGCTGTCCTGCCATCGGAGGCTTCGTCCCGCCTCGACCGCCACGCCGAACCCCGCGTGCACCAGCACCCGCGCCTGGCGCGGGTCCAGCTCCGGACGCGCCAGTCGCAACTGCTGCTCCCAGACGGCGATGTGTTCCCGCTGGGCGAGGACCACGGGCCGTCGGAGGCCGGCCGGCAAGCCGGCGAGCTCGGCCTCGGCGACGCTGTTGAGCTCGGTGTACTCGAAGCTGTAGGCCACATAGGTCGCGGCCAGCACCACGATGGCATCGTGCGGGCCGGTCACCTCGCGCAGACTCTGTTCCACCCCCTGGGCCAGCAGTCCCGCTGCCTGGAGGCACGCAGCCGCGAGGATGTCGATCTTGCCGGGGTAATGACGGTAGAGCGCGGACGGAGCCACTCCCACCGCCTCCGCGATCTGCCCGTTCGTCACGCTGACGAACCCGTCCCGGGCGAACAGGGGAATGGAGGCCGCGAGGATCTCCGCACGCCGTGTGCGCGGCACCGGCTGGGCCGGCAGCCGGACGACGGCCGGGGCGCCCAGCCGTCCTGCCGCCGGATCACTCGCAGCCACACCCAGCGCGGATGCCAACAGCAGTCCTGCGACCCGGCGTTGGGCGATGGAGGTGCGATGCATGGTGATGGAGCCGATCGCGCCGAGGGCCGCCATGGCCCGTAGGCGTCCGTCGGGCAGCGGATGCTCGCGCTGCACCGCCGCGTCGACCCGCTCGACGAGACGGGCGAACTTCGCTCCGAGACGCCGACGGTCCTCGCGGCTCAGGTAGCGGGCCTCCCACCGGTAGACGCCGCCCGACGCACGGTGAGCGACGGTGATCCGGGTGAGGGCGCTGAGCACGTCCGTCAACGCCGCCCCGGGCGGCACCTCGTCGAGTGCGGTGACGAGCCTGTCCACCATGACGTCGGCGCACTCGGCGAACAGTGCGTACTTGTTCGGGAAGTGCCGGTACAGGGCGGCCGCGGTGATGCCCACACCGGCGGCGACCTCCTCCATGGACGTCGCGTGGTAGCCGCGCTCGCTGAAAACCCGGCCGGCCGCGTCGACGATGAGCTGCCTGCGGTTGCGGGGCCGCGTGCCCGCGGCCGGACCGGCGGTCGCACGGGCGGGCGGGGAGGCGGGGGCCATGCGAATCAGTCAATCACACGTCGTCAGGGAGCCGTGCGCCCTCAGCGCGGCCGCAGGACGTGACGCCGGGGCCACTTCCCGCGCGACGGTCCGGCCCGTGACCTGAACGGCCCGTGGACCGCCGGCGCCGGGGGCCGCAGGGCAGCTGCGTCTGCCCGGTGTCCGTGTGGGCCTGCCGCACCACGCGGGGGATGATGGGGGTGGAAGACGGAACACGAGGTCAGGAGCCTCCATGGCGAAGCGGGTCCACCAGCCACGCGAGGACGCGGAGTTCGACTTCATCCTCAGGGCGAGCGAAGTGCCGGTCCTCGGGTACTTCATCGGCACGTGGCCCAAGGCGATCGAGCCCTGCCGGGCGATGGACCTCGTCGTGGGCGGCATCGCCGAGGAGTACGCGGGTCGCCTGACCCCCGTCAGGGCCGACATCGCGCGCTGTCCGCGGGCGACCGAGCGCTACGGGATCACCGGAGCCCCGTCCTGCGTCCTGCTGAAGGAGGGGGAGACGGTGGCGCTGGGCGCCGGACCGTTGACCACCGCCGAGATCCGGGAGTTCCTGGACCGCTGCCTCTGACAGGTGACTCCTGGAAAGGGCGGGAGTCGCCTCCAAGCCCGAGCAGCCGGATGGGCATCCACCAGCCCCGATGCGGCCCGGTCCCGGAGGGCAGTGCCTCCGTGACCGGACCGACGACTCTCCCGGAGCCGGGAGAGCTGGTCGGCAATGGCATTGTCGCGCCGCCCTGCGTGCGCGGAACCGGCGATGGCCTCGGACCGAGCCTCCACCTCATCGGCGGTGAGGTCCGGCAACGGCACCTGCCGGAGACCGCGGCCGAAGGGACGACGTCGTCCCCACTACGTGCGGAGTTGACGACAACAGCGCCGCGCTGCCCGTCTCAGCTTCCTCGGTGCGGGGAGCCGGGCGGTTCCGGCGGGCTGCTCAGCTCTCGACCTCGTTCTTGTCGCCGCCCCAGAGGGTGTGGAAGACGCCGTCGCGGTCGATGCGGCGGTAGGTGTGCGCGCCGAAGTAGTCGCGCTGTCCCTGGGTCAGCGCGGCGGGGAGGCGTCCGGCGCGCAGGGAGTCGTAGTAGGCGAGGGTGGCGGCGAACGCCGGGGTGGGGACGCCCTGGGTGACGGCGGTGGCGATCACGGTGCGCCAGTCGTCCTGTGCGGCGGCGATCTCCTCGGCGAAGCTCTTGTCGGCGAGGAGGCTGGGCAGCTGGGGCTGTGCCTCGTAGGCGCTGGTGATCCTGTCGAGGAACGCGGCGCGGATGATGCATCCGCCGCGCCAGATCGCGGCGACGTCGCCGAGGTCGATCTCCCAGTCGTACCTCTCGCTGCCGGCGGCGATCTGGTGGAAGCCCTGGGTGTAGGAGACGATCTTCGAGGCGTAGAGCGCCTGTTCGACCTGGTCGGCGAAGGCCGCGGCCTCGTCCTTGCCGAGCTTCCGGGCGGTCGGCCCGGCGAGGTGGCGCGAGGCCTCGCGGAGATCGGTGTGACCGGAGACGGAGCGCGCGAAGACGGCCTCGGCGATGGCGGAGACGGGAACACCCAGATCCAGGGCGATCTGCACCGTCCAGCGGCCGGTGCCCTTCTGCTCGGCCTGGTCCAGAACGATGTCCACGAAGGGCTCACCGGTGGCCGCGTCGGTGTGGGAGAGGACCTCGGCGGTGATCTCGATGAGGTACGAGTCCAGGCGGCCGGTGTTCCAGGTGCGGAAGATGTCCGCGATCTCGGCGGGGGAGTAGCCCGCGACGTCCCGCAGCAGCTGGTACGCCTCGCCGATGAGCTGCATGTCGGCGTACTCGATGCCGTTGTGCACCATTTTGACGTAGTGTCCGGCGCCGTCGGGGCCGATGTGTGTGACGCACGGGGCGCCGTCCTTGGCCTTCGCGGAGATCTTCTCCAGCATCGGCCCGAGCGAGCCGTAGGACTCCTTGCTGCCGCCCGGCATGATGCTGGGCCCGTTGAGGGCGCCTTCCTCGCCGCCGGAGACGCCGGTGCCGACGAAGTGGATGCCCTGCTCGCGCAGCTCGTGCTCACGGCGGCGCGTGTCCGCGAAGTGCGCGTTGCCGCCGTCGATGATCATGTCTCCGGACTCCAGGAGCGGAGCGAACTCCGCGATCACCGCGTCCGTGGCGTCCCCCGCCTTCACCATGACCACCAGGCGACGTGGCCTCTCCAAGGCCGCCACGAAGTCCTCGGCGCTCTCGGTGGCGACGAAATCTCCCTCGTCGCCGAACTGCTCGACGAGTTCGTGGGTCCGGGCGGCCGTCCGGTTGTGCAGGGCGACGGTGTATCCGTTGCGTGCGAAGTTCCGGGCGAGGTTGCGCCCCATGACGGCGAGCCCTGTGACACCGATCTGCGCTGTGCTGCTCATTGTGACCCTGCCTGCTTCCGGTTTCGTCGTGTGCGGGAGTCCGGCCGACCGCCCTGCTGGAGAGCGACTCCCGAGCCTACGGTGCGCAGCCGGTCGCGTACCGGGAGCCTTCCAGGGTGTCGCGATCTTCCCCGCAGTGGCGTCGGCCATCGTGGCACCGGTGGCGGGCCGTGCGAAAGGCTCAGGGCACCCCCGAGCCGTCCCCGGCTCTGCCCTGGAACGACCCTGACAACCGCACAGGGCAGCGAACAGCGGGCTTAACGTGTCCGGAAGGGCCGGTCCCACATCTGCTTGATCTGCGTGCCTGTTCCGTGGCCGGTCGTGCCTGATCCCCTCAGGAGGTCTATTCATGCTCTTCAGAGCCACATCCGCGTTACGACGCACCGCCGTGCGGTGCGCGGCGGTGATCGCGGTAACCGCTGTCGTCGGCCTTGCCGGGGCGCCCCCCGTGGCCGCGGCGCCGGTGACGCCAGAAGCCCTGCGATGGGCTCCGTGCGACGATACGGACAGTCTGGGAGCCGAGTGCGCCACGCTCGAGGTCCCGATCGACTGGGCCCGTCCCGACAGGCCGACGTTCGGCCTGGCCGTGGCCCGTCGTGAAGCCACCGATCCCGACGCACGCGTCGGCTCGCTGGTGTTCGGTCCCGGAGGGCCCGGAGACTCCGGCGTGGAGAGGGTGGTGGGCGGCCTCAGCCGGTTCAGCCCCGAGGTCCGCCGCAGGTTCGACATCGTCAGTTTCGACCCGCGCGGTGTGGGGCGCAGCAATCCGGTGATGTGTTCCGACGATTTGCTCGCGCAGCGGCCGTCGTCGGATCTGGAGAGCCAAGCGGACTTCGATGCCACCCTGGCCTACAACAAACGGCTCCGTGCCGACTGCCGGGCACGTACCGGGCCGGTGTTCGAACACCTTGACACCGCCCAGACCGTGCGCGATCTGGACGCTCTGCGAGGCGCCCTCGGTGAGGCCCGACTGACCTTCCACGGCAGTTCGTACGGCACGCTGCTCGGGGCGCAGTACGCCGAGACCTTTCCGCGGAGGGTCCGTGCGATGGTGCTGGAAAGCGTGATGGACCACAGCGTTTCCAGCACCCGCGCCTTCCTCCGGTCCGCGGCGGCCGCGGCGCAGGACTCCTTCGGCGAGTTCGAGAAGTGGTGCGCGGAGCACTCGGCCTGCGCACTGCACGGTCGCGACGTCGGCCGGGCCTGGCAGGGGTTGCTGAGCCGGGCGGAACGCGGCGAGCTGGAGGACCCGAAGAAGCCGGGCATCCCCCTTTCGTCGTCGGACCTGGTCAACGCCGTCGCTTTCAAGACCCTCTATCGCGCCACCTACGCCGAACTGGCCACGAAAATAGTCGAGATGGAGGCGAGCAGCCCACTGCCGGCCGCGCCCGCCTCGGCGTCGTCGCTCCCGTCGGCCGCCCCCGTCTTCTGCGCGGACTGGCACCTGCCGGTACGTGACCACCAGGAGTACGTCTCGCTCGTCGGCATGATGAACAGGACCGCGCCCGACCTGCCCCGTCTGCTGCCGCTCCAGATGACAGCGGCATGCCTGGGCACGCCTACGGCCAATCCGCAGCACCGGCTGGAGGCCCGGGAAGCTCCACCGGTTCTGCTGTCCAACGCGCTCCACGACCCCGCCACCGGCTACCCGTGGGCGGTCTCGGTGGCCCGGCAGTTCGGCCGCAGCGGCGTGCTGCTCACCTACGAGGGCCAGGGCCATGGCAGCGTCACCAGAGGCCCCTGCATGGAGCGGGCCGTCGACGGATACCTGACGGATCTGGACGTGCCGGTCCGTGGCTCCCGGTGTCCGGCCGTCCCGTCGTGAGCGTGCCTCAGCAGGGCTGGTAGCGGGTACGGGCGGTGGCCGCGTCCGGTTGCGTGTCGCAGCCGGACCCGGTCGTCACCCCGCCCGTTCCGCCGAGGCTGCGGGCTCGCCGGTGGCGGTGTCGACGAGGAAGCCACCGGACTGATGGTGCCAGAGCTTGGCGTAGGCGCCTTCGGTGAGCAGCAGTTCGTGATGGGTGCCCTGCTCGACGATGCTGCCGTGGTCGAGCACGATCAGGTGGTCCATCGCCGCGACCGTGCTCAGACGGTGTGCGACGACCAGTGCGGTCCGGCCCTCCATCAGCTGCCACAACGCCTGCTGGACGAGGGTCTCGCTCTCGGAGTCCAGGGCGCTGGTCGCCTCGTCCAGCAGCAGGATCGGAGCGTCGCGCAGGATCGCCCGGGCGAGGGCGACCCGCTGGCGCTGCCCGCCGGAGAGCTTGACGCCACGCTCCCCGACCATCGTGTCGAATCCGGCCGGGAGCTGGTCGGCGAACTCCGTGACGTGGGCCGCGTCGGCGGCGGCGCGGATCTCCGCGTCGGTGGCGTCCGGGCGCGCGAAGAGGATGTTCTCGCGCAGGGTCCGGTGGAACATGGCGGGTTCCTGCGGTACGTACGCGATCAGGCTCCGCAGGTCGGCCTGACGCAGCCGGCTGATGTCCTGACCTCCGATCATGATGCGCCCGGACTGGACGTCGGCCATCCGCAGCAGCAGCCGGGTCAGGGTGGTCTTGCCGCCTCCGGACCGTCCGACGAGGCCGATCCTCGCGCCGCTCGGGACGTCGAGGTCGAGCCCCCGGAAGATCGGGTCGCCACCGTCGTGGGCGAAGGTGACGCGCTCGAAGCGGACGTCCGCCGCCTGCTGGGCCAGCGGCTCGGGTGTCGCGGGGTCGAGCACGGTGGGCGGGACCAGGAGCAACTCGGTGAACTGGGCCGCCTCGGTCATCGAACTCTCGATGCGGCGGTAGATCTGGTTGAACTCGAACATGATGCGGGTGGAGCCGGTGTAGTACGTGAACGCGACCACGATGGCCTCCACGCTGCCGCCACCGGCGCCGATCCCGACGGCGAGAAGCAGACCCAGACCGTTGGTCAGCACGGACATCGGTGCGACGAAGGTGTCGATGCGGAGGTTGCCGTAGTCCCACGAGCGCAGGGTGAGCCTCCGGGACTCCGCGACCCGTGACCGGTGTTCGGCGGCCTCGCGTTCCTCGGCGGCGAACGCGCGCACGGTGTCCATGTTCATCAGCGCGTCAGAGACGTGCCCCGAGACCCTGGCGATGGCCTCCTCCCGGCGGTTGACCAGCTTCTGCCGGCGCCGGATGAGAGGTGTCACGCACAGTGCCGTCACCAGGATCATCGTCAGCAGACCGGCCACCAGCAGGGGGTCGTAACTCCAGAGGATCACCGTGCCGAACAGCAGCGGGGCCAGACTTCCCACGATGTTGAACGTGAGGGTGTCGATGAACTCCTCGAAGCGTGTCGCGAAGCTCAGCACCCGCTTGGTCAGGGATCCGGCGAAGTTGTCCTGGAAGAACGCGGCGTCCTTGGCGAACAGCTCGTCCATCCCCGCGGAGTACAGGTGCTCGATGCCCCGGGCGTCCACGCGGTTGAGGCAGTGCAGGCCCAGACGCCACATCGTCTCCGCCAGGAGGAGCACTCCGGCGAACACACCGACGTACGGGAGCGCCTCACGGATGCCGATGGCCCCGTCCTCGGCGATCCTGCCCACGAGCTTGGCGACGACCAGCGGAGCGATGTACGTGATCCCGATGTTGCCCAGCGCCGGGAGCAGGAGCGCCGGAACGGACAGTCTGCGCTGGCGGGAGAGTTCCCGCAGGTAGTGGCGGAGTGCGAGCCTGACCGGGCCCTTGCCCGGTCCGGTCCTCGGAGAATGCTGCGATCCCATGCCGACCTCATGTCGTTGCGCGGGCAGTTGCACCGGACTTCGCCGTCGTGGCAGGTCCCCGCCCCGCGAGGCACGGCGCCGATCCGTGCGGAAGCGCCGGTGCGCCTCCGTAACAAGGGGGTCCGGGAGACAGGAGTCTTCCGTGACCGTGAGGCCGTCGTCCAAGCGTTTTCGGGGGCGCGGGCAGCACGGCGGCGTGTTTCGGCCGGTCCGCCCGGGCACGCCCGCACCACGGGCGCACAGGTGTGCACCGGCGTGGGGCTGACGGCCCGGAACGGGGCGGACGTACCGTCAGTGGGATGTCCGCGGCCGTCGTGGTGGCGGTGCAGCAGGGGCGGCCGCCGCCGAGGTCAGGCGCGCTCCGCCGTGGGCGACAGCACCCACATGTAGCACCACGTGTCATCCTCCGAAGCGCGGGGCCCGTTCTCCGGCCAGTGGCGGAAGTACGTCCAGAAGCAGTCGGCTCCGGCACCGAGCCCCAGGGCATGCAGCGCGTCCCGCATCATCGGGGCGTGCACCGCGAAGAGGGCGGCGGTCACGGACGTGAGTACGGCCGAGCGCGGCAGGGCTCCACTCCGGTCCGCCCCGGCGATCCGGCTCCGGGCCTCTCCGATACCCGCTTCGATCTCGCGGCCGATCCTCAGGATCCCCCGGTCGGCCTCGTCGGCCGCCATCGCCCCGTCCAACTCCGCGATCCGGTCCTGGACATGGCCCCGGAGCAGTCGATGGCCGCCGAACTCCTCCACGGTGATCCTGCTGAAAGTGGCGAGCGAAACCCCTGCGATGACCGGTAATCGCACCTCGGTCACCAGACGAACGAACCTGCTCCGCTGGGGAGTCGCGGTGGACTCGCTCACTGCGCGCCTGTCCCGGAGCAGGAAGTCAGGGGCGTACCGGGCCGTGCGCGGAAGGTCCGGTCCGTGTGTCGTCGATCCCGTCCGGTCGCGGGACTCGTAGGCGATCATGGTCGAGGAGTAGCGAGGCAGATAGCAGAGGTTTCCCGACCGGGCCAATGGCTCGGAACCGGTCAGGAATCGCCCGATCTCCTTGAGCGGGGGTCCGGCGAATCCATAGGTGTATGTGTCCATGACCGTCAGGTCGATCGCCTCGGGGCCGGAGCTGTTGCTGCCGGGGTCCAGGCCTATGCGGGTCCTGGTGAACCGTCCGGCCTCCCGGTAGGGCATCTCCGCGCCATGGGTCAGAAGGAGCGTGTCGGCGACGAGCGCTGCGCTCCTCGTCAGCCGGGCCAGGTCGTAGTGCGGTTCGTCGGTGGCCAGCAGCACGCTGTACGACGACTTGGCGATCCGCCACCGCCGCCGGTGCAGTTTGACCGTGATCGGATCGAAGAGGTGGCTGACGTAGCGGCGTGCGACGTCCTCCGGGCTGTTCGGCAGCCTGCGTCTGTAGAAGCCGCTCATCACGCGTGCGACGGCCGGGGTACGCGCGTTCCGGTTCCGGCTCGGACTGTCACGCCACATGCGCTCATCCTGCGGACCGGCGCGCGGGCTGTCCACCCTGCCCGCGTGGTGAATCCCCGCACCCGGGTCGTCGCCGGGAGCGGATGGTACGCGTGTCCGCCCCGGTGCGCATACGCACCGGGGCGGACACGGCCAGGGGAGACCGGCTGGAGGCAGGTGATCCGGGTGCCGCGGCTTCAGCGCGTCGGCGCCTGCCCGAACAGGTCCTGCTCCTCGGGAATCAGGTGCATCGCCGCTTCCTCCGCGGACGCCGCCGCCCCGTCTATGCCGACGTCCTGGGCGGTGAGTGTGGAGGGCACGTGCCCGTCGCCCTCCTGGGTGAGCCGGCCCGCGCGGTCGGTGCCCACCTCCGTGTCCCAGAGCTCCCCGTCACCGTCCGCCAGATCACCCAGGCCGTCGTCGGCAGGGTCGGCCTTCTCGGGAATCTCCCTGGTCAGGCGGCTGTCGAGGGATTCGCCCGTGTGCTGTTCCGTGGCGGTGGTGCCCTCGTCGTCGACGGCCCAGGGCCGGTCCGGTGGCGAGTAGCCCTCGTCCAGGACATCGGTGAGCCCGGACGTGTCCAGGGTGTCCTCCAGGTCCAGGAGGTCATCGGGGTCGGAGGCCTCCGGCTCCTGCGGCTGGTAGACGTCGTCCCCCCGGTCGCTGTCGCGGTCGGTCATGGCGTGCCCCTTCCTCCGGTCCCCTCTACGCCAATTCCACTCCGGTCGGACGAAAGACGCAACGGAAGCCGTCGCCCGACGGCAGTGACGGCCCATTAGATGACAATGAAAACGATTATCGATAACGTGTGAGCCGTCGGGCCCGGGGGTCCCCTCGCGGGGGTGAGCTCTGTCTGCCCGCCTTTCCAACGGCACTGTGAGAAGAGGGAGTTCATGGCTCATCTGTTGGTGGTCGAGAGCTGGGTCGGATCGATGAGCAGACTGCTGCCGCGCGCCATGGAGGAGGCAGGACACCACTTCACCTTCCTCACCCGCGACCTGCACCACTACCTTCGGTCGGCGCCGGAAGGTGTGGACCATCCGCTGCTCACCGCGCGTAATGTCGTCACCCTGCCCACCAACGAGGTGGACGTGCTGCTTCCGCAGGTGGAGCGGCTTCACCAGGCCCTGTGCTTCGACGGAGTGGTCACGTCCTGTGACTACTATCTGCCGACGGCTGCCCGGATCGCCGCCCGGCTGTGCCTGCCGGGTCCCTCGCCCGCTTCCATGGAGAACGCCTGCCGCAAGGACGCAACCCGCCGCGTCCTCGCCGCCGCCGGTGTCCCCGGCCCCCGGTTCGCGGTCTGCGCGGACGGGGCGGAGGCCGAGGCGGCCGCCCGTGACCTCGGCTATCCGCTGGTGGTCAAGCCGGTGGACCTCTGCGGGGGCATGCTCGTACGCCGGGTCGACGACGAGCGCGCGCTGGCTGAGGCTTGCCGGGCGCTGGCCCGCTTCCCGCGCAATGCCAGGGGGCAGCGGCGTGCGCCCCACATCCTGCTCGAGGAGTTCCTCCGTGGCCCGGAGGTGAGTGTGGAGACCGTGACCTGCCGGGGCGTCGCGCATGTCGTCGGCGTGACGGACAAGAGCGTCGGAAGGGCCCCGGCCTTCGTCGAGACCGGGCACATGTTCCCTGCAGCCCTGGCTCCGGACGGCCGCGACGCCGCGACCGACGCCGCACTGCGTGCCGGGGAGGCCCTGGGGCTCGACGACGTCGTGGCGCACACCGAGGTCAAGCTCACGGCCGACGGCCCCCGGGTCGTGGAGGTCAATCCCCGTCCCGCGGGCAATCGCATCACCGAGTTGGTCCGCCATGTCACCGGCATCGATCTCGCCGCCGCATGCGTGGACGTGGCGCTGGGCCGGGAGCCCGACCTCCGGCGGCGTGACACCGGACTCCGCAGCGCGGCCATCGGATTCCTCGTCCCCGAGGCCGCGGGCACGCTCGCGTCCGTGGAGGGGGCCGACGGTGTACGGGAGGCCGACGGCGTCCTGGAGGTGCAGCTCGCCGAGGCAGGCCGCACGGTGGAGGCGGCGGACAGTAACAACGCGTATCTCGGGCACGTCATGGCCGGTGACGCCGGCGGGCTCGGCGCCAGGAACCGCGTCGAGTCGCTGCTCGCGGGAGTGCGGCCGCTGCTGGTGCGCTCATGAGGGCGGCCTCGCGCACCCTCGCGCCGTTCGACGCCCTCCTGGGGCAGGCCGCCCGCGGCGAACTCGGCCCGGATCCCCGGGCCCGTCGCATCGCGGTGGCCTTCACGACGTCCCAGGCCGTGCGGCACGACGGGCGGCACGGTGGATACCGCAACGAGGTCCTCAGCCTCCGTCTCGGCCGCGCCGTCGGCTCGTGCGCGGTCGAGCCGGGCGCGCTCCCCGAGGGAACCGTCGAGGACTGCGCCGGGGCGGATGCGGGCGCCCTCCTGGCCCACCCGCTGCTGCCGGTACGGGTCGCCGCGCTGGACGCCTACCTGATGGACCTCCTCCCGCACACCCCGTCTCACGGGGCACAGCCGGTGACCCTCCCCGCCGGAAGCTCGATCGAGCGCTCGCAGGCGCGGGCCGCCGCTGTCGTCGACCTGCTGGATCTCGGTCCCGGCAGCACGGTCCTGGTCGTCGGCGTCGTCAACTCGCTCCTCGCCGAGCTGCGTTCACGCGGCCTCGCCGCGATCCCCTGTGACCTGAAGGGCGGCACCACCGAGTGGGGAGAACTCATCGGTGCGGACGCGCTCGGGCAGCTCGGCCGCTGCGACGCGGTGCTGGCCTCCGGCATGACACTCGGCAACGGAACCTTCGAGGCGCTGCGCCGGGGCGCCCGGCGGCACGGCAAACCGCTGGTCATGTTCGCGCAGACCGGAAGCGCGGTCCTGCCCCGCCTCCTGGGCGCGGGAGTGGCCGCGGTGTGCGCGGAGCCCTATCCGTTCTTCTGGCTCGACGGGGGCCCCGGCACCATTCACCGTTACCGCGCCTCGGACGGAGGCACCTCATGACCACGGTGTCCCTGCCCGGCCTGGCCCCCAACCGCGAGCTCCTCGCCCTCCTCGGCCGCACTCCGCTGGCCAGGATCACCACCGGTCTTCCGCTGCCCCACCCAGGCTTCTGGGCCAAGCTCGAAGGGCACGCCGTCGGCGGGATGAAGGCCCGAGCCGCGGTCTCCATGCTGCTGGGCGCCGAGGAACGCGGCGAACTGCTTCCCGGCGCGACGGTGGTGGAGTCGACGTCCGGCACCCTCGGGATAGGGCTCGCCTTCGCGGGACAGGCCCTCGGGCATCCCGTCGTGCTGGTCGGTGACAGCGAACTCGAGCCCTCCATGCGACAGTTGCTCCGCTCGTACGGCGCCGTACTCGAGCTGGTGGACCGCCCCGCCGCGCGCGGCGGGTGGCAGGGCGCCCGGCTGGAGCGGCTGCACGACCTGCTCGCCCGGATCCCCGGTGCGTACTGGCCGGATCAGTACAACAACCCTGACAACAAAGCGGGTTACGCCTCGCTCGCGGCCGAGCTGGCCACCCAGCTCGACCACCTGGACATCCTCGTCTGCAGCGTCGGCACCGGGGGACACAGCGCAGGCATCGCCGGACCCCTGCGCAGGCACTGGCCCGCCCTGCGCCTCATCGCCGTCGACTCCACCGGGTCCACCATCTTCGGCCGGCCCGCCGCACCCCGGGTGATGCGGGGCCTCGGCAGCAGCATCCATCCGCGCAACGTGGCCTACGACGCCTTCGACGAGGTGCACTGGATCGGGCCGGCCGAGGCCGCCGACGCCTGCCGTCGGCTGGCCCGGGGAAACTTCGTCAGCGGCGGCTGGAGCACCGGCGCCGTCGCACGCGTCGCCGCCTGGGCGGCCCGCACCCACCCCGGTGCGGCCGTGGCCACGGTCTTCCCCGACGGACCCCACCGGTATCTCGGAACCGTCTACGACGACGACTTCATGACCGCCCACCACCTGGACCCGGACCTCGCCGCCGGGCGCCCCGTGGACGTCCCGCACCCGCGCGCCCCGCAGACCGGGGGATGGACGAGGTGCACCACCGTCATCGATCCGCTGGCCGCAAGCCCGGAGAGGCAGCCTTGAGACTCACCCAGCACACCGTGCGGCTCGTCCTCGCCCAGCCGTTGCGGATCTCGCGATCGACCATGACCGCCCGCGACGCCGTCCGCCTCACCGTCCAGCACGACGGCCTCACCGGCCACGGAGAGGCCGTCACCAGCACCTTCTACGGGCTCGACACGGTGACCCTGCAACGCCTCGCGGCCCGGGCCGGTGAGCGACTCAGCCGCTTCTCCGGCCCCGAGACCGCGCTGCACGCCCTGCGCGTCGGCGAACTCACCGAATCCGGGACCCCGGCCGCCGTGACCGCCGCGGTGGAGGCCGCGCTCCTCGACCTGGTCGGCAAGCGCACCGCCACCGCCGTCCACCGTTTCCTCGGTTCCCCCGTCGCGCCGAGGACCGCGACCGCCCGCACCATCTCCCTCATCTCCCCCGGCCGGGCGGCCGCCCAGGCCCGCGGGCTGGCCGAGGCCGGATTCACCGTCATCAAGATCAAGGCGGGCGACCGCGACCAGGACGCCGACCTTGACCGGGTCCGTGCCGTCCGCGCCGCGGCCCCGGCCGCCCGTCTCCTCCTCGACCCCAACGGCGCCTGGTCCCCCGGACAGGCGCGCACCCTGCTGCCCCGGTTCGCCGAACTCGGCGTCGAAGCCGTGGAACAGCCCCTGGCCCCCGGCGACCCGGACGCCCTCGCGCGGCTCGCCGCCCGCTCACCCCTGCCCGTCATCGCGGACGAGGACGCGGTCACCTACGAGGACGCGCGGCGGCTCGCCGGACGCGTCCAGGGGATCAACGTCAAACTCGCCAAATGCGGCGGCGTCCACGCCGCTCTGCGCATCGCCGCCCTGATCGAGGGAAGCGGCACGGAACTGATGCTCGGCTGCCTGACCGCCAGCACCCTCGGCATCGCCCCCGCGGTCCACATCGCCGACCGCGCCCGCTGGGCCGACCTCGACGGCCATCTCCTGCTCGCCCACGACCCCTGGACCGGCATCGGGGGAGAGGACGGATTCGTCGGGGCCGCCGGCCGGCCGGGACTCGGCGTACGGCCCCGTACCGGAGAAGACGCCGCCACGGAAGCAGACGCCGAGGCCGGAGCGGAAGCGGCCACCCGGGGCCGGAGCGTGGCCTCATGAGGACCTGGCACGAGATCCGGGGGTTCCCGCTCGCCATCCGCCTGCTGCTCGTCAACCAGCTCGGCGTCAACACGGGTTTCTATCTGCTCATCCCCTACCTCGCCACCCATCTCGGCGACGACCTGGGCATGTCGGCGGCCGTCGTCGGCATCGTGCTCGGCGTACGCAACCTGAGTCAGCAGGGCCTGTTCCTCATAGGAGGATCCGCTGCCGACCGGCTCGGAGCGCGAGGCGTCATCATCGCCGGCTGCGCGATACGCACCGTGGGGTTCGCCCTCTTCGCCTTCGGCGACGGACTGCCCGTACTCCTCGCCGCCTCCGTCCTCAGCGGCGTGGCCGGTGCCCTGTTCAACCCCGCCGTCCGCACCTATCTCGCCCAGGAGGCGGGGGAACGCAGGGCCGAGGCGTTCGCCCTGTTCAACGTCTTCGCGACCACCGGCGCCCTCCTCGGCCCCCTCCTGGGCAGCGCGCTCCTGCTCGTCGACTTCCGGGCCTCCGCGCTCACCGCCGCCGGAATCTTCGCTCTCCTCACCGCCGCCCAGGCCGCGGTGCTCCCCGCCCGTGACGTGCCGCCGGCCGCGGGGAGCGTCACCTCCGACTGGCGCGAAGCCGTCGGCAACCGAGCCTTCCTCGCCTTCGCCCTGGCCATGGTCGGCATGTTCACCCTGGAGAACCAGCTCTACCTGCTGCTGCCCGCCGGCGCTCGGCAGGCCACCGGATGGGACGGCGCCGCGGGACTCGTCCTCCTCGTGGGGACGATCGCGGGCATCGCCTTCCAGCTGCGGCTCACCCGCGCACTGAAAGGGCGGGGCACCCGAGGGCGCTGGATCGCCACCGGACTGGTGCTGATGGGGCTCGCCTTCCTCCCGCCGATGCTCGTCGCGGGCACGGACTCCCCACCGGGCGGCGCCCTGGACGCCACCCTGCGCGTCCTGCCCGTGCTGACCGGAGCCCTCCTGCTCCACCTGGGCGTCATGACCGCGCAGCCCTTCGTCATGGAGCTGATCCCCTCCTTCGGGAGGCAGGCGCTGACGGGCACGTACTTCGGACTCTTCTACGCGGTCTCCGGCCTCGCCGCGGCCCTCGGCAACGCGGCGGTCGGGTGGGCCATGGACGCGGCCCGGCGCGGCGGAGACGACAGCCCGGCGGCACTGCTGCCCTGGGCGTGCTGCCTGGCCGCCGGGCTGGCCTCGGCGGCAGCCGTGACCTGGCTCCACCGCAACGGCACCCTTCCCCGGGCCCACGCCGCCGCCGTGGCGGTGGCCGCGTGAGACGCCGGACGGGAAACCTGCTCACCGACCGGCCGGAACTCTACGAGGCGAGATTCCCCGACCCCCAAGGCCTCGCCGCGCGGTGGGCGGAGGACCTCCTGCGGCGGTTCGGCGCGGGACCGGACGTCCTGGACCTCGGCTGCGGAACCGGGCGCGACGCCGCCCGCCTCCACGCCGGGGGACGGCGTGTCACTGCCGCCGACCTGTCCGGCTCCATGCTCGCCCACGCCCGCCGGCACCACCCGGGACCGGTTTACGTACAGGCCGATCTCAGCCGGTTCGACTTCGGCCGACGCGCCTTCGACGCCGTGGTCTGCCTGGACAGTTCGCTGCTGTACTGCCACACGAACGACCAGCTCGACGGGTTCCTGCGGTCCTGCCGCCGCACCCTGGTCCCCGGCGGCCTGCTGGTCGCGGAGATGCGCAACGGCGCGTACTTCCTCGGCCGGGCCGAACCTCCCGCCACGCCCGCCGTCGCCCGCTTCACCTGGCGCGGCACCACGTACCGCTCGACCACGGTCCTGCGCGTCGACCGCGCCGCCCAGCTCCTGCGGCGTACCCGCTGCTGGACCGCCGACGACGGGAGCCCGCCCGTCGAGGAGGACTCGGCCTGGCGGCTGCTCCTGCCCCAGGAGCTGCGCCACCTCCTCACCGTCCACGGCTTCGACGTCATCGCCCTGTACGACGGCCCCGGGCCGCGCACCGAACCCGTCTGGCGGCCCGGGGTCGAGCCGGGGTCCGCCGCGGACGGCGACCGGCTGCACCTGATCGCCAGGAAGCAGGTCAGGACGCGGGCCAGGAAGCCCGACGGGCCGTGAACTTCGCCGTCCCTTCAGCACCCCCAGCCTCAGGAGAACAGCCATGACCTCATCATCCGACACGGCCTCACACTTCCCCGGCCTGCACAGACGCGGATTCCTCGCCGCCGCCGGGGGAGCGGCCGGCCTCGGCGCACTCGCACTCGCCGGATGCTCCGGGCCCGGCGCCACCGGATCCGCCGCCGGCAAGGGCGACGGCACTCCCCGGCGCGGGGGACGGCTGCGTGCCGCGTTCGCCGGAGGCGGAGCGAGTGAAACCCTCGACCCCCACCTCGGCAACCTCTTCGCCGACGCCGCCCGGAGCAAGGCGCTCTTCGACAAACTCGCCGACTACGGTGCCGACCTGGCGGCGGTGCCACGCCTGGCCGAGAGCTGGGAGCCGAACGCCGGCCTCGACCGCTGGACCGTCAGGTTGAGGCAGGCGGAGTTCCACGACGAGAAGCCGGTGACAGCCGCCGACGTCCTGTACAGCTACCGCCGCATCGCCGACCCGGGCAAGGCGTACCGCGCCCGGGCATCCCTGGAACCCATCGACCTCAAGGCGAGCCGCGCCACGGGGGAGCGGACCGTCGAGTTCGTGCTCAAGCGGCCGACGGCCGAATTCCCGAACGTACTCGCCGCGTTCGGCACGTACGTCGTCCAGGACGGAGCCACCGCCTTCGACCGGGACCCCGTCGGCTCCGGCCCCTTCCGGTTCGTCTCCTTCACCCCCGGCCGGTCCACCGTCCTGCGGCGCAACGACACCCACTGGGACGGTGCCCCGCACCTGGACGAGCTCGAATTCGTCGTCGCCAACGAGGAGTCCGCCCGGATCAACGCCCTTCTCGGCGGCCAGATCGAGTACGCCCACGAGCTGAACCCCGCCACCGCACGAGCCCACGAGAAGGCCGGTGACATCGAGATCGTACGGCTGCGCAACAGCGCCATGCAGGCCTTCGCCATGAAGACGGATCGCCCGCCCTTCGACGACCCCCGCGTCCGTGAGGCGTTCCTCCTCATCGCCGACCGCCAGGAACTGGTGGACGGCGCCCTGTCCGGCGCGGGCGAGACGGGCAACGACCTCTTCGGAAAGGGGTACGAGTACTACGCGGACGAACTCCCCCAGCGGGCACAGGACATCGGCCGCGCCCGCACCCTCCTCCGGCAGGCCGGCGCGGAGGACCTGAGGGTCACCCTCGACACCTCGGCAGTCGCCGCCGGCTTCACCGAGGCCGCCGGGATCTTCCGCGACCAGGCGGCGCGCGCCGGAGTCACCGTCGACGTCCGGATGGGCAGCAAGGACTCCTACTGGAAGGACATCCTCGACACCGGCACCCTGTGCTGCTACCGGTCCGGCGCCATGCCCATCGAGTCCCACATCTCCCAGCGACTGCTCACCGACTCCACCACCAACGCCACCCGATGGGCGGACAAGGACTTCGACGCGCTCTACCGGCGGGCCCAGTCGACCAGGGAGCGGCCGGCCCGGGCAGCTCTCTACGGGCGGATGCAGAGGCGACTGCACGCCGAAGGAGGCTTCCTCGTCTGGGGCTTCGGCGACTGGATCCTCGGCACCGCCCGTTCCCTGCGGGGCGTGGCCCGCGAGGCGCCCGCCAACACCCTGGACTGGGCGCGCTTCGACAAGGTCTGGCTGGCATGAACGGACCGCGTTCCTGGATCGCCCGGCGGCTGCTCCTCGGCGTCCTGCAGACCGCGGCCGTCGTGCTCCTGGTCTTCGCGCTCACCGAGGCGCTCCCTGGCGACGCGGCGGTCGCCTTCGCCGGGGACCAGCCCGACCCGCAGCGCATCGCGGCCGTCCGCGAGGCCATGGGGCTCGACCGGCCCGCGCACGAGCGACTGGCCGAATGGGCGGGGGGACTCCTCCACGGCGACTTCGGCACCTCCCTCACCTCCGGCCGGCCCGTGGCCGGATTCCTGGCGGACGGCTTCGGCCCCACCCTGCTCCTCACCGGGCTCACCGTGCTGCTCCTCGTGCCCTTGGGGGTGGGCCTGGGAGTCGTGGCCGCCCGCCACGAAGGGCGGTTCACCGACCGGCTGATCAGCTCGGCGACCCTCGGCGTCTACGCCGTCCCCGAATTCGCCCTCGGAGTACTGCTGGTGAGCGTCCTCGCTCTGCGGCTCGGCTGGCTCCCGCCGACCGCCCTCGGCCACGGCACCGGTCTCCTCGGCCATCCCGCCGTGCTCGTGCTGCCCGTCCTCGTACTGGTCGCCCGGCCCGTCTGCTCGCTGGCCCGACTGGTCAGGGCCGGCATGATCGAGGCACTCGCCGCCCCGTACACCGCCCACGCCGAGCGGTACGGGATCTCAGGCGCCCGCATCCGCTACGGGCACGCCCTGCCCAACGCCCTCGCGCCCGCCACCCAGCAACTGGCCCGCACCATCGACTGGCTGCTGTGCGGCGTCATCGTCGTGGAGGCCCTCTACGTGATCCCCGGACTCGGCACCGTCCTCATGAACGCGGTGGCGGACCGCGACATCCCCGTCGTGCAGGGGCTCGCGGTGGTCTTCGGCCTCGCCACCGTCGTGCTCAACCTGGGCGCCGACCTCGTCACCCACCGGCTCGCACCGCGCTCGGCGGTGGCGGCGTGAAGCGGCTCCGCCGGTACGGACCCGGGGCGGCCCTCGCCGCGGTCCCGCTCGCCCTCGCCCTCGCCGGGCCGTTCCTGGCCGGGGACCCTCCGGCCCGCGCCGCGTCCTTCACCCTCGGCGGCGGACACCTGCTCGGCACCGACTTCGTGGGCCGGGACGTCGTCCAGCAAGTACTCCTCGGAGGAAGGCCCGTGGTGCTCGTCGCACTCGCGGCCACGGCCCTCGCCTACCTCGTCGCCCTCCCGCTCGGACTGGTCGCCGCGCTCACCCACCGCAGGTGGCTGGAGGAGGTGCTGATGCGTCCGCCGGACGTCCTGCTCGCCGTTCCCTCACTGCTCATGATCCTCCTGGTCGCCGCCGCCTTCCCGCCCGGGGCGGCGGGACTCGCCCTGCTGGTGGCCTTCGTGTCCGTCCCCGACGCCGCGAGGATCGTCCGCGCGGCAGCGGCCGAAGCGGCGTCCCGGCCCGCGGTGGAGGCACTGCGGATGCAGGGGGAGAGCTGGTGGCGCCTCGCCGTCGGATACGTCGGGCGGTCCATCCTGCGCACCCTCGCCGCCGACGCCGGGATCCGGCTGACCGGGGTGCTCTACCTGGTCGCCACCGCGGCCTTCCTGGGAGTCGGGGTCGCCCCGGACGCCTCCGACTGGGCCGTGATGGTGGACCGCAACCGCACGGGGATGCTCATCCAGCCCTGGGCGGTCGTCGTGCCCGCCCTGCTCATCGTCGCCCTCACCATGGGCGGCAATCTGCTCGTCGACGCGGCCATGGACAACCGGACCCCGCGCGGAAAGGGCCGTCGCCCATGAACGAGAACCCCGTGATCGCCTCCCTCACCGGGCTGACCGTCGAGGTCGACGGGCGGACGCTCGTCGACCGGGTCTCGCTGCGGATCCGGCCCGGCACCGTCACCGCCCTCGTCGGCGCGTCCGGCAGCGGCAAGACGACGACGGGCCTGGCACTGCTGGGCGAGTACCCCGCGGGGGCGCGGGTGACGGGCGAGGTGACCGTGGAGGGGACCCGGATCGGCTACGTCCCCCAGCACCCCGCCGCCGTCCTCAACCCCGCCCGCCGCACCGGGGCCCTCCTGCGCGACATTGCCCGGAGGCAGGTAAGGGCCCTGCCCCGCTCGCGACGCCGTGCCGCGGTACGGGAGCGCGTCACCCGGGCCCTCGCCGACGCCCAGCTCACCTCGGCGGACGA
This sequence comes from Streptomyces sp. NPDC102402, assembly GCF_044765765.1. Classification (NCBI taxonomy): domain Bacteria; kingdom Bacillati; phylum Actinomycetota; class Actinomycetes; order Kitasatosporales; family Streptomycetaceae; genus Streptomyces; species Streptomyces sp. NPDC102402. The sequence continues at coordinate 273,997 of NZ_JBIWKR010000006.1, forward strand.
GGTGCTGAGCCGCTACCCGCACCAGCTGTCCGGTGGCCAGCAGCAGCGTGTCGTCCTGGCGCAGGCGCTGCTCCTCGGCGCCCGCGTCGTCGTCGCCGACGAGCCCACCACCGGCCAGGACGCCCTGACCAAGCGCCGCATCACCGACCGGCTCGGGGCCCTCGCGGGCCGGGGCATCGCCGTACTGCTGCTCAGCCACGACCTCGACGTCGTACGCGAACTGGCCGACGAGGTGCTGGTGATGCGCGGCGGCCGCGTCGTGGAGCAGGGCCCGGCGCACCGGATCCTGGACACCCCCGCGCACCCGTGGACCAAGGAGCTCCTCGCAGGACCGAGGAACCTGCCGTACGCGGACCCCGAGCGCGTCGGCACGGAGGTGCTGACCGTCAGCGGACTCACCGCCCGTCACCGGACCGGCGGCGCCCGTGTCCCGGTGCTGAGCGTGGACCGGCTCTCCCTGCGCCGCGGGGAATGCCTCGCCGTCGTCGGGCGCTCGGGCAGCGGCAAGACCACCCTCGGCCGCTGTCTCGCCGGCCTCCACCGCGACCACACAGGGCAGGTGACGCTGGACGGCGAGGCCCTGCCACGCAGCCTGCGGGACCGCAGCCGCGGGCAGCTCGCCGCGGTGCAGTACGTCTTCCAGGACGCGCGGGCCGCCTTCGACGAACACCGGCCGGTCCTCGACCAGGTAGCGCGGACAGCGGTGCGCCTGTACGGCACCGGACGCCGGGAGGCGACGACACAGGCCCTGCGGGTGCTGACGGACCTCGGACTGGACGACGGTCTCGTCCGCCGGCTCCCCGGCCGGCTGTCCGGCGGCGAACTCCAGCGCGCCGCCCTCGCCAGGGCACTCCTCGCGCGGCCACAGGTGCTGGTCTGCGACGAGATCACCTCGGGACTGGACCCCGTGACCCGGCGTTCCCTGCTGGACCTGCTCGCCGTACTCGTCCGCCGTGACGACGGTCCGGCCGTCGTGCTGATCACGCACGACCTCGACACCGCGGCGCAGGCGACCCGCGTGGCCGTGCTGGACGGCGGCGAGATCGTGGAGGAAGGCCCCGTCGAACAGGTCCTGACCACCCCCCGGCATCCGTTCACGCGTGCACTGCTCGGCGCGTCCGGCGGGTGGGGAGCCGCGGTACGCCCCTGAAGCGGAATCCGGACCGGCCGGACGGACGTACACTCGCCCCATGGGACGCACCGGTGTCATGGGGAACCGCCTGCACCAGGCCGCTCCCGGTGTGTCCGCGAGCTGCCGTTCCGCCCTGCACGGGCACGGCTAGCGACCTTCGGCGGCCGCCGCATCCCGGGACGCGCGCCGTCCCGCTTCAGCGAAGCACCGAGCACGGTGCGGCCCGCTCTCCGCCTCGCACGTCGCACGCGCTCCACTTCACCACCGCTGCTTCGGCGTACCGCCGTCGCGGCGTTCCGGCGACGGCCGCACCACGGCCCGAGCCCCCTCGAAGGGACCACCTTGAAGCTGAGCGAGCTGCTGGCCGGACAGAACCACCACATCCTCCGGGGCGACCCTGAGAAGACCCGCATCACCGCCGGGACGGCCTTCGACGCGGACCGGGTGGCTCCGGGGGCGCTGTTCGTCGCGGTGCCGGGCCATGTGGAAGGGGGCCCCGGCGCGGTCGCCCCGGCACTCGCCCGGGGCGCGGTGGCCGTCCTCGTGGAGGACGGCTGTGCGCTGCCCGCGACCGCGGAGGACGTCTGTGTCGTCCAGGTGGCGGATGCCCGCTCCGTGTCGGCTGTCGTCGCCTCCCGCTGGTTCGGTGAACCGGGACGGGCGATGGACGTCGTGGCGGTCACCGGAACCAACGGGAAGACCTCCGTCTCGTACATGGTCGAGTCGGTGCTGAGGATCTCCGGGGGCGCGAGTGCCGGGGTCATCGGCACGGCCGGAAGCCGCATCGGAGACGAAGTCATCCCGATGCCGCGGTCGGTGCTGAGCACCCCGGAGTCCCCTGACCTCCAGTACCTGCTGGGCCGCATGCGCGACCGCGGTGTGAGGACGGTGGTGCTGGAGGCCACGTCGATGGGGCTGCTCACCCACCGGGTCGACCGCACCTTCGTCGATGTGGGGGTCTTCACCAATCTCAGCCAGGACCACTTGGACGACCACGGCACGATGGAGCACTACCGGGACGCCAAACTCCGCCTCTTCCAGGGGCTGTGCCGACACGCCGTCGTCAACGCCGACGACCCGGTGGGGGCCCGGATCCGGACGATGATGCCGGACGCGGTGACCACGTACGCCCTCGACGCCGAGGCCGACTACCGGGCCACCGATCTGACGGTCGACGCCTCGGGGACGCGCTTCACGCTGCACCACGACGGCCGCAAGTATCCGGCGGCGATCCCCTCGCCCGGCGCCTTCTCGGTGCTGAACGCGCTGGCCACGGTGGCGGCCTGCCACACCCTGGGGCACGATCTCCCGGGCCTGGTCTCCGCACTCGAGCGGATGCCGCAGATCCCGGGCCGCTTCGAACGGGTCACGACACCCGAGGGCACCTCGGTGATCGTGGACTACGCGCACTCCCCGGACTCGCTGGACAAGGTGCTGAGCACCATCCGCGGATTCGCCCGCGGCCGGGTCGTCACCGTGTTCGGCTGCGGCGGGGACCGGGACACGACCAAGCGGGCCGAGATGGGGACCATCGCGGGGACGCACTCCGATCTGTGCGTCCTCACCTCGGACAACCCGCGCAACGAGGACCCCGAGGCGATCCTGGACCAGGTCGCACCGGGCATCGAGGAGACCGGCACACCCTACGAACGCTGTGCCGACCGACGTGCGGCCATCGAAATCGCCCTGGAGGCCGCCGGGCCGGACGACGTCGTGCTGATCGCCGGCAAGGGCAGCGAACCCCACCAGATCGTCGGTGACGCGCTCCTGCCCTTCAGCGACATGGCCGCCGTCCGGGAACTGACCGCCGCCCGCGCGACACGGACTCAGACCACCCGGCGGTAGACCAGGCCGAAGTCGTGCTCCCATCCGCCGCCGTCGCACCGCCGGCTGCCTGGGACGGGCCGGTTGTCATCTCGTCACCGGGCTACCTGTGTGACCTGCCGGTAGGGGTGCATCCAGGATCCGCGCCACGGGGTGCGCGCCTGGGCCGACAGGCCGTGGATCCCCCGACTGATTCACATCGCGGATGCGTGGGCCGGCACCGACCAGGTGTTGGCCCGGAAAGCACCGCCGGTGCGAGGCTGACACCGGGCCCCGCCGGGGCCGGAGAGCGGGGGAGTGGGAATGAACGTGTTCGGGACGAGGACCGGAGCGGTCGCGGGCCGGCCGGCCCTCCGCGATCCCGGAGTGGTCGTACTCCGCGGCATCCCGTACGCCGCCCCGCCGTTCGGAGCCGGCAGGTTCCGCGCCCCCCGCCCCGCCGCCCCCTGGACAGGAGTGCGGGAGTGCACGTCGTTCGGGCCCGTCGCCCCGCAGTCGGCCGAGCTCCCCGGATCGCCCGTCCGGTCCGAGGGGGACGAGGACGTCCTCAGCCTCAACATCTGGACCCCGGGCGGCAGCGGCGACGAGCTCCCCGTGCTGGTCTGGATCCATGGGGGCGCCTTCGTCTTCGGCTCCTCCGCCCAGCCGGACTTCGACGGGACCGCCCCGGCGGCCGAGGGACTCGTGGTCGTCACCCTCAACTACCGTCTGGGCTTCGAAGGATTCGGCCACGTCCCGCCGGTCGCCGGCGTGGAACCCTGTCCGGACAACCGGGGCCTGCTCGACCAGGTGGCCGCCCTCCGATGGGTGCGGGACAACATCGCCGCGTTCGGGGGCGATCCCGGCCGGGTCACGGTGGCCGGACAGTCCTCCGGAGCTACGTCAATCGCCTGTCTGATGACGATGGAGAGCGCGCGCGGCCTGTTCCGGCGTGCCGTCGTGCACAGCGCCGTGAACGCCTGCGCCACCCCGGCGTCCGCGGCCCGCACCACGGCCGAAGTGGCCGCGGCCGCGGGTGTCCCCGCCACGTACGAGGGCCTGGTGTCCGCCTCGCCGAGGACACTCGTCGAGGCCTCCGACCAGGTGGCGGAGAGCTACCTGAGGGACCCCGGATCGGGGCCGCGCCACTACGACCCGGCGATCTACGGACCGGTGGCGGGCGTGGCCGGACTGCCCCTCGACCCTCTCACGGCGTTCGCCGCGGGTGCCGGCCACGACGTCGACCTGATGGTCTGTCATACCAGCGAGGAGTACTGGCTGCTCGACGCGGTGGGCAGTTGCGCGAAGGTCACCACCGAGAGCCGGCTCGCCCTGTTCGCCGCCGACCACCGGCTCCCTCACTCCCTGCTGGACGCCTACCGAGGCCTGATGCCCGCAGCCTCCGTGCACGAGCTCTACCTGGCCGTGTACGGGGACCTGATGTTCGGCGAGTACAGCAGCAGGCTTGCCGACCTCCACACCCGCGCGGGCGGCCGGACCCACCTCGCCCGCTTCGTCCGGCAGCGCGACGGCCGGGGTGGGCCGGTCAGGGCCTGGCACTGCGCGGACATCCCCTTCGCCTTCGGTGTCCTGGACGACGAGAGCGTCCACTTCCTCATGGGAGGACCTCCCGGCGGAGCCGACCGCCGGCTCTCCGGGTGGATGACGCGGGCATGGGCGTCGTACGCCGCCACCGGCGACCCCGGCTGGCCCTCGCTCACCTCGTCGGCGGACGGCGCTGTGCGGATCTGGGACACCTCGTCGCCGGACGGCCCCGTGCGGTTCCGGGACGGCTCTCCGGCGGACGGCCGCGGCCGATGGGACGCGTTCCGTGCGCCCTGGCGCACCTGCGGACTCCCTCTGCTCGTGCCTTGATCCGGCGGTGTCACGTCAGGAACCGACGCGACGTCATTGGCATGGACCTGCCTGTCGAACTGCACTACAGTCCGTAGCGGCACTTCTGAGAGCGCTCTCAGTCAGCTTTCGGATGCTTCCTGTTCCACCCCCACGATGCTGGAACAACAGAAGGGGCACCCCCTTGAGACACACGACAATGGTGCGGACGGGTCTCTCCGCACTGCTCATCATGGGCACCTGGGCGACCGTCGGTCCGGTCCAGGCCTCCGCGGCGGACTCCCCCTCCTCCGTGGAACCCCAGGCCTCGGCAGGAATCGTCACTGCCATGCAGCGGGACCTCGGGCTGACGAGAAGTCAGGCCGAGGCGCGGCTCACCGCGGAGAAGACGGCGACCGCGTTGCAAGGAAAGGCGCGTGGCGCGGCCGGGGCGTCGTTCGGCGGGTCCTGGTTCGACGCGGGGAGTGGCCGGCTCACGGTCGCGGTCACGGACGGCGCCAAGGCCGGCGACGTCCGGGCGACCGGCGCCCGGGTAGAGGTGGTCGAACACACGGCGCGGGAGCTGGACGCCACCAAGAAGCAGCTGGACGGACTCTCCGCGCCCAGCGGCGTCAGCAGTTGGCACGTCGACCCCCGTGCGAACACGGTCGTCGTGAACGTCGTCACCTCGGAGCGGGGTGACAACGATGTCCGCGCGTTCGTCGCGAAGGCGCGCGAGGCGGGCCCGGTCACGGTCAGGCAGACCGCCGAGGCGCCGCAGACCTTCTCCGCCGGAACGGTCGGCGGCGACCCGTACTACACCGGCAACGTCCGCTGCTCCATAGGCTTCTCGGTGCACGGAGGCTTCGTGACCGCGGGCCACTGCGGCCAGGCCGGCGGAGCGGTCCGGGGCTGGGACAACTCGGCCATCGGCACCTTCCAGGGCTCGTCGTTCCCCGACAACGACTACGCCTGGGTGAGTGTGGGCAGCGGCTGGTGGACCGTCCCGGTCGTCCTGGGCTGGGGCACCGTCTCCGACCAGTTGGTCCGCGGATCCAACGAGGCGCCGATCGGCGCCTCGATCTGCCGGTCCGGCTCCACGACCCACTGGCACTGCGGCAGCGTTCTCGCCAAGAACGAGACCGTGAACTACAGCCAGGGGGCCGTCCGCCAGATGACCAAGACCAGCGTGTGCGCCGAACCTGGCGACTCCGGCGGCTCGTTCATCAGCGGTGACCAGGCGCAGGGAGTCACGTCCGGCGGATGGGGCAACTGCAGCAGCGGCGGCGAGACCTGGCACCAGCCCATCAACGAGATCCTCAACCGCTACGGGCTGACCCTCCACACGGCCTGACGCTCCACACGGTCCGGCCGATGGCCCCCGCATGGTCCCGTTGACCCGGCGGGAACGCGACCGGTCTGCTGCGGCAGCAGGGTGGCCCCCTGCCGCAGCAGACCTCGGCCCGTTCCGGCCCCGGCCGTGCGGGTCGGCTCCCGGAAGGCGGCCGGTGGCCTGCACGCGTGTCCCGTGTGTCACCGCGGTTCGAGGACGCTCACGCGGCGGACCGGACCCTGATCGCGTGGCTGAGGGCGGCTTGCTCGTCGTCGGGAAGGCGACTCTCGGCATGGAGCATGCGCAGAGCGGCGGTGATGCGTTCCTCGTCCTCGGCTGTGCCGAGGCTGCCCATGTACGGGGGCAGCAGCAGGCTCAGGGCTTCGAGGTCCGTGCGTGCGCAGAGTGTGGTGAGGAGTTCTCCGACCGGGTCCTCGTGGTGCTGCGGTGCGGGCCGGGCGGTGGCACGCAGTCCTGCGGCGATGCGGTAGCGGAGCCATTGCTGGTGGGGGCCGGCCGGGACATCGTTGATGTGCCTGGCGGCGGACTCGAAGTGCTCGCGGGCCTGCTGGGTCTGGCCCAGGTCCCGGTGGGCCCGGGCCATGTTGCCGTGAAGTGAGGCGTAGAAGCCGCGGACACGTGCGTCGCCGACCTTGTCGGCCCGGGTCAGGCACTCCTGGTTCCAGCGCAGGGTCTCCTGCGGGGTCGGCTGGTGCCGGGCGAGGTAGTGCGCGGCGATGCAGGCGTCGTAGTCGTCCTCGGCTGCGTCCCACGCTTGAAGGAACAGGTCACGTGCCCGGACATCTCGTCCTTCGGCCTCGGCCTGCATACCCTGCGCGCACAGCTGCACGACGACGTTCTCGGGGTCGGTCACGGTTCTCCTGAAGCGATGAGGGTGCGGTGTGGGGGAAGAATCAGCTGGAGGTGCTGAGGGCGACGGGCATGATCAGCGTGGTGAAGCTGCCCTGATCCGCCGAACGCACCACGACAGGCCGGTCCGCGGCCGAGATCTCCAACAGGACGTCAGGACCGACACCGGTCTCCAGAGCGGAAGCCAGGACAGCGGGATCGAAGCCGATTCGCTGGGGCAGGTCTTGATGGCAGACCGCAGGCAGGACGACGGCGTCGGAGCGATCGGCCAAGGTGACGATCAGCTCGTCACAGGCGAAGCTCAGAGCGATCCGTGCAGCGTCTGCTTGGCGGTCGACCGCGTCACGAAGGGCCAGGCGATCCACGATCACACGGTATTCGGGCGGGGCCAGAGCCGAGAGCATCTCGCGGTAGGCAGGGAACAGGGCATCGGTCGTCACCAGGGCACGGGACTCCGACGTACTGTGTGCGCGGGCGCCGTCCGGTCCGACCTGGATGGTGACCTCGTGGGCTCGTGCCGCCCATTGCCCGAACTCGATCAGGCCGGCCGCGTGTACGAGCAGGCGGCAGGGACCTCCGTCGAGCGCCGTCGGCCTCAGGACGCGCATCGACAGGCGATAGCGATCAGTGGCCACCAGACGGACCTCGCCGTCATCGATCTCGATGAGGACGCAACCCAGCGCGGGGAGTTCCGTGTCGGAGGCGGCGGCCGGCACCACCTGGCGTACCGCACTGGCCAACTCCACGCCGCCGATTCGTGCTTCCGTCACACTGCCGGCAGGCGAGAGGGAACGGAGAACCACGGCGATGGCTGCCTCGGCCGTCCGCGCCTGGTCCCGCGTCCTCTCCAGGTGCCGCTCCAGCACCTCGCGGCCCTGGTGCTCGGTCCCGTCGAGCACCACGGTGACCTCAGCCAGCGGCAGTCCCGCATCCCGCAGACTGCGCAGGAGAGCGGCAGGGGCCTCCTGGGCAGGACTGTAGAAGCGGTATCCCGTCGCCCCGTCGACCCACGCCGGCCGCAGAACGCGGCAGTCGTCGTAGAAACGCAGGGCGCTCGGAGCGAGACCGACCCGCCGCGCGAAGGCGCTGATGCTCAGTAGTCCCATGGTGCCGTCCATGGCCCCGATTGTTGACGTTCATCCAACTTGAAGGTCAACTCGCCCTCCGGCCGGGTTCCAGCCTCCGCCTGGCGCGGGAGCCCCCTCAGCGTCAGCCCCCGAAGGTTGTCGAGAGCCGACGACCAAGCTCCTTGCAGGTCGGGGCGGTGACCTCAGCTGACCACGGCTCGTCCAGTCGTCGCGGACCGCGTAGGGGATATTGAGACCATGGGCAGCCCATGGCAGGCTCGTGCCGCATGATCGATGAGTTCGCGAAAGACAACCTGCGCAAGAGACTGCGGCGGGACCGTGAGGTGCTGCTCTGGAAGCTCGACGGCTTGTCCGAATACGACGCGCGCCGGCCTCTGACAGCGACCGGGACCAACCTCCTCGGTCTCGTCAAGCACGTGGCCACGGTCGAGGCCAGGTACTTCGGCGAGGTCTTCGGCCGCCCTTCCCCGGAACCGCTGTGCCGGTGGCAGGACTCCGACGGCAGCGATCAATGGGCGGCCGAGAACGAGACGCGCGATCAGATCGTCGGGTTCTACCGGCGCACGTGGGAACACTCCGAGGCGACGATCAGCGAGCTTGCCCTCGATGCCCCCGGCCACGTGCCCTGGTGGCCGGAGCCTCATGCGAACACGAACCTGTTCGCCGTCATGGTCCATGTCCTCGGCGAGACAATCCGGCACGCCGGGCACGCCGACATCCTTCGCGAGGGCGTCGACGGCCGGACCGGCATGCGCGCCGAACACGAGCAGCCTCTCGACGAGGGAGCCCGTGCAGCCTACTTCGCGAAGATCGAGCAGGCTGCCAGGACGAGCGCACCGACCAAGGGTTAGCAGGCTGTCCCACGACGTGACGTGATGTTCGAGCGGTGTGATGGGCCAGTCGTGAATCCTGGCCTGTCGAAGCGTCAGGTTCCTCATGCCCCGCGGGAGCTGGTTGCCCCGTTCTCGCCGCCGTTCGCGGCAAGAAGGGCAGCAAGCCGCACGTGCTGTCCGATGCCCAGGGTGTCCCACGCACCTTGGCGTGTCCGGCGCGACCATGCACCACGGCCTCGCCCTCAAGCCGCTCGTCCTCGGCATCCCGCCATCCGGTCAGAGCCTCGCGAAACTTGCCACGTGAGACACCCTCTCAGCTCTGTTCTGTCTCGTAAGCCACGCGGATCTCCGCCGGAACGCGCCCACGATCGTTTATGAGATGGCCGTTGGCACGCGCCCAGAGACGTATCCGCTCGTCCTCAGGGCGGGGATCGAGCCTCCTGACTCCGGCCGGCTTGCCGTGGCCTTCCTCGACCCCTGAGGAGACTCCCTCAAGCCTGTTCGCTGTCTCCCGGAAGAAGGCCGCCAACGAGGCGTACACACCCTCCTCGGGAAGGTGTGCCTCCGCCCACGCTCCGATGGTTCCGTTGCGCGTGTCCAGAAAAGTTCCGTAGAGACCGTCGCGTTCCGCAGCAATGGGCACCCACTCCCGACGCCAGAACGGATGGTCGGGGTCGGCCGACGGCTGCGTCTCCTCCAGGCTCATCCGGCTGTGGTGGACACGCTGGATGTCGGCCAGGCCAAGAAGGAGGTGACCGCCGGGTATGTCGATCTCGCACCCCAGGGCGACCAGACACGGTGGCTCCTCGGACGGCCTGTCGGGGTCGATGTCGTTCGCCGGCAACCACTGACACATCTCCTCAGGCAGCTCCACACCCATGTGCGCTTCGGCTTCACTGATGGCTGCTCGGCTTCCCGGGCCGCCGAGGGCAGCGAGAGCTCTTGGGTCGTTCCGCTCGAGCCACGCGGTCACGCGGCCCCACGCCTCTCGTGCGGACCCTGCCTCGCCCTGCGGAGTTCCACTCACGTGCGATCTCCATCCCGCCAGGGTGCACGGACACCCGGAGCACACGCATGCGTGTCGACGGCGCCCGGGGTGCGCTGCCCGGTATCCCGGACCGTGGGTTCGCCCTTCTGCGGAAGCGGTGGGCGCTGATCATCCATGGGAAAAGCGTATGCGGGACCACTGACATCGATACGCGTAGCGGGTTCCGGTGGTGGTGGATCTTCCTCTGACCGGCATCCTGCTGGGCGGTCAGCGACTGACCCCGACGAGTCGCTCAGACGACCTGAACCGCACTCGGCCTGTTCCGCCGATGATGCCCGGGGTGCCGCAGCGAACCACCACGACTACGCCGTCTCTTTCGGATCACGCTCGTGCGGCATCCCCTCTTCTTGCAGCCAGCTGAGTTGCGCCTTGCTGAGCGGAGGTTCAAAGCCTTCGGGGAACATGAGGGTGAGCGGCTGCGGCCACATGCTTTCGGGCCCGTGCCGCTCACAGTGCAGAGCCAGGAGATGGGGTCCCTGCCCGCAAGCCTCGCGCCGGTAGAAGCGTTCATGCGCCTGGCAGAAGTACGAGAACACCGTGCAGTCGTCGTCATCAGTCGACTCGTGGAGAACGGGATCCCGGAGGATCAGTGTCACCGGTTCCTGACGGTTGAACCGGGGAATCGGCCGAGGATCGCACCACAGCAGTCGAGGAGGAAGCACACGGTCATTCTGCGTTCGAGTCAGCGCGCAGACCAGACGCAGACGCCCGCGAGACGTAGTGCCGTCAGGTAGATCACGGCGGTCCTGCCATACGAGTGGCCAGGCCGCGCGACTGTTTGTATCCGTTGATGCAGCGCTCGGCCGTGTCGCGCTGCTGGTAGGCGTCCCGGTCGAAGGCCGGTGGCCTGCTGCCGCGGCGTTTGCGGTTGGCGGCCTGGTCGGCGGGCACCGGGATCGCGGCCCGGATCCCGCGCCGGCGGAGACGGGTCCGGATCTCGCGGGACGAGTAGGCCCCGGCGCCGCATCTGTCCCGGTCTCAGGGCTCCTCGGCCCGCTCGGCGGTGAAGCCCCGGACATGGAGCGCATGCGGAGGGTCCGCCCGACGCGGCGCGACCGGGGTGCCGGTCCCAGCCCCGTGGGATAGCCGTCCCAACTCCCTGCCGGCCGGACGCCGTTCACCAACTATTGACATGTTCTCAGCAGCGGCGTAACACTGGCACCGCTTGGGAGAGCGCTCTCCCGAGTGATCGCAGGACGCAGCGTCCAGCTCAACTCTCCCCCCACCGCGCACCCGATGTGCGCGGACGCAGAGCGCGCATGGAGGTCCGCATGGCCGAAAGACTCAGTAGAAGAACCCTGGTGTCCGCGCTTGTCGTAGCCACCGCACTGGCCCTGGTCGTCATGGGGCTCACCGCGATCACCCGCGCCGGCGGCCCGGCGGTCGGTGCGGCCCCGAAGGCCGTCGCAGGTGAGCCCGTCGGGGCGTCACACGTCATGCAGGGGGGTCGGCAGATGCAGGGCCACGCCATGGCGGCGGCCGACCCCGTCCCTTCCGGTGACGACCCCGACGGTGACGGCTACATCCCGGCGAATCCGCCGGTCACCGGGGTGGAACCGTCCACCGAGATCCCGCCCCACCGGTACTTCCACGAGTTCCAGGCGAACTGCTCGGTGAATCACACCGGTTCGGTCGACCCGATCGTCTATCCCGGTCAGACCGGGAAGTCCCACAACCACACGTTCATGGGGAACGACACCACGGACGAGAACAGCACCACCGCCTCGCTCGGCGCGGGCGGTACCGCGTGCAAGGCGCCCGGCGACCTGTCCGCGTACTGGATGCCGACCCTCTACAAGGGGGACCAGGAGATCCGCCCGGTCGGTCCGCAGACCATCTACTACAAGGCGGGTGTCACCGACTACCGGACCGTGCGGCCGTTCCCCGCGGGGCTGCGCTTCGTCGTCGGCAGTCCGACGCAGACGGCGCAGGAGTTCCGCGACCACCCGGGCATGGTCGAGGGTTACGAGTGCGGCGAGAGCTACCACAACTACGAGTTCCCGGCCACGTGTCCGACCAGCCAGGACACCCAGCTGAACCTCCGTATGCAGGCTCCCAGTTGCTGGGACGGGAGGAATCTGGACACCCCGGACCACAAGGCCCACATGGCCTATCCGATCGTCATGGGTGCCAACCAGGACGTCTGCCCGGCCACTCACCCCGTCGCGCTGCCGATGATCGAGTTCAAGATGGCCTGGCCGGTGAACGGTGACATGTCGCAGGTGAGGCTGGCGAGCGGCACCGGCCACTCCTTCCACTACGACTTCTTCAACGCCTGGGACGACGCCACGCTGGACGCGATGGTCGACCACTGCATCGTGGGCGGTCTCCAGTGCGACGCCCGGGGCTACGACCAGAACAACCCCGGTGAGGGTGCCGCTCTGGACGAGAACTACGAACTGCCCTGACCGCCCCTGTTCCTCCCTCATGGGTGCTCCGCGCCCATGAGGGAGAGCGCTCTCCCACCTCCACCCCCTCTCCCCACGAGGAGCTGTGTCCCCCCATGAAACTGCCACGTCCCACCCTTCAGGCCCGCGGCCGCAGACGTGCGACGGCACGCCTCGCCATCACCGCGCTCGTCGCCGCGGGAGCGGCCACCCTGCCCGTGCCCGCCGCGCAGGCGGCCGGAAGCGTGGTGAAGGTCGAGGGCTCACAGGGTGCCTGGAAGCTGACCGTCGACGGGTCGCCGTACACCGTCAAGGGACTGACCTGGGGCCCGGCCGTCGCCGACGCCGGGAAGTACATGCCCGACATCAAGTCGATGGGCGTCAACACCATCCGGACCTGGGGCACCGACGCCACCACGAAGCCGCTGCTCGACAGCGCGGCCGAGCACGGCATCAAGGTCGTCGCCGGCTTCTGGCTCCAGCCCGGCGGCGGTCCCGGAAGCGGCGGGTGCGTCAATTACCTGACGGACACCGACTACAAGAACAACATGCTCGCCGAGTTCCCCAAGTGGGTGGAGACCTACAAGGACCATCCCGGTGTCCTCATGTGGAACGTGGGCAACGAATCCGTGCTCGGCCTGCAGAACTGCTACAGCGGTGACGCCCTGGAGCAGCAGCGCGACGCCTACACGACCTTCGTGAACGACATCACCAAGAAGATCCACGCCGTCGACGCCGACCACCCCGTCACCTCCACCGACGCGTGGACCGGCGCCTGGTCGTACTACAAGAAGAACGCGCCGGACCTGGACCTGTACGCCGTGAACTCCTACGGCGCCGTCTGTGACATCCGCAAGACGTGGGAGGACGGGGACTTCGACAAGCCCTACATCGTCACCGAGGGCGGCCCGGCAGGCGAGTGGGAGGTCCCCGACGATGCCAACGGCGTCCCGGACGAGCCGACCGATGTGGCCAAGGCGGAGGGCTACGAACGGGCCTGGCAGTGCGTCACGGGTCACACCGGAGTGGCCCTCGGGGCGACACTGTTCCACTACGGCACGGAGTACGACTTCGGCGGCGTCTGGTTCAACCTGCTCCCGGCGGGCCAGAAGCGGCTCTCGTACTACGCGGTGAAGAAGGCGTACGGGGCGGACACCTCGGGCGACAACACACCGCCGGTGATCACCGGAATGAGCGTGGACAACGGATCGGCGGTCCAGGCGGGCAAGCCCTTCACCCTGAAGGCATCCGTCGCCGACCCGGACGGCGACCCGCTCACGCACCAGGTGCTGTTCGGCAGCAAGTACGTGGACGACAGCGGGCAGCTCAACGACGCACGGTTCACGGACAAGGGCGACGGCACCTTCGAGGTGACCGCACCCGACCGCCTCGGCGTGTGGAAGGTGTACCTCAAGAGCTCGGACGGCAAGGGCAACGTCGGCATCGAGACCAAGTCCTTCAAGGTCGTCCCGCCGGTGGTCGGCGGCACGAACCTGGCGGCGGGCAAGCCGGCCACGGCGTCCACCTTCCAGCAGGACAGCACCGGCTGCCCCTGCCCCGCGGGCAACGCCGTCGACGGGTCCTTCGACACCCGCTGGGCCAGCGACTGGGCCGATCAGCAGTGGATCCAGGTGGACCTCGGAGCGAAGACCGCGTTCAACCACGTGCAGCTCGCCTGGGAGGCCGCGTACGCCAAGGGGTACACCCTGCAGACCTCGGACGACGGCCAGGACTGGACCACGGTCCACACCGTCACCGAGGGCAACGGAGGGATCGACGACATCGACGTCACGGGTGAGGCGCGATACGTACGGGTGAACACCTCCGTACGCGGTACGCCCTGGGGTTACTCGCTCTACAAATTCGGCGTCTACCGGAGCTGACCTCCCCAGAGCCCGCCGCACCGTCCCATCCCCCGCCGTCGGTGCGGCAGGGAGGTCCGCGGCGGGTCACGGACCCCCGTGACCCGCCGCGGACCCGTGCCGTGTCGGCGGAAGCAGGTCCGTGCCGTGCCGGCCGCCCCGGCCCCGTGGCGCCGGCCCCGACGCAGGCCCGGGCGTGCACGGGCTGCCGTGGACCCGCGTGAACGGCCCTCGGGGCGCCGAAGGTGAGGACCTGTCACCGGACGGAGGACATCGTCCCGCCGCCCCGCAGGTACGCGTTCACCCGGACGGCTGTGTCCTGGGGCGCGCGGACGGCCAGCGTCGGGCCGTCGGAGTCGCCCCGCACGGAGCCCGCGACCTCGATCCGCTCCACGGCGCGGCTGCCGGCGGCGAGTACGTACCAGGCCCCGGTCGGCGCCTTCCAGCGGGTGTCGGCGACGACGTGCTGGCCGAAGCGGCTGCACAGGGCGGTGTTCCGGCGGTCCGACACCACCTCGGCCCGTGCGGTGGGGGACGCGGCGGGCGGGACGAACTGCACCAGGACCCGGCCGGGACCGGTCCACGTGTCCGCCCGGGTGCACATCCAGTCCGCGCTGGAACGGGTGCCGGGCAACGGCTGCCGCGCGAACTGCCAGTTGTTGACGGCCCGCACACCGGCACCGCGCAGGTCCCGCAGCGAACAGGCCGTGCGGGCCCAGCCGGTCAGGGCCTCGGGGCCCGTCGCCTCACGCGGCTGTCTGGCCGGAGCGCCGGATCCGGGCCTGGGAGTGTGGGTGAGGTGCGCCGGAGCGAGTTCGCCGAGATCGGTGACGAGGAAGGCGTGCCGCTCCACGATCTTCTCCGACGACCGCAGCTGCATCACCGGCCAGGAGACGCATCCCCCGCCCTGCGCCGGACGCGGAACCGCAGCCGTGATCCCGTCCGGGTCGACCGCCAGCGGCTGTGACGGTGTGCCAGGTGTGAGCAGGTCGCGGGTCGCCGACTCCGCCACCCAGGGCGCCAGCAGGTACCGCGCGGACCTGCCTGTGCGGCTGACGGCCACGGCGGCGGCCGTGGTGACGTCCGCGTCGTCGACCCGGGCGAAGTCCAGGGCGGGGGAGCCCTTCCCGGAGAGCGCCTCCGCGTACCGGACGACGCGTACACCACCGTCGTGGAACAGCACCACGGCCTCGCGGCCCAGCTCGCCCGCGAACAGCAGCCGGGGATGCTGGGCCGGGGGTACGACGGTGGTGCCTGGGGTGGTGGTGAGGGCGGCGTCCGCGGGCGGATCGGCCCAGCTGCCCAGCGCACGCTCCAGCAGCTTCCGGTCGCCGGTCCGGCCGCCCCGCGGCGGCCAGGCGCTGAAGTCCACCCGGGACGTGTCCGCCCACTGCCCCGGCGCCGTCCGCAGCAGGGCCGCCGGATCGAGGGCCCCACCCGGCACCGTCCCACGCAAGGCCGGTGCCGGGAGCCGGACATCGTCGGTCCCGGCTCCGGAACCGGCCGACAGGGCGAGGCCGCCCGCCGTGGCCAGGAGCACCAGGGCCGCCGCGCCCGCCCGTACCCGGTGCCGGCGCCGCAGCAGGTCGCTGGGGCGCGTCTGCACCGTGCAGGGATCGAACTCCTCCGACCGCAGCATGCGCCGGACCCGGTCCTGATCGGTCCCCGCCACCCGCTCCGCGGCGTGCACGGCGTCGGCCGGACCGGCCACGCCCGCCTCGGCCAGCAAGGCCCGGGTGCTGTCACAGGAAAGGGACTCCAGCAGGCGCAGGCCCAGGGCCGCCCGGACCGGCGCCGGCACGTCCGCCAGGGTGCGGTCCAGCGCGAACTCGTCCATCCCGCCCGCCCGGGGGAAGAGCCGGAGCCCTCGCACCACCGGCACCGAAGGACGCAGTGCCGCCGGTGAGGGCAGCCGTCCCGGCCACCACCGGGGCTTCCGCTCGTACGCCAGGGCGGAGCGCACGACCCGAAGGCGGACTCCGGCGTAGGCGGGCGTGTGCGTGCTGTCGCGCGCGGCGCCGCCGGACCGTGGGGCGGGCACTGCCGGGAGGCCGTCGGCGCCCTTCGCCGGACGCGCGCTGCCGCGCACGGCCCGTTGTACGGCGGCGTGCGCGGCGAGCACCCTGCGGTGCCGGCCGAGGGCCGGAGGCAGAGTGAGGTAGGCCAGGCGGACAAGGCGCGGGTAGTGCTCGACGAGTGCCGCCTCGGCCTCCTTCACGCAGGGGCGCGCGCCGGGACCGAGGATGCGAAGCGGCGGGGGATGGAGCGGCATGGGGTGGTGCCTCCGAGCCGTGGGCAGAGAACCGTCACTCCGGCAAACGAGCCAATCGTGTGACGGTCACATCAGCCCGTCGCCGGCGCTCACCGTTCCCCGTACCGGACGACCCGGTGGCCGCGGCCCCCGGGCGCACGCCGCGACCGGCCGTCTGCCGGTCCTTGCGCTCCTGCCCCTGCTACAGGGGCCCCTCCGGACCCTCGTCGCCCGCGCTCAACTCCTCGGCCCGCAGGGCCAGATCCTGAAGCACATCGGCTGAGGTCACGTCCTCCTGCCCGCTGTCGTGGATCTGCGCCAGCGCGATGAAGGCCAGGGTGAACGCTCCGACCAGTTGCTCGACGGCGCCGCCCACCTCGCGCCCCACGAGGGCGGCCATCTCCTCGACGGTGGCGTCGGAGGGGATGGCGATGTGCGGCATCGTCTCGTTGAGCAGGGTCGTCACCATGTTTCCGCCCGCGTCCGGGTCACCGCTGCCGTCGTCCTCCTCGGCGTGGCGCTGCATCTCGCCCGCCTCCGTGAGGATGCCGATCACTCGCTTGAGGACTTCGCTCTGCTCCATACGGCGAGCATAAGCGCCTGACCTCCCACGTCTGATCGCCCTCCGGTGGTGTGCCGGACGGCACAGCCCCCGGACACCGGCAGTTCGGGATGCCGGTGCCCGGGGGCTGGGGCCATCGCCCGGGTGAGGGACTCAGACCGCGTCGAGGCGGCCGTCGCCCGAGTGCGCGCGGATCAGTTCGGCATAGCGCCGCCCGCTGCTCTTGACGGTGCGGCGCTGGGTCGCGTAGTCGACGTGGACCAGTCCGAAGCGCTTGTCGTAGCCGTACGCCCACTCGAAGTTGTCCAGGAGCGACCACGCGAAGTAGCCGGCGAGCGGGGCGCCCTTACGGACGGCCCGGGCGCAGGCGGCCAGGTGTTCCTCCAGGTACCGCGTGCGCTCCGGGTCGTGCACGGAGCCGTCGGCGCCGACGACGTCCCGGTAGGCCGAGCCGTTCTCGGTGACGTAGATCCGCCGGGCGCCGTACTCCTCGGTGAGGCGCAGCAGCAGCTGCTCCAGGCCCTCGGAGTGGACCTCCCAGTCCATGTGGGTGTGCCGGGCGCCCGGCAGGTGGACCTGCCGGGCATGGGGGACGGCGCCGTGGGGATCCGCTGTGACGACCTGACGGAAGTAGTAGTTCAGGCCGATCCAGTCCAGCGGTGCCGCGATGGTCTCCAGGTCGCCCGGACGCTCGGGCAGCTCGACGCCGTACAGGTCGAGCATGTCCTGCGGGTAGCCGCGGCCGTGGATGGGGTCCAGCCACCAGCGGTTGATGTGGCCGTCCGCGCGTACGGCGGCGGCCAGATCGGCCTCGCCCGCGCTCGCGGGCTCGATCGGGCTGAGGTTGTTGACGATGCCGACGCGGGCGTCCGGGGACTGCGCCCGGATGGCCCGTACGGCGAGACCGTGGCCGAGGTGCAGGTGGTACGAGGCGCGGACGGCGGCCGTGAGGTCGGTCAGCCCCGGGGCCATCTTCCCCTCGAGGTGGCCGATCCAGGCCGAGCAGAGCGGCTCGTTGAGCGTCGCCCAGTCCTTCACCCGGTCGCCGAGACGCTCGACGACGACGGAGGCGTACGCCGCGAAGTGCTCGGCCGTCTCCCGGACGGTCCACCCGCCCCGGTCCTGGAGCGCCTGGGGCAGGTCCCAGTGGTACAGGGTGGCGAACGGCGTGACGCCGGCCTCCAGGAGGCCGTCGACCAGCCGGTCGTAGAAGTCGAGACCGGCCTTGTTCACCGGGCCGTCGCCGCCGGGCACCACGCGCGGCCAGGCCACCGAGAAGCGGTAGGCGCCCGCGCCGAGCTGCTTCATCAGACCGATGTCCTCGGGGACCCGGTGGTAGTGGTCGCAGGCCACGTCGCCGGTGTCACCGTTGTCTACGGCGCCCGGGGTGTGCGAGAAGGTGTCCCAGATCGAGGGGGCACGGCCGTCCTCGGCCACCGCGCCCTCGATCTGGTACGCGGCCGTGGCCACACCCCAGGTGAAGTCGGCCGGGAGGCCGGTGAGGTCGTTCACTGACTGCCTTTCCACGTCGGTCACTTGACGGCTCCCGCCGTGAGCCCGGCGACGAGGTAGCGCTGCAGGAGCAGGAACCCGGCGACGACGGGCACGCTGACGACGAGCGAGGCGGCCATGACCTGGTTCCAGTACACGTCGTTCTGGGTGGCGTAGCCCTGCAGGCCCACCGCCAGGGTGCGGGTGGTGTCGTTCGTCATCACGGAGGCGAACATCACCTCGCCCCACGCCGTCATGAACGCGTACACGGAGACGGCGACGATTCCCGGCACCGCCGCCGGTACGACGACACGGAACAGGGCCCGCACCGGGCCGCAGCCGTCCACCATCGCGGCCTCGTCGAGGTCCCTGGGGATGGAGTCGAAGTAGCCGATCAGCATCCAGATGGAGAAGGGCAGCGAGAACGTCAGATAGGTGAGGATCAGTCCGCCCCGCGAGCCGTACAGGGCCAGCCCGGTGCTGTTGCCGATGTTGACGAAGATCAGGAACAGCGGGAGGAGGAAGAGGATCCCCGGGAACATCTGGGTGGAGAGGACCGTGACGGTGAAGACGCGCTTGCCGCGGAAGCTGTAGCGGCTCACGGCATAGGCCGAGAACACCGCGATGATCACCGACAGGACGGTTGCCGCACCCGCCACGATCAGCGAGTTCACGAAGTACCGGGCGAGTGGGACGGTCTTCCAGATGTCGAAGTACGGCTGGATGGTCAACTCGTCCGGAATCCACTGGAACTTGCCCGACACGTCCTGGAGCGGCTTCAGGGAGCTGCTGATCATGACGTAGACCGGCAGCAGGACGAATCCCGCGAGCAGGGTCAGGATGACGCGGCGGGCCCAGAGGAAGGACTGCGGCGCGGCCATGGGGGACCGGGCGGCACGTGAGCGGGCGCTGCTAGACACGGGCACCCTTCCTTCCGCGGGAGGTGAAGAACAGGTAGACGGCCGTCACGACCAGCAGGAAGAGCAGCAGCAGCACCGACATCGCGGAGCCTGTGCCGAAGTTCCAGGTGACGAAGGACGACTGGTAGATGTGGATCGAGATGAGGTCCGCGCTCGCAGGGGCCGACTTCCCGAACAGCACGTAGGGCGTGTTGAAGTCGTTGAACGTCCACAGGAACAGCACGAGCACCAGGACCTGGTTGACGGGCCGCAGCGAGGGCATCGTGATCTTCCGGATCTGCTGCCAGATGCCGGCACCGTCGATCGAGGCGGCCTCGTACAGCTCGCGGGGGATGTTCTGGAGCGCGGCCATCAGCATGAGGAACGCGAAGGGCCAGCCCTTCCAGACCGAGACGATGATCAGAGCGTAGATGCTGTTGTCGCCGATCAGCCAGAAGGACGGCTGGTCACCCAGGCCGAGCTGGTCGTGCAGGACGTGATTCACCAGCCCGTTGTCCCGCTGGAACATGAACGCCCAGGTGATGACCGCCGCGTAGACCGGCAGGGCGTACGGGACGAGGAAGACGGCCCGCAGGACGCCCCGGCCCCGGAAGTTCTCCTGGAGCAGGATCGCCGCGGCGACACCCAGGAGCCACGCCAGACCGACGGCGAAGAACGTGAACACGCAGGTGACGAAGAAGGAATGGAGGAGGGCCTCACCGATCGGGGCGTCGATGTCGACGGCGACCTTGTAGTTCTCCAGGCCGGTCCAGGGCGCCGCGCCCCAGTTGCTGATGAAGAACTGGGTGAGCTGGCGGAAGCTCATCACGATGCCGACGATCATCGGGATCAGATGGATGAGGAGTTCGAGCAGCACGGCCGGGAGGAGCAGGAGGTAGGGCAGTCCGCCGCGGCGGATCCGGTCGGGGATGCGCGGCAGCCTCCGCCGCGCACCCCCGCTGCCCCGGCTCGTACCCTTGGCCGACGTGTCGGCTCCGGGGTCCGTGGTCACGGTGGCGGTCATGGAGCGAGCCTCAACTCTGCATCGTCTGCTGGGCCTTTTCGAGGCGCGCCTTGACTGATTCGGTGGTCACGGGCTTGCCGGCCGCGGCGTCCGCGAACAGCTCCTTGACCGCGGTGCCCACGGCCGTCTCGAACTGCGACTCGTTCGGCACCTGGGGGAGCGGGGCCGCACTGGTGGCGAGGGTGTCGCGCAGGACCTTGAGTTCCGGGGCTGCGAAGGCGGGGTCCGACTGGGCGGCCTTGACCGGCGGGATCGATCCGTAGGTCTTGCAGAGGATCTTCTGCTCCTCGTCGCTCGTCATGAACTTGACGAACTCCTTGGCGCCGTCGATGTTCTTGGTGTTCTTGAACACCGCCATGTTGATGCCGGCCACCATGGAGTTGGTCTGCTTGCCCGCGCCCGGCGCACCGGCCGCGACGGGGACGGGAGCCACGCCCCAGTCCTCCGGCTTCATGCCCTGGGCGGCGAAGGTGGTGGCGGCGGCCTGCCACAGCACCATGGCCGTCTTGCCCTTGGCGAAGTCCGTCAGCGACTGGTTCTGCGCGTACTCCGCGTTGCCGGGAGCGATGATCTTGTCCTTGGCCATGAAGTCGACGTACTGCTTCACGGCGGCGACGGCGCCGTCGGAGGTGAAGTCGGCCTTGCCGGCGTCGTCGAAGAAGTCGGCCTCGTGCTGCTGCCCCAGGACGAAGGTCTGGTGGATGTTGTTCGAGAGGTTGGAACCCTCGGCCCCGAGAGCCCACTTGCCGTCCTTGGACAGCTTCTTGCCGTCCTTGACGAGCTGGTCCCAGGTGGCCGGCGGGGTCGTGATGCCCGCGTCGGCGAACATCTTCTTGTTGTAGTAGAGGGCGTACGACAGCGAGTAGAGCGGCACCGCGGCCGGGGGCTCGCCCTCCTTGCCCGCGGAGGCGACCGCCGAGTCGATGAAGCGGTCCCGGCCGCCGATCGCCTCGAAGTTCTTGTCGTCCCAGGGGAGCAGCGCGCCGGTGGCCTGGAGCGACGCCGACCATGTGTTGCCGATGTTCAGCACGTCCGGGCCCTGACCCGAGGTGGTGGCGGCGAGGATCCGGTTCAGCAGGTCGGCCCAGGGGACGACCTCCAGCTTCACCTTGATCCCGGTCTCCTTCTCGAACTTCTTCAGCTCGGGGGCGAGGATCTTCTTGTCGGCCTCGATGCTCGGGCCCTGGTTGGACGCCCAGTAGGTGAGGGTCTTCGGCGATTCGTTGCTCCCGCCCTCCGACGAGGTCCCGCCTCCGCAGCCGGTGACTCCGGCGGCGACGGATATGGCGAGGGTGATCGCTGCTGCGGCTCTGAGGTGACGCATGAAAGGTGGCCCCTTTCCGGGGAGGGCGGCGTTCGGGATCCGAACGTCCCTCCCGCTCTTAATTTAAGATGTGATTTAAGAGCTGAAGAAAGTGCGCGTCAAGTGCCGCGACCGGGGTATGTTGCCGGGACGAAGGGAGCAACATGGCTGAGCGCAGCAGACGGACCGTGCGTGACCTGCGAAGGGGCAATCGGGCGCGGGTATTGCAACGGTTGTATTTCGACGGCCCGCTGAGCCGTCAGGAGCTGGGGCCGGCGACCGGGCTGAGTTCGGGATCCATCAGCAACGTGGTCGCCGAGCTGGCCTCCGAGGGCCTCCTGGAGGAGGCGGGCATCGTCGACTCCGACGGCGGCCGCCCCCGCACACTGCTCCGGGTCGCCCCGGGCGGAGGACTGTTCGTGGGCATCGACATCGGGGAGACCCGCGTCCGCGTCGAGCTCTTCGATCTCTCGCTGGCGGAGCTGGGCCGTACCGACCGCCTGCTCGCCCAGCACGGATACGACGTCGAGCGCATCGTGAGCCATGTCCGCACGGGGGTCTCCGACGTCCTGCGCGACGCGGGTGCCGATCCCGGCATGCTGCTCGGCATCGGTATCGGGGTGCCCGGCATCATCGAGCGGGACGCCCCGCACCCCGCGGGGGGCCCGGGTGCGGTCGTCCACGGACAGACCATCGGCTGGAGCGCCGTCCCCTTCGAGCGGCTGCTCCGCGAGGTCGTGGACGTGCCCGCCGAGGTGCCGTTCTTCATCGACAACGGCGCGAAGACACTGGGCCAGGCCGAGATGTGGTTCGGCGGCGGCCGCGGCGCCGGCGCTGCCGCGGTCGCCCTGATCGGCTCCGGGGTGGGCGCGAGCGTCAACCGGGGGGACATCCTCGACGAGGACCTCTCGAACGCGGCCCTGGAGTGGGGCCACACCACGGTGCAGCTCAGGGGGCGCCGCTGCCGCTGCGGCTCCATAGGGTGCCTGGAGGCGTACGCCGGCGCGGAGGCCATGCGGGAGCGCTGGCAGGAGGCGGGTGGCCCGCTGTCTCCCGGCGCCGACGACGAGACCGCGCTCGCCGCGCTTCTCGCCGCCGCCTATCCCGGGCCCGGTGGCGCGGCCCCGGACCCGGTGGCGGTCTCGATCCTGGACGAGACGGCGGAGTGCCTGGGTGCGGCCCTGGCCGACCTCGTCAACCTCTTCCTGCCCCAACGCATCCTGCTCGGCGGCTGGGCGGGCCTGCTCATCGGCCCGCACCTGCTCCCCGAGATCCGCCGCTACGTCCAGGAGTACGCCCTCGAACACGCGGTCGCCCGCACCACGATCGACCTGGGCCACCTGGGCCCCGACGCCGTCACCGTGGGGGCCGCCACCCTTCCCCTGTCCGACTTCCTGGCGCGCGGCGGGACCCGGCCCGTGCCGAAGCCGGAAGCGGCCCCCGCTCCCGACCGTGCGGTGTCGAGCCGGGGCCGGACCGTGGCGGGCTGAACGGGGCTGCCCGCCCGAGCCGCGCCCCGGGAGGGGCCCGTCACCTGGCGCCCGGGCCAGGGTGCCGGATCGCCGTTCCCGTACGCGGCGGACGTCCGGAGCCGCCCGGTCCCCGCCGGCGTCGCGCTCCGGCGCGCTCCGGCGGGAGTCCTACGCGGAATCCCTGACGACCAGCACCGGTTCGAAGATCACCGAAGTCGCCGGCCTGTCCGGCGCGGCGAGCCGGTCCAGCAGCAGGCCGGTCATCTCCGCGGCCATGTCCTCCACCGGCTGCCGCACCGTGGTCAGCGGCGGCCGGCAGGCCGAGGCGGCGCGGCTGTCGTCGAAGCCGATCACGGCCACGTCCTCGGGCACTCTCCTGCCGTGCTCCCGCAGCACATGGCAGGCACCTGTCGCCATCAGGTCGTTCCCCGCGAACACCCCGTCCAGGTCAGAGTGTTCGGCCAGCAGTCGCTCCATCGCGGCCTCGCCGCTCTCCTGGGTGAACTGGCCTTCGGCGACGGGGACATCGCCATGCCCGAGCTGTGCCATCGCGTCCCGGAACCCCGCCAGTCGCTCCCGCGCCGCCGGTATGTCCAGGGGCCCGCTGACGGTGACGATCCGGCGGCACCCACGCGCCAGCAGATGCTCGGCGGCGAGCCGGGCGCCGTCGCGGTGGGCCAGGTCGACGTAGCTGATCCGGACCGGCCGGCCGGGGCGCGCGTACAGCACCGCGGGCAGCCCGGCGTCCACGAGCAGGCCCGGCAGCGGGTCCTCCGCATGCGTCGACACGACCAGCGCGCCGTCGGCACTGCCCTGCCGCAGATAGGCCAGCACCTCGTCCCGGGCCCTCGCGGTCTCGGCGAACATCAGCACCGGATGCATCCCCCGCGGACGCAGGTAGTTGACGACCCCGGTCACCACCCGGCCGAAGAACGGGTCGGCGAAGACCTCGGTGGTGAAGGACCCCTCCCCGGCGGACCCCTCCCCGGCGGGGCCCTCCCCGTCCGGCCCGACGCCCGTCCCCGACACCACGAGCGCGATGGCGTCCGTACGGCGGGTCACGAGGGAGCGGGCCGCACGGTTGGGCGTGTAACCCGTGACCGAGATCGCCTGCCGCACGGCCTCCTGGATCGCCGGGTCGACGTTGCGCACCCCGTTGACGACCCGCGAGACCGTGGCGCGTGAGACGCCGGCCGTCCGCGCCACGTCCTCCAGGGTGGGCGCCGCACCGGCCTGCCGCAGAACATCCGTCATGGCCGCATTTATAGCATCAGGGCGAGCGGGAAAGAGAGCGCTCTCCCAGGCGGGCGCGACGACTTCGGCAGCCGGAGCGGGCTCCCCCGGCCGGGCCGCGGCCGCGGGTGCAAGGGTGGCGGTCGCGGACTGTTCACTTGTCATCACCCGCTGTCTGCACCTAAGTTGGCCGCTTGTGACGTGTCCTACTGTCAGTGGGGGGAGCCTGATCCATGGCCGCGAACGGACGGCACCGCAGATATCAGCCCAGCCGGATCAACCGTGCTTCGCTCACGGTGACCGCGGGCGGCGCGGGCATCGCGCTCCCGCTTGTCGCGGCAGCCTCGGCAGGGGCCGCCTCGACCGATGTGTGGGAGAAGGTCGCCGCCTGCGAGTCGACCGGCGACTGGCACATCAACACGGGTAACGGCTACTACGGCGGCCTGCAGTTCACCCGGTCGACCTGGGCCGCTTACGGCGGCACGGCCTACGCGGCACGTGCCGACCTGGCGACCAAGGACCAGCAGATCGCCGTCGCCGAGAAGGTGCTCGACGGACAGGGGCCGGGTGCCTGGCCGACGTGCTCCGCACGGGCCGGCCTGAAACAGGGCGGCGACGCGCCCGACGTCGCCCCGCAGAGCGGGGGCCAGGCCCCGGCCGCGAAGGCCGCCCAGGACAAGGCGACGGAGTCCCGCCCGGCGAAGAGGACGGTCCCTGAGACCGCCCCGGCGAAGGCCTCGCCGACGGCCGTTCCCGGCGTCCGTGAGTCGTACACCGTCGCCCGGGGCGACTCCCTGTCGGGCATCGCGTCGGCTGAGCGGGTCCAGGGCGGCTGGCAGCGGCTGTACGCGGCCAACCGCGTCGTGGTGGGCGCCGACCCCGACCTCATCCTCCCGGGACAGCGGCTGACCCTCGACGTCGCCGGGACGCCGGTCGCCGACCCGAAGCCGGCCGCCCCGAAGCAGCGGCCGGCGCCCTCGAAGGCCACGGACCGGCAGGCACCCGAGGCCGCCGCCCCGAAGACCGCCCCGAAGGCCGCGCAGAAAGCCGCCCCCAAGGCCGCCCCCAAACAACAGGCGGCGAAGCCCGCCGAGAAGGCCGCCAAGCCCAGGTCCGGCCTGACCGCCCCCGTGTCGGCCCGCACGGGGACCCCGTACCACCAGGCGGGTTCCTGGTCCAGCGGCTACCACACGGGCGTCGACTTCCCGGTCGCCACCGGCACCTCGGTGAAGGCCGTGGCGCCCGGCAAGGTCGTCTCGGCCGGCTGGGCCGGCGCCTACGGCTACGAAGTCGTCATCCGGCACGGCGACGGCAGGTACAGCCAGTACGCGCACCTCTCCTCGCTCCACGTGCGAGAGGGGCAGCAGGTCGGCAGCGGCCAGCGGATCGCCCGCTCAGGGTCGACGGGCAACAGCACCGGCCCGCACCTGCACTTCGAGATCCGCACCGGCCCCGGATACGGTTCGGACATCGACCCCCTGGCCTACCTCAGGGCCGGAGGCGTCAGCATCTGAACAGCCATGGCCCGGCCCTCCGGCGCCTCTAAGTCGCCCTGGCGTACCGGGCCGACGGCAGGCCGCCGTCCGCCGAACTCCACGCGTCCGCCCCTGTGGTCCAACGGCAGGGTCAGCGGCAGCGAGAGGGCCGTGGGCGCCGGGAAAGGGTCGGGCAGCACCGCCGCCCCCTGAGGAAGCACGGGCTTCGACGGCTCGGGCACCAGCGCGTGACGGGCGTCCGTGTCCTCGCCCGGATCCGTGTCCTGTTCCCCCGGCGTACGCTCCCCGTGCTCCGTCCGCTCCCGCGTGCGTCGCTCCGCCCCCACACGCTCCGTGGTCAGCAGCACCAGACCGGACGCCGCCAGCGCGCCGCAGCCGAGCGCGAGCAGAGTCCCCGTGATCCCGAAGCGGAACTGCTCCCCGAACATCGTGAGGCCCACCGCCGCCGCCACGACCGGGTTGACCACGGTGACCGTCGCCAGCGGCGCGGTCAGCCCGGCCCCCCGGTAGGCGGCCTGGGACAGCAGCAGGCCCGCGGTCGCGAGGCCTGCGATCACCAGGAGCGTGGGCAGCCCGGACGTCACCGAGCCGGAGGTCCACTCCACCGCCACGGTCTTCGTGAACACCGAGGCCATGCCGAACGCGATCCCGGCCCCGGTGGCCAGCACCACGCTGCGCAGCATCGGCCGGTGCAGGCCCTTGGCGAGCACCAGCAGGCCCACCACCGCGCCGGCCGTCCCGATCGCGAGCATCAACTGCTCCGGCCCGGCCAGCGTGTGGGACCCGGCGCGGCCGGTGAGCGCCAGCAGACCGGCCAGGCCGACCGTGGCCATCACGGCGCCCCGCCAGGCCGTCCGGCCGGCCCTGCGGTGCACGAAGAGCGCCGCCATGGGGAGGGCGAAGACGATCGTGAGGGCCCCGAGCGGCTGGACCAGGCTGAGCGGACCGTACGCGAGTGCCACGACATGCAGAAGGGCGCCCGTGCCGTTGAGTGCCACGGCGACCCACCAGGCGCCGTTGCGCAGCGGCGCGTAGGGACGGCTGTCGTCGGCCGCGGCCACGCGCTCCTGGACGATCGCGCCGGCCGCGTAGGCGACCGCGGAGACCAGTGACAGCAGCACGGAAAGCGCGAGGGAACTCATGTACACCACGATGTCCCGTCGGAGCCGCCACGTCGTCGTCCCTGAGGCGGCGATTCGGCGTACTGCTCCAGTAGTACGTGCATCGACCTTGGGTCCTCCTCCCGACGGTAGTCCTCATCGCCCGAGGGCTCAGAAGTTCGCCGGAAAGGTCACGCCGTGCTGCCGCGCGGATGCGCCAGGTGTACGAAAACGTACCGAACCGGTCTGGTTCTCCGGTCGGGCCGGAACGAGGGGGGCGGTCAGGTGCTGAGCATGAACTCGGCGCGGATGCGCTTGCCCACGGGCACGCGCTCGGCCGTCAGCCGGTCGCAGAGTGCGACCACGATCTCCATGCCGTGACCGCCGAGGCGGGCCGGGTCAGGGGAGTAGAGCACCGGGAGCGCCGTGCTGCTGTCGTACACGGTGACGCTGATGCGCCGTGCGTCACCCTCGAGCTCCAGCAGGTACGGGCCGTGACTGTAGCGGTCCGCGTTGGTGACGAGCTCGCTGACCGCCAGCATGAGGTCGCTGCGGGTGTGCTCCCCGAGGACCGCGAGCCACTCCGCCACGAGCCGCGCCAGGAATCTTTCGGCGAGCGCGCGTGCCTGGGCGATGCATCCGGGTTCGCCGTCGAACACCTCGGCGGCGAGCAGAACCTCCGTGGACGGGGACACCCGGAAGGAGTCGTCCGGCCGTGAGGTGGCCTGTTCGTTCATGTGCTCCAGCCAGGGCGCCGCAGGGGAGGTCGTAGACCTCTTCTCGCCGTTCGTCTACCCGCGTCGAGAGATCCCACTCCGGGGGATCCCTGCAGATCTTACGCACGCGGAGGCAGCCGTACCACGCTCACGAAGAAGTCGTCGATCTGGCGCACCGCTCCGATGAACTGCTCCAGGTCGACCGGCTTGGTGACGTAGGCGTTGGCGTGCAGTTTGTAGCTGCGCAGGATGTCCTCCTCGGCGGAGGACGTGGTGAGGACCACCACCGGGATCAGCGCCAGTTCCGGGTCGGTCTTGATCCGCTCGAGCACCTGCCTGCCGTCGTACCTCGGCAGGTTCAGGTCGAGAAGCACCAGGTCCGGGCGCGGCGCGTCGGCGTACTCGCCCTGCCGGTAGAGGAAGTCCAGTGCCTCCTGGCCGTCCCGCACCACATGGAGCGTGTTGCGGATCTTGTTGTCCTCGAAGGCCTCACGGGTCATCAGCTCGTCGCCGGGATCGTCCTCGACGAGCAGGACCTCGATGGGTTTGACGGCGTCGTTCACGGGTTGTCTCCCTACCGGGGGGTGAGAGGGGCGGGGGCGAGCAGCTCCGCCGTGGTGTGCGTGGGGGCCTCAGGAAGGACGGGCAGGGTGAAGTGGATGAGTGTGCCCTCGGCCGGTTCCGGGTCCAGCCAGATCCGGCCACCGTGGAATTCGATGATCTTGCGGCAGAGGGAGAGCCCGATCCCCGTCCCCTCGTACTCGTCGCGGGCGTGCAGACGCTGGAAGATGATGAACACCTTGTCGGCGAATTCCGGGGCGATCCCGATGCCGTTGTCGGCGACCGTGAGGTGCCAGTCCTCGCCCTCCCGGACACACCCGACGGTGATCCGGCACGGCACGTCGGCCCTGCGGAACTTGACCGCGTTCCCGACGAGGTTCTGCCAGACCATGGTGAGCGACGTCGAGTCGCCGAGCAGCTCCGGCAGCGCGTCCTCGCGCACGATGGTGGCCCCGGACTCCTCGACCGCCAGGGTGAGGTTGGACAGGGCGCGGTCCAGGGAGCTCTCGAGGTCGACGGGCTTCCAGCTCTGCTGCACCCGGCCCACCCGGGAGAAGGTCAGCAGATCGTTGATGAGGACCTGCATCCGCTTGGCACCGTCGACCGCGAAGCCGATGTACTGCCGGCCGCGGTCGTCCAGCTCTCCGCCGTACCGCTTCTCCAGCAGCTGGCAGAACGAGGCCACCTTCCGCAGCGGTTCCTGGAGGTCGTGCGAAGCCACGTAGGCGAACTGTTCCAGTTCCGAGTTGGACCGACGCAGTTCCGCGGTCTGTTCGGCGAGCAGCGTCTCCCGCTCCTGGGTGTCGGCGAGCTCCGCGACGAGGCGCCGGCGCATGTCCTCGACCGCCGCGGCCACCGCCCTGACGTCCGAGGGGCCGTGGGGTTCGATCCGGTTGCTGAAGGCGCCCGACCTGACCCTGTCCGACGCGGCGGTCAGTTCGGCCAGCGGCCGTCCCACCACCCGGTGCAGCAGCAGACCGATCGACACGACGGCAAGGACGAAGCCGATCACCAGAGCGATGAGCACCCGGTCGCGGGTGGTGCGGGCGTCGTCCAGTTCGGAGCGGGCCCGGTCGCGCGCGTCGTCCAGGTGACTCTGCTGCGTGGTGGCCAGGACGCGCAGCGCGTCGAACTCCGACTTGCTCCGCAGGATGGGGCCGGAGGACGCGCCGGTGGGCCCGCTCGCCCGCACCGCCGCGATCAGCGGCTGGGCGCGCAGGGTGCGCCACTGCCGGGCGGCCTCCGCGATCCGGTCCAGGTCCCTCGCGTACGGCTGTTCGTTCCGGATCAGTGAGCGCACGTGGTCCAGCCGCTCCCGCTCGGCCCGCTTGCCCGCCTCGTAGGGCTCCAGGAAGCTGGTGTCCCCGGTGAGCGCGAAACCACGCACCCCGGTCTCCTGGTCGAGGAGGGAGTTCTGCAGCTGGAAGGAGGCGGAGCGGGCGGGCTGGATGCGGTCCACCAGGTCCGTGGTCCGGTCGGAGATGCGCGAGAGGACGAGCCCGCCCACGACGAGGCACCCGCAGACCACGAGGACGAAACCGGCCAGGATCAGGTGGACCCAGTTCTGCACCGACAGACGGGCTATCGCGCCCGGCCTCCCGGCACTGGTGCTCTCCGTGCTCATGAGCCCTTCTTCCAGCCGACATGCAGGACGGCGACGTCATCGGCCAGTCCGCCGTACGGAGAGGCGCTCTCGGTGGCCTCGGCGACCAGTGCGTCGACGAAGGCCCGGGGTTCCAGCGGGCCGTACCGGCCGGCCATTTCCAGCAGGCCCTCCTCGCCCAGCCGTGACTTCGGCCCCGTACGCCCCTCGAAGAGGCCGTCGGTGAACAGGACGAGCTCGCTGTCGGGGAGGAGCTCCAGCTCCGTGATCGTCCAGCGGCCCGCTCCGGGCAGCACTCCGAGTGCCATGCCCGCGTCGGGCTCGACCCAGTCGACCTCCGTGCCGTGCCGCAGCAGCAGACCGGGATGTCCCGCACGCGCCACGAAGACCCTGTCCCTGCCCGGAGGGAAGACGAGCGTCGTCACCGTGGCGAACACATGCGGATCCGACCGCTCGGCGACGAGTATCTCCTCCAGGAGCCCGACCTTCTCGAGCTGGGAGACACCGGTCAGTACGGCCGTGCGCCAGGCTACCCGCAGACAGACACCCAGCGCGGCCTCCGCGGCACCGTGCCCGGACACGTCGCCGATCACCGCGTGCACGGCGCCGTCGGCCGTCTGCACCACGTCGTAGAAGTCACCGCTCAGCAGTCCGTGGGCGCGACCGGCCTCGTAGCGCGCGGCCACCTGGAAGCTGTCGTCCAGCAGCAGCGGGATCGGCAGGAGCGCGCGCTCCAGGCGGGCGTTCTCCTGGGCGATCAGCACGCTGGTGCGCATCGCGGCAGCCGACCGTTCCGCGTTCTTGCGCTGGAGGGCGTAGCGGACCGCGCGACCCAGCATCTCGGGGTCGATCCGGCCCTTCACGAGATAGTCCTGGGCGCCCTGCGCCACCGCGGACAGACCGGTCTCGGACTCGGCCAGACCCGTCAGCACGATGACGGCCGCGTCGGGGGCGGACGCGACGAGCCGGCGTACGGAGTCGAGGCCGTTCACGTCCGGCAGATGCAGGTCGAGCAGGACGCAGACGGAGGAACGGCAGTCCAGCAGGAACCGCTGGGCCTCGGCGAGCGTCTTGCACCATGTGAGCGGGGCGTCCAGCTCGCTGTCGGCGAGCATCTCCTCGACCAGGAGCGCGTCCCCGGCATCGTCCTCGACGAGGAGCAGTACGGCGTCGACGTCCCAGACGGAGGCGTCGGTGGCAGCCGGCACCTTCTGCTGCTCCGGAATCCCGCTGAGCTGCTGCACGCGCACAGTGGTGTCCGACGACGACTCGGCCAACACTCCACCCCCTCCGACGGACGGCACACCCACGGCCGTATTCGGCAGGAAGCATATGCGACCGAGGCCCGGCGTCCGGCCGGGCCTCGGTCTTTCGACGCGGTGGTGCGGGGTGTCAGGCCTCGACGCTCATGCCGGTGCGCAGGCGCTGGACGATCCTGCTCAGCAGGCGCGACACGTGCATCTGCGAGACGCCCAGTTCCGCACCGATCTGGGCCTGGGTCATCTCCTGGCCGAAGCGCATACGGACGATCTTCCGCTCCCGGTCGTCCAGCTGCCGCAGCAGCGGAGCGAGGGTGTGGAGGTTCTCGACGCTCTCCATGCCGGGGTCGTCCTCGCCGAGGAGGTCGGCGTAGGCGCGCTGGTCGGTGCCCGACTCGCTGTCCGCGTTCGGGGTGTCCAGCGAGCCCGCCGAGTAGCCGTTCGCGGCGACGAGGCCCTCGATGATCTCCTCCTCGGGGAGATCGAGGTGCGTGGCGAGCTCCGCGACCGTCGGGTCGCGGTCGAGCCTGGCCGACAGCAGCTCCTTGGCCTTGGCCAGTTCGACCCGAAGCTCCTGCAGCCGCCGCGGCACGTGCACGGACCAGGTCGTGTCGCGGAAGAACCGCTTGATCTCACCCACGATGTACGGCACCGCGAACGTGGCGAACTCGACCTCGCGCGAGAGGTCGAACCGGTCGATCGCCTTGATCAGGCCGATCGTGCCCACCTGGATGATGTCCTCGGTGTCGTCACCGCCCCGGTTGCGGAAGCGGGAGGCCGCGAAGCGCACCAGGGAGAGATTCATCTCGATCAGGGTGTTGCGCGCGTACTGGTATTCGTGCGTGCCCTCTTCGAGGACCTGGAGCCGGTCGAAGAAGATCTTCGACATGGCCCTCGCGTCCTGAGGGGCCACCTTGCCCGCGTCCTCGATCCAGGGGAGCGCGGCCACGTCGGAAACCGCCTCCGCCCCGTCGCCCGGCGCGGCCGCCGTGCCGATCGCTTCGGTGGTTCGCGTTGACATGACCGTCATGGTGTCGCCCTCCCTGGAGTCCGTATGCAGTGACGGGCGCATGCCCCGGTTTCCGAAAGTGATGCCACCGAAAACCAATCTTTTTTCACGGAAGGACGGCAGGGCCGGGAAACATGATCGAAAGCAACGTTCCGTGTCCGTCCGGGTGGTTTCCGTTATCCTTTCCGGCCGGTGTGTGATGCGCGCCTCGTTCCGGGCACCTGTGGTGTTCCGGAAGCAGAGGAGGGACACATGAGCGGCACCGGCGCGTCGGCCCGACCCACCGTCACGACCAGGATCCCGGCACGGCTGGACCGGCTGCCCTGGTCGCGGTGGCACTGGATGATCGTGATCGGTCTGGGCACGGTCTGGATCCTCGACGGACTCGAGGTCACGGTCGTCGGCAACATCGCCAGCCGGCTGTCGGAGGACGGCAGCGGGCTGGCCATCACCGACGCCCAGGTCACCGGCATCGCCGCCGCGCTCTACGTCGCGGGTGCCTGCTCCGGTGCACTGGTCTTCGGCTGGCTCACCGACCGCTTCGGGCGCAAGAAGCTGTTCCTGATCACCCTCGCCGTCTACCTGGCGGCCACGGCGCTCACCGCGGTCTCGTTCTCGGCGTGGTGGTTCTTCCTCTTCCGCTTCCTGACCGGCTTCGGGATCGGCGGGGAGTACGCGGCGATCAACTCGGCCATCGACGAACTGATCCCCAGCAAGTACCGGGGGCGCGTCGACCTCATCATCAACGGCAGCTTCTGGCTCGGGGCCGTGGCCGGATCCCTGCTCTCCGTCCTCGCCCTGAACACGGACATCTTCCCCAAGGACATCGGCTGGCGGCTCACCTTCGCACTGGGCGTCGTCCTCGGGCTCGTCATCCTGCTGGTGCGCCGCCATGTGCCGGAGAGCCCGCGCTGGATGTTCATCCACGGACACGACGCGGCTGCGGAGAGGCTCGTCGACGGGGTGGAACAGGAGGTGGAGAAGGAGACCGGGCGGCCGCTTCCTCCTGCGGAGCAGGCGATCACGGTGCGGCAGCGCACGAGCATCGGCTTCGGTCTGATCGCCCGCACGGTCTTCCGCTCCTATCCGAAGCGGGCCGTGCTCGGCCTGGCCCTCTTCATCGGACAGGCATTCCTCTACAACGCCGTCACCTTCGGGTTCGGTTCGATCCTGGTGACGTTCTTCGACGTCTCCAGCGGAGCCACGGGCTACTACTTCGCCGTCATCGCCTTCTGCAACTTCCTGGGCCCGCTCCTCCTCGGCAGGCTCTTCGACACGGTGGGCCGCAAGCCGATGATCGCCGGCACCTATCTCACCTCCGGCGTGCTGCTCTTCGTGACCGCCTGGCTCTTCCAGAACGGATCCCTGACCGCCGCCACCATGACCGGATGCTGGTGCGTGGTCCTCTTCTTCGCCTCCGCGGGCGCGAGCTCCGCCTACCTGACCGTCAGCGAGATCTTCCCGATGGAGACGAGGGCCATGGCCATCGCCTTCTTCTACGCCGTGGGCACGGCCGCCGGCGGGATCACGGGCCCCCTGGTCTTCGCGGACCTCACCGCGAGCGGTGTCCCGGGGGACACCGCCCTGGCGTTCTGCATCGGCGCGGCACTGATGGTGGCCGCCGGGCTGGTCGCCGTCTTCTTCGCGGTCGCCGCCGAGGGGCGGTCCCTCGAGGACATCGCGACCCCGCTCTCCGCCGAGGAGAAGGAGGGCGCCGGGCCGAACTGAGCTACGCCGGACTCATGGCAGACTTGACCGGGGCATTCGGCCCGTGCGCGCCTGCCCTCGCCGGCCCCGGCCGGACCACTTCCCACCGAGGCCCGCAGGCGGCATGAGTGACGAGTGACAGAGGAACGGCCATGACGGTGACAGAGGACAGCCAGGAGTTCGCTCCCGGCATCGACGCGTTCGGTCCCGGTATCGACCCGGAGCGGCTGGCCGTCTGCCTGAGCGTGCTCGACGAGCTGAACGCCATCGAGGTCGACCACCCGGACGCCGTCGCCGTGCGCCGGGCGACCGCGGGGATCTACCGCACCGTGAAGCAGCGCCGCCGCCAGGAGCGCCGCGCCGCCAAGACCGCGCACGACAAGGCCGTCACGGAGGCCACGGCGACCGGCTCCGCCGAGCGCATCGACGACGAGACACAGGGCGTCCTCCCGTCCTCCTCGGCCACCGCCGAGATCGCGGGCATACTCCAGCGGCCGAGGTCCTGCTACATCTGCAAGACCCGGTACGTCGAGGTGGACGCCTTCTACCACCAGCTCTGCCAGCAGTGCGCCAAGGAGAACCGGGACAGGCGTGACGCGCGTACCGATCTGTCCGGACGCCGGGCCCTGCTGACCGGCGGCCGTGCCAAGATCGGCATGTACATCGCGCTGCGCCTGCTGCGCGACGGCGCTCACACGACCATCACCACCCGGTTCCCCAACGACGCGATCCGCCGCTTCAAGGCGATGCCGGACAGTGACGAGTGGATCCACCGCCTGAAGATCGTCGGCATCGACCTGCGCGACCCCGCCCAGGTCGTCGCGCTGGCCGACTCGGTCGCCGCCGAGGGGCCGCTGGACATCCTGATCAACAACGCCGCACAGACCGTCCGCCGCTCCCCGCAGGCCTACAGCGAGCTGCTCGCCGCCGAGTCCGCCCCGCTGCCGACGGGTGAGCTGCCCGCGGCCCACGTGATCGGCACGTTCGGCAGCGGCACCGTCGACCGGGTCGCCGCGCTCCCGGCCGCGCGCAAGGAGGGGGAGGGGCTGACCGCGCAGGACGTCACGGGTCTCGCCCTGGTGACCGGCTCGGCCTCACCGGCGCGTATCGCCGCGGGCACCGCCATCGACGCCGGCGGCCTGGTCCCCGACCTGCACGACACGAACAGCTGGATCCAGACCGTCGACGAGGTCGAGCCGATCGAGCTCCTCGAGGTCCAGCTCTGCAACTCCACGGCGCCCTTCATCCTGATCAGCCGGCTCCGCCCGGCGATGGCCGCCGCTGCCGCGAACCGCGCCTACGTGGTGAACGTCTCCGCGATGGAGGGGGTCTTCGGCCGCGGTTACAAGGGTGCGGGGCACCCGCACACCAACATGGCCAAGGCCGCACTGAACATGCTGACGCGCACCAGCGCCCAGGAGATGTTCGAGAAGGACCGCATCCTCATGACCGCCGTCGACACCGGCTGGATCACGGACGAGCGTCCCCACCCGGACAAGA
The DNA here is from genome assembly GCF_044765765.1 of Streptomyces sp. NPDC102402. Lineage (NCBI taxonomy): Bacteria > Bacillati > Actinomycetota > Actinomycetes > Kitasatosporales > Streptomycetaceae > Streptomyces > Streptomyces sp. NPDC102402. The sequence goes on from NZ_JBIWKR010000006.1 coordinate 309,372, forward strand.
TCCGCCTCGCGGAGGAGGGTTTTCACGCCCCGCTCGATCTCGTCGACGGCGCCGCGCGGGTCTACGACCCGATCGTGCGTGGTGAGGCGGGCGAGGAGCTGTACGGCTGCTTCCTGAAGGACTACGCGCCCGCGGGCTGGTGAAGTCCGGCAGGCCTCGGCACTCCGGCTGACCGCTCGGACCCCCGGCCCCTTCCGTAACCACCGTCACCTGCGTGGACAGACGGCACAGCGGCGGCCCCGCGAATACCGGGGCCGCCGCTGTTCTGTTGGCTGAAAGTGACCCAGGCCACACGTTCTGTCGAGCGGGACGGCGCTCATTTGGTTAGTCTGAGGTGAACGGACGCCACCGAGGGATCCACGAAGCTCCCTCGGCCGTCCTGGGACAGGTCTGTAACCAGCCCGCCGTCCCACCCCGTACCGGCGCCACCGCGACCGAACTGTTTCTGCCCCTGCCCCGCAGAGGGCGGTCGACACGGTTCTCACACCGCAGCGTCGCCACCGCCCCGGGGTTACGCGACACAAAGGAGTCCGCGGTGACACCTGAAATGACGAAGACCGAGACGCGCCCGGCCGAGCGGACCGGAGAGCGGGCCCGCCGGCCCGAGAAGCTCCGGAACATCGAGGTCTGGGCCAGGTCGGCACCGATCAGGCTGGCCGGCTACGAGGACGATCTGGCCGAGCCGCACATCCTGCCCGGCATCGACTGATCCCCCGCACCCTTTCCGAACAGCGCCTCGGTCCCTGCCCCCGTCTCCGGACGGGGGCAGGGCTCATTTCCGGCCACCGGATGCCTCCTCGTCGGAGCCCGGCGTCCGCCGCTCCTCCGGGGCGTGCCCGCGAGGCCGGAGCGGTACGGGCCGGGGGGCCGGCCTCATGAAGTCCCGCACGTAGGTCCGGTGCCACCGGCATCCCGTGGCCCGCAGTTCGCTCCGGTCCGTGTACCTGTAGTGGAAGACCCTCGCCCGGATGTGGGCGGGCGGTCCGTCGGAGAACGGGTTGTGGCCCATGAGCCGCAGGGTGTCCCGGTCGCCTTGCAGCAGCCGCTCGACGAACGGCTCGAACCAGGAGCGGGCGTAGGCGGGGGAGAGCGCCGCGAACCACATCATCCAGTCCAGCCGCAGATGGTACGGAGCGAACTGGCGCGGCAGCCTGCGCGGATCACCGGGTTTGCCCCGGAAGCCGTACTCGAGCCACCGGGTCCCGGGGTGGACCGCCTCCTCGTCGGTGCCCTCGACCACGACCTCCAGCCGCATCCTGCTGATGCTCCCGAAGGCGCCGTAGGTGTTGACCAGGTGCAGAGGGTCGAAGGACCGGTTCATCACCTGGCGGCGGGAGAGGAGATTGCGTGCCGGGCGGTAGCTGAGGGCCAGGACCAGGACGGTGGCGGCGACGACCACCACCTCGTACCAGAGGGGGGAGCCCGGCTGTGCGGGTGGCGGGCCGGCCATGGGCGACCAGTCGATCGCGGCGAGGGCGAGGACGATGGTCAGCCAGTTGAGCCAGGCGAAGTTCCCCGACAGCACCAGCCACAGCTGGGTGAGCACCATGAGTCCTGCCGCGACGCTCGCCACGGGCTGCGGGGTGAACAGCAGGAAGGGCACCACGAGCTGGGTGACGTGGTTGGCGGCGGTCTCCACCCGGTGCGCCGGCTTCGGGAGCAGGTGGAAGAGCCGGCTCAGCGGCCCCGGCATGGGCTGGGTCTCATGGTGGAAGTCCAGGCAGGTCAGCCGCCGCCAGCACTCGTCCCCCCGGATCTTGATGAGACCCGCTCCGAACTCCACCCGGAAGAGCAGCCAGCGCAGAAGCCACAGCACGAGCACCGGCGCGGCGGTGTCCCCGTTGCCGAGGAACACGGCGAGGAAGCCGGTCTCCAGCAGGAGCGATTCCCAGCCGAAGCCGTACCAGACCTGACCGACCTGGACGATTGACAGGTACAGCACCCACGGCACCGCCCACAGGGTCATCGCGGCCCACAGCGGGACGTATGCGTCCACGCCCGCCAGCAGGGCCAGCGACACCGCGGCGCCGGCCCATGCGACGCACGCGAAGAAGCGGTCCGAGTAGTGGAGCCGGAACAGGCCGGGCGCCGCGCGCCAAGGGGTGCGCCGCAGGAGGCCGGGCACGGGGAGCATGCCGCGTGAACCGATCAGCGCCCGGAACTGGAGCGCCGCGGCGACGAACGCGACCAGATAGACGGCGGCGAGGCCCCGCTGGAAGATCAGTCTGCTGAGCCAGTAGCCGTCTGCGGTGAACCACTCCATCGCCTCCAGTATCGGGCCCGGACCGCGGTCAGGCAGCCGGTGCCGTCCGGCGCAGCACGGCGGTGAGCCGGCGTGCGTACCAGCGCTGGGCCACCGGCACGAGCGGACCGGCCAGCCTGGCGTACCAGCACGCCGGTCGGGAGAACGCCGTGACCGTGAACCACACGGTGCCGTCGTCCGCCAGCTCCACCACGAAGCTCTCCTCCCCGCGTTCCGGATGTCCCGGCCGGGTGCCGTAGGCGAAGCCCGTACGGTCCCTCTCGTACGCGGTCCAGACGACCTCGCAGGGGGCGGTGACGCGGAGCCGCCCGATGCCCGCCGACACGTCGACGGTGACTCCGGGTTCGGCCCGCGAGGCGGACGCCACCACTCCGGCACCCGCGGCCCTGTGCATGCGCCACTCGGTGACGGTCGCGCCCGCGGCCTCGAAGTCGGCACGGCCCCTGCCGATCACGGCGCGGTGGTGGAGGTGGTTGTAGCCCTCCGGCAGCGGTCCGAGCCGGGTGGCTCCGGCCTCGGGATACGTCAGGGTGCTCATGCGGTCCTGCCTTCCTGGTGGGTGAGGTCCCGGAGGCGGCGCCGGGCGAGCAGCGCGCAGAGGGCGAAGCCCAGCGCGTTGCCCAGCCCGTGCGTGGCGGCCATCCAGGTCAGGGTGGGGTGGGGGAGTCCGGTGGCCTCGCCGAGTGCCCAGCTCAGCGCGAGCACCATGGTCACCACGAGCACCCCGGCCGACATGGCGAGCAGGGCGCGGGTGAGGCGGTCGCGGTCACCGGTGCGGACGGTGCGCCAGGTCATGAGGGCGACCGTCCACATCCCCGCGGTGAGCACGAGTGCTCCGGCGAGCTCGGTCCATTCCCCGGTGAAGTAGCCGACGAGGACGAGCAGGGTCCCGAGCGGCACGCTCAGGGCGGCGAACCGGCCCGCCGCGCCGTCCTCCGTACGGCAGAGGAGGCCCGCGACGAGGGCGGCGGCGAAGCCGGCGAAGTGGAAGTGCGGCACGGTCAGCGCCAGGATGCCCAGCCCGAAGCCGAACAGTTCGTGGCCCGAGCGCTCGGCGACGAGGGCGAGTGCCGCGACCGACGGGGTGACCAACGCGGTGAGCAGGGCGGCCTCCACCGGACGCAGGCTGCCTGTGCGCGCGAGCCGGCGGGGCGCATGGGTGGCGAGGAGCAGTGTCCCCAGCGCGTAGCAGAGGGCGAGCGCGGTGGCGACGCCGCCGCGTGGCAGCCACAGGGACACCGCTCCGGGCACCGCGAAGAGGGGCCACAGACGGCGTATCCGGTGGAGCGAGGGGTCGCCGACGAGCCCCAGGCCCAACGGGACGATCACCAGCATGCCCAGCATCACGATCAGACCGACCAGTACGGACATCGCGTCCACCCCCGCCTCATGACGTACAGCCCCTCATGACGTGCAGCAACGGTCGAATTGAACATGTTCAATTCGTCTCGCGCCGAGCTTAGAGCAAGACTTGAATGTGTTCAAGGAGCCTGTTCGGTCGAGGAATCGGACAAATAATGGCAGAGTGGCGCACATGGATGATCGGGTAGCGGGTGCCCTGTCACTCCCGGACGACTGGCCCGCCCACCCGGACCTCAGCCTCGCCCTGAACCGCATGGGTAGCTTCGACTGGGATCTGGACAGCGGCCTCATGCACATGGACGAGCCCGCCCTCGAGGTGTTCGACCTGCGCCCCGGCGAGTACGACGGTCATCCGGAGGGGCTCGCGCCGCGCGTTCCCGCCGACGAGGCGATCCGGCTCGACGGCATGGTGTCGCAGGCGCTCAAGAGCGGCCGCAGCAACTACGGCGCCTACTTCCGCAGGATGCAGCGGGACGGCACGCTGTGCTGGACCCACACCCAGGGGTTCATCCGCCGCGACGGCACCGGCCGGCCGCGCCGCATCATCGGGATCATCCGTGACGCCACCCAGGAACTGGCCGAATCCACCGCCCGCCGGACCGTGGACGAGGAGCGGCGTCGCCGCACCAGCCTGGTCGAGGGAACCACGGCCGCCCTGGCCCACGCGCGGACGGTCAAGGACGTCACCGAGGTCCTGAAGAGCTCCAGCGGGCTGGCCAATCTCGGCGCCACCAGCCTCGTCATGGGACTGCTCGAGTCCGGTCGCATCCATCTGGTGGCGGACGGCCCCGAAGGGGCGTTCGTGCAGGGCACCCGTTACACCCGGACGGACGAGCCCTATCCGATGAGCGAGGTGATCCGCACGCTCACGCCGCGCTTCATCGAGACGCCCGAGGACTTCGCCGCCTCCTACCCCATCCTGTGGCCCCACATCAGCCACCTGGGCATCACCGCGGCCGCGTACATGCCGCTCATCGCCCAGGCCCGCCCGATCGGCGCGCTCGGGCTCCTCTACGGCGACAAGGCGGGCTTCACCGGCGACGAGCGGAACCTGCTCGTCGCTCTCGGCAGCTCGATCGCCCAGAGCCTCCAGCGGGCCATGCTCTACGAACAGGAGCACGACCTCGCCGAAGGGCTCCAGCAGGCGATGCTGCCGCGCCGGATCCCCGAGGTGCCCGGGGCGAGGGTCGCCGTCCGCTACCGCTCGGCACGGCTCGGCCGGGACATCGGCGGCGACTGGTACGACATCATTCCGCTGCCCGGCGGCCGGGTGGGCGCGGTCATCGGCGACGTACAGGGGCACGACACGCACGCTGCGGCCGTGATGGGCCAGCTCCGGATCGTGCTGCGCGCCTACGCGGCCGAAGGGCACAGCCCGGCCACCGTCATGGCCCGGGCGTCCGTTTTCCTCCACGAACTGGACACCGAGCGCTTCGCCACCTGTACCTACGCCGAGGCCGACCTGACCACCGGAGTCGTCCAGCTGGTGAGGGCGGGGCACGTCGATCCGGCCCTGCGGGACGTCGACGGGAGCTGTCGCAAACTGCCGGTGGAGGGCGGTCTGCCACTGGGGCTCTCCGCCGAGTTCGAGCAGCTCGAATACCCCGTCAGCACCGTCGATCTGGACCCGGGCCAGACGCTGATCATGTACACCGACGGCATGGTGGAGCTGCCGGGCACCGACCTGGACGACGGCATGCGGCTGCTCGCCTCGACGGTCGGTGAGGGCCCGCAGGACCTCCAGGAACTGGCCGACCGGCTCTGCGAGGTCGTCGACGAGCGCGGCGGCGAGGACGACATGGCGGTGCTGCTGCTGCGCCGCAACGCCGCGCACGCCCCGCACCCGGGCGGCCGGCTCCAGCAGCACGTGGCGCAGAACGACCCCGAGGCGCTCACCTCCGCCCGTCACATGATCCGTGCGGCGGTGCGTGCCTGGGGGGCCAAGGGCCGGGCCGACGAGGTCGAGCTCGCGGCCGACGAGCTGATCACCAACGCGCTGATGCACACCGACGGCGGAGCCATCGTCACCATCCGGGTGCTCACCGGGCCGGAACGCCGCCTCCGGGTCGATGTCGAGGACCGTTCCAGCGCGCTCCCCCGCCGCAGGGAGGCGGGGGAGTCGGGGGTCTCCGGCCGCGGGCTCATGCTCGTCGACCGGCTGGCCGACATCTGGGGGGTGGAGTCCCGGGGCAACGGCAAGTGCGTGTGGTGCGAATTCTCCATCCAGGAGCACAGGTAGCGCCTCGGCCGGGACGCCGCGAGACTGTAACAGTACGTAACATGTCCATACTTGACCGTAACCGAGCTTGCGGGATTGACTGCGATCCCGCCGTTCCGTTGTCGAAGACGCGAGGCCCCGTTGAGTACCGAGCTTCTGGCACCGCTTGATCTGGCTTTCTGGCACCTCGAATCCGATGCCCATCCGATGCACCTCGGCGCACTCGCCGTCTTCGACCCCGTGCCCGGCGTGGCCCCGCAGGAACTGCTCGAGCTGCTCGGAGCCCGCGCCGCCGCCATTCCCCGGCTTCGGATGCGGGTACGCGACGTCCTGCTGCCCGTGGGCGGCGCGGCCTGGTTCACCGACAAGGACTTCGACGTGCACCGGCACGTCAAGCGGGTCGTGCTCCCCGGGGGCGACTTCATGGCGGAGGCATGCCGACTCGCCGGCGAACTCATGGAACAGCCCCTTGGGCGGGGCCTGCCGCCCTGGCAGATCTATCTGCTGGACAGCCCGGGTGACGGCCCGTTCGCCGTACTCGTGAAGCTGCACCACGCGCTCGCCGACGGCATGCGGGCCGTGGCCATCGGCGCCGGCATCTTCGACCAGATCGCCTCCGCCGGCGCGGGCCGCGGCGCCGTGCGCCGCCGGACACCGGTGCCGCCCCGCTCCTGGCTGCCCGGTCCGTACGAGGCGGCCGGCATGGCGATGGACCGGCTCGGTGACGTCGGGCGGGCGCTGGGGGTCGGCGCCTCCGTCGTACGCGCCAGCCGTCTCGACCTGCGCGCGACCACGGCCCTGACCGCCCGCTCCAGCGGAACACGACGGCTGGCCACCGCCGAACTCGACGCCGGGGCGGTGCAGCGCGTCCGGCGCACCGAGGGCGGTACGGCCAACGACGTCCTGCTCGCGGTGGTCGCCGGTGCTTTGCGGCGCTGGATGCTCGAACGCGGAGAGCCGCTCCCCGGTGCCGACCCCCGTGCCCTCGTCCCGGTCTCACGGCGCCGGCCCGGTGTCGCCGCCACCGGGAACAGGCTGTCCGCCTACCTGCTCGGTCTGCCCGTCGGTGAACCCGACGCCCGGGAACGGCTGCGCCTCGTCCGTACGGGCATGAACCGCAACAAGGCGGCCGGACCGCTGCGCGGCGCGGGCGCCGTGGCCGTGCTGGCCGACCAGCTGCCCGCGCTGGCCCACCGGTTCGGGGCACCGCTGGCCGGGAACGCGGCCCGGATGCTCTTCGACATCCTGGTCACCAGCGTGCCCCTGCCCCGTTCGGCCCTCTCGCTCGGCGGCTGCCCGCTGCGCGCCGTCTACCCCATGGCGCCGCTGGCCCGCGGGCAGTCGCTGGCCGTCGCCCTGTCCACCTACGGCGGGAGGGTGCAGATCGGACTGGTCGCCGACGGGAAGGCGCTGCCCGATCTCGACCGGCTGGCCGCCGCGGCCGAGGAGGAGCTGAGCGAACTGCACGCGCTCCTTCCCGCGGTGCCCGCTCCGGCGTGAGGGCCGATCTGCCGGACGGTGTTGACGCACCCGATTGATCCGATGAATAGTCCTGTACGGACAAGCAGGGATCATCGGCGGGGGTGGCCAGGAGCATGCGGCGCATCAGGCTCGGACGCAGCGCGGTCGAGATCACCGAGCTCTCCTTCGGGGCCGCGGCGATCGGCAACCTCTTCACCGAGGTCGATCCGGAACAGGCCACCGCCGCCGTGGACGCGGCGTGGGACGAGGGCATCCGGTACTTCGACACCGCGCCGCACTACGGCCTCGGGCTCTCCGAGCGCCGCCTCGGGGACGCCCTGCGCGACCGGCCCCGGGACACATACGCGGTGTCCACGAAGGCCGGCCGCCTGCTCGACCCCCTGACCACCGCCGAGACGGCGTCCCACCAGGGGCTTTCCGACGGATTCGCCGTACCGCACACCCACCGCCGCTGCTGGGACTTCAGCGGCGACGGCATCCGCCGCAGCGTCGAGGAGAGCCTCGGACGGCTCGGGCTCGACCGGATCGACGTCGTCTATCTGCACGACCCCGACGACCACGGGGAGGCGGCCTTCCGCGAGGGCTACCCGGCCCTGGAGAAGCTGCGCGCCGAGGGAATGGTCGGTGCCATCGGCGCCGGAATGAACCAGACCGCGATGCTCACCCGCTTCCTGCGCGAGACCGACGTCGACGCCGTCCTCTGCGCCGGCCGCTTCACACTCCTCGACCAGACCGCCCTCGACGAGCTGCTTCCGGAGGCCACCGCCCGCGGCCGCGGCGTGATCGTCGGAGGTGTCTTCAACTCCGGGCTGCTGGCCGACCCCCGGCCAGGTGCGACCTACGACTACGCGGCGGCCCCCGCGCCCCTTCTCGACAGGGCGCTGCGCATGAGGGCCGTCGCCGAGAGGCACGGGGTCCCGCTGCGTGCGGCAGCCCTGCACCACCCGCTGCGTCACCCGGCCGTCGCGGGAGTCCTCGTCGGCACCCGCTCCCCGGACGAGGTGCGTGACGCCGCGGCACAGCTGCGCAGGCCGGTCCCGGACGCACTCTGGGACGATCTGCGTGCCGAGGGGCTGCTGTGACGGTCGTCGACTCCCACCACCATGTGTGGGACCTCTCGGTGCGGGACCAGGACTGGATCACCGGCGAGGAACTCGCCCCGATCCGCCGTACCTTCACCCTTGCCGACCTGGAGCCCGAGGCGCGCGCCGCCGGGGTGGCCGCCACCGTCCTCGTCCAGACGGTCACCGTCGCCGAGGAGACACCCGAACTCCTCGCGCTCGCCGACGGCAGCACCCTCGTCGCGGGCGTCGTCGGCTGGACCGACCTGACCGCGCCGGACGTCGCCGACACCCTCGCCGCGCTCCGTGCCCTCCCCGGTGGCGGCCGTCTCGTCGGAATCCGCCATCAGGTCCAGAGCGAACCCGACCCGGAGTGGCTGCTGCGCCCCGACGTCCTGCGCGGCCTCCGAGCCGTCGCCGCGGAAGGACTCGTCTACGACCTGATCGTCCGCCCGCACCAGCTGCCTGCCGCCGCCCGTGCCGCCGCGCTGCTGCCGGGGCTCACCTTCGTCCTCGATCACGCCGGCAAGCCCCCGGTGGCGCTGGGGACCACGCAGCCCTGGGCCGACGGCCTGCGGGCGCTCGCCGCGCACCCCAACACCGTCTGCAAACTCTCCGGTCTGGTCACCGAGGCCGACCCCCGGTCCTGGACCGTCGAGCACCTGCGGCCCTACGCGGACACCGCCATCGAGGCGTTCGGGCCCGACCGCCTGATGTACGGCTCCGACTGGCCGGTGTGCCGGCTCGCCGCCCCGTACGCCGATGTCCTCGACGCGGCGCGGGAGCTGACCGGCCGGCTCGGTGAGGAGGGCAGGCAGGCCGTCCTCGCGGGCACCGCGCGGCGGGTGTACGGCCTGCTGTGACCCGCCGCACGGAGACCGTGCCGCGCGGTCGCGCGGCCGCTGCGGCAGGCTGGAGGCATGCCCGAACTGCCGGAAGTCGAAGCCCTGCGGGACTTCCTCGACGACCACCTGGTCGGCAAGGAGATCGCCCGCGTCCTGCCGCTCGCGATCAGTGTCATGAAGACGTACGACCCGCCGCCCACCGCCCTGGAGGGTGCCACCGTCACCTCGGTGGCCCGGCACGGCAAATTCCTCGACGTCACGGCCGGGGAGCTCCACCTGCTCATCCACCTCGCACGGGCCGGCTGGCTGCAGTGGAAGGACAGCTTCCCCTCGACCCCGCCGCGCCCGGGCAAGGGGCCGCTCGCCCTGCGGACGGTCCTCACCGGCGGCGACGGCTTCGACCTGACCGAGATGGGTACCACCAAGCGTCTCGCCGTCCACCTGGTGCACGATCCCGCGGACGTGCCCGGAGTGGCGCGCCTCGGCCCCGATCCGCTCGCCGACTCCTTCGACCGGGAGGCGTTCGCACGGGTGCTGGGCGAGGAGCGACGACAGGTCAAGGGCGCCCTGCGCGACCAGTCACTGATCGCGGGCATCGGCAACGCCTACAGCGACGAGATCCTCCACGTCGCGAAGATGTCGCCGTTCAAGCTCACCACCAGCTTGGCCGATGACGACATCACCCGTCTTCACGACGCCATGCGCACCACGCTCCAGGAGGCCGTCGAACGCTCCCGGGGCGTCGCCGCCGGCCGGCTCAAGGCCGAGAAGAAGAGCAGCATGCGGGTCCACGGCCGTGCCGGTCAGCCCTGCCCCGTCTGCGGTGACACCGTCCTGGATGTGTCGTTCAGCGACTCGTCGCTGCAGTACTGCCCCACCTGCCAGACGGGTGGCAAGCCGCTCGCCGACCGGAGGCTCTCCCGCTTCCTCAAGTAGCCCCCGGCCACCGGGTGGACTCAAGTCGTCCCGGGCCGCCGGCCGGACGAGTGGACCGCGCCGGGGGGCAGCGCGTGCGCGTACACCGCCAGGTGCGCCACCACCGCGCCGAACTCGCGCACCTGCACCACGCACGCGGAACACTCGGCCAGATGCTCCTCGAACCGGCAGCTGTCGGCAGCCCCGAGCACTCCGAGCGCGTAGGCTCCGGCGTCGCGGTGGAGTTCGATGGCGCGCATGGTCCCCAGTACGTGACGAACGCGGGAATCACTCACCCCGTCACACGGTCGGAGCACTTAAACTCCGGCCTCATGCTGCGCGTACTCGCCGTCGACGACGAAGAACCCGCCCTGGAGGAACTCCTCTACCTCCTGCGCGCCGATCCCCGGATCCGGAGCGCCGAGGGCGCCACCGGTGCCACCGAGGCGCTGCGCCGCATCGGCAGCGCCGTCGAGGCCGGACCGGAGGACCCGTCGGCGATCGACGTCGTGTTCCTGGACATCCACATGGCCGGACTGACCGGGCTCGACGTGGCGCAGCTGCTGGCCGGATTCGCCGCGCCCCCGCTCATCGTCTTCGTCACCGCCCACGAGGGCTTCGCCGTGCACGCCTTCGACCTGAAGGCGGTCGACTACGTCCTCAAGCCCGTCCGCCGCGAGCGCCTGGCCGAGGCGGTACGCCGGGTCGCCGAGCAGGTCGGCGAACGCTCCGCGCCGGTCACCGACGCGACCGCCGACCAGGTGGCCGTGGAACTGGGCGGAGTGATCCGCTTCGTGGCCGTCGACGACATCGCCTACGCCGAGGCCCAGGGTGACTACGCCCGGCTGCACACCGCGGCCGGCAGCCACCTCGTCCGGATCCCGCTCACCACCCTGGAGGAACGCTGGCGCTCCCGGGGCTTCGTACGCATCCACCGCCGGCACCTCGTCGCGCTGAACCGGATCGACGAACTGCGGCTCGACGCGGGCAGTATGAGCGTCCGCATCGGGGACGCCGAGCTCGCGGTCAGCCGGCGCCACACCCGCGCCCTGCGCGATCTGCTGATGCGGCAGACCGGCCGCTGACCTGGCCCTACCGGATGTCACCCCTTCCCACCCGGGCCCCGCGCCGCCTACACTCCGGGCCCATGTCCGCAGAGAGCACGCCCCGCCGTGAAGTGGTCATGGGCGAGCCCCGACGGGTGCGTCCGCTGCCGCGTCACCGCGCCCAGTCGGAGATCGACGAGCAGACGGCCCTCGGCGGCGCCTACGTACGCTCGCTGATGCGCAGCCAGCTCCGCGCCGGGCTCACCGTCTTCGCCGCGCTCGCCCTGGTGGCGGGAACCCTTCCTCTGGTCTTCGAGGCCCTCCACAGCAACGCCGTCGTCTGGGCGGTGCTCGGGTTCACCACGTGTCCGCCGCTCACCCTGGCCGCGTGGTGGTACGTGCGCCGGGCGGAGCGCAACGAGCGCGACTTCGCCCGGCTCGTGGAAGACCTTCCCGCACCGTGAGCGCACCCGACCACCCCGCGGCGGTGGCGGCGGTCGCCCTCGTCGTCCTGGCCACCGTCCTGGTGGGCGGCTTCGGGCTGAGGATCTCGCGCACCACCTCCGACTTCTACGTCGCCTCGCGCACCGTGCGCCCGAGGCTCAACGCCGCGGCGATCAGCGGAGAGTACCTGTCCGCGGCCTCCTTCCTCGGCATCGCCGGCCTGGTTCTGGTGCACGGCCCCGACATGCTCTGGTACCCGGTCGGGTACACCGCCGGATATCTCGTGCTGCTGGTGTTCGTCGCCGCTCCGCTGCGCCGCTCGGGGGCGTACACCCTGCCCGACTTCGCCGAGGGGCGCCTCGAATCACGGCAGGTCCGCCGACTGGTCAGCGTCTTCGTCGTCGGCGCCGGCTGGGTGTACCTCGTTCCGCAGCTCCAGGGGGCAGGGCTCACCCTGAAGATCCTCACAGGCGCCCCCGGCTGGCTCGGCGACGTACTCGTGGCCTCGGTCGTCGTGGTCGCCGTCGCGGCGGGAGGCATGCGCTCGATCACCTTCGTGCAGGTGTTCCAGTACTGGCTGAAGCTCACGGCGCTGCTGGTGCCCGCGATCTTCCTGGTGCTGGCCTGGCAGGGCGACGGCCGCCCCCGGGTCAGTTTCGACGAACAGATCTCCGTGTTCCGCGCCGACCATCCGCTCTACGCGACGTACGGACTGATCGTGGCCACCTTCCTCGGCACCATGGGCCTGCCCCATGTGGTGGTCCGCTTCTACACCAGCCCCAACGGCCGCGACGCCCGCCGCACCACCGTCGCCGTCCTGGCCCTCGTGGGCCTGTTCTACCTGCTGCCCCCGGTCTACGGGGCCCTGGGGCGGCTGTACGCGCCCGAGCTCATGCACGGCGGCGACGCCGACGCCGCCGTCCTGCTGCTGCCCGCCCGGGTGATCGGAGGACTCGGCGGCGATCTGCTCGGCGCCCTCCTGGCCGGCGGTGCCTTCGCCGCGTTCCTCTCCACCGCCTCGGGTCTCACCATGGCCGTCGCCGGAGTGATCACCCAGGACGTCCTGCCCTCGCGGGGCGTGCGGCACTTCCGGCTGGCCACCGTCCTGGCCATCGCCGTGCCTCTGGCGGGCTCGCTGGTGGTCAGCCGGGTGCCGGTCGCCGACGCCGTCGGGATGGCCTTCGCGGTCTCTGCGTCCTCCTTCTGCCCGCTGCTCGTCCTCGGCATCTGGTGGCGACGGCTCACTCCGCCGGGCGCGATCGCGGGTCTGCTCCTCGGCGGCGGCTCCGCGCTGCTCTCCGTGGCCATCACGGTCAGCGGCGCCGTGCGCCCGCCCGGCTGGCCGCACGCGCTCCTCGCCTGGCCCGCCGTGTGGTCGGTCCCGGTCGGCTTCCTCGCGATGATCCTGGTCTCGCTCGCGACCCCGGGCCGGATACCGCCGGGCACCAACGCGGCCATGACCCGCTTCCACCTGCCCGAAGCACTGACCTCGGGGCGCGGGCGGTGACCGGGGCAGGGATCGCCGCCATCGCCGTCCTCGCACTGCTGCTGTTCGGCACCGGCTTTCTCCTCGGCCGCACCGCCCGTCCCGTACGCACCAGTGATGTGGGGACGCCCGTCGAGCACGCCACCTTCGCGACCCTGCACACGGCTTCCCTCGCGGCGCCTCCGCTGCGCGCGGGACTCACCGAGGAGAGCGCGCGCCGGTCGGTGCGAGGACTGCGCTCACTGCTCGGCACCGACGCCCTCTGCCTCACCGACCGCGACCGGGTGCTGGTCTGGGACGGGGAGGGCGACCACCACGGCAGGGACGTGATGGACCAGGTGCGGGGCGTCCTCGACAGAGGCAGGGACACCGCTTTCCACAGCGACTGCGGGGACCTCGACTGCCCGCTGCGCTGGGCCGTCGCGGTCCCGCTGACGGTCGACCACCGGGTGCTCGGCACCCTCGTCGCCTACGCGCCCCGGGAATCGGCGGTGCTGGCGAGGGCGGCGGGGGAGGTCGCCCGCTGGGTCTGCGTCCAGTTGGAACTCGCCGAGCTCGACCGCTCCCGCACCCAGCTCATCGAGGCCGAGATCAAGGCACTGCGGGCCCAGATCTCTCCGCACTTCATCTTCAACTCGCTCGCCGCGATCGCGTCGTTCGTCAGGACCGATCCGGAGCGGGCACGTGAACTGCTCCTGGAATTCGCCGACTTCACGCGCTACTCGTTCCGCCGGCACGGCGAGTTCACCACCCTGGCCGACGAACTCCACTCCATCGACCAGTACCTGGCGCTGGTGCGGGCCCGCTTCGGTGAGCGGCTCTCCGTGACCCTCCAGGTCGCTCCGGAGGTGCTGCCCGTCTCGCTCCCGTTCCTCTGTCTCCAGCCCCTCGTCGAGAACGCCGTCAAACACGGCCTGGAGGGTGCCGTCACCCTTCCGCGGGCTCCCGGCCCGGCCCGGCGGGGCGACGCCCCCATCCGCATCACGATCAGCGCGCTGGACGCCGGGGCCGAGGCCGAGGTCGTCATCGAGGACGACGGCGCCGGGATGGAGCCGGACCGCCTCCGCCAGATCCTGCGGGGCGAGGGCGGAACCTCCGCCGGCATCGGACTGCTCAACGTGGACGAACGGCTCCGCCAGGTGTACGGCGACGACTACGGGCTCGTCATCGAGACGGGGGTCGGGGCGGGCATGAAGATCACCCTGCGGCTGCCCAAGTACCGTGCGGGCGTACACGGTTCCTGACCCGGCCCCCGACCCTGGTCACTGCCCGCGGGTCAGTACAGATGGACGGCCAGATGGCCGAGGGGCAGACCCAGCTGCCACGCCGGCGTCCACACCTGCGCCTCGCCCTCGCTCTCGCCGGCGACCGGCTCCCAGGGCGGTGGGCCGAGCGCGTCGAGGTCCGCGGCCAGGAGTTCGGTCTCCTCCAGCCATCGCCAGGCGGCCCGCGCCAGCGCGAGATCAGGGTCCGCGACACCCGCCGGGGCGGTCGGCCGCTCGAGAGCCTCCAGTCGCGCGCAGACCCAGCGCCTCCAGGAGGTGCCGTACGCGGTGAGCAGCCGGAGCTCGTCCACCCGTGCCGCGGGGAGCTCGTCCGCGACCGCCCCGTCGGAGAGGAAGATCGTCAGGGCGAGTGCGTCGCGCCCCGCCCGGTACTCCAGGGTCGTCGGCTCCATCAGGTCGCCGGTCACCAGCACCTCGTCGGCGATGTACTCGGAGTACAGCCATGCCATCGGGACCAGCAGCCCGTCCCCACCGGTTCCATCGTGATGTTCGGGACGCATCCCGTCTCGCCTCTTTCGTCGACTCGGCACCGGGCCACACGCAGCATTGAACCGGGGGCGCGCGCCCCGCGTGGGCAGAAGGGCAGGATCCGTCGGGAGATTCGAGGTGAGATGACCGCCGACCGCGGCGACGACCCGCATGTGCACCGGCTGCTGGGCGGCTACGTACTCGATGCCCTGGAACCGGGGGAGAGCGGTGCGGTCGCCCGGCACCTCCAGCGGTGCGAGGCGTGCGCCGCGGCCTACATGGAGGTGGCCGAGGCGGTCTCCCTGCTCGCGCTGCTGGACGTGGACGACCTGCTGGAGTAGCCGGGCAGGTTGCGGCTCAGCAGACGCAGCGCGTAGTAGGAGCGGGACTTGACGGTGCCCGCCGGTATGCCGAGGACCTGCGCGGTCTCGCCCACGCTGAGTCCCCGGAAGTAGATCTGCACGAGCACCGCGCGGTGTTCGGGGCTGAGCGTCCGTACTGCCTCGCGCACGTCCAGGGCGCGGACCGCTGATCCGGCCGTGTCGTCCCGGGCCGGGGCGCTCTCCAGGACCTGGTCGCTGACTTCCGCGGGCCGGGCCTGGCGGGACCTGCGGGCGTCGATGGCGAGGCGCCGGGCGACAGTGAAGAGCCACGGGCGCATCGAGTCGTAGGGGGCGTCGAACGCCTCGGGGTGCTGCCAGGCGCGCACCAGTGTCTCCTGCAGCAGGTCCTCGGCCCGTTGCCGGTCGCCGAACGTCAGCCCCAGGAGGAAGTGGAAGAGCGCGGGCCCGTGTTCACGCTGAAGCTCCGCGAGGGTCCGTTCATCGGTTGTCGCCGTGGTCATCGTGAACGTCCTTTCCCGAAGAGGCCCCTGACGCCTCGATCCCGCCTGGCGTATAC
This sequence comes from Streptomyces sp. NPDC102402, assembly GCF_044765765.1. NCBI lineage: Bacteria > Bacillati > Actinomycetota > Actinomycetes > Kitasatosporales > Streptomycetaceae > Streptomyces > Streptomyces sp. NPDC102402. The sequence goes on from NZ_JBIWKR010000006.1 coordinate 325,148, forward strand.
GAACGCATCGGGGCGTGGGGGAACAGGCCGTGCGCCGGGACGTGCGCCGAGCGGTCGCAGTGAGCGGCGAGTGGTGCGGTGAACGGTCAGCGGACGGCGATACGGCCGATTCAGGTACTTAGGGAGCTTTGTTCTTGACTCACCGGTATGAATATATGTGTAGTCGGATGGCCTGAATCATCCGAACTGGGAGTCGTGCAGATGACGAAGCGCATCCGACAGGGCGCGGCGATCGCCGTCGCCGGTCTCCTCGCCACCGCAACCGCCTGTACCGGCCAGCAGTCGACGCCTCCCGGCTTCGCCGGCCGGCACCACTCCGCCGAGCGGGGTGCGGCCGGCGCGGGCGCCGGGGGAGCGGAGGGGGCGAGGACCTTCACGCTGCTGGCCTCGGGCGACATCCTGCCGCACTCCACGATCATCGACCGGGCCGCCGCCGACGCGGATGGCAGGGGCTACGACTTCCGCCCGATGCTCAAGGGCGCCGCCGCCGCCGTCTCGGGTGCGGATCTGGCCATCTGCCACATGGAGACCGCCTACGGCCAGGAGGGAGGACCCTACACCGGCTATCCGTCCTTCAGGTCGCCGCCCGAGGTGGCGACCGCCCTGCGCTCCACAGGCTTCGACTCCTGCTCCACCGCCTCCAACCACACCCTGGACGACGGCGCCCAGGGTGTCCGACGCACACTCGACGCGCTGGACCGCGTGGGCGTCGCGCACGCCGGATCCGCACGCTCGGCCGAGGAGGCTTCCCGCCCCACCCTGCTCAAGGCGGGCAAGGCGAAGAACGCGGCCAAGGTCGCCCACCTCGCGTACACCTACGGGACCAACGACCTGCCGCTGCCCGCCGGGCAGCCCTGGGCGGTCGACCTGATCGACAAGGACCTGATCGTGGCGGACGCCAGGGCGGCCCGCGAAGCCGGCGCCGACGTGGTCGTCGTATCCCTGCACTGGGGTACGGAGTGGCAGGACGCCCCCGACGAGGTCCAGCTCGGGCTCGGCCGTGAACTCACGGCCTCCGCTACCGGCGGACGTCCCGACATCGACCTGATCCTCGGCACCCATGCCCATGTCCCGCAGGCGTACGAGAAGGTCAACGGCACCTGGATCGTGTACGGCATGGGTGACCAGGTCGCCGGTGCCATGGTCAACCACGACGGGGTCAAGGACCCGCGCGCCAACGAGAGCTCGATGGGCCGCTTCACCTTCGCGCCGCCCGCGAAACCCGGAGGGCGCTGGGCCGTCAGGAAGGCCGAGTTCATTCCGCAGTGGTTCGACCCCGAGGCGGGGCGCGTCGTCGCCCTCGATTCCCGGGCCGCGGACGGCAACGACGGCCGGCTGCGCGAGATCCGCGACCGGATCCATGCCGCCGTCCTCAGCCGTGGCGGGGCCCAGGACGGCCTCGTAGCAGGCAGGTGACGCCTGCGCGGAACGATCACGCGGAGCGCCTCCCGTCGGACACCCCGCCTGGTCAGGGCATCGGGCGGGGCTCTAAGGAACGACGGTGACCGGCCAGCGTCCGGCCTTCACGAGGCGGACCGCCACCGAACCCACGAAGCGGTGTCCGGCGGACTCCGACGCGCCGACGACGACGGCGTCCGCCTTCAGGTCGTCGGCCGCCGTCACCAGGCCGTTGTACGGATCGCCGCGGAACGTGTGGAACTCCCAGCGGACATTCCATATGTCCTTGAGCCGCTCGGTCGCGGTCCTGATCTCGTTCACCAGCCCCTCGGCGACCTCCCCGGTCGTGTCGGCGACCGGGGCCCCCAGAGCGGCGCCCGCCGCCATCAACGGCTGGACGTAGACGAGGGCGAGCATCGCGTTCTGCCGACGGGCGAGGCCCGCCGCGTACGCCGCGGCCCGCATCGAGGACTCGGAACCGTCGAGGCCCGCGACGATCACCTTGGGGCCGTCCGTGCCGCGCTCGAAGCGGTGGTGTTGCTGGTCTGTCACGGCCCTGAGCGTAGCCGCAGCCGCCGTGTGCGCTCCGGGCGGTCTCGGGAGGCGCCCCGCCGGACGCGGCCGGACGGGCGGTCTCGGGAGGCGCCCCGCCGGACGCGGCCGGACCACTCCATCCATCGGGTGTAAATCGGATCATCCCCGGTGTCGGCGGCAGGTGGGGAGGCGACTCCGTGCGAGCAGTTGGTCATGAAGCATGATCAGATTCCGGCGGAACGCCGCACCCTGCTGCGCCTGGCCCTCGCGCTGGGGGCCACCGCCGCGGTGCACGTGATCGCAGCGGATCCTGCCGGCACACCCGTCCGTCCCGGCGGGGAGCCGCCGGCCCCGGCGGCCGGCCCCCCGTCGCGGGCCCAGGCCGGCCCCGGCGCCTATCGGCTGCGGCCCATGACGTCGACCGCTCCGTCCCGCTTCCGGCCCGCCCCGCCGCCCGTGCGGACCCGGCCGTTCGAGGAACTGCCGGAGCTGGGCAGCGACGCCATGGTGCTCACGTTCGACGACGGCCCGGACCCCCGCTACACCCCGCACATCCTGGCCACGCTGCGCAGGTACGGAGTCCGTGCGATGTTCTTCGTCTGCGGCGAGATGGCCGCCGACAACCGTGACCTGCTCCGGGAGATGGCTGACGACGGGCACGTGGTCGGCAACCACTCCTGGTCACATCCCTTGATCCCGAAACTCTCCCGCGGCGAGATCCGCGACGAACTCGGGAGCACCAGCGAGGTGATCGAGAAGACGCTGGGTGCCCCGCCGCTCTGGTACCGGGCGCCGTACGGCGCGTGGAACCGCAACTCCTTCGAGATCGGCGCCGCGATGGGCATGGAACCGATGGCCTGGACGGTCGACACCCTGGACTGGACCACACCGGGCACCGACACCATCGTCCGCCGGGTCGAGAAGGGCGCCGCCCCAGGCGTCGTGGTTCTGTCGCACGACGCGGGCGGCAACCGGTCCCAGAGCGTGGCCGCCCTGCGGCGCTATCTGCCCGCACTCCTGGAGAAGGGCTACCGCCCGACCGTCCCGCACCGCGGCTGACGGTGCGACGCCGGCGTCCCGGCTATCGCGTCTCGACCAGCCGGGCGAAGACCACCACGTTCCCGTCGTAGCCGTTCTCCTTCGAGTAGCCACCGCCGCAGGTGATGACCCGGAGTTCGGCGTACCCGGTGTCGCCGTACACCCGGGCGCCGGGGAAGTCGTGCTTGGAGAAGACCTCGACCCCGTAGATCTCGAACACCGCGACACGGTTGTCGTAGCGCGACACCTCGATCTGCCTGCCCTTGCTGAGGGAGCCGAGTCCGTAGAAGACCGCCGGGCCCGCGAGGTTGTCGACGTGACCGACCATCACGGCGGTGCCGCGCTGCCCCGGGGCGATGCCGTTCTGGTACCAGCCGGCGAGGTTCGGGTCCTGGGCCGGCGGTGCCTCGATCCATCCGGCGGGATCCAGGTTCACGTCGACCACGGGTGCGTCGACATGGATCGAGGGAATCTGGATGCGCTCCGCGGGGGCGTACGCGAGCGGCTGCACGGGCTCGCCCTCGACCGGCGCGGACACCGGCAGGTCCCGGGCGCCCGCCACGGAAGCCGCCGCAGCCGGCTGCGGCGGACCCGGGGACGTCTCCACGCCGTTGCGCATGAGTGCGAGCCCGGTGAGCATCACCAGGGCGATCGCGCCCCAAGGCGTGCGTCTGCTCCGCTCGGTGCCCCACTGGTCCCGGCCCATGGTTCTCCCTCCGTCGCGACATCGCCACGCTAGGCGCGTGCCGGTGCTGCGGCGATCAGGGAGGAGCGAACGGGTGGCGGCCGCCCGGGCACCGTCAGCAGCCTCTTCTCTTCGGAGTAATGACCGGATAAAAATTCTGACGGCCCGTGACCTGCCGCTCCGTCAGAACCAGCAGCTTGCCCACGGCGTGTCGGCTCACCGGGGTGGAGCAGTGCCGAAGTGCGACATCCGCGGTATCTGGTGATGGTTCGTCATGGGACGCGCATTCGTCGACTGATCCCGGAGGACATGACTCCGGGGCGCTTCCCGCTGGAGGTTCGAAGATGCGTGCTTCACGCGCTCTCGCGGTGACCGCGACCGCCTTCGCGGCCGTCGGGCTCGCTGCCCCGCTGGCCGCCGCAGGAGGCGGCCCGGGGAGCAACCCGAGCAACTTTCCGACCAACGTCACCGTCAACCCGTCCTCGGTCTTCCAGGGCGCCACGATGCAGGTCAGTGCGGAGGGGTGCGGCCGTTCCGGCGGCAGGGTGTGGTCCAACGCCTTTCCGACGGTGAACCTCTCGCCCGGCCGGGTCGGCTACGCCACCGCGCGTATCCGGGACAACGCGACGCCCGGTCGGTACACCCTGTCCGTGAAGTGCAACGACAGCGACAACAACTTCGGCGGCGGCAACGGAGGTGACCGCGGCCAGGGTGGCAACGGCGACCAGGGTGGCAACGGAGGTGACCGAGGCCAGGGCAACGGTGGCCAGGGCGGCCAGGGCGGCAATGGCGGCCAGGGTGGCGACGGTGGCCAGGGTGGCGACGGTGGCCAGGGCGGCAACGGCGGCCAGGGTGGCAACGGTGGCAACGGCGACCCGGTCGCGACGGCCCGCTTCACGGTCCTCCCCTCGCGGGGTGCGCAGGGCGGCCTCGGCGGCTCGATGGGCCCCAGCTCCGTCGAGATGCAGGTCGGCGGCGGTCTCGTCGCGGCGGCAGCCGTCGGCGGCGCCGTCTTCGTCGTCCGTCGTCGCCGGATGAGCAATGCGGCGATCTGACGGCTCGAACCTCCCGCCCGGCCCGATACGCCCGTCGCCCCGAGTCCTGGACCAGGACCCGGGGCGACTGTCGTGTGTCCGTACGCGGTGGTGAACCGTCAGTGCTGACGGCCGGTGCGACGCTTGCGCAGGACGTAGAAGGCGCCGGCCGAAGCGACCGCCACCAGCGCGGAGCCGGCCGCGATCTCTGCGGGGTCCATGGTGTCGACGCTGCCGCCGAGACCGCCCAGCACGCCGCTGGGTGAGGCGGTGGAGCTGGTCGTGGGGGCGGTGGTGGGCGTGGTCGTGGGGGAACTGGTGGCACCGCTCGAGATGGTCAGGTTCGCCGACCGCGTCGTTGTGCCGCAGCGGAAGGTCACCTCGTAGACCGCGCCCCGCCTGGCGTCCGAGTCGACCGTGGTGGTGGCCGACCTCCCGCTCGGAATGGTGGTCGTGTCGAACACGCCCGAGAACGCGGTCGCCTCGGTGGTGCACCCCATGGCTCCGAGAGTCACCTGCCCCCCCGGCGCGACCGTCGACGGGGTGATGGTCGGCGTGAACGAGGTGGACGTACCGCCCGTCAGTACATCGGCCGATGCGGCCGGCGCTGTCAGAAAGCAGGCGGCGGCGCCCAACAGGGCGACGGGTGCGACACGTATCGCGCGCATGGTGAATCCTCCGGGTCCCGAGGGGCACCCGCGGAACGGATTTCCGCCAGACAGGAGAGATGCACCTCGATGTCGAAACGGTAGAAGTGCCGCATACCACCCGCTATCGGGGTCAGGCGAATGGGGCAGCCTTGTCCCCCGGCCGGCGGACCGGCCGGGGGGACAAGGCGGTGCGCCGCGGGCGGCTATCCGCCCGCGGCGTGCGGGAACAGATCGACGAAGGGTGCCGTGGTCGCCGAGATGCCCCGGCCGAACGGCGCGTCGAAGTCCCAGATCAGGAAGAGGAGGAACGCGATCAGGACGCTGAAGAGACCCGCCAGCAGCAGTTCGCGGAACGTTCTGCGGATCTGGAGCGTGAAGATCAGCCCGACCGTGACCACGGCGCCGGTGATCAGGCCGAACCAGACCACGCCGGGCATGGTCGCGCCCGCGTTCTGCCCCCGGGCCCCGCGCGCGTCGTCGACGGCGGCCACCTGGTCCACCAGAGGCTGGTAGGCCTGGCCCTCGTGGTCGTTGCGTGGCTTGTACTCCGTGACGTCGGCCCTGACCCGGTCGAGCAGTACGGTGCCCTCCTCGGTGAGGCTCCCGTGATCCGTCATCGACCTCCACTCGTCGCCGACGACATGCGTCACGTACGCGTCGACGTCGGCGCGGATGCGGTCGCGGACCTCGGCCGGGTACACGGCCGACCGGGCGCTCACCTCGTGCAGCGCCTGGGCCTCCAGGCGTACCGACTCCTGGGCGGCGCTACGGCCCTCCCAGACGCCCGCGATGGCCAGACCGAGCACGATCGCGTACACCACGCCGATCATCATCGTCATGTACTCGATGACGTCGGGTGTCTCGGACGGATCGTCGTCCTCGGCGATACGGCGGTTGCTGAGGACAGCGGTGGTCAGGACGACGGCACAGGCCGACGCCATGGCAATGGTCAGAACAAGCCATTCCGACATGGGTTCCCTTCTTCGGTCAGCGGGAGGAGCGGGGGCGCAGAACCGCCACGGCGAACACGGCGGGTGCGGTGATCAGAAGGGTGAGCGAGACCAGTGACGGTCCGGTCCGGGGCGTCTTGCGGGGCGGCTTCCGGTAGGTGGGAAGGACGACAGGTGCGGCAGCGGGTGGGGTAGGGCGCGCCGTGGTCCGCGTCGGTGCGGGTTCCGGTTCTGGTTCCGGTTGGGGCGGTGCCGGGGCGGGAGGAGGCGGCGGAGGCGGAGGTGGGGGTGGTGGGGGCGGCGGGGGAGGCGGAGGTGGCGGGGGAGGAGGTGGCGGTGGGGGCGGTGGGGGCGGAGGAGGCGCGGGTTCCGGCTCGGGCTCGGCGATGACCGCTGTGCACCGCCCCTCTCCCGCCACCGCGATGGAGGAGCCGCCGTCCCCCTGCCCGATGGAGGCGACCGCGCAGTCGTCACCGGCCGCCGGCAACGGGACGGCGAGCAGCAGGAGAAGGGTGGCGGCCGTCAGCCGCCATATGCGTGATCCGTACACGCCGGGGAGCATGTTCCTCCCAGCCGCCGGACACGCGGAGAGCGGAGGGGATTCGCCTGATGGTGGGGACATTCGGCGATTCGCGTTTGCGCCCGGCGAAACTTTTTTCCCCGGCCTTTGAACAACAGGCCACCGGCGGACCGTACCTAGGGCCACGAAAGGCGCGGACTCGCGTCCCGGACGGCAGAGGACAACAGGAGTCGACATGGAAACCTGGCGGAACGCCTCGCTCGCGATGACGGCGGTGGCCCTGTTGGCGCTGACGACGGCGTGCGGTCAGGAGAAGGGCAGCGCGTCCCCCAACGGCCAGGCCGTGGGAAACGCGGCCCCCGCACAGCAGCCGGCGGACAGCGGCTACGGCTCCGACGGTGGATACGGATCGGGTGCGGACGCAGGTGCGGCACCGAAACAGGCCGGACAACTCGCGGTGTGGGACAGCAAGGAACTGGGCAAGGTGCTGACCGACAGCGCGGGATTCACTCTCTACCGATTCGACAAGGACACCGCCGAACCACCCGCGTCGAATTGCGAGGGCGACTGTGCGAAGACGTGGCCCGTCGTGCCCGCGGAGAGCGCCACGGCCGCGGCGGGTACCGACGCCGCACTGATCGGCGAGGTCACCCGGTCCGACGGAACCAAGCAACTGACCGTAGGCGGCTGGCCGATGTACCGCTACGCCCAGGACACCGGTCCCGGTGACGCCAACGGCCAGGGTGTCGGAGGGACGTGGTTCGCCGCCGCCCCGGACGGAAGGAAAGCGGCGTTGAACGCCGACGCGCCGGCCGGCGGCGGCGAGGCCGACCTCGCCGGACTTTCGGTCAGGAAGGACCCGGAACTGGGAGACGTCGTCGTCGACAAGCGGGGCATGACGGTTTACCGCTTCAAGAAGGACTCGGCATGGCCGATGAAGTCCGCCTGCACCGGGGACTGCCTGAAGAAGTGGCCGGTCGTCAGCCCGGTGGAGAAGAACGACGTCGACGGAGTCACCACGAAGGGATTCGTCACCTTCGACCGTCCGGACGGCATCCAGCAGCAGTCGATCGACTGCTGGCCCGTCTACACCTTCTCCGGTGACAAGAAGCCGGGGGACACCAACGGCCAAGGCGTCGGGGGCACATGGTACGCGGTCTCGCCCGACGCGAAGCTGGTCGGCGCCCCGAAGTAGGGTCCACGAGAGCCCTCCGGTGCCGGTCCGTCGCCGAACACGCACAGGCAGCGACGGACCGGCCGCACGTGCCTGCGGTGTGTGACCAATAACGGATCTCTAATTTCCGTTTCCACTCGCTCTCTTGGCGGCCGATCAGTAGCCTCTGGTCAACACTGACCATGAACATGGCCGGATCGCCGTGGCGACTTGTTGGAGACATCGATGGAGCGTCCCGCCTGGGCACCGCAGGGCATTGACATCTCGGTGCCGAGCGTGTCTCGCATGTACGACTTCTATCTGGGCGGTTCGCACAATTTCGAGGTGGACAGGGAAGCGGCCCGCAAGGCCATGGAGTTCATGCCGGGCCTGCCCAAGGTCATGCAGGCGAATCGGGCCTTTATGCGGCGGGCCGTGCAGTACGCCACGGCCTCGGGCGTCAATCAGTTCCTGGACATAGGCTCCGGCATACCGACCTTCGGAAATGTCCACGAGGTCGCCCAGGCGGCCGACCCGGAGGCCCGGATCGCCTACGTCGACCACGACTCGGTCGCGGTCGCACACAGCCAGGCCGTGCTCGAGGGCAACGAACGGGCCGTCATCGCCGCCGCGGACCTGCGCAAGCCACAGGAGGTCCTGGACCACCCGGAGGTCAAGGCGCTCCTCGACCTGGACAAGCCCGTGGCGCTGCTCCTGGTGGCGGTGCTCCACTTCATCGAGGACGCCGACGATCCGTACGCGGCCGTCGCCGAACTGCGCGACGCTCTGGCACCCGGCAGTCTGCTGGTCCTGACCCACGCCGCGTACGAGGGGATCCCGCTCACCCAGGAGGAGGCCGGCGGGACGGTCGGCGTCTACCGCACCATCCGCAATCCGCTGATCATGCGTTCCCGCGCGGAGATCAGCCGCTTCTTCGAGGGGTACGACATGGTCGACCCCGGGCTGGTCTCCATGCCCGAGTGGCGCCCCGAGTCCCCCGAAGCACTCGCCCAGGAGGACCCGTTCGCCTTCTCGGGCTTCGCCGGGGTGGGGCGCAAGGCGTGAGCACTCCCGCCCAGCCGTCCGGCGTGCCGGACGCGGAACCCGACGGCCCCGAGGGCCGGCTCCGGAGATTCGCCACCATCTGGAGCCGGGCGATCTTCCCCTCCACGGCCACCTCCATGACCCGCCCGGAGTTCGAGGAGCACCTGCTGCCGCTCGCCCGGGAGCTCAACGACATCCTGCACACACGGGTCTTCGACGCGACGCCGGCGCACCGGGTCGGATCCGCGCTGGTCGCCGCGCACTGCACGGATCCCGACGCCCTGAGCTCCACGCTCGGCGTCGTCGACTCCTACCTGGTCCTCTACTGCGGCGGCAACGGGCCGGTGGACCTGTCGACCGAGGACAGCCGGGCCCGCTGCGCGCGGATACAGCACGCGCTCGCCGGCGGGTTCACCCAGGCGCTCCGTGAGCGGACCCTCGCCGAGCAGGAGGCGATCGCCCGCTCGGCACTCACCGCCCGCTCGCACGCCGAGCAGGCGCTGCACGCCACCGAGGCGCGTTTCCGCGCCGTGTTCAAGGACGCCGCCATCGGGATCGGCATCGCCGATCTCGAAGGGAACATCCTGGAGATCAACGACACCCTCACCCGGATGTTCGGCGGCCTGGAGAACCACGTCCGCAGCCACAAGGTGAACGAGTGGGTGCACCCCGAGGACTCACCGCACGTGTGGAAGTACTACGACGAGCTGGTGCGGGGCGAGCGCGAGCACTACAGCGTGGAGAAGCCGTACTACCGCAACGACGGCACCGTGCTGTGGACCAACCTCACGGTGTCGCTGCTGCGGGACCCGGAAGGGCGGCCGGAGTACCAGCTGGCCCTCATGGAGGACACCACGGAGCGGCGGCTGCTCAATCTTCGGCTGCGCTACGAGGCAACGCACGACGCCCTCACAGGACTGCCCAACCGGACGCTGTTCTTCGAGCGCCTGGAGAAGGCCCTCGCGCCCAGGGAGGGCATGCGCTTCGGCCTCTGCTACCTCGACCTGGACGGCTTCAAGGCGATCAACGACAGCCTGGGGCACGCGGCGGGGGACCGGCTCCTGGTCGAGGTCGCGGACCGGCTGCAGAGCTGTGCGACGGCCCCGGGCGAGATGGTCGCGCGGCTCGGCGGCGACGAGTTCGTGGCCCTCACGACCGGACCGCACACCCAGGACGAGGTCCACGAACTGGCCGGGCGCATCCTCTCGGCACTCGCCACGCCCGTCCGTCTCGACGGCCGGGAGCTGACGGTCCGCGGTTCCATCGGCATCGTCGAGGGTCCCTCGGGTGAACGCAGCGCCGCCGAGGTGCTGCGCAGCGCCGACATCACGATGTACCGCGCCAAGGCGGCGGGCGGGAACCGCTTCGCGCTGGCCGACGCCGAGGCCGACGCCCGTGCCATCACCCGTCACGGACTGACCACGGCGCTGCCGACGGCGCTGGACCGCGGCGAGTTCTTCATCGAGTACCAGCCGCTCGTGCACCTCGGCGACGGCAGCGTCCACGGGGCCGAGGCGCTCGTGCGCTGGTGCCATCCGCAGCACGGTGTGCTCGGCCCGGACCGCTTCATCCCGCTCGCCGAGCACACCGGGCTGATCGTGCCGCTGGGACGCTGGGTGCTGGAGGAGTCGGTGCGCCAGGCGAACTTCTGGCAGGAACGTCACACCGACGGCGGCCCCCTGCGGATCAACGTCAACCTCTCGCCGACCCAGCTGCACCACCCCAGCCTGGTCGCCGAGACCGTCGACGTGCTGGAGCGCTCCGGTCTCGAGCCGGGCGCCCTCTGCCTGGAGGTCACGGAGTCGGCGCTGATCGGCGCCGACGACGACCTGCTCAAGCCGCTCCGGCAACTGGCGGAGATGGGTGTCGACATCGCACTCGACGACTTCGGCACCGGCTACTCGAATCTGGCGAACCTGCGCCGGCTGCCGGTGAGCGTGCTCAAGCTGGACCGGTCCTTCACCCAGGGCATGCAGCACCATCCCGCGGACCCGGTCGATCTGAAGATCGTCGAGGGCATCGTCTCGCTCGCCCACAGCCTGGACCTCGCGGTAACGGTGGAGGGGGTGGAGACCGGCGCCCAGGCCGAGCAGCTGCGGCAGCTCGGCTGCGACACGGCCCAGGGCTGGTACTACGCACGGCCCGGTGCCCCGGACCGGATCCACTCGCTGCTGCTGGCCGACGCGGTCTGACGGCCGCGGCCGTGGTCCTCAGCCGCCGGCAGGTGCCGCCCGGCCGGCGGCCGGGGGCACCGCGGGCGGGCCGGCACCCAGGAGCATCCGCTGCAGTTCGCGTGCCGCGCGCGGAGGCTCGACGTCGCTGCGGTGCGCGAGCCCGATGGTCCGCCGCAGCCCCGGCGGGGCCAGCGGCGTCGTCCGCAGATCCTGGCCCGCCCGTACGGCGACCATGCGGGGAACGACGGCGATCCCGAGCCCCGCGCGCACGAAGCCGAGGACGGCGTCCATCTCACCGCCCTCCACCGTGAACGAGGGCTCGAAGCCCTCGGCCCGGCACGCGGCGACGGTCAGCTCCCGCAGGTCGTATCCATGGCGGAACATCACCAGCGGCTCGTTCTCCAGATCGGCGATGTGCACGGAGCCCTTCCGGCCCGGGGCGGGCCGGGACGCCGACGACACCACGACCAGGTCCTCGTGCAGAAGCTCCACGGTGGTGAGCGCGGGGGAGCCCGCCGGCAGCGGCAGGACGAGCAGGGCGAGGTCCAGAGCGCCCCGGGCGAGCTGCCGTACGAGGTCGTGGGAGCCACCCTCCTCGATGAGGAGCTGGATCCCCGGGTGGGCGGAGTGGAAGGCGCGCAGCACATCGGGCAGCAGCCCCGTGCAGACACTCGGAGTGGCTCCCAGCCGGACGCGCCCGCGGCGCAGCTGTACCAGCTCCTGCACCTCGTGCCGTGCGGTGTCCGCGTCCGCCAGGATCCTGCGCGCCAGCGGCAGCAGCGCCTCGCCCGCGTCGGTCAGCGCGATGTTGCCGCGCGCCCGGCTGAACAGCTCGGCGCCCAGCTCGCTCTCCAGGGCCTTGATCTGCTGGGACAGCGAGGGCTGCGACACGTGCACGTCCTCGGCGGCCCGGGTGAAGTGCCTGGTCTCGGCCACGGCGACGAAGTAGGCGAGCTGCTGGAAGTGCATGGAGCCGACGATAGCGGACTTCATAGGTGCTGCCTATGGATATGAGTCGTTTCATGACTTGGACTAATGGTGCCCTCCGCCTCTAGCGTCGTGTCCATGGCATTGGCAACGCGGGCGGACCGACGGCCGTCCATGACGCGTACGCTCTGGGACTCATCCGTCGGCAAGAAGACGATCATGGCTGTGAGCGGCCTGGTCATGCTCGGTTACCTGGCGGTCCACATGCTGGGCAACCTGAAGATCTTCTTCGGGTCAGACGAGTTCAACCACTACGCGCACTGGCTCCGGACCCTCGGCGAGCCCTTCCTGCACTACGAGTGGGCGCTGTGGATCATCCGTGTGGTGCTCGTCGCCGCCGTCGTCCTGCACGGCGTGTCGGCGTACCAGCTGAGCCGCCGTGACCTCCGGGCGCGCCCCACGGCGTACGTCCACAAGAAGGCGCGCTCCAGCTATGCCACGCGCACCATGCGTTACGGCGGCGTCATCCTCGCCCTGTTCATCGTCTGGCACATCCTGGACCTGACGACCGGCACCGTGCACACCGGCGGATTCCAGACGGGGCACCCCTACCAGAACGTGCTCGACACCTTCTCGACCTGGTACGGCAACGTCATCTACATCGTCGCCGTGCTGGCCCTGGGCCTGCACGTCCAGCACGGTTTCTGGAGTGCGGCGCAGACCCTCGGTGTGGGCAGCGCGACCCGGAACCGCGTTCTGAAGACCCTCGCCACAGCTTTCGCAGTGGTACTGACGGCCGGCTTCGTCTCCGTGCCCGTCGCCGTGATGACCGGAGTGGTGAGCTGACATGAGCGACTACATGAACTACCGCACCGGCGAACCCGTCGTCGACGCCAAGGCTCCCGGGGGTCCCGTCGCCGACCGCTGGGACACCCGCCGCTTCGAGGCGAAGCTCGTCAACCCGGCCAACCGCCGCAAGCACACCGTCATCGTCGTGGGCACCGGACTCGCCGGAGGCTCGGCCGGTGCGACACTGGCCGAACAGGGCTATCACGTCGTCCAGTTCTGCTTCCAGGACTCGCCGCGGCGCGCGCACTCAGTCGCAGCCCAGGGCGGGATCAACGCGGCCAAGAACTACCGCAACGACGGCGACTCGGTCCACCGCCTCTTCTACGACACCGTCAAGGGCGGCGACTTCAGGGCCCGCGAGTCCAACGTCCACCGCCTGGCGCAGATCTCCGTGGAGATCATCGACCAGTGCGTCGCCCAGGGCGTCCCCTTCGCCCGCGAGTACGGCGGCCTCCTCGACAACCGCTCCTTCGGCGGTGTCCAGGTCTCCCGCACCTTCTACGCACGCGGCCAGACGGGACAGCAGCTCCTCCTCGGCGCCTACCAGGCGCTCTCCCGTCAGATCGCCGCGGGCAACGTCGAACTGCACTCCCGCACGGAGATGCTCGACCTGATCGTCGTCGACGGCAAGGCCCGCGGCATCGTGGCCCGTGACCTCGTCACCGGGAAGATCGACACGTACTTCGCCGACGCGGTCGTCCTGGCCAGCGGCGGCTACGGCAACGTCTTCTACCTGTCGACGAACGCCATGAACTCCAACGCCACCGCGATCTGGCGGGCCCACCGCCGCGGCGCCTGGTTCGCGAACCCGTGCTTCACCCAGATCCACCCGACCTGCATCCCGCGCACCGGTGACCACCAGTCCAAGCTGACGCTGATGAGTGAGTCCCTGCGCAACGACGGGCGCATCTGGGTCCCGAAGGCCAAGGGCGACGACCGCCCCGCCCGGCAGATCCCGGAGGACGAGCGGGACTACTACCTGGAGCGCGTCTACCCGGCCTTCGGCAACCTCGTGCCCCGTGACATCGCCTCCCGCGCCGCGAAGAACGTCTGCGACGAGGGCCGGGGCGTCGGCCCCGGCGGCCAGGGCGTCTACCTCGACTTCGCCGAGGCCATCGCGCGCATGGGCAGGAAGAAGGTCGAGGAGAAGTACGGCAACCTCTTCGACATGTACGCCCGCATCACCGCGGAGGACCCGTACGAGACGCCGATGCGCATCTACCCCGCCGTGCACTACACGATGGGCGGCCTCTGGGTCGACTACGACCTCCAGACCACGATCCCCGGCCTCTTCGCCATCGGTGAGGCCAACTTCTCCGACCACGGGGCCAACCGACTCGGTGCCTCCGCGCTGATGCAGGGCCTCGCCGACGGCTACTTCGTCCTGCCGTCCACCATCAACGACTACCTCGCCCGCAACCCGCACACCGAGGCGGTCGACGCCGGCCACCCGGCGGTCACGGAGGCGGTCGCCGACACCGAGGACCGGCTCAACCTGCTCCTCGCGGTCGACGGTGACCGCACCCCCGACTCCTTCCACCGTGAGATCGGCGAACTCATGTGGGAGTTCTGCGGGATGGCCCGCACCGAGGAAGGGCTCCGCGAGGCCCTGGACCGGATCCCGCGGATCCGCGAGGAGTTCTGGCGCCGCGTCAAGGTGCCAGGCACCGGCGAACAGTTCAACCAGTCGCTGGAGAAGGCCAACCGCGTCGTCGACTACCTGGAGCTCGCCGAGCTCATGTGCCTCGACGCCCTGCACCGCGCCGAATCCTGCGGCGGCCACTTCCGCGAGGAGTCGCAGACCCCGGACGGCGAGGCCGCCCGCCGGGACGACGAGTTCTCCTACGCCGCCGCCTGGGAGTTCGGCGGCACCGGCGACGCTCCCGTCCTGCACAAGGAAGACCTCGTCTTCGAGTACGTCCACCCCACTCAGCGGAGCTACGCATGAAGCTCACCCTGCGCGTCTGGCGCCAGCAGAACGCCGAGGCGCCCGGCGCCATGGCCACCTACGAAGTCGACGGCATCTCGCCGGACATGTCGTTCCTGGAGATGCTCGACACCCTCAACGAGGAACTCACCCTCGGCGGGGACGAGCCCGTGGCCTTCGACCACGACTGCCGCGAAGGCATCTGCGGCGCGTGCAGCCTCGTCATCAACGGCGACGCCCACGGCCCGGAGCGGACCACCACCTGTCAGCTGCACATGCGGTCCTTCAGCGACGGCGACACGATCGACATCGAGCCGTGGCGCGCCTCGGCCTTCCCGGTGGTGAAGGACCTGGTCGTCGACCGCTCCTCCTTCGACCGGATCATCCAGTCCGGCGGATACATCTCGGCGCCCACCGGCACGGCACCCGACGCGCACGCCACACCCGTGCCCAAGCCCGACGCCGACTCCGCCTTCGAGCACGCCGAGTGCATCGGCTGCGGTGCCTGCGTGGCCGCCTGTCCGAACGGCTCGGCGATGCTCTTCACCTCGGCCAAGATCAACCACCTCAACGTGCTCCCGCAGGGCGCGCCCGAGCGGGAGACCCGGGTGCTCGACATGGTCGCCACCATGGACGACGAGGGGTTCGGCGGCTGCACCCTCACCGGCGAATGCGCGACGGCCTGTCCCAAGGGCATCCCGCTGCCCTCGATCACCGCGATGAACAAGGAGTGGCTGCGCGCCACCCGCAAGGTGCGCCGCTGACCCCCCGCCGCTGACCACGCGCCTCCGTCGGCGGGGAGTCAGCCCGTCCGCAACGCCTTCGCCAGGTACGCGGCCGTACGGCTCCCCGCCGCGCGGGCGACCTCCCGCGGAGTGCCGGTGGCGACGATCCGGCCGCCCCGGTCCCCGCCCCCCGGCCCCAGGTCGATCACCCGGTCCGCACCGGCCACCACCGCCATGTCGTGCTCCACGACCACCACCGTGTTCCCCGCGTCCACCAGGCCGTGCAACTGCCGCATCAGCACCTCCACATCGGCGGGGTGCAGCCCGGTCGTCGGCTCGTCCAGCAGATACATGGTGTGCCCCCGCCGGGCGCGCTGGAGCTCCGTGGCGAGCTTGATCCGCTGCGCCTCACCGCCCGACAGCTCGGTCGCCGGCTGCCCCAGGCGCAGATAGCCGAGCCCTACGTCGAGGAGCGCCCGCAGGCTGCGCTCGGCCGCCGGGGTCCCGGCGAGGAATCCGGCGGCCGCCTCCACCGTCAGGTCCAGCACCCCGGCGATCGTGAGGCCGCGCAGGGTGACTTCGAGGGTCCGCGGGTTGTAGCGCGCGCCGTGGCAGTCCGGGCAGGGTGCGTACGTGCTGGGCAGGAACAGCAGCTCGACCGATACGAACCCCTCGCCCTGACAGGTCTCGCACCGCCCGCCCGCCACGTTGAACGAGAACCGGCCGGCGCGGTACTCCCTGGCCCGCGCCGTCTCCGTCTCCGCGAAGAGCTTGCGCACCACGTCGAACAGCCCCGTGTACGTGGCCAGGTTGGACCGTGGTGTACGGCCGATGGGTTTCTGGTCGACCTGCACGAGCCGGTCCACCGCCTCAAGGCCCTCCGCCGACCCGCACCCCCGCACCACCGGTCCGGCGGGGGCCTCGGCGGACTCGGCCGGCCGGCGGTCGGCGAGTACACCCGCCAGCACCTGGCCGACGAGGGTCGACTTGCCCGACCCCGACACACCGGTCACGGCCGTCAGCACGCCGAGCGGGAACGAGGCGTCGACTCCGCGCACGTTGTGCAGGTCGACCCCGTACAGCGTGATCCAGCCGGAGGGCACACGGGGCTCCCGCGCCGGTGCCGGATCCTCGTCGAAGAGGAACCGACGGGTCGCGGATCCGGCCACGCCGGCGAGGTCCGCCGGAGGGCCGCTGTGCAGCACCCGGCCCCCGTGCTCGCCCGCCAGCGGTCCGACATCCACCAGCCAGTCCGCCCGCCGCACCACATCCATCTGGTGCTCCACCACGAACACCGAGTTCCCCGCCTCCTTGAGCCTGCCGAGCACGCCGAGCAGCGACTCCGTGTCGGCGGGGTGGAGGCCCGCCGACGGCTCGTCCAGCACGTAGACGACGCCGAACAGCCCCGACCTCAGCTGTGTGGCGAGCCTCAGCCGCTGCAGCTCGCCCGAGGACAGGGACGGCGCCGTACGGTCGAGGCTGAGATAGCCGAGGCCGAGCTCGGTGACCGGCTCGATCCTGGCCAGCAGATCGGCCGTCAGCACGCGTGCGGTGTCGCTCCCCCCGCCGGACTCCAGCAGCACCTGGGTGAGCGCACTCAGGGGAAGCGCGACGAGCTCCGCGATCGTGCGGCCCGCGAAAGTGACCGCCATCGCCTCCGCCCGCAGCCGGCCGCCCCCGCACACCGGACACGGCGCGCTCGTCAGGAAGCGTTCCGCCTTCGCCCGCAGTGACCGGCTCCTGGTGTCGGCGAAGGTGTGCATCACATAGCGGCGCGCGCTCATGTACGTACCCTGGTAGGGACGCTGGATGCGCCCCGCGTCGCGCACCGGATGGACCGTCACCACCGGCTGTTCGTCGGTGAACAGGATCCATTCACGGTCCTGCGCCTTCAACTCCCGCCACGGCCTCTCGACGTCGTACCCGAGGGCGTCCAGCACATCTCGGAGGTTCTTTCCCTGCCAGGCCCCGGGCCAGGCCGCGATCGCCCCCTCCCGGATCGACAACGACGCGTCGGGTACGAGCAGTTCCTCGGTGGTGCGGTGGATCAGCCCCAGCCCGTGGCACTCGGGGCACGCCCCGGCCGCGGTGTTCGGCGAGAAGGAGTCGGAGTCGAGCCGCCCCGCGCCCGGCGGGTAGTCACCGGCGCGGGAGAAGAGCATCCGCAGGGAGTTGGACAGTGTCGTCACCGTCCCCACCGAGGAGCGGGACCCGGGCGCCGACCGGCGCTGTTCCAGGGACACGGCCGGCGGCAGTCCGGTGATCTCCCCGACATCGGGCGCCCCGACCTGATGGATCAGCCGGCGGGCGTACGGCGCGACCGACTCGAAGTAGCGGCGCTGGGCCTCAGCGTAGATCGTCCCGAAGGCCAGGGAGGACTTCCCCGAGCCCGAGACGCCGGTGAAGACCGCGAGGGCGTCGCGCGGGATGTCGACGTCCACATCGCGGAGATTGTGCTCGCGCGCGCCGCGCACCCGGACGTACGGATCGTGGGGGGTGGACATCGGCGGTGCTTCTCCCATGGGGACGGGGTGGGGGTGGGCGGGCTCTGCCGGTGATCCTCCCGCACGGGTGAGAACCACCGGCAGCGCGGGGGCCGGTCCTACACCATCGGGTCCATGCCGCGGTCGGTCATGGAGCTCTCCTGCTCGCTCTGCTCTCGCAGCCGGCGGGCCTTGTCCTGGAGTCGCTGCCGCTGCTCCGGATCGGTGGCGCGCTCCGCGGCCTCGTTGAGTTCCTGCGCCTTGGCCCGCAGCTGTCTGACCCGGCCGCCTGACTCACCTGCAACGCTCATGATCACTCCTGGATCTGTGGGGAGCGGACCCTCTCAGCGAAACAGTGCCCCGGCCCGCCTGCATCTCGAACCGTCGCTCTCGGCGACCGGCTGGTGCCACGTCCGGGCCTGGGCCGCTCCTGTGTGTATTGATCACGAGCGGGGAACAACGGCGTGAGGCTCTCGGACGCTAGGCAGTCGCCGAGAGCTCCCTGCGGATCTCGCCGATGAAGTCGTCCAGGTCGTCGGGCGTGCGAGAGGTGATCAGGGTCCACCCGCCGCCGTCGTCCCTGACGACGGACGTGTCCACCCAGCTGCCGCCCGCGTTCCGGATGTCCGTCCGGAGCGAGGGGTAGGAGGTGAGGGTCTTGTCCCTCACGACGTCCGACTCGACGAGAGCCCAGGGGCCGTGGCAGATGGCCGCCACCGGCCGGCCGGTCGTGGTGAACGAGCGGACGATCCGGGTGGTGGCCTCCTGCTGGCGCAGCTTGTCGGCGTTGAGGGTTCCGCCGGGCACGAGCAGCAGGTCGTAGCCGGCCGGATCCACGTCGGCCAGGGTCAGCGAGGGCCGTACGGTCTCGCCCGGGTCCTTGTCACCCACGAGCGTCCGGACGGGGTCCGTCGAGACCGCCGCGATGTCCACCGTGGCGCCGTCCGCGCGCATCTGCCGCACGGGCAGCACGAGTTCGTCCTGTTCGACGCCGTAATTGGTCACGATCGCCAGGGCTCGGCGTCCTTCGAGGCCGTCGGTCATCCGTCTATCCTCTCTGCGTGATCTCCAGGATGGGAGTGCGTTGAGCGAGTACCCTCGGCCGCTGGCCGTATTCGATCTTGACGGAACGATCGCCGACAGCGGTCACCGGCAGCACTTCCTCCAGGGCCGGCGGCGCGACTGGGCGCGTTTCTTCTCGGCGGCACCCCACGACCCCCCACTGGAGGAGGGGGTACGCCTGGTTCTGGCGAGCGCGGAGGAGTGCGAGATCGTGTACCTGACCGGCCGCCCGGAGCGGTGCCGCAGGGACACCGTGGACTGGCTGACGCGGCAGGGGCTGCCGCGGGGTGATGTCCACATGAGGCGCGACGGTGATCGCCGCCCGGCTAGCCGCACCAAACTGGAGGAGCTGGAACGCCTGGGCCGTGATCGCGAGGTGCGCGTCTTCGTCGACGACGACGAGCTGGTGTGTGACGCGGCCGAACGAGCCGGATTCACGGTCGTACGCGCTCGGTGGGCCGTCACCCCGCAGTCGATGAGGCACGCGCAGCAGCGCGACGGGCGGACCTGACGCGGCTCTTTCCGGACGCCGCCCGTGCCACGTGCCGGCTCATGCGCCGAGGCCAACGGGTCAGGCGTCGCCGTCGAGCCGGAAGCCGACCTTGAGCCCCACCTGGTAGTGGGCGATGCGGCCGTTCTCGATGTGGCCGCGGACCTGGGTCATCTCGAACCAGTCGAGATTGTGCAACGTTTCGGCGGCTCTTGCGACGCCGTTCCGGATCGCCGCGTCGATGCCCTCCTCGGAGGTTCCTACGATCTCGGTGACCCGGTAGGTGTGGTTCGACATCTAATGTCTCCTTTCGTGATTCCACGGTGCCTCACTCGACGTCCTCGCGCGAGGCGTCCAGGCCGGTGATCCACTCCGGCCGGGCCTTGACCTGCGGATTGGTCCATACCAGACTCCGGGTCATACGCCCGTGCGAGCGCCGCCCGCAGCCCCCCACCCGGGTCTGTCGTGTTGTCGTGCCGTTTCGCAGAAGGTGACCCCCGTGAAGATCCGCATACTGGCCGGAGCCGTCGCGCTCGTTTCCTCCGTCACGCTGAGCGGCTGTGGTCTTCTCCCCGGTGAGGGTCCCGACACCAGCACCGTGACGGTGTGGCTGATGAAGGGCAGTGCCTCGCAGGGGTTCCTGGACCGCTTCAAGGAGTCGTACGAGGCCGAGAACCCTTCGGTCGAACTGGAGTTCACGATCCAGGAGTGGGGCGGCATCGGCCCCAAGGTCATGAAGGCGATCGAGGGTGACGACGCACCGGATGTCATCGAGGTCGGCAACACCCAGGTCGCCCAGTACGCGGAGAGCGGTGAGCTGCGCGATCTCACCCTGGAGTCGATGCGTGACCTGGGCGGGGAGGACTGGCTGCCGGGGCTCGCCGAACCGGGCAAGGTCAACGGAGGGCAGTACGGAATCCCCTGGTACGCGGCCAACCGCGTGGTGATCTACAACAAGGACCTCTTCGCGGAGGCGGGGATCACCGAACTCCCCAAGACCCGTGCGGAGTGGGTGGACGTCACCGAGCGCCTGAACGCCGACGGCCGGCAGGGAATCTACCTCGCCGGGCAGAACTGGTACGTGCTCTCCGGGTTCATCTGGGACGAGGGCGGCGAGCTGGCCGACGACGGAGGCGGCGACTGGGAGGGCGCGCTCCACTCACCCGCCGCGCTGCGGGGCATGGACTACTACAAGACGCTGCAGGCACTCGGCGGCGGCCCCAAGGACGCCGACGAGCAGTCGCCCCCGGAGACCGACGTATTCGCCGAGGGAGGGGTCGCCCAGATCATCTCCGTGCCCGGCAGCGCCGCGCTCATCGAGCAGCAGAATCCGGAACTCAAGGGAAAGCTCGGCTACTTCCCCATTCCCGGCAAGACGGCGAACAAGCCGGGGTCCGTCTTCACCGGAGGGTCCGACCTGATCGTCCCCGAGGGGGCCGACCAGCGGGGCGAGGGCATCGAGGTCGTCAAGGCCCTCGCGGGGGAGAAGTGGCAGACCGAGCTCGCCCGGGCCATGAGCTACGTGCCCAACAAACCCGCCCTGGCGGGCGTGGTCGAAGGCCAGGAGGGGACGTCGGCGATGGCCGTGGGTGCCACCGAGGGCCGAGCGACCCCCAACTCGCCGTTCTGGCCCACCGTGGAGGCGGACAACCCGATCAAGCCGTACATGACGGCGGTGCTGGAAGGCGGCGATCCGGCGGAGGAGGCGAAGAAGGCGTCCGACCGCATCACGTCGAAGCTGGCCATCGGCTGACTCTCCTGAGGGCGGTCCGCGCGAGGCGACGCGGGCCGGCCGGATTCAGGGCGGACCGCGGAGCCGGGAGACGCGGTCCGCCCGCGAACCGGGGGATTCAGCCGTCGCACATCCGCTCGCTCCACGGCGGTCACGTCGAATCCAGCCGGTCACGGAAGAAGTAGGGAGTCGGGCCGTCGCACCTGCGCGGCGGTCCGTCAGCCGCCCCGCTGATCCGTCCCCGGAGACTGCCATGACCGTGCTGCCCCTCACCTCCCCCGCTCCCGCACCCGTCGGTGTACCCGCGCCGCGCCCGGCCGCCCCTTCGGCCTACCGGGTCTCCCTGGCCACCTGCCAGGACGACGTACGGGCGGCCCAGCGGCTGCGCCACCTCGTGTTCGCCGGAGAGCTCGGCGCGCGGCTCGACAGCGCCGAACCCGGCCTGGACAGTGATGCCTTCGACGCCCACTGCGACCACCTCCTGGTGCGAGAGGTGGCCACCGGGGACGTCGTCGCCACCTACCGGCTGCTGCCGCCCGAAGGAGCCAGGCTCGCGGGCGGCCTCTACGCGGAGGGCGAGTTCGACCTCACCCGGCTCGACCCGATCCGGGACGACCTCGTCGAGGTCGGGCGGTCCTGCGTCCATCCCGCCCACCGGGACGGTGCCGTCATCGCCCTGATCTGGGCGGGGCTCGCCCGCTACATGGAGCGCACCGGGCACACCTGGCTGGCCGGCTGCTGCTCCGTACCCCTCGCCGACGGAGGGGCCCTGGCCGCCAGGAGCTGGGAGACCGTCCGGACCCACAACCTGGCGCCGGAGGAGTACTGGGTCACGCCTCACCGCCTCTGGGACACCACGGGCCACCCCGGCGGCACCGCCGGCCGGGCCGGACTCCCCCCGCTGCTGCGCGGCTACCTGCGGCTCGGCGCCTGGGTCTGCGGGGCCCCGGCCCACGACCCGGATTTCGACGTCGCCGACCTCTACGTCCTGCTCTCGATGCGCCGCACCGACCCGCGATACCTGCGCCACTTCCTCTCCCTGGCCCCGCTGCGATGAGCGCCTGGCTGCCCGTCGCCCCCTGCACCCCGCGCGACTGCGCGCGCCACGAGGGCGCCACACGCTCCCCGCTGCCCGCGGCGGCCCTGCTGCTCGCCGGATGCGCCCTCACCTTCCTCGGGGTGCTCTGCGTGCCCGCGGTGCTGCTGCTGGGGACCTCGTACCGCGACCGGCTGATCCGCCGGTGGGCGTCCACGGTGGTGCGTGCCTTCGGCGTACGCGTCCGGGTCACCGGTGGGCAGGCCGACGGGAAGGCCCGGCCCCCCGCGGGTGAACTGGTGGTCGCCAACCACGTCTCCTGGCTGGACATCCCGCTGGTGGCCTCGGTCCTGCCCGCCCGCATGGTCGCCAAGAGCGAGATACGGGACTGGCCGCTGCTCGGGCCGCTCGCCGCGTTCGGCGGCACGCTGTTCATCGAGCGGGACAGGCTGCGGGCCCTGCCGCACGCCGTCAGGGTCATCGCCGGGGCGCTGGCCGCCGGATCGCGCGTGGCGGTGTTCCCGCAAGGGAGCACCTGGTGCGGCCGGAGCGGTGGCGGCCGGTTCCGGCACGCCGCCTTCCAGGCGGCGATCGACGCGGGCTCCGCGGTGCGCCCCGTCCGGATCAGCTACCGGACGGCCGGGACGACGAACGCGGCGGGAGCCGCCGCGTTCGTCGGGGACGACCCGCTGGCCGCCTCTCTGTGGCGCGTGGTGACCGCCGCCGGGCTCACCGCCGAGATACGGATCCTGCCGCCGGTCCCCGCCGGAGCCGAGCCCGGACGGCGGGCGCTGGCGCGCGCGGCTCAGTCCGCCGTCGACAACGACAACGCGAACCTGCCCGCCGTGTCCGTCCACCACTGATCCAGCCGCAGGCCAGCGGCGGCCAGCTCGTCGCGCACCTTCTCCTCGCGGAACTTCGCCGAGATCTCCGTGCGCAACTCCTCGCCCTCCTCGAACTGCACCACGAGATCCAGCTCCCGGATCTTGACCGTCAGCGCCCGGCGCGCCCGCAGCCGCATCTCGATCCACTCACGGTCCGGGTCCCAGAGGGCCACATGGCCGAAGTCGTCGGGCGTGAAGTCCGCACCCAGCTCACGGTTCACCACCGTCAGCACGTTCTTGTTGAACGCGGCGGTCACGCCCGCGTCGTCGTCGTACGCCGCGACGAGCGTCGCCTCGTCCTTGACCAGGTCCGTGCCGAGCAGCAGCCCGTCGCCGGGCGCGAGCCGCGCCCGGACGGAGCGCAGGAACTCCGCGCGCTCCTCCGGAAGCAGATTGCCGAGCGTGCCGCCGAGGAACACGACCAGTCGCGGGCCGGGGCTCTCGGGCAGTTCCAGGTCCTGGGTGAAATCGGCGACGAGCGCGTGCACGTCGAGCTCCGGACGTTCGGCCAGCAGCGCCTCGGCCGCGCCCGCGAGCGCGCTCTCACTGACGTCGACCGGCACGTAGGTGTGCAGGTCCGGCAGCGCGTCCAGCAGGTGCCTGGTCTTCTCCGAGGAACCGGACCCCAGCTCGATCAGGGTCCTCGCCCCGGACGCCTCGGCGATCTCACCGGCACGGGCGACGAGGATCTCCCGCTCGGCACGCGTCGGGTAGTACTCGGCCAGCCGGGTGATCTCCTCGAAGAGGTCGCTGCCGCGCGCGTCGTAGAACCACTTGGGCGGCAGCGTCTTCGGGTGCCGGGTCAGACCGTCCAGCACATCGGCGCGCAGCGCCGCGTCCGTCGCGTCCGCAGGCAGGGTGCGGGTCAGCAGGAAGGGACTCACGCGGTGGGCTCCTTGAGCGGGGTGAGCAGGACATCGGTGCGTGTCGCGGCCAGCAGGGTGCGGTCCGGGACCTCGCGCCAGAACGGATCGTCGTCGTACGGCTCCGAGGCCACCACCGTGCGGCGGCCCGGTTCGTGCAGGTACCAGAGGGAGTCGCCCCAGGCGGTCGCCACGATCGTCGAACCGTCGGTCAGCAGAAGATTGAGGCGGGAACCGGGAGCGGCGGCGGCGACGTCGAGCACGGTGTCGGCGACCGCCCGGGCTATCTCGTCACCCTGCGCCGTCCGCTGGAGCACCAGGGCCCAGATCAGGGCCGAATCGCTCCGCGCCGCGAGGGCGAGCATCCGCTCGGGCGGCAGCGAACCGGCCAGCGGCGTCAGGGAGCCGGGCCACCCCGCCACAGCACCGTTGTGGCTGAACAGCAGAGCGCCCTCGGCGAAGGGAGCCGCGGCCGCCTCGCCGTCCGCCCCGGCGAACGTCGCGTCACGCACGGCGGCGAGCACCGCCGTGCTGCGCACCACGCGGGCCAGGTCGGCGAACGTCTCGTCGCCCCAGACGGGCCCGCTGCGGCGGTAGCGGCCCGGGACGGGGTCCCCGTCCGCGTACCAGCCCACTCCGAACCCGT
The DNA here is from genome assembly GCF_044765765.1 of Streptomyces sp. NPDC102402. Lineage (NCBI taxonomy): Bacteria > Bacillati > Actinomycetota > Actinomycetes > Kitasatosporales > Streptomycetaceae > Streptomyces > Streptomyces sp. NPDC102402. The sequence goes on from NZ_JBIWKR010000006.1 coordinate 349,952, forward strand.
CGGCGTTGACCGTGCCGTTCCGCTGGCGCCGGGGTTCCCACGACTGGCGCACCAGACTGTGGGCGGGGGAGGTGAGCACCTCCCCGAGAGCCACCAGCGGTCCGATGTAAGCGATATGACGGCACATCAGGCATCCCTCGCGGTACGGAAACCGGAGAAGATCTGGCGCCGGACGGGAAGGTCCCAGTTGCGGAACGTGCCGCGGCACGCCACCGCGTCCACGGCGAACGAACCCCCGCGCAGCACCTTGTGCCCGGGGCCGAAGAACACCTCCGAGTACTCGCGGTACGGGAACGCGACGAAGCCGGGATAGGGCAGGAAGTCGCTCGACGTCCACTCCCACACGTCGCCGATCATCTGACCCGCCCCCGCCGGGGACCGGCCGGAGGCGTACGCACCGGCGGCGGCGGGCCGCAGGTGGCGCTGGCCCAGATTGGCCCGCTCGGGTGTCGGGTCCTCATCGCCCCAGGGGTAGCGCAGTGAACGCCCGGAGGCCGGGTCGTGACGGGCGGCCTTCTCCCACTCCGGCTCGGTCGGCAGACGCCGGCCCGCCCAGCGGGCGTACGCGTCCGCCTCGTACCAGCTGACGTGCAGCACCGGTTCGTCCGCCGCCACGGGTTCGGTCACCCCGAAACGCCGCCGCAGCCACTGCCCCGCGTCCCGGTGCCAGAACAGGGGTGCGGTCAGGCGATGTTCGCCGACCATCGCCCAGCCCTCGGGCGCCCACCAGCGTTCGTCGGTGTAGCCGCCGTCCTCGATGAAGCGCTGGTACGCGCCGCAGGTGACCGGAGCGGTGTCGATGTGGAACGCGTCCACGTCGCGCCGGTGCGCCGGGCGTTCGTTGTCCAGCGCCCAGGGCTCTGTGGAGGTGCCCATGGTGAAGGGGCCGCCGGGGACGAGGACTTCGGCCGGAAGGGTGAGCGGGCCGGTGGGATCCGGAGGCTCCGGGGCGGTGAGCACCGCGGGTCCGGAGCGCAGCTGATGGGTGATCAGCATCGTCTCGTCGTGCTGCTGTTCGTGCTGGGCGACCATGCCGAAGGCGAACCCCGCCCGTTCCAGCCGCCGTCCCCCGTCGTGGAGCGGAGCGCCGACCAGGATGTCCAGGGCCCGGCCGCGTACGGCGGCCGCGTACGTCCGGGCCTCGGCCGGCTCCAGCAGGGGCAGCGAGGGGCGGCTGGCCCGGGAGTGCTCGAACGCGTCGTACAGGCCGTCGATCTCGGGGCGCAGCGCGTCACGCCCGCCGACCGCCCGCAGCAGCCACAGCTCCTCCTGGTTGCCGATGTGCGCAAGGTCCCAGACCAGGGGCGACATCAAAGGGGAGTGCTGCGCGGTGAGCTCGTGGTCGTCCACGCTGTCGGTCAGCAGCGCGGTGCGCTCGCGCGCGGTGAGGAGCGCGGCCAGGGCACGCTCACGCAGTGCCTCGGGGCCGGTCTCCCCGACCGTGTGCGGAGCCGGAGTGTCAGTCATCGGACAAGCCCTTTCCGTGCGGCGGCCGTGCCGGATCGAGAAGATCGTCGGCCGGACATCGGCCCCGGGCCACATAGCGGTCGTGGAAGGCGGCGACCGTGCCGAGGACGTGGTCGCTCGCCCCGATCCTCGGCAGCGCCTCGAGAGCCGTGGTGAAGCAGGCCGCCGCCGCCGCGGCCAGTTCCGGATCGCTCAACCCGTCGCGTGCGGCAGCGGTCCACAGCGGATTGCGCGGTGCGGCCGCGGGGCCCGCGGTCTCCGCCAGCGGTTTCACGGTGCGGTACACGGTCTCCGCCGCCTCCGGGTCGTCGAACAGCGCGGTGGTGACCGCCAGTGGCACCAGCCACCCGTCGGTGCCGGACTGTGCGTCGATCATGCGCAGCTCCAGATGCCCGCGGGGGCGCACCGGGGGGAACAGCGTGGTCAGGTGGTAGTCGAGATCGGCCCGCACCGCCGGCCTCGGTCCGCCTCCGCGGATCCAGTCCCGGAACGTCAGACCGTCCGGGACGGCCCAGGGGCCGTCGCCGTTCCGGACGCACATCACCGGCGTGGCGAGGACATGGGCGGCCCAGGCCTCCCGGGGTGCGAGACGGGCCTGGGGCGCGAGCGACCTGGCCGGATCGAGATCGGCCCACAGTGCCTGCCGGCTCGACCGCCAGCCCGTGCGCCGTCCCTGGCGGAACGGCGAATTGGCGAACGCCGCCACCAGCACCGCGCCCAGCAGGTCTCCGAGCTGCCAGCGCCGCGCGTAGCCCAGCGGACCCGGCTCCTCCTCACCCGCGTCCAGGCACACCTGCACCGAGGCGGACGTGCACATCATGGCCCGGCCGGCGGGTCCCGAGCGGTCGAGCGCCGCCTCCATGGCGTCGTAACGCGGCTCCTGGAGCAGTCGGCGCGGAGCCTGCCACGGGTCGACGCCCAGGCCCGCCAGGACCAGCCCGGCACGGCCGAGCGTGTCGCGGACCGAGGCCAGGTCGGCGGCCGTGGTGTCGACGCACTCCATGAGGGAAGCCGCGGGCTGGGAGCTGAGCTCCAGCTGACCTCCGGGTTCGAAGGTCAGGGCGGCGTCCAGCGGAGTCGCGCGCACGGCGTCGGCCGCGGCGCGGAGGCGGTCGTGGGGGACAGCGGCCTCGGGACGTTCAAGGTCGTGCAGGAGCCATTCCAGCTCCACGCCCACCGTCCGGGGCGGTCCCGTCTTGAAACATATGCCGCGGAGCAGATCCTCCGCCTCCTCCTCGCCGAGGGGCGCCGCGTCGACGGGCGGACCGTGCTGGCCGAGAGTGTCCGGGGGCATGCCTGGGCCTCCTTTCCGAGGTGCTCGCTTCCCACCCAAACCCTTACCGGGAGTTCGCACAAGGGTGCCCCTGAGCCACCGAAAAGCGGTTGCGTCCATGCCGCCGGGACATCCAGCATGCCCCGTATGCACCACATGGGGGAGGGCCGATGAGCGCACGACTGCGCGCTATCGCGCGAGAGACCGAGGCGATCGTCCTGGCCGGGCGGTACCGCACGTCAGAGGGGCGCGAGGTGACGATCGAGCACGCGCTCGCCACCGCGCTCTCCGGTACCCGGCTCCACGGCCCCGAGGCCGTACCCGTAGCCGTTCCGGACACCGGCCGGGACCGGACCGTCCAGGTCACCGACGAGACCAGCCTGCAGGCGGCACGGCGCATGACGGGCGAGTCGGCGGCCGGGGTCGCCGTGCTGAACTACGCCTCGGCCCGCAACCCCGGCGGCGGCTACCTGAACGGCGCGCAGGCCCAGGAGGAATCCCTGTGCCGCGGCTCCGCCCTCCACGCCACGCTGCTGCGCGCCCCCGAGTTCTACGCGCACCACCGCGCCGAACGCAGCGCGTTCTACACCGACCGGGTCATCCACTCACCCGGTGTGCCGGTCTTCCGCGACGACCGGGGCAGGCTGCTCGACGTCCCGTACACCGTCGGATTCCTCACCTCGCCCGCTCCGAACGCCGGAGTCATCCGCAGCCGCGACCCGGACCAGGCCGCCCGCATACCCGCCGCACTGACGAGCCGCGCAGAACGCGTGCTGGAAGTCGCCGCCGTACACGGTTACCGGCGGCTGGTACTGGGCGCCTGGGGCTGCGGCGTCTTCATGAACGACCCGGCCGAGGTGGCCGGCGCGTTCGGCGCCCTGCTCACCGGCGGCGGACGGTTCGCCGGGCACTTCGAGCAGCTCGTCTTCGGCATTCCGGACCGCGCCGCCGATTCCGCCGTCCGGGCGCCCTTCACCCGCGCGTTCGCCGCTCAGCTCCAGCCGTAGCGCTCCCGCAGGCGCCCCGCGACCAGCCCGAACCGGTCCAGGTCCAGCGCACAGGCCTCGCGCCGCATCCCGTCCTCGTGCACCCGCAGCACCCGGTCCAGATCCACCCAGGACGGTCGTCCCGAGCTGTCCCACGGCCCCGCACCGAGCGAGACCCATTCGTGGTCCCGGGCGTGCTGCCTGCTGGACAGCTGTACGGCGAGAAGAGTGCCCCTCTCCTCCCGGGCCACGACGAGAACCGGCCGGTCCTTGCCTCGCCCGTCGTTCTCCTCGAACGGCACCCACGTCCAGACGATCTCGCCGGGGTCGGGATCTCCGTCACGGTCGGGGGCGTACGAGGTACGGACGGCCCCCACCTCACGGGGGTCGGCCTCCGTGGTGGCGGCCGGTCCACTGCGGCCGGGGAAGTCGGTCGTGCTGTCGCTGCTGTGGTTCATGTGCTGGAACGTCATCGCAACACCGTAGAACCTGTACGGCCCAGTCCGTGGAGCGGGGCGGTGGAAGGGACAGCAGGCTCGACCCCATGATCACCACCGACCTCGTCGCCCGCCTGTCCCGTGCCCTCACGGTTGCCGGCCTCCTCGCGACGACCGCGCTGACCACGGCTTCCGGTGCGGCGTCAGCCCCGACGCCGGAACCACCCCCGGCAACGGCCCCAGCCCCTGATCCCACCGCCGGCCCCACCACACCGCTTCCCCGCACGGTCTCGGCATGGCTGCCCTACTGGGACCAGGAGGGCGCCTACCAGGACGCCCTGCGCCACGCCGGCCAGCTGCACACCGTCAGCCCGTTCTGGTACGAGGCCGTCTCGGCCGGCCGGATCGACGCGCACCCCGGCGCGGGGGAGCGGCGCATCATCGACGGTTTGCACCGGGCCGGGACGAAGGTCGTCCCCACGGTCATGGAGACGATGAAGTCCGGCGCCCTGGCGGCGATCCTCACCAGCCCCGCCCGGCGCGCCGAGCACGCCGAGGCGCTGATGCGCACCGTCTCCACCCGCGACTACGACGGCCTCGACCTCGACTACGAATCGATCGCCGCCACCGGCGACACCACGTACGCCGCCGTACGCGACGGCTTCACCGCTCTGGCGACCGACCTCTGCCGACGCCTGCACACCCTCGGCAAGCAGTGCGTGGTCACGGTCTTCCCGAAGACCGCCACGACCGGCCGCATCTGGGACTACGCGGCACTCGGGCGTGTCGCCGACCGCGTCCGGATCATGGGCTACAACCTGCACTGGTCGGGCGGGGACCCCGGACCGCTCGCCGACACCCGCTGGTACGAGGACATCCTGACCCGAGCCACCGCCCTCGTCCCGCCGGCGAAGCTGGAGATGGGGCTCCCCGCCTACGGCTGGAACTGGCCCTCGGACAGCACGAGTACGGCCGCCACCCGGCACGTCACCTGGAAGGAGGCCGAGGCGCTACGAGCCGAGGTGGGCGCCCCTTACCGGTTCGACGAGGTCTCCGGCACTCCGTACTTCACGTACGACGACGGCACGGAGTCCCGCGAGGTCTGGTACCAGGACGCGCGGGGGATCTCCACCCATCTGCCGGTGCTGCGCAGGCACGGCGTCGTCAACACCACGCTGTGGGCGCTCGACTTCGAGGACCCGGAGATCTGGCCCGTCCTCGCCGGAGGCTGACGGCGTCCCGGTTACGGTGCCCCGACGCGCGGGCAGGGCGGACGCGTCTGGAAGACTGCCCGACGCCATGAGCCAGTTACCCGAGCGACCCGCCGGCATCTCCGTACCGACCAGCGCCGACGTGGCGCGGTTCGCGGGAGTCTCCCGGGCCACCGTGTCCTACGTGCTGAACAACAACACGTCCGTGCGGATCAGCGAACCCACTCGCCGCCTGGTCAGGGAAGCCGCCGCGCACCTCGGCTACGTCCCGCACGCCGCGGCCCGGAGCCTGCGCGCCGGGCACACCAGAACGGTGCTGCTGCCCGCCGCGCAGAGCCCGGCGGACCCCCTGCACCAGCGGTTCCTCGCCGGGCTCGAATCCGGCCTGCGCAGCCTCGACTACACCGTCGTGCAGTTCGGCAGCGCCGGCCTGGACGCCGACGAGGCGGCCCGGGCCTGGGCAGAGCTCCGGCCCGTCGCCGTCGTAGCGCCCGGCGGCATGTCCCTCACCCCGTACGGGATAGCTGTACTCACCCGCTCCGGAGCCAAGGCCGTGATCACACTCGGTCCGCAACCGGTGGACGGAGCACACGCCCTCGTCGTGGACCAGCGCGAGGTCGGCCGCTGCGCGGTCCGGCACCTGCTCTCGTGCGGGCGGCGCGCGATCGGGGTGGTCATGCCCCAGGAACCCGGTCTCGGCCTGTTCGCCGGGCACCGCCTGGAGGGCGCGGTGCGCGCAGCGGAGGAGTCGGACGCGGGCGCCCGCGTCCAGCCGCTGCCCCTGCGGTACGAGGAGGCCCCGGCCGCGGACCTCGCCGCCCGCTGGCGGACACTCGGCCTGGACGCGGTGTTCGCCTACGACGACGCGTACGCCATGCTCCTGATGAGAGCCCTCCAGGACGCCGACGTCGACGTACCGGGCGAAACGGCCGTGATCGGCGCGGGCGACCTGATGCTCGGCAGACTCCTGCGGCCCCGGCTCAGCAGCATCGCCATGGAGCTGGCGGCCCGGGAGCCGCCGGCCGAGCTGATCGACCGGCTGGTGCAGAACCCCGGCGGCGAGCCGGAGCGCCATCATCTGCTGAGGGCCGCGGCGGTGACCCGCGAGTCCGGCTGACCGTGCCGCCCCCGCTTGTCACGGCACACAGGTCAGGGCCTCACGACATGCGCGAAGGGCGGCGGATGTCTAGCGTCGTCGGCATGAGTCATCCGCAGAGCTACGAGATCCTGCTGTTCCCGGAACCGGAGGAGACCGCCACCGGCGCGCCCGAGCCCGGCACCGCCATCCGCTCCGCGGTCGTGGCAGCCACCGGGGACACCGGCGCCTCGGGGTACCCGCGCTACGCGGGCGAAGGCATGGAGGCGGACATCGACCCGGCCTCGCACACCGTGGAGGCCGTGCTGGTGGACGGGGCGGAGCTGGACTACGGCCTCACGGTCAGGATCGCCGAGCGCATCGGCGGCACACGGGAGGCGGCGGAAACAGCGGAAGCGGAGGCGCCGGAGCCACTGGACGCGCCGGGCTCAGACACCGGCCGGGAAACGGAAGCGGCTGGGGGCGGTGCCCCACGCTCCGGCTCCACCACCGGACCGGATCGGCCCGGCGAGGGATGAGGCGGCCGGAACCATCCCACATGACGAAGGCCCGGCCTGCACCTTGGGTTCTAACGGTCCTCGCAACTCCCACAGATCGCGGGTGTTGCGAGGACCGTTAGAACCCAAGGTGCTTGGGTTCCAGTGATCTACTCACCACCTAAAACCAGGCGGTGTTGCGACGACCACTGGAACCCAAGCACGGCCGGGCCTTCATCACGTCTGCCGCAGGTCCGCTGCGACTACTGCTGCTCCTGCTGGGGCGGCTGCGCCTGCTGTGCCTGCTGCTCCTCGACGGACTTGCGGACCTCGTCCATGTCCAGGTTGCGCGCCTGACCGATGACGTCCTCCAGCGCTGCCTCCGGGAGCGCCCCGGGCTGCGAGAAGACCGCCACGTTGTCACGGACGATCATCAGCGTGGGAATGGACCGGATCTCGAAGGCGGCCGCCAGCTCCTGCTGCGCCTCGGTGTCGACCTTGGCGAAGACGAGGTCGGGGTGGCGATCGGAGGCCGAGTCGTAGACAGGGGCGAACTGCTTGCACGGACCACACCAGGAAGCCCAGAAGTCGATCAGCAGGAATTCGTTGTCGCTCACGACCTGATCGAAGTTTTCCTTGGTGAGCTCTACGGTGCTCATACTCTGTTACCTCTTCCTGGGACCGTTCGGACCTGTCCGGCACAACGGTGGCGTCACTTGCGCTATTCCGCCTGCCCATGTGGCCGCGGCGCACACCCACGACGACACTGTTCCCATGACTGATGTTGATGGTGTGCAGAGCAGCGAATACGACGTAGTGGTCATCGGGGCGGGCCCGGTGGGGGAGAACGTCGCGGACCGTGCCAGGGCCGCCGGGCTGAGCACCGCGGTGATCGAGTCCGAACTGATCGGCGGCGAGTGCTCCTACTGGGCGTGCATGCCCAGCAAGGCCCTGCTCCGCCCGGTCGTCGCGCGTGCCGACGCGCTCCGCGTACCCGGGCTGAGCGAAGCGGTTCGAGGACCGCTCGACGCGGACGCCGTCCTCGCCCACCGCGACGAGCAGACCTCCCACTGGAAGGACGACGGGCAGGTCGGCTGGCTGGAGGGCATCGGCGTGGACATCTACCGCGGCATGGGCCGTCTGACCGGAGCCCGGAAGGTCTCCGTCACCGCCCCCGACGGGGCGGAGCGCCACCTCACCGCACGGCACGCCGTCGCCGTCTGCACCGGCAGCCGGGCCGTCGTCCCCGCGCTGCCCGGCATCGAGGACGTCCGGCCGTGGACCAGCCGCGAGGCCACCAGCGCCAAGGAGGTGCCCGGCCGGCTCGTCGTCGTGGGCGGGGGTGTGGTCGGAGTGGAGATGGCCACCGTCTGGCAGGGACTCGGCGCGCAGGTCACGATGCTGATCCGCGGCAAGCGCCTGCTCCCCAAGATGGAGCCCTTCGCGGGTGAGCTGATCGCCGAGGCACTGGCCGACGCCGGCGCGCGCATCATGACCGGGGTCTCGGCCACCGGTGTGCGCAGGGCGGGCCACGACGGCCCGGTCACCGTCGAACTGGACAACGGGGAACAGCTGGAGACCGACGAGATCCTCTTCGCCATGGGACGCGCCCCGCGCACCGACGACCTCGGCCTCGGGACGGTGGGGCTCAAGCCGGGGTCCTGGCTCTCCGTCGACGACAGCTGCCGGGTGGAGGGCAGCGACTGGCTGTACGCCGTCGGCGACGTCAACCACCGCGCACTGCTGACCCACCAGGGCAAGTACCAGGCCCGCATCGCGGGAGCGGCGATCGCGGCACGGGCGCAGGAGACACCCCTGTTGGAGACTGACCGCTGGGGTGCGCACGCGGCCACCGCCGACCACGCGGCCGTCCCCCAGGTCGTGTTCACGGACCCCGAAGCCGCCTCGGTCGGCCTCACCCTCGCCGAAGCGGAAGCGGCGGGACACCGGGTCCGCGCCGTCGACTACGACCTCGCCTCCGTCGCCGGGTCCGGCCTGTACGCGCAGGGATACAAGGGCAGGGCCAGGATGGTCGTCGACCTGGACCGCGAGATCCTGCTCGGCGTCACGTTCGTCGGCCCGGGGATCGGCGAACTGCTGCACTCGGCGACGGTCGCGGTCGCCGGCGAGGTCCCCATCGACCGCTTGTGGCACGCCGTGCCCGCCTACCCGACGATCAGCGAGGTGTGGCTGCGGCTGCTGGAGACTTTGAGGGGGTAGGAACCGCCGTTAAGGACACACCGGGAAACGCCACGACGGGCTGGGGAACGCGGAGGCTGTCGCAGGTTCGAGCCTGGTTGTTGTGTCATGTCTGGCAGGTATCAACCTCGTCAGGGTGCCGAGCACTGCTGATGCGACGGGGGCAGGCGACGCTGTGTGCAGACCGACTGCCCCTACTGGTCGGATGTGCTGGAGGGGAATAGTCTCTCGGCTGATTTGCAGGAACGGTCGCCCCTCAGCCGCTGACCTCGTAGACGGCCTATCGGCTGCTTGCTGCTCGTGCCCTTGATGCAGCTGAAGGCCCCGGAGGGCTCCCAAGCAGGCTAGGCGTTCTTCCCAGGTCATGTGGGCTGTGCGGGGCGTGCTGGAGTTCAGCGGTTGGGGGGATTCTCGCGGATGACGGAGCAGGGACAGATCTAGCGACCTGGGTGGGGCCGTCCTCGCGGGGACCGGGGACGACCTGCAGTCCGCGCGGTTCGCCAGGTGCTGGCGGGTCTCCGCCGGGTGCTGCGCGACCACACAGCATTCGTCGTGCCTGGAGGCACTGTCCGAAACGCCGTTTCATACGAGGGGCAATGTGGTAGTGGTAGCGGCTGACGGTGGACTGAATGGGGGGCGGACATATGCGAGATCCGTTGGAGAAGGTGGAACTCACGGCGGCCGTACAGGGCTTGCGGGATCAGCTGATGGACTCTGTGCAAGCCGCGGACGGCCAGCGCGTCAGGTTTGAGGTCGACGAGATCACGCTGGACTTCTCGGTCGAGCTGCGGCGCGACGCGACGGCCAAAGCGGGGTTCAAGGCATGGGTAGTCTCCAGCGACGCCCAGGTGGGGGTGGCGCAGAACTCCGTCCAAAAGGTATCCGTGAAGCTGAAGCCGAAGGACTCGGCCAACGGCGGGCCGATCGAGATCGGAAATCAGGCTGAAGTCGATATGAGCGACTTCGGACATCCGTCCGGACTGCGCGGGGGATGAGCATCCGCTCCGTCGAACGCATCGCCATCGTTCAGGGAGCGCGGCAGGGTAGCGGCTTCCTGCTGGACTCCCGCCTGGTGCTCACATCGGCGCACCTGTTCGAAGGCGAGGGCGAGATTGCTCGCGTCGCGGTACCCGGAGGGACAAGGACGCACATCTGCCGCCTCGTGTGGCGTCGCTACGACGAGTCATGCGACGCGGCCTTGCTCGAAGCAGACGAAGAGCTGGTGAGGGAGGGCACGACGTGCCGGATGCCCGACGTTCGGTGGGGGCGGGTTTCCGACCTGGCCGCCCGGGAGAACTGCGAAGCGATAGGTTTCCCGCAGATCTCGCTCCGCGACGGCCTGCGGCCGGACACCGAGCAGATCGTGGGCACGCTGAAGCCAGGATCATCCATCCTGCGCGGCCGCTATGTTCTGGACAGTTCTCACGCCCCGCCGCCAGCGGCCGGCACTACCGGCACATCGCCGTGGCAAGGGATGTCGGGCGCCGCGCTCTTTCTCGATGAATACCTGATCGGCGTGGTCTCCGGGGATCCCGCACAGTGGGGTCACGCGCGGGTGGAAGCCGTTCCCATCTTTGTCGTGGTGGCTGATGCCGGCTTCCGAAAGGCGATGGATGCAGCAGGACTTTGTCCCGAGGTGGTGGAGATCGGCAGGCCCGTGCCGCAGGTGGGGAACGAGGCCGCAGTATCGTGTGAAGGTGACTGGGTCGCTGTCACCGACGCCGACCCGGTCTCCTTCGGTGTTCATCGCGCGCCAGTTGCCATCGGCCATCCGGACGTTGTGCAATACGTGCCACGCTGTGTCGACGTGGAGATGGACGCCCGACTCGAAGCGCTAGCTGAGACGGGCGGCATGCTGCTGCTTACAGGGGATTCGGCCGCAGGCAAGTCGAGGGCTCTGTTCGAAGGTATGGTCCGCAATCTCGGGGACTGGTCGGTCTGCAAGCCGGACCCCGACGCAGACCTATCCTCCCTGCATCCCTCCCCTGGACGTGATCACGAGAAGGTCGTGTGGCTCGACGACCTGCACAATTACCTGCGGTCCGACGGGCTGACGCCGTCCTTGTTGGACCAGTTCGCCCGGCGCGGCATAGTCGTGCTTGCCACGCTGCGCACCGAGTTCCACGAGCACTACACGAATGAGGAGGACGGCACGTCGCTCTCGCGGAGCACCGGGCCGAGACTGCCGTCCTCGCCGGGCAGAGTGATCCGCGCAGCGCATCACATCACCTTGGACCGGATCTGGACCGAAGACGAGCGGTCGGCTGCGTCGTCGGGCGAGGATCCGCGTGTCGTTGCGGCACTGAACGCCGACAGGGCGCACGGAGTGGCGGAGTACCTAGCGGCCGGACCGCAGGTCCTCAAGCGGTGGAAGGCCGCTTCCCGCGCGAAAGGCAACCCCCGGGGCGCCGCGCTCGTCGCAGCCGCCGTCGCCCTCGCCCGCACAGGTGTGGACACCGCGCTGCCGCCGGAGTCTCTGGCACGCCTCCACGGGTACTTCCTCGACCGGGCGGGCGGCCCAGCCTTGCGGCCGGAAAGCATGGAGGAAGCCTGGGATTGGGCATCCAAGATCGTGCTGGGCGTCACCAGCCCCCTGGTACCCGGCCAGGGAGGAATGTGGAAGCCGTTCGACTACCTCGTGTCCGACACCGCGCGCCTGTCCCGGCCGAGTGACCTCCCGGGACAGGTGTGGGACGAGGCCCTGCGCATTGTGGACGACTCGCGACGTGTGCTGGTGGCGACCGTCGCCAAAGTAGCGGGACGGCCGGATGTGGCCAAGGAGGTGCTCTGCCCGCTCGCGGAACGGGACGTACCAGATGGCCTGATCAACCTCGGGGCGCTGCTGGCCGAGGAGATGGACTATGCCGGTGCCGCCCGCTGCTTCGAGCGCGCTTTCTACCTGGGTGACTCCGGCGGGGCCCACAACATGGGCGCCCTGTCTTACACGAGGGGAAATCTGGAGGCGGCACGGGACTGGTACGAGCGTGCGATCGAGAGCGGGGAACGCGAGTCGATCGGCGCTCTCGGCCTGGTGCACGAAAAGCTGGGGAACCAGGACGAGGCGGCAGCGCTGTGGAAGCGTGGCACCGAGGCCGGCGATCCCGGGAGCGCACTGCACTACTCGGACTGGCTGAGGTCGAAGTGGCAGTCGGACGAAGCCGTCGAGGCCCTGAGAGTGGCTGCGGACGGTGAGATGCCGTTCGCCGCGCTCTCATACGCCGGCGCCCTCCTGCGGAGGAAGGACCACGAAACGGCAAACGCCTATGTCGCGCGCGCCTACGACGCGGCGGTCAAGCAGGGGAGTCTGGGCGACCCGATCGGCTGCCTGATGGCCGGCGTGACCGCTTACTCCTTCGGCAACGTCCGGCTGGGGGAGGAATGGTGGAGTCGGGCACGTGAGCACGGCCACCCGTCGGGCTGGGTGGTCCTGGAAGCCGCGGACGGCTCGGCCGGACTCCCGTACCTGGCCTTCAGCCAGGATTGCCTGGGCAGACTCGGGCACGAGGAAGCCCGTTCCCTCATGCAGTTGCTCTGGGCCGGTGACTGCCAGGACTGCGGATACCCGCTGGGCGACGGAGTTCCAGCACTCTATGTGGACGACCATCACTGGACTGACGCTCGGCTCTTCCACTTCGGACTGTGCCGTTATCCGCACTGGAACGATTCTGCGCTGATCAGTGTGTCGAAAGAAGCGGGTATTAGTTGGACGGCCTTCACCGCCGGAGTGCCTGTGGGAGAGCGCAACGACCTGGTCGTTCCCGCTCTCGTGATCAATCCCTCTCTCGAGGTGGCGCAGTTGGTCCGGAGCGGGGACCGCTGGACGGCCACGTCTGCTTTCGGTCCCCGGTCGACCCGCGCTGAAGGGCTTAACCTTCGCCCTCTGTGGTCCGGATTGCCGCCGAGGACCTCCGACGGGCGTGCTTGGGCACTCACCGGTCCCGGTGAGGTCGCCGTGGCATCGCTCGGTCAGCTCTGGACCGCTCCTGCGACCAAGGAGTTCATCGCACTGGTGAAGCAGAACGGAGGAATGCTGCTCATCGTGGCGAGCATCGTCGGACCCCAGGCCCCGGCCACGATGGAGGTCCTGGTGGACGCCCTGGAGTCCTGGGACTCAATGACGAGGTGGGTGCCCCTGAAGCCCGACGTTTCGGGTCGGGCCTCCCGAACTGAGCGTGGCTCTGGCAATCGAACGGCTCTGGACCAAAATCGGCGATAGCGCCGTGGAGTGATCACTCGAGGAGGACGGGGAGGCCGAGCAGGGGGAACCCGGCTCGGCCCTGCATCTGGACTGGATAATGCTGCTTGAGGCCACGCTTCTCACCGACGTCGGCGGCGGCGACGTCGAGGCGAGGCACCAACGCGCTGACCGGGACTTGCAGGCGGTCAGGACTGACCACTCGCCTCACGCCTGCGAAGGAGCTCGGTTCCCTAAATTGGGTCTCGAGAGGTCGCTAAAGCAGTGAACGTCTTCCAACCTGACGGGTGGTTGGGCTGGCAGCCCCGGCGGCGGGCATGAAGAAAGCTCCTGGTAGACGGGTTCACGACCAAGATCACCAGTCCGCCAGGAGCTTCCGCGTGCTTGTCTACCCGTCCGGCATTGATCTGTCCAGCCGCACCCTGAGGCATCTCTCCGGTCTTCTCGCAGATCACCGTCGTCGGATCGGTTCACGCTGGCGGCGCCTGACCTGCGGCCGACAGGCCATGCTCTGACCGCACACCCAGGCAGCACCATTCTCGTAGCCGAGCGGGCGAGGCTGTCGAGGTCGGCGCGGTCGGCATCATGAGGATCGGTTCGCGCAGCCCTTGCTCGCTGATCCGGCCGGCATGTGACTCGACGGCCTGTCGGCAATGCGACGCGTAACGGCGATACGTGGCGTACCTGGCTTATATCGCCGTAACGGGCGTGATGTACGTGTCAGTCCACTTCCAGGGCGTCCAGGGCCAGCGTGTGGGCGATCGCGAGGCGGCGGTCGATGTCGGGCGCGAAGATCTCAAGTACGTACCGGGTGTGCAGCCCCAGCTTCTTGGTGACGGTCATCAGAAGCTTGCCGCTCTCGGTGTACTTGAAGCGGTACGGCCAGATGAACGGCACGTATTCGAGATAAGGCACGAACTCCCAGACGAACCGGACGAAGGCCACCACCCGGCTGCGCTCGCGGCCGGTCAGCTTCATCGTCCCCGGCTGCCGCACCTGCCATGTCCTGCGGAGGAAAGACGCGCCCGCGTCCTCGTAGAACGACCCGAAGGACTGGCCCGAAGCGTCCCGCACGTCGTACATGTAGCCCACTTCGTGGTCGCGGCCCTTGAAGGCGGCGAGAACGGACTTCCTGGACGCGTCCGTATAGACGGTCACCTGCCCCCTGAGCGACAGCCGCTTCTCGCGTGCGTAGGCGACGGGCTCGCCCTCGGAGCCGTCCGACCGGGCCACGCTCACCACGTACTCGCCGGCCGTGAGGCTCAGTGTCTTCTTGATGACGAAGGTGTCGTGGGACTGGATGTCCGGTGCTTCCGCGAGGGTGGGGGCCAGGGTTGGGGCGGGGGTGGCCTTGGTGAGGCCGACGGCGGCCTTGTCCTGCTCCGCGCCCGTTCCTGTATTCGACTCCGTGCCCGTGCTGTCCATGTGGCATCTCCCGTTGTCCCCGTGTCCCCGTTTTGGTCCGTCCATCGTCGGCCGCACGACCGGCCCGGCGCAGTCTCCGGAAGTCGCGATCCCGGGCGACGAAAGGTGTCGACTTTCGTCGTACGGTGGCACGACGCTCGGCCGATGCGCGCGTTCTTCCGGGGGCCTACCGTCGGTCCGGTGTATGCGGACAGGGAAGTGGATGTGGATGTGAGGGCGGGTACGGATGTGGGAGATCGACGGGTACGTTCCGCCGGGCTCGCCGTTCGGGGCCTCCGGCGGCGGTTGACCGGCGGTGTGCTCTGGAGCCCCGCCCGCATCGTCGGGGAGGCGGTGCTCGCCGTCACCCTCGCCGGGCTCGCCACGGGCATCGGCGCGTGGGTGGACACGTTCGGGGCGCGCACCGTCCTCCTCGCCGGGGCGATGGCCCTGCTGGCGCCCGCGCGCCACGCGCTGCCCGCGACCGCCCTGATCCTCTCCGCCCCACTGGCCGGGGGGTGGAATGTCATGGCCTCCGTGCTGCTGGTCTGCGCCGCCTGGTCGGCGGGGCGGCGGATCACGGAACCCTGGCGGGTGGCCGCCGCGTTCGGGGCCGCGTGTGTGCTCCACACCGTCCCGGGCGTGTACCACGACATCACCTCGGGGGCCGCTCCTGTGCTGCCCGTCACCCTAGGGTGGAACGTCGTGACATTCCTGACCCTGGCCGTGGTGCCGGCCCTCGTCGGCCGCTATCGGGACCAACGGCGTCGGCTGCTCGACGCGTTGTGGCAGAACAACGAGCAACTCAGGCGCGAGCAGGCGATGGTGGCCCGCGAGGCGCGGTTGCTGGAGCGCAACCGCATCGCTCATGACATGCACGACAGCCTCGGCCACCAGCTCGCCCTGATCTCCGTGCACGCGGGCGCCCTCCAGGTCGACCCGGAGCTGACCGGGAACCAGCGGGAGGCCGTACGGATCCTCCGGGGTGCCTCCGTCACCGCGATGGCGGAGCTGCGGGCGGCGGTGGGGGTGCTCCACGACGAAGCGGAGTATCGGGAGCAACAGAACGAGCAGCAGTACCAGGGGCATCAGCCCCACCAGGGGAATCAGGGGGAGATTTCCTACCGGGAGTACGGGGAGCACCAGGGGCGCCGGCGGCAGCCGGTGGGCGGCGGTGCCTCGGTGCCGTACGCGCCCCGTACCACCGCCGCCATCGACGGCCTGGTCGAGTCGTCCCGGGGCGCGGGCACGGCGGTGTCGCTGGACCGGAGCGGTGTCCGGCGGCCGTTGGCGCCCGCCGCCGACCACGAGGCGTACCGCATCGTCCAGGAGGGGCTGACCAACGCCCACAAGCACGCGCCGGGCGCCCCGATACGCCTTGCCCTGCGGTACGAACCGGACAGCCTGGTCGTGGAGGTCACCAACGGGCCCGTGCCGGGCGGAGCGCCCGAGGTGCCGCCGGAGATCAGCGGCGGCCAGGGGTTGAAAGGGCTGCACGAGCGGGTCGGCCGGGTCGGCGGCATGGTGCACACCGGGCCCACCGAGGACGGCGGCTTCCGGATCGCGGGGATGCTGCCGTACGGGGAGGAGAGCAAGGCGGGAAGCGGGGCGGTGAGCCTCGGGGGACACGGGGCGGGGAACGGTGCCCGGGGCGCGGGGCCGTGCGGCGCGACCTCCGTCGTACCGGCTGGCGACGTTCGGGGGCAGCGGCGTCCGGGGGCGGTGGGCGACGGTGGAACGGTCATCAACGGGGCCGATCCACAGAGGGAGTTCACCACCACTATGAGTACCAGGAAGAACGTCGCCATCGGCTGCGCCGTCACCGCCGTCGTCCTCGTCGCGGGCGTCATCGGCCTGGGCGTCTGGGGAGTGGGCGTCATGACGGAAGAGGTGAAGAAGGCGGACATCTCGCCGAGCGTCTACGAGGAGGCGAAGGTCGGGGACGCCGAGGCGGACATCCAGGCCAGGCTCCCCGAAGAGGACTCGTGGCTCACCTCTGACCTGGCGGACCAGGGGCCCAAGCTGCCCGAGGGAGCGACGTGCCGACACTTCACCTCCAAGGACGACCGGGGGGTCGACGCCCTCACCGTCTTCCGGTTCTGCTTCCAGGGCGGGAAGTTGGTCTCCAAGGAGACGTACAAGGCGAAGTGATGCGGGGCTCCGTGCGGCGGGTCGGCCCCTACAGGGCATGATGGCGGGGCCACTCCGTCCGTTCTCCTTGACTACGTCATGATCGACACCGCGCAGGAGGCTGTGTGATCCGGGTCCTCGTCGCCGACGACGAGCCGCTCATCAGGGCCGGCATCAGAATGATCCTCACCTCGGCCGACGACATCGACGTGGTCGCCGAGGCCGGGGACGGCCGCGAGGCGGTGGAGAAGGCCCGGGGCGGCGGGGTCGACGTGGCGCTGCTGGACATTCAGATGCCGGTGATGGACGGGCTGACGGCGCTGGTAGAGCTCGGCCGCGCCACGCCGAAGGTACGGGTCCTGATCCTCACCACCTTCGGCGAGCGGGACAACGTACTGCGGACGCTAGGCCACGGCGGTGCGGGGTTCCTGCTGAAGGACTCCGCGCCCGGCGAGCTGATCCAGGCGGTGCGGGCCGCGGCGGCGGGCAACGCGTATCTCTCACCCGCGGCCACTCGGCATGTGGCGGACGCGCTCTCCGCCACCGGGGCCACCACGCGCGGGGAGGCCGCGCGGCGCCGGCTCGACGGGCTCACCACCCGGGAGCGCGAGGTGTTGGCGCTGCTCGGGGAGGGGCTCTCCAACGCGGACGCGGGGCGGCGGCTGCATATGAGCGAGGCCACGGTGAAGACGTACGTCAGCCGCATCCTCACCAAGCTCGACTGCGACAACCGAGTCCAGGCCGCCCTACTCGCTCGCGACGCAGGGTTCCAGCCGGGGGGACTTCAGCCGGGCGGGCACTGACCGGACGGAGCTACCAAGCCCGTTGACCAAGGGTGAACGCCGTACGGTGGATTCCCGGACGCTCCTGGACCAAGATCAGACAACTCGTAATGCGTAGGTCTCGGGTTGGGGCTGAGCCGTGTGTGTCCGACTCATCGGCGGCCGGCGCTGTCGACTGCTTCGGTCAGCCCCTGTGCCCCGTTGAGGAGCAAATCATCCAGGAAGTTGAGGATGTCTGAGCGGCGGGGGCGGTGCCGGCTTGAGCGTAGGCGCGGACCAGTATCTCGCCGATGTGGTGTGCATCTGCTGCTGCACGGGCGGAGACGCCGAATTTGTCTGCTTCGCCAGCCGGCCTCGGAGCCACCGGTCTCCCTTGCCGCTGGACAGTTTCCCATCCTCGCCGTGTGCGTGATGCGCAGAATATCGCCGTACTAGCCAGCGCGGACAGCTACGTGCTCGGGGACCTCAGAAACTTGCCGACGGCTCTGGAGCGACCGCTACGGTGTGTCCTTTACGGCGGCTGCTGGAGACGTATCGAGGCTGAGGGCGGACGGCGGAGGCACGGCGGAGAGAGCGCGAACGTTCCTGCGGCGGGTGCGGACGTTGCCTGGCCGGCGTCGTCCCGTCCCTCTCGCATGTCGCCTCGACGTCCTTCCATGAGCGCCGGCGTGAGGACGTGCTCGCCGCAGTCAAGGCTGTGGGCGGGCACGTCGTCGCGTGGGCGGCCGACCTGGAGGTGTCGCGCGCTGCGGACCCGATGACGCGGCCGAACCCGGGAGCTTGGCTTCGAGGGCGAGAGCGGCCCTGACAACGCCATGGCCGGCGGGTCCTTCCTCCCGGTGTGCTCTGCGGCGCTCACACCCATGCGGTGAAACCGTAGCGGCCGAGCGGGCCTGCCCCTGGGTGCCTTCCCCGGGAACGGTGCTGACATCGTAGGAGTCATGAGAGCAGAAGGAGCGACGCCGGAACCGGAAGCCTCTGTGCGGAGCGGGCTCACAGCCCTGGGTGAAGTGGCCTGCCGTTATCAGGCGGATGAGATACGCCCGGAGGATCTGCCGATGATCGCTGCTGAGGCGCTCGCAGCCGGACTGGACACCCCGACACTGTGCGAGCTCGCCGGCTGGCCTCGCAACGCGGATGCCCGCGATATTCGGGACGCGTTCGGGCAAGTACTCGCCGAATCCGGGATCGGGCTGCCGGATCGGGGCCTGGCACGGCGCCACGCTCTGCGCCGGATGGCGGCGAGGCTCATCGACGGAGGGACAACTCCCGCTGAGCTGGCGACGGACGGCTGGTGGGATACGGACGCCGAGACCGCGACGGAGCAATCGTTCGTGGCACTGATCCCGCAATGCGATTGCTGCATCGAGTACACCTTGGGGCTTGACCGGCAGGTGTGGGCGGCTCAGCTGCGGAACGCCGCCCTCGCCCTGACGTCGTCTCCGCCCATCGGCCCCGGATGCTGAATCCGCCTGGCCGCGTAGCGGCCGAGGGTGCTGTCCGCGTTGAAAATCAGTCGTTCGTGAGCACAGGAAGCGACACGATATGGCCATGACCGGCGATCTCTTGTGTGACCGGGCCCGGGAGCTGTGGGTGGAGCTGGCGGTGGAGCCAGTGCAGTTTTCCTCGTCGGCCGGGGCGGTGAACGTCGTGGCTTCTCCTGGCTCGCGGCTGTGCCCGCCACTGTGGACAGGGATCGTCGTCCTCGGCGGCGCCGGCATCGGCACCGTGCCGAGCATGGAGGCCGCCCAGTTGCTGGCGGACGCTGCAAGCAAGCTGTCCTGTGAGGAGCTCGTCCAGGAGGACCGCTTACGTGAGGTGTTGCCTGTCCTCGACGTACTTGGTCCTGCTTCCCTCCTTTATCTCGACCGCGCCGGTTTCCTGCCGATGCCAGAAGGCGCTGCCGCCGAGGAGGCGGCATGCGGCGACGGGCAGCTGGCCGCACTCCTGGTTCGATCTGGTGAAGGGGACGCCGGGGAAAGCGGCTTGGAGGACATCACCTCTCCCGCATTCGTCCTCCGCGAGAGTAACGACGTGGTTGCCGCAGCGGGCTGTCAAGTCTGGCCGCGTTCGGTGGCTCACCTGAGCGTGCTGGTTGCGCCAGGGCATCGAGGCCGCGGTCTGGCGCGGGGCGTGGCGTCCGCAGCGGTAGCGCACGCACTTGACGCCGGGTTGCTTCCGCAATGGAGAGCACGCCCGCATCCGTCGAAGCGGGTGGCACTTGCGCTCGGTTTCCGGGATCTGGGTTCTCAGCTCAGCGTCCGCCTCGACGACGCGGTTTCACCGGCCTGGGCCCATGAGACCGTCGCCTGAATTCGGCCGAGGCGGTCAGCCGCCGGACGGTCACCACCCGGCGAAGGAAGTACCGGCCCCTGTACGGCGATGAGCCGTCAGGCACCTGCTGCGGCACGCCTCCGGATCTGGGAGACGTGTGACCGGTTCGGCCTATGGACGCCACTCAGGCCGATAGTCCGAGTGGTCGGCGTAGGCCTGTGCGAGGTGCCGCGCTGCCATGTCGACGGCCGCGCGGTGCGTGCCGGCCGCGAAGCGGTCGAGGGCGTCCGAAGGCCCCGCACTCGTCCCGGACGCCGTGTACTGCCGGAGCAGGCCCCGTGCCGCCTCGACCTCGCGCAACACCTGTGCCGGGTCGTGGAGTGCGATGTGTTCGGCGCGGGCGGCGTCCTCGTCGGATCCGCCGGCCTCCGGGCCGGTGGTGATGAGAGGTGGGACGTCGTCGTCCGGAATCGCCGCGGAGTGGACGCCGGTCCCCAAGGCATGCCAGACCTCACTCGTCCCGCCGGCGGCGACAGCGGCTGCCGCCCGCTCGTCGAGCCGGGCTTGCAGGAAGGCGACCAGGTCGGCGGTCATGCGGGGCTCCTGGGCTGGTCGGCGGCTTCCTCGTCGTGAGGGTAGTCCCGGTGCTCGACGTAGGGCGCGGCAAGCAGCCGAAGCTGAAATTCGGCGTTCCGGCCGTACGGCCCCGTGGTTCCCAGGTAGGGCACCACGGTGTCGTCGAGCAGCGCGAGGCGCGCTTCAGCGGCGGCGACGGTGAAGCGGGCGTGCTTGGCGGCGTCCTCGGGTTCCACGCCGAAGCGTTCGGGCTGCGTGGCCACCACGTTGCTGGCGAAGCGGGCCTTCTCCAGCTCCTCTTCGAAACGGGCCCGGACGAAGGCCACCAGGCCGGCGGTCATGCGCGACTCCTCGGAGGATTGGGCCCGGCCCACACCTGGCTGTTCCGCCCCGTCCTGACGGTGACCCCGATCCGCTGGTGGACGACGTCCTCCACCAGCGGGACCTGGATCAGGTCCCGCTGGGCCGGCTCGACGAGCGGGGTGAGCGGCTCGACACTCTCTTCGAAGCCCTCGCGCTGTCCGGAACACCGGTCCCGGACAGCGCTCCGACGGGCCGCGAGCGGGTCGCCCCACGGGAGGCCCAGCTCCTCGCGGGCGGCCTGCCTGGGGTGGCCGGTGTCGATCATGCAGGACTCCTGCGTTGCTCGGTCATCTTCTTCCACTGCCACGGCAGTGTTGCCTTCGGCAGCAAGGATGGCCGTCGGGCCGTGTTGCGAGCAAGTTCGGCGTGGCCCCGGACCTGCTGTGAGAACACACGACAGGCCTGTGGCGTCCGCCTTCCATCCGCGCGTGGGCGACCGCCGGGGCACCTCCGCGGCGGCCGTACTCACCAGGGCCTCCGGCACCCTGACCGTGCTGCGCGCCGCCGCCCTCCGACCCGCTGCGACGGCGCCACCGGACGGCACGGAGGACCGCCCGCCGGATCAGGCCTCCGGCGGGCCCTCGGGGATCGGGTGCACCTCGACCGGGTCGTTGCCGGGCTTCCCGCCCGGTCCGGGGCAGGCGGAGGCCCGTGCGGCGATCTCCAGGGCCCGGTCCTCGCTCCTGACATCGACCACCCAGTATCCGGCCAGGATGTTCTGTTCCGCCTGAGCCGGTCCATCGGTCACCTGCGGGCGCCCATCACTTCCGGCCCTCACCGTCTTGACCAGCGAGGGGCCGCCGAGGCCCTGACCGTCGACCCATTCACCCGCGGAAGTGATGTCCTCGTTGAGGGCGTTCATGTGGGCGAACATGGTCTCCATGTCGGCCGTGGAGTGGGACGACATGACGGCGTCCCACTGGTCCGCCGGAACGTTCATCTGGATCATGTACCTCATGGTGCTCACTCCTCCTGGGCGGCTGTGGCTCTCTCCGGCCTACGAACAGGTAGACGGACGGACAGCACAGAACTCATCGGTGCGATACACCTCACCATGCGACGCGTCGCAGTGCCGGTGCGCCTCGCTGACCACGTCGGTCATGGCTGCCGCCGCGAACCCGGCCACCGCCGTCAACGCAGCGCGCTCTTCGCCTGCCACGCGTCCCACGGCACGTTCCAGTCACCGAAGCCGTTGCCCGGGGCGACGACACCCTTGGTGTCCTTGCCCTTGACCTCGAAGGGGTCGCCGGGCCTGACCCGGGCGTAGAGCCAGGCGGCGTTCGTGTCGCTCATGCCGATGCAGCCGGAACTCTTGTTCGCACGGCCGAACCACCTGCTGTTCCACTGCGCGGCGTGCGCGTACATGCCGGACCAGGTCAGCCGCATGGAGTTGTCCACCATCCTGTCGTAGGCGTCACCGAGGCCGACGGTCTCGGAGTTCATGTTGATCGTGCCCTCCTTGGCGATCAGGACGGCGGTCCCGCGCCAGGACCTCTTGTCGCCGCCCGGGGTGCCGCCTGAGACGGGGACGGTCCGGACCGTCTGCCCGTCCCGCTCCAGGGTGAGCTGTCTGCGGTCGAGGTCGACCTTGACGATCTGGCTCTCGCCGATGGTGAAGCCGGTCGAGTAGTCGCGGACGAACCAGCCGCCGTCGCCGGAGTCCGTTCCGTTGAGTTCGGCGCTGAGGGAGACCTTGGTGCCGGGCTTCCAGTACTCCCTGGGGCGCCAGTCGACCCGGTCGCGGCCGGACCAGTCCTCCAGCCATGCCCAGGAGCCTTCCGTGGCGTTCGACGTCGTCAGACGCAACTGCCGCTCCACGGCCGCCTTGTCGGTGACCGGATGGTCGAAGACCAGCGAGACCGGCTGGGCGATGCCGACGGTCGCCTTCGTACCCGGCCGCCAGTCGACCTTGTTGACCTTGTCGGCCTCGGCGGTGGTGAACACGGACGTGACGGCGTTCTTCGTGCCGGCCTCCGTGGTCGTCCTCGCGGTGACGGTGTAGGAGGTGCCGGGGACCGCCTTGCGCTTCGAGATCCACGCCGACCCGTCGGCGGCCACCTGCCCGGCGAGTGTGTGGCCCTCGTCGTCGGCGACGACGACCGAAGTGATCCTGCCGCCCGTCGCGTTGACCTTGACCGTGCCGCCGGCCCGTACGCCGTTGCCCTTCGGCGTCACGGTCACCGTCGCGGGGCGGTCCTCCGCAGCGTGGGGACCGCCGCCCTCGGCGTCCCCCGCGGCGGCGCCCTGGCCTGCTCCGGGCGAACAGGCCGCGAGCGGTGCCAGCAGGGCCGCGACTGCCGCGACACGCACACGTATATGGCTCAACGGAGCCTCCGTCCATGGTGGTTCGGATGGGATACACGTGACTGTAGAACCGGGAAAGCCCAGGTGAGCGGGGCTGCGGCTGTGTGACGAAGACTGCAGGGCAACGGTCATCGTCCGGTCACATCCGCCGCGCGGAGCCGTCACGGACGGCTGTGAGCATCCTGTGCATTCCCACAGAGAGGCTCACACAGTGTCATTGCCGCTCGTGACGGCTGCCCGCGGCCAGGAAGCGCCGCTGGGGGTCATCACCGCCGATACGTACCGCTCGTTCCTGCACTCCGGCGCGGGCTCGGACCTGGGAGCGGGTTTTCTGCAGTGTCCCTCCTGGGCGCAGGTCAAGAACGGCTGGCGTTCCCAGCTGGTGGGATGGGGAGCGGACCCGGCAGCCGGGGGGCTGACCGGTGCCGCTCTCGTCCTGCTGCGTCAACTCCCGGGAACCCGGAAGTACTTCGCCTATCTCCCGGAAGGGCCGGTCGTCGACTGGGCCGATCCGGGCATCGACGCCTGGCTCGGCCCGCTGCTGGAGCACCTGCGCGCGTCCGGAGTGTTCGCCGTACGGATCGGGCCCTCACCGGCGTACCGCCGCTGGGACGGGGCACGTCTCAAATCGGCTACCGGGCCCGGCCGCAGGCTCTCCGACGTCCTCGCGAGCGAGGTGGATCCGCTGGGCACAGCCGTCGCGGAACGGCTCCGGGCCCGGGGCTGGAAGCGGTGCGGTGGCGAGGACGACGAGGACGCGCAGCCGCGCCACGTCTTCCGGATTCCGCTCGCCGGGCGTACGGAGCGGGACCTGTGGGCGGGGCTCAACCAGGAGTGGCGGCGCAACGTCCGCCGGGCGCAGAAGTCGGGCGTCGAGGTGGTCGTCGGCAGCGCGGCGGACCTTCCGGAGTTCTACCGGCTGCTGCGCGTCACCGAGGAGCGCGACGGCTTCCGCCTCGGCCGGTCCCCGGAGTACTACGAGCGTCAGTACGCCGTCCTCAACGCGGAGGAACCGGGCCGAATGCGGCTCTACCTCGCCCGTCACGAGGGCGAGATCCTCGCTGCCCACACCATGATCCGCTTCGGCCGCCGGATCTGGTACCAGACCGGTGCCTCCGCCGATCACCGCCGCGAGGTCCGGCCCTCCAACCTGCTTCAGTGGCGCATGTTGCTCGATGCGCAGGCACTCGGCGCCGACGTCTACGACATGCGCGGGGTACCCTCCACGCTCGACCCCGACGACCGTCCGTACGGGCTGCTGCGCTGGAAGCTCGGCACCGGCGGCGAGGTCGTCGAAACCCTGGGGGAGTGGGAGAGAGCGTTGGACGGCACCACCAATCACGCGCTGTACCGCGCGTTTCAGACCTACCTGGCGCGACGATGACCACCGCCGCCACCGACCCCCTGCCGAAGCAGTCGTCCGCACTGCGCAGTGGCGCGATCATGGCAGCCGGGTCGGTCGTCTCCCGCGCCACCGGATTCCTGCGGTCGGCGGTCGTCGCGGCCGCGCTCGGCCTCGGGATGGTCGCCGACGGGTACGCGGTGGGCAATACGGCCCCCACCATCGTCTACATCCTGCTGCTGGGCGGTGCGCTCAACGCGGTCTTCGTACCGGAACTGGTGAGGGCGGCCAAGGAGCACGCGGACGGGGGCACGGCCTACACCGACCGACTGCTCACCCTGTGCGTGCTGGCACTGCTCGTACTGACGGGAACGGCGGTGTGGGCGGCGCCGGCGATCGTCGGGCTCTACTCGGACTACCCGCCGGAGCAGCACGCGATGACGGTCGCGTTCGCCCGGTACTGCCTGCCGCAGATCTTCTTCCTCGGCCTGTTCACCCTGCTCGGGCAGGTGCTCAACGCGCGGGGCCGCTTCGGCGCCATGATGTGGACGCCGGTCCTCAACAACGTCGTGGTCATAGCGGTGTTCGGCCTGTACCTGGCGACCGGCGCGGGCGGGGACCTGTCCACGGGGGAGCGGGCGCTGCTCGGGTGGGGCACCACGGCCGGGATCGTCGTCCAGGCGCTCGCCCTGCTTCCGTCGCTGCGGGCCGCGGGGTTCCGCTACCGGCCGCGTTTCGACTGGCGCGGCAGCGGCCTGACCCGACCACTGCGTTCCGCGGGCTGGCTGGTGCTCCTGGTGCTCAGCAACCAGGCCGCCTACTGGGTCACCACCCGACTCGCGACCTCCGCCGGTGCCCGAGCGGCCGCCGAGCGGATCGAGGGCGCGGGGTTCAGCGCGTACAACAACGCGTACACGCTCTGGATGGTGCCGCACGGCATCGTCACGGTCTCCCTGGTGACGGCGCTGATGCCGCGGATGAGCCGGTCAGCGGCCGACGGTGACACGGCGGCGGTCCGGCGGGACGCGGGATACGCGCTGCGCACGAGCGGAGCCCTGATCGTGCCCGCCGCGTGTGCGCTGCTCGCCCTGGCACACCCCGCGACGGCGCTCGTCTTCCAGCACGGCAGGACGGGACCGGAGGACATCGCCGTACTTGCCGGGATCCTGATGGCATTCGCCCCCGGGCTGATCGCCTTCTCCGGCCAGTACGTGCTGTCCCGCTCCTTCTACGCCCTGTCCGACACGCGCACCCCGTTTCTGCTGAACCTGATGACCGCGGGTCTCAACGCGGCGCTGTCGTGGGCGGCGTACCAACTCCTGCCCGCCCGCTGGGCGGTCACCGGCATGGCGGGCGGCTACTCACTCGCGCTGTTCGTGGGCTGGGCCGTGACCGCGCTGGTGCTGCACCGTCGGCTGACGCCCGGCGAGGACCCCGCAGGCCCACCCGGCGCCGCACCGGCCCGCCCACGGCTCCTGCGCTCCGCCACCGTTGCCGCTCAGGCCAGGCTGCTCGCCGCCGCCGTGCCCGCCACTCTGCTCGGTCTCGGCGCGGCCAGGGCGGCGGCCCCTGCCGGGCCGGCCGTCGCCGCCGGAGCCGGCGCGCTCACCGTCGCGGCGGTCTTCCTCCTGCTCGCCCGCCCTCTACGCCTCGCCGAGGTCGACACCCTCGTCACCGGTGCGTCCGCCCGGATCCGCCTCCGGCGCTGACGCGCGCGGAACCGCGAAGCCCTCCGCGGGCGTTGACCTTCCTGACCCGTTCACCACGACCCCCAGGGACTCCCCGCACATGCCCCGCGTGCTCCTGATCGAAGACGACCCCTCCGTGCGCGAAGGCGTCGAGCTGGGACTGCGCCGCCGCGGCCACGAGGTCCGCGCGGTCGCCACCGGGGAGGCCGGACTGGCCGCCCTCCGGGAGTTCCGGCCGGACCTGCTGCTGCTGGACCTGATGCTGCCCGGGATGAACGGGGTACAGGTCTGCCGCCGGGTGCGGGAGGACAGCCAGCTGCCCATCATCATGCTCACCGCCCGAGGTGACGACTTCGACGTCGTCATCGGCCTCGAGGCCGGAGCCGACGACTACATCGTCAAACCGGCCCGCACCGAGGTGATCGAGGCCCGCATCCGCGCGGTGCTCCGCAGGATGGAGGCCCCGGGCGGCGGCCGGCCGGCCGTCGAGTTCCACGGAGACCTCGCCGTCGACCGCGTCGGCCTCACCATCACCAAGTCCGGCGAACGCCTCGCCCTGGCACCCTCCGAGATGAAACTGCTCCTCCACCTGACGGCCGCTCCGGAGCAGGTGTTCAGCCGGCAGCAACTGCTCGAGCACGTGTGGGAGCACAGCTACCACGGCGACGCCCGTCTCGTCGACGCCTGCGTCCGCAGACTGCGCAACAAGATCGAGGACACCCCGGGCAGCCCGCGCTACATACAGACCCTGCGGGGCTTCGGCTACCGCTTCGGACCCCTGTGAACGCCGCCCCGGCGAGACGCGTGCGCCGGATCGCCACCTCCGGGTTGCGTACGCGCCTCGTCCTCGCGTTCCTCCTGGTCGCCGCCGTCAGCGCGGGCACGACCGCGGCGCTCACCTACCGTGAGGCACGCAGCGCCGTCCTCGTCAGTGCCCAGGACACCGCGGTCGCGTCCTTCCGCGAGCAGGTGGAGACGCTCGCACCCTCGCTCCCCGTCGAACCGGTGTCACTGCGCGAGCTGCTGTTCGTCCTCGCGAGCAAGGCGAAGCCGCACCCGTGGATCGTCTTCGCCGAGTACGGTTCGCTGCGTGTCTCGTCGAGCACCCGCCCCACCTCCACCGTGATCACCCCCGACCTCCGCCGCACCGCCCTCACGACGTCGCACGCCAGCTTCGAGAGGGTCGTGAAGAACGGTGTCCCGTATCTGACGATCGCGGTGCCTGTCCTGACGAGGACCGGCGGGGCGGGCACCCTGCCGACGGGGCTCGTCCTGTACGCCGTGATGCCGATGAGCGAGGAGCAGGCGGACGTCGAGGCCCTGGTGACCGCCGCGCGCGACGGGGCCATGCCCGGACTCGCCATCGCGCTGGTGCCCGCGCTGATCGCCGCCCGCGGTGTGCTGCGCCCGGTCCGTGAGCTGCGCGAGGCGGCCCGCTCGATAGGCAGTGGCCGGCTCGACGCACGGATCAAGGTTTCGGGGAGCGACGAACTGGCTGACCTGGCGCGTACGTTCAACGAGTCGGCGGGCCAGCTCGAGAAGTCGGTCGACGAACTGCAGCAGGCGGAGGCCCGCGCCCGTCGGTTCGCCTCCGACGTCTCGCACGAGCTGCGCACCCCGCTCGCCGGGATGCTCGCCGTCACCGAGGTGCTCGACGAGGACGCGGACGGCCTCGACCCGGATACGGCACGGGCCGTACGGCTGATCAGTGCGGAGACCGTCAAACTGGCGGTGCTGGTGGAGGACCTGATGGAGATCTCCCGCTTCGACGCACGTGCGGCCGAGCTCAACACGGACGAGATCGACGTCGCGGAGACCATCGGCAGAACCCTCCTGCACCGGCGCTGGAACGAGCGCGTTCGCACGGAACTGCCGGACGGGATCCGGGCCCGTCTCGATCCACGCCGGTTCGACGTCGTCGTCGCCAACCTCGTCGGCAACGCACTGCGGCACGGCGCGGAGCCGGTCACGGTCCGCCTGCGCACGCGGGCCTCCGCCGACGGGGCGAGCGTGCTGGTCGTCGAAGTCTGCGACAGCGGGCCCGGCATTCGGCCGGAGGTACTGCCCCACATCTTCGACCGGTTCTACAAGGCGGACGCGGCCCGCACCAGGTCGGCGGGCAGTGGTCTGGGCCTGGCGATCACCCAGGAGAACGTCCGACTGCACAGCGGCACCGTCCGGGCCGGGAACGGACCGGACGGCGGTGCCGTCTTCACGGTCGAGATCCCCCTGGGCGGGCCCACCGGGGACGGACGAGGCAACGGCATGGACGGATCCGCCACGACACGCGAGGCAACGGCATGAGTGAACCCCGCCGACAGGGCGACCGCGTGGGCGGATCCGTCACGCGACGACGACACGGAGAGGGCGCCGGCATGAGGATGCGCCTGCGCACGGCGGCCTTGCTCGCGGCCTGGGTCCCCCTCACGGCCTGTGGCATCCAGGAGACAGACGTCATCGGCGCGGGAAGCGCCGCGACCGTCGACGTCCTCCCCGCCCGTCAGGTGCGGATGCTCCTGTTCTTCCTCTCCCCGGACGCCGTGCTGGTGCCTGTTCCCCGGACCGTCGGCGAGAGTCAGTTTCCCGGGGAACAGCAGGGCCCGGAAGAAGGTGAGGAGGCCGCCCTGCCCGCCACGGAGAAGACCATCAGCGCGCTGCTGGCAGGACCGAACGAGGCGGAGAAGCGGGCGGGCCTCGTCAACGACGCGTCGCTGCCCGACCCGGCTGCGGTAAAGGTGTCCGACGACGGCGTGGACGTCGCCCTGGCGGCCCCGCTCGGCGGGCTCAGCCGGCCCGCCGAGTGGCAACTCGTCTGCACGGTGGCGTTCGCGGAGAGCGCTCAGGGCACGGCGACGGTGACGCTGCGGGGCACGGACGGCACGCGTGATCCCGCACGGTGCGACCTCCAGCCGGGTGCCGGAGGGACCGCCACCGAGACGGGTCCGCGCTGAAGCGCACGGGCGGTCCGGCGCGGAGAGAGAATGTCTCCTGTGGTCTAGGCCAAGTCGGCCCAGTCCGCTTATCCTCGTGCGTGCCGGCGGCACGCCGTCTCCCCACCCCGGTTGCGTGCCGGTGAGGACGATGCCCACTCGACTCCGTCCGGAGCGGCCGGCTGCCCTCCCCCCACTCACCGCCTCCAGGAGGCCACGGTGAACGTACGCACCAGAATCACCGCGATCATCGGCACTGCCTGCCTTGCCGCGTCCGTGGCTCTCGCCACGGCGTCGGCCGACCCACAGCAACGGGCGTCGGTGGTCCTCAACGAAGTCGCCCGGGCCACGAGCCCCTCAGCCGGCGCCGCCGGGCCGGACGGCACGCTCTGGATCGCCGAACGCGCGGGAACCGTAAGGGTTCTGAGCGCCCAGGGGCTCGGCGATCCCGTCCTGGACATCTCTGACCAGACGACCACCGACGGCGAACGGGGCCTGCTGGGCGTGGCGTTCGACCCGGACTTCGCCCACTTCTACATCTCGTTCACGGACCTCGAAGGCACCAGCACGGTGGACGAGTTCGCCGTGCGGGACGGCGCGATCCAGGCGGACACCCGACGCACCGTTCTCACACAGACCCAGCCGTACTCGAACCACAACGGCGGCGACCTCAAGTTCGGCCCCGACGGATACCTCTACATCGGCCTCGGCGACGGCGGATCGGGCGGTGACCCGCACGGCAACGGGCAGAAACTCGACACGCTGCTCGGCAAACTGCTGCGCATCGATCCCGGCGGCGGCGACCCGTACGCCATTCCGGCGGACAACCCGTTCGTGGGCGATCCGACGGCGAAGGGCGAGATCTGGGCGTACGGGCTGCGCAACCCGTGGCGCTTCTCCTTCGACGCGGGCACGGGTGACCTGCTGATCGGCGACGTCGGCCAGAGCGACTGGGAGGAGATCAACTGGGCTCCCGCCGCGAGCAAGGGCGGCGAGAACTACGGCTGGTCCTCGATGGAGGGCAACCACCCCTTCCGCGGAGGTACCGAGCCCGCGAACCACGTGCCCCCGGTCCACGAGTACGACCGCACCGGCCTCGGCTGCTCGGTCACCGGCGGCTACGTCTACCGCGGCGACGCCATCGCGGACCTCAAGGGGCAGTACGTCTTCAGCGACTACTGCGACGGCACGATCCGCACCCTGCGGATCGAGAACGGCGAGGTCACCGGCGAGGGTGACCTCGGAGTCCAGGGCGGCGAGGTCATCTCCTTCGTGGAGGGCGGAGACGGCGAGCTGTATGTCCTCGCCATCGGCGGCAGCGTCTCCCGCATCGAGCCGGCGTGACCCGCTGACGTACCTCGTCCGCCGCACACGCGCGCGGGGAGGGGTACCGGACCCGTGGTGTCCGACGATCTTCCCGAGGTGTTCGGCCGACGATGCCCCTGCCGGGGGTGGCGCGTGCTCCGTCCGCGACGCGCCACCCCCCTGACTCACCGCGGAGAGGGGGCGACAGCCCTGTCCTGACACCCCGCGGACGTCACGAGGGCGTTCGGAACCGGGGCCGCGGCCGTCACCCCCGGAGCTCCGGCGCGTCCCCGCACGTCAGCGACACCGCCGTGGTCCCGAGGCGGGGTACCGGGACCCGCAGCGCACCGCCCGGCCCGGCGTGCAGGGCGGTGCCCAGGGCGCCGAGGTAGTCGGCGGACACGGCCCCGGTGACGGGGAAGCCCGGAGTGATGCGGCAGGTGACCGGCTCCTCGGCGAAGGACTGCAGGCGTACGAGCACGCGCCCCGGCTCGGGCACGGTCAGGCCGACGACTCGCACCCGCGGGTCGTCGACGGCCAGGAGCGCGTATGAGGTACCGGGGTCGGGTTCGGCCGGCCGGCCGGCACGTACCGCCACCAGGGGCCGGCTGCCCACAGCGGCCGTGCGCATGCCGAGCACCGCGCCACCGGGGACTTCCGCGTCCTCCCACCCGACGCTGTAGCGGAACACGTGGTCGAAGGCCTGCTCCGAAGGGAAGTTGGTGTCCCAGATGTTGTTGTGGACCCACGAGAACACCGTGCCCGGCTCCTCCTGCGCCAGCGACTGCGGGTACGGCACATAGGGGATGGCGATCCCGCCCACCTGGATCAGCGGTGCGTCCTGGGTGGCCAGCGCGGCGGTCGTGCCCTCCTCCTGGAGGCTGACCCAGCGGCGTACGGCCCGCATGTGCCGGGCCGAACCGGGCACCGTCGGCAGCCCCGTCCCGGTGACTCCACCGGTCGCCTCCATCCGTACGACCGGGGACCGCATAGCGAAGGGGAAGGCGAAGAACGCGCTCTCCTTCGTCAGGGTCGCGGCCTTGTCGATCCGGTTCTCCAGGTCGATCCGGGCACACGCGTGCGGAAGATGGACCTTGACCCTGAGCCGCCGGGTGCCCGCCGGGGCGCACTCGTAGACCAGCGTCTCGCCGGTCGCGTCCGACACCCGTTCCACGAGGGCCGCCGGGGGTGCCGTCCTGCGTGTGGCAAGCAGGTGCATCGAGTCGTCCGCCGTGGTCTTGCTCGACTGGTGGTTGAACCCGCCGGCCGTGGCGTACTCGTCGTACACATATCCGTTGAGGCCGACGGTCGCGTCCTGACGGACCAGTTCGCCGCCCGTCCGCTTGTCCAGGACGGAGTCGATGCACGCGGACCTCAGATCGACGTGGACGCGCAGGAACTCGTTCTCCAGGACCGTGGAGACGTCGTCCGGGGTGCCGGCCTCGGCCGGCGGTGCGGCCGAGGGGGCGGGCGAGGGCTCGATGTCCACCCGTACGGCTCCATGGGCCGGCACACCGACCGCCCGGAACAGCAGGAAACGACCAGCCGCCCGGTGGAGTTCGTTGCTCTGCTCCTCCTCGGTCACCTCCAGCGGCATGCCCGTGCGGGAGTCGACGACCCGCACCGGGTCGGCGAGGGACACGGTGCTCTCGGGGAGGAAGAGCCGGACCGACTCGGACCGTTCCCAGCTGCACGTGTTGACGACGTAGTAGCCGGCGAGCGTCCCCTCGCGCGGGGCGAGACGTTCCCCCAGGGCCGCGTTCGCGGCGTCCAGCAGGGTGTGCGCCCCGTCGTGGGCGCTCAGGGCCTGGGCGTATTTCCAGTGCCACTGCCGCTCACCTGAGGCGTGACCGTGGTCGCCGTGCGTCCAGGGGTCGCCGGCGCCCCAGGTGTGCTCGTTGAACAGGGAGGCGGCGCGGTACACCTGCGGTGTGGCGCGGGTGATCCGGGCCGCGTCCGGTGCTCCCAGGATCTCCGAGTGGCCCGCGAGAGTCTGGGCGTCGGCCAGCGCCGCCTGTCCGTCGCGCGTGGCGGCCAGCGGCACGGCACCCGCGCCGACGCCGTCGACCCACCAGTCCGTCCAGTCGCCCTCGTACGTCTCGATCCGGTCGCCGAGCCGCTCCTCGGCGTCCTTGAAGAAGTCCTCGTTGCGCGAGGTGCGCAGGACGGGGAAGGCCCACTCCTCGTTCCAGCGGCGCACGGTGTCCGCGATGATGCGGCGCGGCGGCCCGTTGTCCGCGAACTTGCCCAGGACCCGCAGGTGCAGGATGTCCCAGGGGTAGGGGTCCCCCTTGAACTCCTCGTCCAGGACGGGGAATCCGGGGATGCCCCGGCCCTCGTGCGGGTACTGGTGGTTCGCCAGGGCCGTGAGGTAGTTCGGCAGCAGGTCGTCGACGCGGTCGAAGGACTCGTCGAACCCGATGATCGAGCCCTCCATGTAGGCGAGGCCGTGGGGGGTGTCGGTACGCCAGACCAGCACCTCACGGCCGCTCGGCGCCCGCCAGCGGAACAGACGGGGAAGGTCCTGGCCGCCGACGTGGTGCGGCACCGCCCGCCCTGCCCAGTTGTGGGCCACCGACAGGTAGCGGATCCCGCTGTCGGCGAGGACGTCGGGCAGCCCGACGACCTGCCCCGGCACGTCCGTCTGCATGGCCGTGGTGATGTCGATACCCGACTTGTCCCGCAACTCGCGTATCGGTCGCAGCAGTTCGTGCAGCTCGTCGGTGGAGCAGGTCTCGGTGTGCAGATTGAAGGGCATCGCGGTCAGCTCGATGCGCCCTTCGCGTACCCGGTCCAGGAACTCCGCGACCATGCGCGCCGGCCGGTTCTGCGACCAGTTCTCATAGCTGAAGTATCCCTCGACCGCCCAGCGGAACTTCGACTCCTCGGGCCAGTCGTCGGTGGTGCGGCACAGTTCCAGCAGGGAGTCGAGGTACTTGCGTCCCTCGGCCAGTACGGTGCTCTGAGGGTCGGTGTAGCCGATGTCCAGATGGGCGTGCTGGACCAGGTGCAGAGTCCAGTGGCGTTGAGGGGTCAGCAGTACCTCGACGCTCTCCCCGTCGGCGAGTTCAGGCAGTCCGACCAGGACCGGTGTGGGAGCGTCCACCTCCGGGACCAGCAGCCGGGTGTCGGTGCCCGGCCCCGGCAGCACGTCGCAGCGCAGGACGCTGCCGGAGACGGTGGTGACGAGGGCGCGGGTGACCGGCCGGCCGGCCGTGACACGCACGGACTGCAGGAGGCCTCCCGCGCCGTCATGGCGCAGGAGAGGTTCGCAGGAGAACCTGACGGGGTGCCCGCCGAGAGCCCCCTCGGCGGACACCCCGCGGTCGCGCAGGATGTCTCGGGCCATGTTCGAGTCCCACCAGGAGGGACGGGCAAGTGCGGGGCGGGGCATGGGAGAGATCTCCACTCGTGTGTGGTGCCGGGACATGCTGCTCGGGAGCGGGGTGGGTCAGGAGCGGTCGGAGGCGAGACCGGCGAAGATCTGCACCATCGCGGACTGTTCGAGTGTCTCGGCCTGCGCCTGGGGGGCGTGGTCGCCGCCGCCGGAGGGCTGGAATCGGAACAGACCGTCGGACGGTGTCCGGTTCTCCTTCCAGGTCCGCTCGGCGTACGTGGCGGCCGCGGCCCGGTAGGCGGGGTCCGGCCGCACCTCGTCCAGGATGCGGAGGTTGTCGAAGTAGAAGGCGTTGAAGATCGCCGGCTGGTCGTGCAGCCGGTCGCCCTGCTTCCAGTACGCGAGTGAACCCTGCGCGTCCTCGACGGCACGGTCGAGGTAGCTCCGCTCCCCGGTCGCGCGGTAGAGCGTTGTGGCGGTGCCGATCATGGCGCCGGAGTTGTACGACCACAGGGCCGTGTTCACGGTGCCGTCGTCGTCACGGCTGTTGTCGTACAGGCCGGGGGACCGACGCAGGCACGACCAGTTCCACGCGTACCACTGCCTCGCACTCGCGAGGAGCCGTTCGTCGTGATCGAGGGTGTAGAGCTCGGCGGCGAGCTGGGCGGCCAGTCCCGTGACGTTGGCGGCGCGCATGGTGTTGTCCGGGGAGTCGACCCAGTGCATGCCTCCGGGGCAGGGCTTGGCCGGATCCTCGTCCCAGCCGCGGCTGACGACCGCATAGGTCTCCCGAGCCCGGTCGAGGTAGAGCTCCTCGCCGGTGGCCCGGTACTGGTCGAGGAAGGAGAGCCCCACGACAGCGTTGTCATCGTAGAAGACGTCCCCGCCCTGACCGAGCGGCGCGGGCAGGTAGGAGTCGTAGCCGGGGCGGCCGTCGCGGGGGTCGAAGTACAGCCGCAGCGTGGTGAAGCGCTCGGCGGCGTCACGCTCGTAGCGGGCGCCGATGCCGGGCAGTTCGGACATGTCCACGGTGGCGGCGGCCGCCTCACGCAGCGGCCAGAGGTAGGAGTGGGGGTTCTCCCCTTCCTTGAGCGGTGTCTTCTCCAGGTACAGGCCGCGGGACCGAGGGCCCTGGTAGAGGTGCTGCTGCAGCGCGTCGTAGGTGACTTCGGCGCGGTGGGCCCAGGCGGATGCCGGTGTCTGCCGGTCATCGCCGGCCGCGGCGGCGGGACTCGCCCACAGTGCTCCGGAGAGGACGGCGAGGGCCAGTGCGGCGCGTACGGGAGTCTTCACCATGGTCTGCCTTTCGGGAAGGTGGAACGGTGGCGGTGGCCGGGACTCGGCTCAGCCGTGCAGCTTGAGGCTGCTGACGAAGAAGCGCTGCGCGGAGAAGAACAGGACGACGGTCGGCAGCGAGACCAGGAGTGCGCCGCCGAGCACCACAGGCGGTCCCACGTTGGAGTAGTTGCCCTGGAGGTCGGCCAGCGCGGCCATCACCGGGCGGATGTTCTTGCTGGTGGAGAGCGTGATTCCGAACAGCAGGTCGTTCCAGACGGAGACGAACTGGAAGACGAAGGCGGCCACCATGGCGGACCTGGACAGCGGCACGTGGATCTGCCAGAACACCCGCCACCACGACGCGCCGTCCATCCGGGCGGCCTCGATGATCTCCGGTGCCAGCGTCAGCGCGAAGTTGCGCATGATGAAGTACGCGAACGGGATGGCGATCGCCACGTACACCAGGAAGAGACCGAACTGGGCGTCGTAGAGACCGGTGTCCGCGTAGGCGAGGAACAGTGGCCGCAGGAAGACCTGGAGCGGAAGCAGCGTCCCGGAGTAGATCAGCCAGAACCACAGCGCCTTGTGCCGTACCGGCATGATGACGGTCGCGAAGGCGGCGGTGGTGGCCACGACGATGGCGGCGGCGGCACTGGTGACGGCGTAGAGCAGGCTGTTGCCCATGGAGGGGCCGAGGTCCGCCTTCGTCCAGGCCTGCGACATGTTGTCGAAGAGGCCGAACCCCTGCGGCCACCAGTGCGGCGTGCCGCCGTAGTCCGCCGCCGGGACCAGGGCGTTGACGAGCAGCAGCCAGGTGGGCAGGGCCCAGATCAGGGAGATGACCACCAGGGTCGTGTTGCGGACGATCCGGCCCGGGGTGGGCCGCCTTCGCGGGGCGCGGCCGGTGCGGGTGGTGGACATGTTCAGTCGCCTTTCGGGGTCAGCTGGCGCCGCAGGTACAACCACGAGGCGATCAGCACGATCGCGGTGAGCACGACCGCGACCGCCGCGCCCGCCCCCGGGTGCAGGGCGAGGAACGTCTCCTGGTACATCGAGACCGCGAGTGTCTCCGACTGCCGGCCGGGCCCGCCCTGGGTGAGCACCCAGATCAGGTCGAAGGACTTCAGGCCGTTGACCAGGCTGGTGCCGACGACGATGACGGAGACGGTCCGCAGCTGCGGCAGCACGACGTACCAGAACTTCCGCCAGCCCGCCGCCCCGTCGAGGGAAGCCGCCTCGAGGGTCTCCGGCGGGATGGTCTGGAGGCCGACCAGGAAGAGGATCACCGCCACGCCGGCCGACTGCCAGGTGTTGGCGACGATCATCACCAGCGTGTTGCCCGGCCACTCCAGCAGCCAGCCCTGGGCGAACGAACCCATGCCGAACGCCTTGAGCACCTGGTTCGCGGCGCCGTCGGTGTTGAGGACGAAGTTCCACACGACCGCGACGGCCGAACCGGACAGCGCGTAGGGCAGGACCACGACCAGCCGTGCCACCCGGGACCACCGGGCACCGTCGGTCATCACGGCGATGGCGAGGCCCAGCACCAGCGGCAGCACGACCGTTCCGACCACCCACATCAGGGTGTTCTGGATCGACCGGGTCAGCACCGGGTCGTTGAGGAAGAGGGCGTAGTTGTCGAGACCGGCGAACCCGGAGACCCGGCGGTCGTCGAACAGGCTCCGGTAGACGGTGGCGGCGAACGGGGCAAGGAGCAGCGCGCCCACCAGGACGACGGCGGGAGCCAGGAATCCGGCGCCGGCGACCCTGTCCCGCAGCCGGCGCGGGGGCCGCCGGGCGGACGCGGAGACCGCCGGGCGCGGCCCGGGCGAGGCTTGAGGGCCGGGAAGCGGCGACCGGCGCTGGTCGAGGGAGGAACTCATGACTCGTCCCTCTCCCACGCCGCCCACTCCTTCGTGGCCCGGCCCGCCATGCTGCGCAGCGTGGCGTCGGATGAGGAGGCCCCGGTCATGAAACCCCCCAAGTCGTCGGTGTTTCCCTGGATGAGGTTGGGCGGGCCCGACTCGCCGTAGCGGGGCAGCAGTGTCCAGTGTTCCTTCAGCGCCCGGTCCTTGAGCCCGGCGATCACCGGATTGCCCGGTCGTGAGAGCGGGTTGGCCGAGGAGTCCTGGAGGAAGTCGGTCCACACCTTCTGGACCTTCGGGTCGAGCCAGTTCGCCGCGTTGGCCATGGCCGCGTCGTGCGAGACGGCCTTGCGCGGTACCGCGAGCACCCCGGACTCGGTGATGACGGAGCGGCGGGTGGACGCGGCGACGGGTGGCATGACGAAGGCGTCGAAGTCGACGCCCGGCTTCATTCCGGTGGCGGCTATCCCCTGCGACTGCCAGGAACCGTGCAGGAACATGCCGATCCGGCCGGCCTTGAGGGCGGCCGGGCCGTTGTTCTGGTCGAAGTCCGCCGCGGTCATCCAGCCCTTGCTCATGAAGTCGCGCCAGATCTGGAGGGCCTGCTTCGCCTGCGGGTCGGTGTAGCTCGCCTTTCCCGTGATCAGCTCCGCGTAGAACTCCGGGTCCACCTTGCTGACCAGTTCCTGGAACCACTCGTACGCGGGCCAGTTGCCGGCCTGGGTGGCCACGAACGGGGTGACACCGGCCTTCTTCAGTACCTCGGCGTTGTGCAGCATCTCCTCCCAGGTGTCGGGAGCCCGCAGCCCGTGCTTGCGGAAGACGGCCGTGTTGTAGAAGAGGACGTAGTACGACTCGTAGAGCGGTATCCCGTATACGGAGCCGCGGTACGACATCGGCTCACGGGCCTGCGACGTGACCCAGCCCTTGCGCTCGTAGTCGGTCCACAGGGAGGAGAGATCGCTGAGCTCCCCGGTGCGGGCCAGCGACTTGAGGAAGTAGCCGGAAGCCCACTTGATCATGTCGGTGGCCTTGGTCGTCTGCAGCGAGATCTGCGTGACCTGCCTGTACGAGGTGGGGTTGGGGTTGGACAGCGGACGCAGCGCACAGCCGGTGAGCTTCTTCAGTTCCCGCCCGGCCGCGACGTACCCCTGGTCCCAGGTGGCGTTGTCGTTGGCGAGAGTGGTGGTGCCGGGCCGCACCGCGGTGCTGTCGCCCCGGGCGCAGCCGGCCAGTGCGGCCGCACCGCCCGCTCCGAGGGTCGCCAGGACGCTGCGGCGGCCCACTGGGTGGGACGACCACTGTGTCGCCCCGCCGGTTGATCTCATGGATTCCCTTCCCTCGGGACCCTGGAAGGGATCCCTGGCTCTGGGGGTGTGGTGGGTGAGGGGCTTGGCCCTCCGAGAGATCTCGCCGTACCGCACGGCAGCGGCGGTTCGGATTGCCAGGATGTTAACGACACCATGAGGTCGAAACAAGACTTCGCCCCAAGAATCCGCAGAGAACCTGTGTCTAGCTGCTGGTATGCCTGAGAAGCCGTCAGCTCTCTTGTTCGTCGTCGTTGTTATCGATACCATCCCCTCGGTTGCCCGCTCGTCCCGTCAGGAGAACCTGTGCACTCAGAGCCCCGCCCTTATGAACGCGACCCCCGCTACCCGGCAGTAGGCACCGTGGTCGCCGGCTGGAACGACGCGGTCGCGACCCTGCCCGCCCGGCCCGTCGTCCTGGCCGTGGACGGGCCCGCGGCCCTGGACTGGGACGGGGCCGCCCGGGGGATCGCCGCAGCACTGCGTGCGAGGTCCGTCGAGGTGGCCGTCCTGGACGTGCGCGAGCGGTGGTCGGCGGCGGCCGTCGAGCGGTTGTGCGTCCCGGACGCCGGGGCCGACGCCTTCTTCCTGCCGCTCGCCGAGTTCGAGATGGCCGACCTCTTCGAGTGCCGGCCGTCGGCGGAGCGTCCCGACAACGGCGTCCTGCTGGTGTTCGGCCCCGGCGCGGCCCTTTGCTCACCCGATCTGATCTGGTGGGCGGACCTGCCCAAGCGGTACGCGGAGAGCGCTGTCGCCTCCGGGACGCTTCCCGTGGGTGCCAACCTCGGCCGCCCGAACACACCGGG
This sequence comes from Streptomyces sp. NPDC102402, assembly GCF_044765765.1. NCBI lineage: Bacteria > Bacillati > Actinomycetota > Actinomycetes > Kitasatosporales > Streptomycetaceae > Streptomyces > Streptomyces sp. NPDC102402. The sequence continues at coordinate 388,983 of NZ_JBIWKR010000006.1, forward strand.
CGAACTGCGCAGTCTCTTCTACACCGACTGGCCTGTCACCGACCGCCACCGTGACGCTCTCGCGCCCAGGATCGACCGGTGGATCGACGTACAGGACCCGAAGGCCCCGGCGTCCCTGGCCGGCGACGAGGTCCGGGCTACCCTCGCAGCCCTCGCACGGCAGCCCGTACGCACCCGTCCCTACTTCAACTCCACCCCCTGGGGCGGACAGTGGGCCGCCGAGAAGCTCGGCTTCGAGTCCGAGGACGGCAACACCGCCCTCGGCTACGAGCTGATCGCCCCCGAAGCGGGCGTCCTCGTCGGCCAGGACGCCGGGGCACAGGTGGAACTGCCCTTCCAGCTCCTGTGCGTCCTGCACCCCGAGGAGTTCCTCGGCGCGGAAGTGCACCAGCGCTACGGCACCTCGTTCCCGATCCGCTTCGATTACCTCGACACCGTGGGCGGAGGCAACCTCTCCCTGCACTGTCACCCGCAGGAGCAGTACATGCGGGACACCTTCGGCTGGCCCTACACCCAGCACGAGACCTACTACATCACGGCCGGCGACCCCGGATCCCAGGTCTACCTCGGGCTGCGGCAGGGTGCGGACATGGACATCCTGCGCAAGGAGGTGGAGGCGTCGGCGGCGCACGGCACGCCCCTGCGCGTCGAGGACCACGTCCAGACGTTCCCCGCCGACCCCGGCCAGCTGTTCATGATCCCGGCCGGAACCCCGCACGCCTCCGGCGCGGGCAACCTCGTGCTGGAGATCAGCGCCACGCCCTACCTCTACTCGCTGCGCCTCTACGACTGGCTGCGCCGCTCCACCTCCGGGGTGCCCAGGCCGCTGTCCCACGGGCACGCATTCGCCAACCTCGATTCCGGCCGGCGCGGCCCCGATGTCGGCGAGGACCTCGTCCAGCGGCCCCGTACCCTTCGCGAGGGCGCGGGCTGGCGTGAAGAGGTCATCGGCGCCCTGCCCGAGATGTTCTACCGGGTCCACCGCCTCGTGCTCGACGGATCGGGCCCGGCCGAGGACGACACCGAGGGGCGTTTCCACATCCTCAACGTCGCCGCGGGTGACGGCGTGGTGGTGGAGACAGCCGGAGGCCGCCTCCACGAACTGGCCTTCGCCGAGACCCTCACCGTGCCGGCCGGGGTGGGAGCCTACCGCCTCCACCCCGTCGGGACGGGGCCCGTGCAGGTCGTCAAGTCCCTGGTGACACCGTCATGACCCGGGTTCCCGTGCTGGAGATCGGCGGGACCCATGTCACTGCCGCTCTCGTGGACATGACGTCCCGTTCGCCGGTCACCGGTTCCGTCGTCCGCAGACCGGTGTCCGCCGATGCGGGCGCCGAGGAGATCCTCGACTCCTTCGCGGACGCCGCCCGCCACCTCGCGGCGCCCGCCCGGGCCTGCTGGGGTGTCGCCGTCCCGGGGCCGTTCGACTATGCGGCCGGCATCGGCAGGTTCCGGGGCATCGGCAAGTTCGAGGCGCTGCACGACGTCGACGTAGGGGCGGAGCTGCGCGACCGGCTCCCGCACCCGCGCGCCATCAGCTTCCTCAACGACGCGGACGCCTTCGCCATCGGGGAGCACCACAGCGGGGACACCACGAAGCGGGGCCGGTCCGTGTGCGTCACGCTCGGCACCGGCGTCGGATCCTCCTTCCTGCGCGACGGGCATCCCGTCACCGAGGGCCTTGCCGTTCCGCCCGGAGGCCGGGTCCACCGCATCTCGGTCGACGGACTTCCGCTGGAGGAGGTGATATCGCGGCGGGCGATCCGCGCGCGGTACGCACGGGCCGCGGGTCTTGACCGCCGTGCGGAGACCCCGGACGTCAGCGCGATCGCCGCCCTGGCCCGCAGGGCGGACCCGCACGCCGAGGCGACGATCAGCGGGTGCTTCACCACGCTGGGGCGCGCCCTGGCGCCCTGGTGCGCGGCGTTCCGGCCCGACGTGATGGTCGTCGGCGGCTCCATGACCGCCTCCTGGGACCTCATCGGCCCCGCGCTGCGCGCCGGACTCACCACCGGGGCCGAGGCCGCTGGACCAGGAGCGGGCGACATCGTCGCCGCGATGGACCTGCGTACCGCTCGACGGCCCGACGACGCGCCTCTGATCGGGGCCGCGTACTGGGCCCTGGGGCGACGGACGGAAGGAGACCCGGCGGGACCCGGCCCTCTCGCTGCCGGGGAGATGCCCTTCGCGGCGCCGAGGGCCGGGCACTCTCTACAATGACGGCGCCTGCGGCTCCGGGAGCCCACCGACGGCACAGACCCGCTTACGGCACGAAGGAAGGACCGGCCGTGGTGCAGCACCGAGCGAGTGACCCCGCCATGCCGACGATGCGTGACGTCGCCGCCCGTGCCAAGGTCAGTGCGATGACCGTCTCCCGGGTCCTCAAGGACGATCCCGGCGTCACCGAAGCCACCCGGGAGCGGGTGCTGAGCGCGGTCGACGCGCTCGGCTACCGGCGCAACGAGACCGCCCGCCGGCTACGGGTCGGCGGGAGCGGGATGATCGGTCTGGTCGTCACCAACCTGGCCAACCCCTTCTACTCACGGCTGGCGCTTGGCGTCCAGGAAGTGGCCTACGAACACGGTCTCAGGGTCCTGCTCGCCAACACCGCCGAAGAGGTCGACCGTGAACGGGGGCTGGTGGAGGACCTGGCATCCCGCCAGGTCGACGGGATGATCGTGGTGCCGGCGGGCGGAAGCCACCGCCACCTGGCACCGGCAGCGCTGCGCGGGATGCCGATCGTCCTCGCCTCCCGGCCCCCGGCGGGAATGGACGCCGACTGCGTACTGGTGGACGACTTCGGCGGGGCAGAGGCGGCCACCGGCCGGCTGATCGAGGACGGCCACCGGCGGATCGGGTTCCTGGGCAACCCGCCCGCGCTCTACACGGGCGCCGAACGCTTCCGTGGCTACTGGGCCGCCCATGAGGCGGCCGGCCTGGAGCCGGACGAACGCCACGTCCGCCGCGGACTGGCCGATGTGGCCACCGCGGAGCGCGCGGCCGCCGCCCTGCTGCGAGAGCCTGACGCCCCCACCGCCCTCTTCTGCACGAACAACCGGCTGACCCAGGGCGCCATCAGGGCAGTCCGCACCCTCGACGTCCCGGTCTCCCTGGCCGGTTTCGACGACTTCGACCTCGCGGACGTACTCGGGCTCCCGCTGACGATCGCGTCCTACGACGCCGACGAGATCGGGCGCAGAGCCGGCCAGATGCTCATCGACCGCATCAACGCCGGCCCCGGCAACCCGCTGCCCGCACGGCGCTCCGTGGTCCCCACCGAAGTCATCCGGTACGGGACCGACCGACCGTAACCCCCGCACCGTCCGCCGTCCCCGGGACGCGCCGCCACCCGGACGCCGGGCGGGCCGAAGCCGCCCACCGCGCGGAACTTTCGATGGAGTCCCCATGCACGACGACCGCACGCTGACCGAACGCCGGCTCACCCGGGTGCTCGACCAGCGTCTCAGGCCCGCAGTCCACAGCCGCTCCCTCCCGCTGGAGGTGAGCGCCCATCACGTCCACGGTGAACCCGTCCCGGTGGCCGAGGGCATCGCCGGACTTTACGAGCCGGTCGGCACCGGCGAGTGCTGGGGCCCGGCCTGGTCCACCAGCTGGTTCAGGGTCCGTGGCACCGTCCCCACCGAGTGGGCGGGGGAACGGGTCGAAGCAGTGCTCGACCTCGGCTTCGGCGTCACCCAGCCCGGCTTCTCCGCCGAAGGGCTCGTGCACCGGGCCGACGGCACGCCGGTGAAGGCCCTCAACCCGCGCAACACATGGCTGCTCGTCGCCGAACGGGCACAGGGAGGTGAGGAGTTCGAGTTCCACATCGAGGCCGCCGCCAACCCGCTGATCTTCGACTTCGACGCCGCCGGCGACCCCTTCGTCCCCACCCGGGCCGGGGATGTCGCCCCATGGCTGGGCGCCGCCGGGCGCACCGGGCCCCCCGGCGAACCCCTCTACCGGCTGGCCCGGACGGATCTCGCCGTCTTCGACGAGACGGTCTGGGAGCTCGTACAGGACCTCGACGTGCTGTCCGGGCTCATGCACCAACTGCCCGAGGACTCCAACCGGCGCGCCCAGATCCGGCACACGGTGGGCAAGGCCCTCGACGTGATCGACCTCCAGGACATCAGCGGTACCGCCGGGCAGGCCAGGACCGTGCTGGTCCCCGCGCTCTCGGCACCCGCGCACGCGGGCGCCCACCGCATCTCGGCCGTCGGCCACGCCCACATCGACACGGCCTGGCTCTGGCCGGTACGCGAAACGGTCCGCAAGGCGGCCCGCACCGTCTCGAACGTGACCGCACTGATGGACGACCACCCCGACTTCCGCTTCGTCATGTCGCAGGCCCAGCAACTGGCCTGGCTCAAGGAACAGCGCCCCGAGGTGTATGCCCGGGTGCTGGAGAAAGCGGCGACCGGGCAGTTCCTGCCCACCGGCAGTCTCTGGGTCGAGCCCGACACCAACCTCTCCGGCGGCGAGTCCCTGGTCCGCCAGTTCGTCCACGGCAAGCGTTTCTACCTGGAGGAGTTCGGCGTCGAGACACGCGACATGTGGCTTCCGGACACCTTCGGCTACAACGCCGCGCTGCCCCAGCTCATGAAGCTCGCCGGCATCGACTGGTTCCTCACGCAGAAGATCTCCTGGAACACCACGAACGCGTTCCCGCACCACACCTTCTGGTGGGAGGGCATCGACGGTTCCCGGATCTTCAGCCACTTCCCGCCCGTCGACTCCTACAACGGCGACCTCTCCGGCGGCGACATCGGCCACACCGAACGCAACTTCCGCGACAAGGGAGCCGCCAACCGCTCCCTGGTGCCGTTCGGCTACGGCGACGGCGGGGGAGGCCCCACCCGCGAGATGCTGGCACGCGCCGAGCGGCTGTCGGACCTGGAGGGCTCCGCGAAGGTCGCGATGGAGGGCCCCGTCGACTTCTTCACCAAGGCCCACGAGGAGTACCCGGACGCGCCGGTCTGGGTCGGCGAGCTCTACCTGGAACTCCACCGGGGAACCCTCACCAGCCAGCTCGCCACCAAACAGGGGAACCGACGCAGCGAACACCTGCTGCGGGAGGCGGAGCTGTGGTCGGCCACCGCCTCGGTACGCACCGGCGAGCCGTATCCGTACGCGGCGCTCGACCGCGTCTGGAAGACCGTTCTGCTCCACCAGTTCCACGACATCCTGCCCGGCTCCTCCATCGCCTGGGTGCACCGGGAAACGGAGCAGGCGCACCGAGAGGTCGCGCGGGAACTGAACGAGATCATCGACACCGCCCAGCGCGCCCTGGCCGGTCCGGCCGACGCGAACGGCGCCGTCACCGTCTTCAACGCCGCCCCGCACAACCGCGACGGGGTACCGGCACTCGGTGCCGCCCCCCGCACCGCACCTGTACGGACCACACCCGTGCGAACAGGACCGGACGGCAGCCTGGTCCTGGACAACGGACTGGTGCGGATCACGGTCGATGCCCGTGGCCTGATCACGTCGGCGTACGACCTGACGGCCGGGCGCGAAGCGCTCGCCCCCGGGGCCGTGGGCAACCTGCTCCAACTGCACCAGGACTTCCCCAACCAGTGGGACGCCTGGGACATCGACGCGTTCTACCGCAACACAGTCCAGGACCTGACCCGGGCCGACGGCGTGACGGCCCGCGGCGACGCCATCGAGATCGTGCGGAGCGTCAACCGGTCGAGCATCCGCCAGGTGCTGACGCTGAGGGAAGGCGCCCGCCGACTCGACATCGACACCGCCGTCGACTGGCGGGAGCGCGAGAAGATCCTCAAGGCATCCTTCCCCTTCGACCTCCGGGCCGGGCACTCCACCAGCGAGATCCCCTTCGGCCACGTCCAGCGGCCCACCCACACCAACACCAGCTGGGACGCGGCCCGTTTCGAGATGTGCGCCCACCGTTTCCTGCATGTCGCGGAGCCGGGCTGGGGCGCGGCCCTGGTCAACGACTCCACCTACGGCCACGACGTCACCCACGACGTGCGTCCCGACGGGGGCACGACGACCACCGTCAGGCTGTCGCTCCTGCGCGCCCCGCTCTTCCCGGACCCGGACACCGACCAGGGGGAACACCGGCTGCGCTACGGCCTGGTGATCGGCGCGGACATCGGGGACGCAGTCCGTGAGGGCTACCGCTTCAACCTGGCGGAACGCACCGTCACCGGCAAGGCCGTCGTCGCCCCGCTGGCCGGGACCGACCACAGCGGTGTCGTGATCGAAGCAGTCAAGCTGGCGGACGACCGCTCGGGGGACGTGATCGTGCGCCTCTACGAGTCGCTCGGCGGGCGCGCCACGACGGTTCTGCGCACAGGATTCCCCTTGCGCACCGCCACCGTGACCGACCTGCTCGAACGGCCGCTGACCGACGGCCCCGTCCTGCCCGTCACCGCCGACGGAGTACCGCTCGTGCTGCGCCCGTTCCAGATCGTGACGGTCCGGCTGACCCCTTCCGCGTGAGCGAGCCCTGGACCCGCACGTGCGCATGATCGGCGGCGGGGCGCTACGGCGTGGCGCCCCGCCGCCGTCACCGGCCCGCAACCGCGGCCGGTTCCGTCGTCACCGCCTCCCGCGGTGACGACGGAGTCGGGTGCGTGATCAGCCGGGCAGGACCCACTTCTGGTTGGCGCCGGCGTGGCACGACCAGAGGTGGACCTTGGTCCCGTCGGCCGAGGAGGCGCCCGACGCGTCCAGGCACTTGCCCGACTGCGGGTTCCTCAGCGTGCTGTCGGCCTGCGGCACCCACTTCTGGGCGCCGGAGCCGTTGCAGCCGTAGAGCTGGATCTTCGTGCCGTCGGCCGTGGCACCCCCGCTGATGTCCAGGCACTTGCCGAGCGCGCGCAGCGTCTGGTCCGTTCCGGCCGTCCACTTCTGGGCCGCCGACCCGTTGCAGGTCCACAGCTGGATCTGCGTACCGTCAGCGCTCGCGCCGCCGGCGACATCGAGGCACTTGCCACCTACGCCCGTGACCGCGCCCTCCTTGGGTCCGGTCGTGGCGCCGAGTTCCTTGATGCGGACGTTGCGGAACGAGACGTCGTCGCCCGTGCCGTGGTTCTGCAGGCCGATGTGGCCCTGCTGGAGGCTGCGCACGGGATCGGTGTTGGTGAAGTCGTTGATCCTTCGGCCGTTGAGGAAGAGCTGGAGGCGTTCGCCCTCGACCCGGATCTCGTAGGTGTTCCACTCGCCCGGCGGGTTGAGAGCCGCGTCGCGGGTGGAAAGGTCGGCCGACTTGAAGCCGTAGACGGACCCCGTGGTGCGGTCGGGGGAGTCCGTCGCGTCGATCTGGATCTCGTATCCCTTGTCGACGGCCGACCACGGGTCGTCCGAGGCCGGAAAGCCCACGAACACACCGGAGTTGTCGTCACCGGCCTGCCGCCAGTCGAGCTTCAGGGAGTACGCCTTGTACTCCTTGGCCTGGTACCACAGCAGGCCGAGACCGCCCTGGGAGGTGAGGGTGGCGTCCGAATCGATGAAGGAACCGGGTCCGGCCTGCCTCCATCCGGCGGTGCCCGAGGTTCCGTACAGAGGCGTGTAGCCCGTCTCCGGACCGCAGTCGGCCTCCGTCATCCGTGATGCCCAGCGCAGGCCCCCGAGCAGATGGCGGCGGAAGGCCGGATCGGTGTACGAGTCCTCGGTGTGGCCGCCGCCCGTGTAGAAGGCACGCCCGCCCTGGTAGTCCTTGCACCAGGCGATCGGGTGATCGCCGCCCATCGTGCCGCCGCTGTACGTGGACTCGTCGAGCGAGGCCAGGACGTGCGCGGTGGTCCGGGGGTTGGTGCGGTAGTCGTACCACTCGTCGGTCCGCTGCCAGGTGGGGCCGAGGTGGGCGGTGGCGTCGTGGGCGCGGTCCTCGACCCTGACCGTGGCCGGCTGGATCTGCGGGTGGGACTTGAACAGCGCCCCGGCGAGGCCGCTGTACCAGGCCCAGTCGTACTCGGTGTCGGCCGCCGCGTGGATGCCGACGTAGCCTCCTCCGCCGGTGATGTAGCCCTCGAAGGCGGTCTGCTGCGCGCTGTTGAGCACGTCGCCGGTGGTGGAGAGGAAGACGACGGCCTCGTAACCGGCCAGGCCGGCGGTGGTGAAGGCGGCCGCGTCCTCGGTCGCGGTCACGGTGAAGTTGTTGGCGGCGCCCAGCTCGCGCAGGGCGGTGACGCCTTCGTCGATGGAGGAGTGGCGGAATCCGGCGGTCTTGGAGAAGACCAGGACGTCGTACCGCGGGTCGGCGGCGGCGGCAGCGGCGGAGAGTCCTGCGGGGGCGGATGATCCGGCTTCGGAGGCGGCCGTGGAGACCGCCGTGGGCAGGGCGGCCGTGGCGAGCAGGGCGCACGCGGCCCAGGCGGCGACGCGCCCGTGCAGTCGGCTCATGGCAGGATCCACTTCTGGTTGGCACCGGAGTTGCAGGTCCACAGGTGGAGCTTGGTGCGGTCGGCCGAAGAGCCACCGGCCGCGTCGAGGCACTTGCCGGACACCGGGTTCTTCAGTGTGCCGTCGGTCTGCGGCGCCCACTTCTGGGCTCCGGTGCCGTTGCAGCCGTAGAGCTGGACCTTGGTGCCGTCGGCCGTGGCACCCCCGCTGATGTCCAGGCACTTGCCGAGCGCGCGCAGCGTCTGGTCCGTCCCGACCGTCCAGCTCTGGGCGGGCGTCCCGTTGCAGCCGTAGAGCTGGATCTGCGTCCCGTCGGCCGTGGCCCCGGCTGCGACGTCGACGCACTTGCCGCCGATCCCCTTGATCTCGCCGGTCCGGGCGGGCTGCGCACTCGTGGTGACGGTGAAGTCGTCGACGTCGAAGAGGGATCCGCTGCCCCCCTTGAAGACGAGGTGGAGCGTGGTGGTGCCTGCCGGACGGGCGGTGAGGTTCGTGGACACGTCCTGGAAGGACTCCCAGCCTCCGGTGGCGGGGACGGCCGCCGATCCGAGCAGGGTGCCGGTGGGCGAGCCCGCTCGTAGTTCCAGGGTCCCTCCGGCGCCACCGGAGGCGATGCGGGCCGTCAGTCCGGTGACGTCGGCGAGGAGGTACGGCTTGAACGAGATCCAGTCGCCGTTCTCGATGTAGCCGACCGCCTTCCCGCCGTGCGCCGCGGCCTTGTCGACGATCGTGACACCGGCGGAGTCCCCGAAGTGCTCGGCCTGGCGCTGGCTGCCCTGGCTGAGGTTCTGGTCATGGGTGGTCAGGGCCGGCTGCCCGTTCGCCCCCTTGTCGGTGTACTCGGCGTCCCAGACGCCGAAGATGTTGGCGTTGGGATCGTGTTCACCGTCCGCGATGGTCTGCACGGTCCCGGAGCAACCGGTGGCGGACGTCTGCGGGTGGCCGTGGCTGTCGTGGCCGATGATGAAGGTGACCTTCACCTTGGAGCAGTCGATCGTTCCGTCCTCGGGGTCGGTGACGGTGACCTTGAAGGGCACGGCGGCACCGGGATCGATCACGGAGCCGTCGACGGGCAGTTCGAGGGTGACGCTGGGCGCCGTGTTGCCGACGGTGATGATCACCGACGCCGTCGCGGTCTTCCCGGTGCCGTCGGAGACCGTCAGCTCCGCGGTCCAACGCCCGTTCGAGGAGTAGGTGTGGGAGGGGGAAGCGCTGGTCGAGGTTGTGCCGTCACCGAACTTCCAGGCGTACGTCAGAGGGTCGCCGTCGGGGTCGGAGCTGCCCGCCGAGGAGAACTTCACCGCGAGCGGGGCGCCGCCGGAGGTGCGGTCGGCGGCAGCCTTGGCGAGCGGTGACCGCCCGCCGGTGATGTGCTCGATGCGGTAGACGGCGCTGTTCGCGTCCCCGTTGAAGTAGCCCGTGCCGTAGTCGAGCACGTAGAGGGCGCCGTCCGGCCCGAAGGCCGAGTCCATGACCTGGGTGCCCTGCCAGGGGAAGGCGTTGATCGACTGGACGGTGCCGTCGGTGCCCTGCTCGATACGCTTGATCCACTTGCGGCCGAACTCGCCGGCGAAGAAGTCCCCGTCGTAGCTCTGGGGGAACTTGACGTCCGAGGCCAGGCCCGCGTCGTAGCGGTAGACGGGCCCGCCCATGGGTGACTCCGAACCGCTGCCGAACTCGGGGACCGATCCGCCGTCGTAGGGGATCCAGGCGGCCTGGGCCGGAGGCAGGTCGGTCAGGCCGGTGTTGTGGGGCGAGGTGTTCCTCGGGGCGGAGCAGGAGAAGGCGGCTCCGGACGTCGAGGTGGCGAAGTCGTAGTCGACGTACGCGTTGTTCTTGCCCGTGCAGTAGGGCCAGCCGTAGTTGCCGGCCTTGGTGATGCGGTTGAACTCGACCTGCCCGGCGGGCCCGCGGCCCGCGCTCGCGGTGCCGGCGTCCGGGCCGTAGTCACCGACGTAGACGGTGCCGGTCGGCTTGTCGACGCTCATGCGGAAGGGGTTGCGGAACCCCATGGCGTAGATCTCGGGCCTGGTCTTCGCCGTTCCCGGCGCGAACAGGTTCCCTGACGGGATGGAGTAGTCGCCCGCGGCGTTCACCTTGATGCGCAGGACCTTGCCGCGCAGGTCATTGGTGTTGCCTGCCGAACGCTGGGCGTCGTAGGCGGGGTTGCGGCCCGACCGCTCGTCGATGGGGGTGAACCCGTCGGAGGCGAAGGGATTGCTGTCGTCACCCGTGGAGAGGTACAGGTTGCCCTGGGCGTCGAAGTCGATGTCCCCACCGACGTGACAGCAGAGACCGCGGCTCGCGGGGACGTCCAGGACCTTCTTCTCGGACGCGGTGTCCAGGGTTCCGTCGGTCCTGAGGACGAATCGTGAGAGCCGGTTGACGCCGTCGAACGGCGCGAAGTCGGCGGCCGACCCGTTGGCGGGGGCGTCCCCCGCGGGAGTCGAGAGCACCGGGGCGTAGTAGAGGTAGACGAAGCGGTTGCTGGTGAAGCCGGGGTCGACGCCGACGCCCTGCAGGCCCTCCTCGTCGTGGGAGTACACGTCGAGGCGCCCGGAGACCTTGGTGGTGCCGGCCGCGTCGGTGAGGCGCAGGGTGCCGTCCCGTGAGGTGTGCAGGACGGACCTGTCGGGCAGGACGGCGAGCGTCATCGGCTCACCGGTCTCCGCCACTCCCTTGGCCAGGGTGACCTGCTGGAACTCCTCGGCCGCCACGGGGGCGGCTTCCACCGGTCTCTGCTGGGCGGTGAGGGCGCCCGCGGTGACGGCTAAGGTGCACGCCAGGGCCGCGAGAGGTCTGATGAGTTTCCTGTGCACGCGAATCCTCCGTGTGGAGACGGGGTCGGGGTGGAGCACAGGCGCGCGCCGTCGCGCCAGGAGCCGGGCGCCCCAGGGGGAGGAGGGCACTCGGTCCTTGTCGTCCGGTTCAGATCAGGAAAGTAATGGCTTTTGCGGCGTCCAGATAGACCTTTGACGCATCGGTCCTCAACTTTTTCTAGTGGAGGGACAAAGAGACCGGGTGAGGGCTCGGGGTGACGGGGTCCCGCTGCGGCCCGGAAGGCGGGTCTGCCCCGGGACGCGGGGCGAGCCCGTATCCGGTTGACGCGCCGTCAGGTCCTCGTGTGCTCCGGTCTCGACGGGCACGGACCGCGCGGCGGGTGTGCGGGCTTCGGGCGGCGCGGTTCATATGCGGGGTGGCAGGATGTCCCGGTGTCCGACTCTCTGTGTGCATCGTGGCTGCGCGGCATCGCCTTCAATCCGGCGGCGCCCCCGGACGTCCTGGAACGCCTGATGGACCGAGCGGCCGGTGAGGCCGGCCTGCTGATGTGCGAGCGCCGTGACCTGCCCGACGCCGTCATCGACGCAGCCGTCCGCCATCCGCTCGAGGAGATCCGCCGTGCTCTCGCCGGCAACCGCCACGTCGACCCCTCGCGCCTCGCCCCGTTGGCGACGGATCGGTCCGGGCTCGTCCGCGCGCGGCTGGCCGGCGGCACTCGCCCCCACCCCCGCCGGGTGAGGCCGTTGCCGGACGACATCCTCGTGACCCTCTTGACCGCCCGGGACGGAGGTGAGGACGGCAAGGTCAGCGAGCGCGACATCGTGTCCGAACTCATTTCCTCCCGGCAGATCCCGCTGTTCTTCTTCACCGCCATGGCCGGGCACGAACACCCCGGACTCCGCATGCGTGCCGCCTGGGAGTGGCAGTCGCTCTCGGCCGCACAGCGGGAGGCATTGCTCCATGACCCCGACGCTGTGGTGCGGGAGGCGGCGCGGGAGAGTAGCTGGGAGCTCGACCCGGATGCGGTGGACGCCAGGCTGCCGTCCATCCGCTCGCTCAGCAGCGTGCTCGGCAGGTGTGTTCTGTCCCCCGCGCTCGTCGAGCAGTGCTTCGCGGACGGCACGGTGCACCCCCTGACCTGGAACCCGCACACCCCGGCCGATGCCGTCGCCCGGCTCGCAACTCACCCCGAGGCGAAGGTCCGAGCGATGGTCGCCGCCCGGCCCGACGTGGGACCGGGCCTGATGGCGGAGCTCAGGGAGGACCCGGAAGAGGTCGTGCGGGCAAGCGCACGTCTGCACCCCTTCCGCCGCACCTGGGCCGAGTACGAGGCGATCCGCTGGATCATCGAGCATGGTCCTGACTGCACCTGCCCGATCGCCGAGCGGAGCAGCAGGCCGGCAACGGAGCCGCATGCTGATCCGGCCACCGGGCCGTCGGCCGACTGGTTCGCCGCCTGTGCGGTGTCCGAGGAGCGGGTGCTCCGCCGGGTTGCGGCGAGTTGGCGGGGGCTGCCGGCGGAACTCGTCGAGACACTCGCGCAGGACGACGACGAGGAGGTGAGGATCCGGCTGGCCTGTCGCCACCCGCTGGCTCCGGACCACCTCCTCCGTGACGTCTTCGTCACTCGCCCGGTCCACCGTCCGCACCTGCTGACCCTGCCCGCGTTCCCCCGTACGGGCTGGGCCCACCTCGTCGAGGACCCGGATCCAGAGGTGCGGGCTCTGGCCGCCGCCGATCCCGCCCTGCCCGACCCCCCGGTGGCGGACCCCGACGCGTCGGTGCGCCGGGCGGCGGCCGGCAATCCGGTCCTGTCACCGGAAGCCCTGGAGGCTCTCCTCGCCGACCCACGGACCGCCGAGGGCGCTGCGGCCAACCCGGCCCTCCCTGTTCCGCGCATGCACGCACTCCTCGACCACTGCCTGAACGGGATCGCCACCCCGCCGGCGGCCGTCCGGCCCTGAGGTCCCCTTCGTCTCAGGTCTCGTACGCCGGACGGCTGTCGTCCTGTGGTGGTGGCAGCGGTCGGCGGTCCTTGATCGTGGATGCGGCGCCGGCGCAACCGGACGAGCTTCTGTCCCGGAGTGCCGCGCCGTCGGGTCGCTGGTCGGTGACAGGCCGCCCTACGGTGTGCGGACGGCGTCGCTGCCGTACAACTCCCGGGTGAACGCGGAGACATCCGCGCTTCGATCGCTTCCGTCGAGGTTGTACGTCAGAAAGACGCCGTACCCCTCGCTGACCGTGCGGCGCGCGAGGTCGGCGGCCGTGCTCTGCGAGGTCCGGCCGATCTCGACGGCCGCGGGCGACAGCTTCGACTTGGGCAGGGCGATGCCGGGGACCTGCCAGGAGCCGTAGTACGGGTTCCAGGCGTAGTCGAACTTCGAGGAGATGTCGACACCGCCGTGGGAGAGGCGCGACGCGGCAGGGCCGATGTTGTAGAGGGTGATGATCTTGTCCGGCATGTCGCTGCGCAGCGCCGTCACCAGTTGCACGAACGAGCTCTCGTTGGGCTGGCCTGTGCCGTTGTTGCCGTACTCCGCGTACTCGTCGTCGAAATCGACGCCGTCGAGGCCGTACGTCGCCACGGCGTCGGACATCTCCTTCGCGAACGCCGAAGCCGGGTGTGAGTAGTCGGCGTACAGGAAATCCCGGCGAGAACGATCATGGTCGCCTAGCACACCTCGCAGAGGGTCTGCCCGGGTTCTCGGGAAGGTCGCTGGACGGACGTCGAGGCTGGCTACGTTCCGCTTCGTGCCGGTGGAATTTCTGACTGATGAGCAGGCCGAGGCGTACGGGGCGTTCACCGATGTGCCCACGCGCCCGGAGCTGGAGCGCTTCTTCTTTCCTCGACGAGGACGACCGCGACCTGATCGCGTTGCGGCGTACGGACACGCACCGCCTTGGCGTGGCCGTGCAGATCTGCACGGTTCGTTATGTCGGTCGGTTCCTTGGCGAGGACCCCCTTGCGGTGCCGTGGGAGGCCGTGGAGTACCTGGCCGGGCAGCTCGGCATTGAGGACGCCTCGTGTGTGAAGCGGTACCCGGAGCGCCGGTCGACGGTGTACGAGCACGCGGCGGAAATCCAGGAGCGGTTCGCGTACCGGGACTTCACTGATGGGCGGTGGGGCCGGGAGTTCCGCGGCTTCCTGTACGGGCGGGCGTGGACGCACGCCGAGGGGCCGGTGGCCCTCTTCAATCACGCGGTGACGTGGCTGCGGAAGAACCGGGTGTTGCTGCCCGGGGTCTCGGTGCTGGCCCGGCAGGTGTCGGAGGCCCGCACGGTCGCTGAGCGGCGCCTCTATGAGGCGGTGGCCCGTGCCGCGCACCGGGCTGATCCCGCGCTCGCACCGGCGCTGGCGGAGCTTTTGGTGGTGCCGGAGGGGAAGCGGGTCTCGGAGCTGGAGCGGCTGCGTACGCCGCCGACGAAGTCGACGGGCACCGCGATGGTGCGGGCCATGGAACGGGTCGAGGAGATCTCCGCGTTCGCGCTGGGGCGGGTGAACCTGTCGCGGGTGCCGGTGAACCGGCTGTCCACGCTGGCCCGGTACGGGCAGCTGAGCAAGGCGCAGACGATCGAGCGGGCGCCGGAGCCGCGCCGGACCGCTCTGTTGACGGCGGTGGTGCGCCAGCTGGAGGCTCACGCGGTCGATGACGCTCTGGACCTGTTCGCGGTGCTGATGGCGAACCGGCTGATCAGCCCTGCCCGGCGGGCCTCGGAGCGGGAGCGTCTTGCGATGCTGCCGCAGCTGGAGAAGGCGGCCCGCATTCTGGCGAAGGCGTCGAAGATCCTTACCGAGGAACTGGACCTGGTTGCCGAGGCGGACGCGGACCTGGACGTGGCCGCGCTGTGGGCGGCAGTTGAGGAAGCCGTGCCGCGTACGGCGGTGGCCGGGGCGGTCGCGACCGTCGAGGCCCTGGTGCCCGAGGAGGACGGGTCGGCCGAGGCGGCGATGCGCGAGAAGCTGGCCCTGCGCTACAACACCGTGCGCCCCTTCTTGTCCCTGCTGGGCGAGTCGGACGCCTTGGACGCGGCCCCGGCGGGGCGGCGCCTGCTGAAGGCGGTGCGCCGGCTGCCCGCGCTCGCGCGCCGGAGGGTGAAGGACCGGCCGCTGCTGCCGCGGGAGGTGGACGCCGAGTTGGTGCCCGCGATGTGGAAGCGAGCGGTGTTCTCCAACACCAAGTTGCTCCAGGGGGCGGTCGACCGGGACGCGTACGTGGTGTGCGTACTGGAGCAGCTGCACCGCGCTTTGAACCGGCGCGACGTGTTCGCCGCTCCCTCGAACCGATGGGCGGATCCGCGCGCGAGGCTGCTGGACGGGCCCCGATGGGAAGCGATGCGCGGGGACGTCCTGGCGGGCCTGTCCCTGACCGAGGACGCCGAGACGCACCTGGCCCAGCTCACCCGCGCCCTGGATGCGGCGTGGCGGCAGATGGCCGACCGGCTTGCTGAGGCAGGCGACGACGCGAAGGTGGAGGTCGTCGTCCCCGAGGGAGGCGGCCGGGCCCGCCTGTCGGTGGACAAGCTCGGCGCGGTGGGCGAGCCGGAGTCCCTGACCTGGCTGAAGGCCACGACGGAGGCCATGCTCCCGAGGATCGACCTGCCGGACCTGCTCTTCGAGGTCCACTCCTGGACCGGGTTTCTCGGCGCCTTCAAGCACGTCTCCGGCCGGCGCACCCGCATGGAGGAAGTACTCGTCTCCCTGGTGGCCCTGCTCGTCTCGCAGAGCTGCAACATCGGCCTGACCCCGGTCATCGACCCGCAGGACAAGGGGCTGAGCCGAACGAGGCTGTCCCATGTCGACCAGAACTACGTGCGCGCAGACACCCTCGCCGCGGCGAACGCCGCGTTGATCACGGCTCAGTCCCGCATCGAGCTGGCCCAGAGGTGGGGCGGTGGTCTGCTCGCGTCCGTCGATGGCCTGCGCTTCGTCGTCCCCGTGAAGAGCATCAACACCGGGCCCTCGCCCAAGTACTACGGCTACAAACGCGGTGTGACCTGGCTCAACGCCGTCAACGACCAGGTCGCTGGAATCGGCGCGATGGTCGTGCGCGGCACTCCGCGCGACAGCCTCTACACCCTGGACACCCTGCTGAATCTCGATGGCGGGGTGAAGCCGGAGATGGTGGCGACCGACAACGCGAGCTACAGCGACATGGCGTTTGGCCTGTACAAGATGCTCGGCTTCCGCTTCGCCCCGCGCTTCCGCGACCTGGCTGATCAGCGGTTCTGGCGGGCCGACCTGTCCGGCGGGGAGGCGACGGCCGACGGGTACGGGCCGCTGGAGGCCGTGGCCTGCAACAAGGTCAACCTCAAGCGGATCGCCACGCACTGGCCCGACATGCTCCGGGTCGCCGGGTCGCTCATCACCAACCAGGTCAGGGCGTACGACCTGCTGCGGATGTTCGGACGTGAGGGCCGCCCCTCTCCGCTCGGGGCGGCATTCGCCGAGTACGGGCGGATTGACAAGACCATGCACCTGCTCGCCCTGGTCGATCCGATGGACGACACGTACCGGCGGTTGATGAACCGGCAGCTCACCGTGCAGGAGTCCCGCCATCGGCTCGCCCGCGCGATCTGCCACGGTGGGCGGGGCCAGATCCGCCAGGCGTACCGGGAGGGTCAGGAGGACCAGCTCGCCGCCCTGGGTCTGGTCATCAACGCGGTGGTGCTCTGGAACACCCGCTATCTGGACGCTGCCGTGGCCCGGCTCCGCGCCGAGGGCCACGACCTCAAGGACGAGGACGTCGCCCGCCTCTCTCCGCTCAAGGACCGCCACATTAACTTCCTGGGCCGCTACCTGTTCGACATCAAGGCCAGCGGCCCCGGCCAGGGCCTGCGCCCCTTCCGTGACCCGGACGCGTCCGAGGACGGTGACGAGGACGGCGAGCAGCCGTGAGGTACCCGGCAGGAACGGTCACCTGGTGGGCAGCCCGATGCGTCGCAGCCATGTCTCGACTTCGGTGTCGGCGTCTTTGACCTTCTCGCCCTGGACAGAGAGGCCGGCGGCGATGGTTGCGCCGGGGCAGGAGGTGGCGTAGTCGCGTTCGGCGGTGCCCAGGCCGCTCATGGCGTAGGTGGTGACGGGGTGGACGGTCTTGCCGTGGAAGTCCAGCCCGTCGGTGAACGTGGTCATGATCATGGGTGCGCGGACGTTCCAGATCGGGCTGGCGAGCAGGATGGTGCCGTAGCCGGTCAGGTCGGGCAGGCGGTCCTTGATTGCCGGGCGGGCGTCGGTGTTCTGCTCTCGGACGTTGCGCTGGACGGTGGCGTCGTAGCTGTGGGGGTAGGGGTCGGCGGCCTCGATCCGGTAGAGGTCGCAGTCGATGAGGTCGTGGATCTTTCGGGCCAGGACCTCGGTGTTGCCGGTCTTCAGGTCGGTGCGGTCGCCGTAGTAGTAGTTCTCGCCCGGCCGGGAGAAGTAGGCGAGCAGGATCTTGCCGCGGGGCTTACGGGAGGGCTCGGGTGCCGTGGATGTCGTGGCCTGGCCGGACGTCTGCCGGTCGGGGTCGCGCATGCACGCGGCGAGGGCGGGGGTGGTCATGGCGGCGGCTCCGGTCAGCAGTGCGGCACGCAGGAGTGTGCGCCGCGCGGGCAGACGGTCGGTTCGGGTCACAGGTCAGCCCCCGGGGACGAAGGTTCGAGCAGGAGAGAGGGCGGCAGGCCATCGGTCTGCCGCCCTCTTGTGGCCGTGGCACCTGGGATCAGGCGTCGAGCCGGCGCTTGGCGAGCCAGGTGACCATCTCGGGATCGTGGTGGTCGAAGAACAGCGAGCTGCCGGTGTCGAGGGTGGCGATCTGGGCCATCTGCTCGTCGGTCAGGTCAAAGTCGAAGATGTCGAAGTTCTCGGCCATGCGCTCGGCGCGCACGGACTTGGGGATGGTGATGACGTCGCGCTGGGTGAGCCAGCGCAGCACGACCTGGGCGACGGACTTGCCGTGCTCCTTGCCGATGCTGGCGAGGAGCGGGTTGGTGAACAGGTCGTTCTTCCCCTCGGCGAAGCCGCCCCAGGACTGGTGCTGCACGCCGTGCTCGCGCATCAGGGCGTGGTAGTCGGCACGCTGGAAAAAGGGGTGGGTCTCGATCTGATTGACCGCGGGGGTGATCTCGTTGTTGACGATCAGGTCGATCAGGCGGTCGGGGTAGAAGTTGGCGACGCCGATCGCCCGGGTCAGGCCCTCGCGGTTGAGGGCTTCCATGGCGCGCCACTGGCCGTAGACGTCGCCGAAGGGCTGGTGCATCAGGTACAGGTCGAGGTGGTCCAGGCCCAGCTTGGTCAGCGAGGTCTCGAAGGCGCGGCGGGTGTTGTCCTGGGCGGGGGCGTCCTGGACCCACAGCTTGGTGGTGACGAACAGTTCCTCGCGCGGGATGCCGCTGGCCTTGATGGCACGGCCAACGGCTTCTTCGTTGCCGTAGGCGGCTGCGGTGTCCAGCAGCCGGTAGCCGGTGGCCAGCGCGTCGGACACGGTGCGTTCGGTGTCCTCGGCCGGGATCTGGTAGACGCCGAAGCCCAGGAGCGGCATCTCGACGCCGTTGTTCAGAGTGACGGTCTTCATCAGCGGGGTGTCCTTTGCGGTGCGGGTGCCGGTGGGGGCGCCGGTCGTGGTCAGGGGCGGATGAGCGCCTTGAGGACCTGGCGGTTGGCCATGGCCTGGTAGGCGTCCGGGGTCCGGTCGAGGGGGAAGGTCTGGTCGAAGACGCGGCCGGGGGTGATGGTGCCGTCCAGGACGTCGGGCAGGAGCTGCTCGATGTAGGCGCGGGCGGGGCTGGCTCCGCCGGTCAGAGTGATGTTGCGCATGAACTCGGCCGGGCCGAGCGGGCCCTGTTCGTACTGGGGCACGCCGAGGCGGCTGATGGTGCCGCCGTCCAGGACCGCTCCGAGGGCGGTGTCGAGGCTCTGGCGGGTGCCGACGGCCTCGATGACCTTGTCGACGCCGCCGGTCAGGTCGCGGATGCGGGCGATTGCTTCCTCGCCGCGCTCGGCGACCACGTGCGTGGCGCCGAAGTCACGGCCGAGATCTGTTCGGGCCGTATGGCGTCCCGCGAGGACGATCCGCTCGGCCCCGAGCCGCTTGGCAGCGATGACCGCGCACAGGCCGACCGCGCCGTCCCCGACGACGAGCACGGTGTCGCCGCGGCGGACGCCGGCGGTGACGGCGCCGTGGTGGCCGGTGGTCATGACGTCGGACAGGGCCAGGAGGGACGGCAGCAGCGCGGAGTCCGCGTCCACCGGGAGCTTGACCAGGGTGCCGGCGGCTTGTGGGACGCGGACGGCTTCGCCCTGGCCTCCATCGACTCCGTCGAAGCCGTACCGGCCACCGTGGCGGCAGGAGATGTGTAGGCCCTTGGCGCAGTAGTCGCAGGTGTTGTCGCTGTAGGTGAACGGGGCGACGACCAGGTCGCCTGCCGTCAGGCCGGTGACGTCCGCGCCGGTGTCCTCGACGACGCCGAGGAACTCGTGCCCCATGGGGCGGCCGGTGTCGGTGGGGGGCATGGAGGCGTAGGGCCAGAGGTCGCTGCCGCACACGCAGGACGCGACGACGCGGACGACCGCGTCGGTGGGCTGGTCGATCTTGGGGTCGGGCCGGTCTTCGACACGGACGTCGCCGGCGCCGTACATCACGGCTGCGCGCATGACGGTGTTACTCCAAACGGGGGGTGGGGGTGCGGGGCGTGGGGCCCCCGGCGGGGGTGGGGGTCAGCGCTCCAGCATCCGGGCTTGGGCCTCGGTGTGGGTGTCACCGGAGGCCGGCGGGAGGGCGGTCAGCGTCTCGATCTGCTGCGCGGTGAGGGTGACAGTGTCGGCGGCGGCGTTCTCCTCCACCCGGGACACGCGCTTGGTGCCGGGGATCGGGGCTATGTCGTCGCCCTGGGCCAGCAGCCAGGCCAGCGCCACCTGCCCCGGCGTCGCACCGACCTCGTCGGCCAGGGCCTTGACCTGATCGGCGAGGGCCAGGTTGCGCTGGAAGTTCTTGCCGGTGAAACGCGGGTTGTCGCGGCGGAAGTCGTTCTCGTCGAACTGGTCGGGGGAGCGCACCGTGCCGGTCAGCATCCCGCGGCCGAGCGGGGAGAACGGCACCAGGCCGATGTTCAGCTCCCGCAGTACGGGCAGCACCCGCTCCTCGATCCCCCGGGTGAACAGCGAGTACTCCGACTGCACCGCGGTGACCGGCTGAACTGCATGCGCGCGGCGGATCGTGTCCGGGCCCGCCTCCGAGAGCCCGAAGCCCCGCACCTTGCCCTCGGCGATCAGCTCACCGACGGCGCCCGCGGTCTCCTCGATTGGCGTGTTCGGGTCGACGCGGTGCTGGTAGTACAGGTCGATGTGATCGGTACCGAGCCGCTTCAGCGAGCCCTCGACAGCCGTGCGGATATTGGCTGGGGAGGAGTCCAGGTTCCACGCGCCGTCGCCGCCGTGCGAGACCAGGCCGAACTTCGTCGCGAGAACCACCTTGTCCCGGCGTCCCTGCAGGGCCCGGCCGAGCAGCTCCTCGTTGGTGTAGGGGCCGTAGATCTCGGCGGTGTCGATCAGGGTGACGCCCAGCTCCAGCGCCCGGTGCACGGTCCGGATCGACTCCGCATCATCGGTACCCGAGCCGGTGTAGCCGTGGGACATGCCCATCGCGCCCAGCCCGATCCGGGAAACCTCCAGGTCACGCAGCTTGATGTACCGCATCTCGCCCTCTTCCGATCATGGTGTTACCTGGTCTCTCACTCTCGCCCGGCCCGGCAGGTCGTGCCGGGTGAAACCCGGGCGGCGCGAGGGACCGGCGTCTTCCTCATCCACCTTTCCCCGGATTGCTCGGGTGTGGCAGGGCGGGCTCTTCGGGGGTAACGACAGGGCCCCCCTCCCGCCCGCACCGCGGGTGCCCGGCGGGTGAGACTGGAGTCATGACTTCGACGAGCGCACAGAGCGAGGGCGCCGAGCTGGGCCGCTACCTGCGTGCCCGCCGCACCCAGACCAGCCCCGAGCGCGTTGGCCTCACCGTCGGCGCCGGTATCCGCCGCACCCCGGGCCTGCGCCGTGAGGAGCTGGCCACCCTCGCCGGGATCAGCATCGACTACTACGTGCGCCTGGAACGCGGCAAGGAGACCCGCCCCAGCCCCGCCGTCCTCGACTCCCTCGCCCGCGCCCTGCACATGGACGACCAGGAGCACCAGCACCTGCGTGAGCTCGCGGCGCGTGCCGCCCGGTATGTCTCCGAGCCGCCGCCGGCACCGAGCCGCACAGTACGCCCCCACCTGAAACTGCTGCTGGAGTCGCTGCGCCCGAACCCCGCGTACGTCATCAGCCGCAGCATGGACATGCTCGCCTGGAACCCCGGCGGCCTCGCCCTGTACGCGGGACTCGACGACTGGCCGGCCAAGCACCGCAACCTCGCCCGCTACCTCTTCCTCCACCCGGCCGCGCGGAACCTGTTCCCCGACTGGGACCGGCAGATCACCGCCTGCGTCGCCCGGCTGCGCGCCGTCGCCGGAACCGCTCCCGACGCCCCGGACCTGACCAACCTCGTCGGCGAGCTCCTCCTCAAGAGCCCCGACTTCGCCCGGCTGTGGGAACGCTACGAGGTCACCGGCCGCAAGCCCGCACAAAAGACCTTCCAGCACCCCGGCGTCGGCACCCTCACGCTCACCGCCCAGTCCATGCAGCTGGAAGGCACCCCCGGCCAGCGCATCGGCGTCTACACCGCCGAACCCGGCACACCCGACCACGACGCCCTGCTCCTGCTCGACATGACCGCGCCCGCCGTCGCGCCCCAGCGGGAAGCCCCGCGTTCATCGACCTGACCGCTGTTCTCACAAACGGTCCTTTGCCCGAGCAAGATCAAAGGTGGCGGTCCGGGCCGCCTCCTGACTGCGGAGGCGACCTGCACGCCCTCGTGCCAGGTCTGGGATCGGCGACGATGCTGGGCGCTCGACGGCGGCCCCGAGCTGCGGGCCCGAAAGTGGTTGGCCGGACTAGAAGTAGGTGGGCAGGCGGGGGGTGTAGGGATCTTCCAGCGCGGCGATCTCGTCCTCGGTGAGCGTGAGGTCGAGCGCGGCGACGGCGTCGGTGAGGTGGTGGGTCTTGGTGGCGCCGACGATGGGCGCGGACTCGACGGGGTTCTTCAGGACCCACGCCAGCGCGACCTGGGCCATCGTGACATCGTGCGCGTCGGCGATCTTCTGGACGGCGTCGACGATTGCCTGGTCGGTGTCGACGAACAGAGGACGGCCGGCGAAGTCGGTGTCGGGGGTGGCCTTGGCCCGGACGGTTCCGCCCTGGCCCCAGGGGCGGGCGACGCGGCCCCCTGCCAGGGGACTCCAGGGGATGGAGCCGACACCGGAGTGCGCGAGCAGGCCGAACATCTCCCGCTCCTCCTCCCGCGCCAGCAGGCTGTACTGGTCCTGCATGGACACGAAGGGCGTCCAGCCATGGCTCTGCGCCACATGCTGCATGGTGGCGAACTGCCAGGCCCACATCGAGGAGGCTCCGAGGTAGCGAACCTTGCCGGCCTTGACGAGGTCGTGCAGGGCTTCCATCGTCTCCTCGACCGGGGTCTGCGGGTCGAAGCGGTGGATCTGGTAGAGGTCGACGTAGTCGGTGCCCAGCCGGATCAGGGATGCGTCGATCTGTTCCATCACGGCCTTGCGCGACAGGCCCGACCCGCCGGGTCCGTCGTGCATGGGGTTGAACAGCTTGGTGGCCAGGACGACGTCGTCGCGCTTGGTGTACTTCTTGATCGCGCGGCCCACGATCTCCTCGGAGGTGCCAAAGGCGTAGATGTTGGCGGTGTCCCAGAAGGTGATTCCGGACTCGACGGCCTGGCGGAAGATCGGTTCGGCGCCGTCGGCGTCCAGGGCCCATGGCATCTGCGAGGTGTCGCCGAAGCTCATGCATCCCAGGGCGATGCGGCTGATCTTCAGTCCGGAGGTGCCCAGACGGGTGTACTGCATGACGCGCTCCTCATCGTCGACGCAGCCGGCCTCCGCCGACTGCTTCATCATCGAGGCTAGGCAGGCATCGGTCGCGGTGGGAGATGCTGCCAGCACCCCTCAGCTGGGTAGGAACATGCCTGCTGACCAGGTACGGGCCGCCAAGGGCGCGGCGCTTACAGTCCGCCCGACGGGTGGCGTGGGGGGTGCCGCTGTGGGGGGTGCTGGCAGCATCTCCCACGTTCGCGGTGGGGCCCGTAGCGTGAAGAGCATGAACAACCGCAGCGAGGTACGGGATTTTCTGATCTCCCGCCGCGGCAAGGTCACCCCCGAGCAGGCGGGCCTCGTCGACCACGGCGGCACCCGCCGTGTGCCCGGCCTGCGGCGCAGCGAGGTGGCCGAGCTGGCCGGGGTGTCGGTGGGGTACTACACCCAGCTGGAGCGCGGCAACGTGCGCGGCGCCTCCGAGAGCGTTCTGGACGCCGTGGCCCGGGCGCTGCGGCTGGACGAGGCCGAGCGGGCGCACCTGTTCGACCTGGCGCGTGCGGCCAACAGCGGCACGGCCGTACGCCGCCGCCCGGCGGTCCAGCGGGTACGTCCGGGCATCCAGGCGATCTTGGACGGCCAGCTGTCCCCGGCTTATGTCACCAACGGCCTCGGGGACGTCATGGCCACCAACACGCTGGGCAAAGCCCTCCTGTCTCCGCTGTACGAGGACCCCGCCCGCCCGGTCAACGGCGCGCGGTTCCGCTTCCTGAACCCCCGCGCGGCCGGCTACTACCTCGACTGGGACGCCACCGGCCGCGACAGCGTCGCCGGGCTGCGCCTCATGGCAGGCAAGAACCCCTACGACAAGGCGCTGACCGACCTGATCGGCGAGCTGTGCACCCGCAGCGAGGAATTCCGCACCCGGTGGGCCACGCAGGACGTCCGGCTGCACCGCACGGGAGTCAAACGGCTTCACCACCCGGTCGTCGGTGACCTCGAACTCGCCTACGAAGCCCTGGAACTGCCCGCCGACGCGGGTCTCGTGCTGATCATCTGCACCGCCGAACCCGGCTCACCCAGCCGCCAGGCCCTCGACCTGCTCGCCAGCTGGGCCACCGCGCCGGACACGGTCGAGCCCGCTCAGGAACAACCGAGCGACCGCGGCCAGTAGCGCCCGGCCCACATCCCCCCGAAGCATCCGGCCCGCCCCGGCCACCGGCTGAGCACGGGCAACGAACCGCCCTTCCCACACGTGCCGGTGCGCACCCTTGCGCCCTTCAGCACCACCCCGAAAGGTTCACCATGTCCAAGATCCCCGATGTCACGCTGAACAACGGTGTCCAGATGCCGATCCTCGGCTTCGGCGTCTTCCAGGTCCCCGCCGAGGAGACCGAGCGGGTCGTCACCGACGCCCTCGCCGCCGGCTACCGCCACCTCGACACCGCCGCCTCCTACGGCAACGAAGAAGCCGTCGGCAAGGCCATCAAGGCCAGTGGCATCGCCCGCGACGAGCTGTTCATCACCACCAAAATGTGGGTCAACGAAAAGGGCGAAGAGGGCGCCAAAGCAGCCTTCGACACGTCCCTGCGCCTGCTCGGCCTCGACTACCTGGACCTGTACCTGATCCACCAGCCCTTCGGCGACTACTACAGCTCCTGGCGCGCCATGCAGGACCTCCACCGTCAGGGCCTGATCAAGGCAATCGGCGTGTCGAACTTCTACGCCGACCGCCTGGTCGACCTGATCGACCACAACGACATCACCCCCGCGGTCAACCAGATCGAGACCCACCCCTACTTCCAGCGCGCCGACGACCAGGCGCTCATGGTCGAGCGCGGCGTGCAGATCGAGTCGTGGGGTCCGCTGGCCGAAGGCCGCAACAACATCTTCAGCGACCCGACACTGAGCACCATCGCTGAGGCGCACGGCAAGTCCGTGGCCCAGGTAGCACTGCGCTGGCTGACCCAGCGCGGTGTCGTGGTGATCCCCAAGTCCTCGCGCCCCGAGCGCATGGCCGAGAACATCGCCGTCTTCGACTTCGAGCTGACCGGTGACGAGATGGACCGCATCGCCGCGATGGACACCGGAGCCAGCATCGTCATGGACCACCGCGACCCGCGGACGGTCAGCGCCGTCGGCGGGTACCGCCTGGGCTGAGAACCCTCTGCGTCTTCCCCTTCCGGACGCCGGCCCCCCGGGGGGGGGGGGGGGGGGGGGGGGGCGGGGGGCGGGGGGGGGGGGGGGGGGGGGGGGGGGGGGGGGGGGGGGGGGGGGGGGGGGGGGGGGGGGGGGGGGGGCCGCGGGTTCCGGCTCGGGCTCGGCGATGACCGCTGTGCACCGCCCCTCTCCCGCCACCGCGATGGAGGAGCCGCCGTCCCC
>NZ_JBIWKR010000007.1:0-39499 GCF_044765765.1 Streptomyces sp. NPDC102402
TTCGGTCCCGTTTCACCGGGGCCCTCCGGGCGCTTCCCTTCTGTTCTTGCGTTTCCGACTCTATCAGACTCTTTCGTGTCCGATTCCCGGTCGAAACGGGATCCTGCTCATTCGCTTTCCAGTTCTTCGCTTTCGCGTTTCCCTTTCCGGCGAGTCCGACTCTATCAGGCCTTTTCCGTTCCTCTGACCGGCGGTCTCGCGAGCATGCGAGAGCTCAATCAGAGTTACAGTCTGGTTTGGAGAGCCGCTGCCGATCCTGGACTAGAAGTCCGTGTTGGGGTCAGGCAGGGGTACGACAGTACAGGCCGCTGGGAGACGAGGCAAATCCTTTCCGGTGCGCCCCTAGGTCGGCCAACCGGTAGCTCTCGGGCGGAACCGGGACTTCATATGACTTACGCTGCTGATCAGTACGCACGCCGCCCTCCATCAGTCGTGGCGGTTGACCAATACGGATCCCCACGCCTGGGAGGCTCTCCATGACCACAGTGACGTCCCCTCTTGCCGGCCGCGCCATCGGACTCACCGCGGTTCCCGACCCCGTCTTCTCCGGAGCGATGGTGGGCCCCGGCACGGCCATCGACCCCGTGCGCGAGCCCTCCGAGGCCGTCTCGCCGGTCGACGGGATCGTCGTCTCCCTCCACCCGCACGCCTTCGTCGTCGTCGACGACCAGGGACACGGCGTGCTGACGCACCTCGGGATCGACACCGTGCAGCTCAACGGTGAGGGCTTCGAGCTGCTCGTGAACAAGGGGGACACGGTCACCCGCGGTCAGGGCATCGTCCGCTGGGACCCCGCCGGCGTGGAGGCGGCCGGCAAGTCCGCGATCTGTCCGGTCGTGGCCCTGGAGGCCACCGCCGAATCCCTCTCCGACGTCCGTGAGGACGGCGACGTGAAGGTCGGCGAGACGCTGTTCGGCTGGCAGTGACACCCTCGGCGCAGTAACGAGCCAGTTGGGCATCCACCGCGGTGACACAGTCGCCGCACAATCGGAGACGGGTGAAATGGAGACAACGCTGCGAGGCGTCGGCGTGAGCCACGGTGTGGCGATCGGCGAAGTTCGGCACATGGGTACGGCGGTCCTCGAGCCGCCGGCCAAACAGATTCCCGCCGAGGAGGCCGAGCGCGAGCAGGGACGTGCCCGTCAGGCCGTGGAAGCTGTCGCGGCCGACCTCATCGCGCGCGGCAACCTGGCGGGGGGCGAGGCACAGCACGTGCTCGAGGCCCAGGCCATGATGGCGCAGGACCCCGAACTCATCGCGGACGTCGAGCGTCGTATCGCCGTCGGCAGCACCGCCGAGCGCGGTGTCTACGACGCGTTCGCCGCCTACCGGGCTCTGCTGGCCAACGCCGGGGAGTACCTGGCGGGGCGCGTCGCCGACCTCGACGACGTGCGGAACCGGATCGTGGCGCGGCTGCTCGGCGTGCCGATGCCGGGTGTACCGGACAGCGACCAGCCGTACGTGCTGATCGCGCGTGACCTGGCCCCCGCGGACACGGCCCTGCTCGACCCCACGCTGGTCCTGGGCTTCGTGACGGAGGAGGGCGGGCCGACCAGCCACAGCGCGATCCTCGCCCGGGCGCTCGGAGTGCCGGCCGTCGTGGCTCTCCCCGGAGCGGGTGAGATCGCCGAGGGCACGGTCGTGGCGGTGGACGGCAGCACCGGTGAGCTCTTCGTCGAGCCGAGCGCGGAGAAGCGCGCCGAGATGGAGAGCGCCTCCGCTGCCCGCAAGGCGGCTCTGACGGCCGTGACCGGTCCCGGTGCCACCTCCGACGGTCACAAGGTGCCGCTGCTCGCCAACGTCGGCGGTCCCGGTGACGTGCCTGCGGCGTTGGAGGCCGGTGCCGAGGGCGTCGGGCTGTTCCGCACGGAGTTCCTCTTCCTCGACGACAGCAAGCAGGCGCCGTCCGAGGAGAAGCAGATCGCGGCCTACCGCGCGGTGCTGGAGGCGTTCCCCGAGGGGCGTGTCGTGGTGCGGGTGCTGGACGCCGGTGCGGACAAGCCCCTGGACTTCCTGACGCCGGCGGACGAGCCGAACCCCGCGCTGGGTGTGCGTGGTCTGCGCAGTCTGCTGGACCACCCCGAGGTGCTGAGGACCCAGCTGACGGCACTGGCCAGGGCCGCCGAGGGGCTGCCCGTGTACCTCGAGGTCATGGCTCCGATGGTGGCCGACCGCGCCGACGCGAAGGCGTTCGCGGACGCCTGCCGTGAGGCGGGGCTGCAGGCGAAGTTCGGGGCGATGGTGGAGATCCCGTCCGCCGCGCTCAGGGCCCGTTCGATCCTGCAGGAGGTGGAGTTCCTGTCGCTGGGCACCAACGACCTGGCTCAGTACACCTTCGCCGCGGACCGTCAGGTGGGCGCCGTGTCGCGGCTGCAGGACCCGTGGCAGCCCGCGCTGCTCGACCTGGTCGCTCTCTCCGCCGAGTCCGCGAGGGCCGAGGGCAAGAGCTGCGGTGTCTGCGGCGAGGCCGCTTCGGACCCGCTGCTGGCGTGTGTGCTGACCGGCCTGGGTGTCACCTCCCTGTCGATGGGTGCGGCGTCCATCCCCTACGTGCGGGCGACGCTGGCGAAGCACACGCTCGCGCAGTGCGAGCGTGCGGCCTCCGCCGCGCGTGCGGCGGACTCCGCCGACGAGGCGCGCCTGGCGGCGCAGGCGGTGCTGTCGGGCGAGTGACGCCGTCCGGACGCTGTCGGATGTGAAGGGGCTCCCGCCGTCCCGGTGGGAACCCCTTCCGTCTGTCAGCGATGGGCCTCGGGTTCGTCGGCACCGAGGTCGAATCCCGCGCAGTACTCGACCCCTGACTCCGGCGACACGGGTTCGCCCGTGTCCGCGTCGGTGCAGTAGGCGCTGAAGACCTCTCCCGCCGTGAGCGGGAGCAGGCTTCCGCGGTGCAGGCGCCAGCCGTGCACCCGGTCCGGGACGTCCGGCGCCGTCGTGCGCAGGACCACGCCTCCCTGGGTCTCGAGCGCGACCCCCACGGCGAGCACGGTGGCGAACTCCGCCCCTTCCGAAGGCGGGAGACAGGCCGGGCCGTCGGTGTCCCGGGAGGTGCGCAGGACGGCGAGGAGCTGCTCGTGCTCCGTGGGGGTACTGCAGACGACGTGGTGGGAGCCGGGGCCCGCGGTGTCCAGCAGCCGCATCAGCAGATGGGACGCCCGGTCGAAGGCCGCCCTGCCGATGTCCTGCCCGCAGTCCGCGCAGTCGCCGAGGCCGGCCAACAGCGTCGTGGCGTACTCCCATGTCGCACGGCGGACGGCCCGGGAGACGAGCAGCGGGATCACGGTGTCGAGCGGCTGGCCGGTGTAGGCGACGGTGGCGCCGGCCGCGGCGATCTCCGCGGTGAACCGGCTACGGCTCGTGTGCGCGTCGGGGTCGAGTCCCGCCTCGGCGCAGAACTCCGCGTAGTCCTCCGGGTCGAAGAGGGCGACGGTGGTGTGCAGGCCCTGGCCGGTGAGCGTCCGCAGCATGCCTTCCACCTGCCGCAGGTATTCCGGGTGGTCGTCGAAGGTGAAGGTCCGGTAGTGGCGCATGGCCGCGAAGTCCTCGGCGTCGACCAGGAGGCCGACGGTCGTGGGTGCTTCGCGGCGCAGCGCGCGTCGCATGGATGTGGCGGAGCGCTGCCGTCCGCGCCTGGTCTGCTTGATGTGCGCCATGAGTCCCCCTGTGCACTGTCGATCGATGCTCACTCAGCGTAATCAAGGGGACTGACAACGGGCCGGGTCCCGCCGGCTCAGCGGCGCTTGCGGGCGAGGTCCTCGTAGAAGTGGAGGAGTTCGAGGTTGTCGATGGAGCCTGGGTTGACCGCCTTGGACAGGGCCGTGCCCTGGAGGAGCCGCTTGACCGGGACCTCGATGCGCTTGCCGGTGAGGGTGTGCGGGATGCCGGGGACCTCGATGACCTCGTCCGGTACGTGGCGCGGGGAGAGGTTCTCGCGGATGGCGCGCTTGATGCTGTCGCGGAGCGCGTCGTCGAGGGTGGCACCCTCGGCGAGGTGGACGAACAGGGGCATCCAGTAGCCGCCGTCGGGCTCCTCCAGGCCGATGACGAGGGACTCGCGGATCTCGGGAAGCCGCTCGACCGCCTCGTAGATGTCGGCGGACCCCATGCGGACACCCTGACGGTTGAGGGTGGAGTCGGAGCGGCCGTGGATGATCACCGAGCCCCGGTCGGTGAGGGTGATCCAGTCCCCGTGACGCCAGACTCCGGGGTACATGTCGAAGTAACTGTCGTGGTAGCGGCTGCCGTCGGGGTCGTTCCAGAACCGGACCGGCATGGAGGGCATGGGGGCGGTGACGACGAGTTCGCCGACCTCACCGATGAGGGACTCGCCCGCGGGGTCCCAGGACCGGAGGTCCGTGCCGAGGCAGGGGGCCTGGAGTTCGCCGATGTGGACGGGCAGCGTGGGGACCGCACCGGCGAAGCAGCTGCAGACGTCCGTCCCGCCGCTGACGGACGCGATCCACAGGTCGGCCCCGCTGTCGCCGAACTCGTCGTGGAGCCAGCGGAACCCGTCGGGCGGGAGCGGGGAGCCCGTGGTGGCGACGCACTGGACCCGGCTGAGGTCGTGGTCGCGGGCCGGGTGGACGCCCGCCTTCCGGCAGGCCATGACGTAGGCGGCCGACGTGCCGAAGAGGGTCGCGCCGGTCTGTTCCGCGACACGCCACTGGGCGCTGACGTCCGGATGTCCGGGGCTTCCGTCGTAGAGCACGACGGTGGTGCCGGTGAGCAGGCCGGAGACGAGGAAGTTCCACATCATCCAGCCCGTCGAGGTGTACCAGAAGAAGCGGTCGTCGGGGCCGAGGTCGCAGTGCAGTCCGAGCTGCTTGAAGTGTTCGAGGAGGATCCCTCCCTGGGACTGGACGATCGCCTTAGGGAGTCCGGTCGTTCCGGAGGAGTACAGCACCCACAGGGGGTGCTCGAAGGGAACCGGTTCGAAGGCCGGGGTGGTGTCGGACGAGGTGAGCTCGGACCATTCGAGGGCGCCTTCGGGTGCGTCCGTGCCGAGGAGCGGGATGTGGACGACCGCACGCAGGGTGGGGAGTTCGCCGCGCAGTTCGGCCACGGTCTCGGTGCGGTCGTGCTCCTTGCCGCCGTAGCGGTAGCCGTCGACGGTGAACAGGACGACGGGCTCGACCTGCTGGAAGCGGTCCAGGACGCTGCGGGCGCCGAAGTCGGGGGCGCAGGAGGTCCAGACCCCGCCGACCGCGGCGGTGGCGAGGAACGCGACGACCGCCTGCGGGATGTTGGGAAGGTAGCCGCTGACCCGGTCGCCGGGGCTGACGCCGAGGGCGCGGAGTTCAGCGGCCAGTGAACCCACCTGACGGCGGAGTTCGGACCAGCTGACGGCGATCTGCGTGTGGGTCTCGTCGACGTACAGAAGGGCGGGGGCGTCCGCCCTCAGCGGGTCGTCCGCGGTGCGCAGGGCGTGCTCGGCGTAGTTGAGGGTGGCTCCGGGGAACCACTGCGCGCCGGGCATGGTGCGGTCGCCGAGCACGGCCTCGTACGGGGTGGAGAAGCGTACGTCGAACCAGTCGGCGACGGCCTGCCAGAAGGTGTCGAGTTCCTCGACCGACCACCGGTGCAGGGCGGCGTAGCCGCCGTCGGCGGGCGCTCCGTGGCGGCCGGCGGCCCATCGCTGGAAGCGGGTGACGGCCGCGGCCTCGACGCGCTCGGGCTGGGGCTGCCAGAGGGGGGCTTCGCCGGCTGCTGAGGTCATGGGGGCTCCCTGGCCTTTCGGGGTGTACGCGGGGTGTGCGTGCGTCGCGCGCACGGGCTGGGGTGTGCGCGTGAACGGCAGTTACGGACGATGCCATGTGATCGTCTTGCGCACCAGGGTCCCCCCGCCATGGTTGCGTGTCCGGCTGTGTGGCGGAGCCACAGGTGAACGGAAGCTGAACGGAGCACGCATCGGTCCGGCCAGGTGGCAGGGTGACCGGCATGGATGGTCGTGACCTGGTGCGCTCGGTGAGAATGGTCGGTTCCGTGCAGGGGATGCGTACGGTGCGCTCGGCCTGGCGGCGGCGTCGTGCGGATGCGCGGGCGCTCGCGCCGCGGGGTGCGGAGAGGGCGCGTGTGCCTGGTCTTCTGGTCAGCGCGGAGCCCGGGCCGGGCGGTGGCGTCGTGCGCTTCGCCCGCTCGGAGCTGTGCGTCCGGGTGGCCGTGGGCGGCGCGGTGTTCTGGGCCTGGGACGGCGCCGCGCCTCTGCCCTCGTACGCCTTGCCGGAGGCAGGGCCGGAGCCGGACCCGAGGGCACGGCTGGAGCCGGACACGAACGGCGGCTGGCAGGTGGTGTCTGAGCGGCTGAGGGTCGTCGTGTCGCGTCACGGGGCCGTGGAGCTGCGGACGCCCGGCGGGGTCCTGCTGCGCCGGGAGCTGCCGCCCCGCTGGTGGGAGCCGGTGGAGGGAGGCGAGGCACGGTGGGTCCAGCGATCCGAGGTCCCGGCCGACGCACGCTTCTTCGGGCTGGGCGGGCGTGCCGGGGGCCCGAGGCTGCGGGAGGGGACGTACGGGCTCTGGAACACCGGCCCGGGAGGGCGTTCCGGACCCGGGGACGATCCGATGTACCTGACGATGCCGGTGCAGGTGGTGGTCTCCGACGCGGGGACCCACCTGGCTTTCCACGACAATTCCTGGTCGGGCCGGGTGGCGCTCCGGGAGGGGCGGGAGGGCGCCGGGTCGGGTCATGACCGGCCGGGCACCTGCGAGGTGCGGATGGACGGCGGTCCGCTGCGCTGCTGGGTGGTCGCGGGCACGCCGGCCAGAGTGCTCCAGGGCTGGACGGCGCTGACGGGGGCGCCGGCACTGCCGCCGTCCTGGGCCCTGGGTCCGCAGCACGCGCGTTCGGGCTTCGGGAGCGAGCGGGAGGTGCGCCGGACCGTGGAGGGGTACCGGGAGCGGGGGCTGCCCCTGTCGGCGCTGCATCTGGACACCGGCCACTACGACGCGCATCAGGTGTTCACGGTCGACCGGGAGCGGTTCCCCGGTCTCCCCCGGCTGGCGAAGGAGCTGCGCGAGGAGGGTGTCCGGCTGGTGTCGGTCGTCGATCCGGCGGTGCGGGCGGCGTCGGGCAACGCCGTGTTCGACAGCGGACTGGAGGTGGGTGCGGAGGGTGCGTTCGTCCGGGATCCGCAGGGGGGACCGGTGCTCGGTGAGGTGTGGCCGGGTGAGTGCGTCTACCCGGACTTCACCGATCCGCTGGTGCGTGAGTGGTGGGGTGCGCTGTACGAGGAGCGGCTCGCCCTGGGGTTCGCCGGGGTGTGGCACGACATGAACGAGCCGGTGTCGTTCTCGGCCTTCGGGGATCCGTCACTGCCCCGTTCGGCCCGGCACGCGCTGGAGGGCCGTGGCGGGGACCACCGGGAGGCCCACAACGTGTACGCCCTGGCCATGGCGAGGGCCGGGTACGAGGGCCTGCGACGGCTGCGCCCGGAGGAGCGGCCGTTCCTGTTCTCCCGTTCGGGCTGGGCGGGGATGCAGCGGTACGGGGGCGCCGGGTCCGGTGGCGTGGCCACGGGGTGGCCGGGGCTCCGGGCCTCGCTGGCCCTGGTGCTGGGGCTCGGGCTCTGCGGGGTGCCGTACTCGGGGCCGGATGTCGGCGGGTTCGACGGGTCGCCGTCGCCGGAGCTGTATCTGCGCTGGTTCCAGTTGGGCGCGTACATGCCTCTGTTCCGTACCCGTGCGGCGATCGGCGCGGAGGGCGGGGAGCCGTGGGAGTTCGGCCCGGAGGTGCTCGCGCACGCCGGGCGGGCGCTGGAGGAACGGGAGCGGCTGCGCCCGTACTTCGTGACGCTGGCGCAGCTCGCCCGGCTGACCGGCGCGCCGTACGTGCGGCCGCTGTGGTGGGGGGCGTCCGGGGACCGGGAGCTGCGGGACTGCGAGGACGCGTTCCTCCTGGGCGATGCGCTGCTGGTCGCCCCGGTGCTCGACGAGGGCACGCACCGCAGGCCGGTCCGGCTGCCGCGCGGGCGCTGGTACGACACGGCGACCGGTCGGGCGTACGAGGGGCCGGGCCAGGTGGTGGTGGACGCGCCGCTGTCGCGCGTTCCGGTGCTGGCGCGGGCCGGGGCGGTGATCCCGGTGCGCGGTGCGGACGGGAGTGTCGAGCTGGAGGTGTGGGCTCCGCCCGTGGGGCGTACCGGGGGCGGTCTGGTCGTGCGGGACATGGGTGACGGGTGGGAGACGGCCGAGGTGGAGCGCTACACGTCGCGGCTCCTGGCCGGGCGGGTGACGGTCGAGCGGGACGGTGAGGAGGGGCCGGTGCCGTATCCGGTCCGGGTACGGGGGCTGCCGGAGCCGGCTCAGCCGTAGGCGCCCGCGAACCATGAGCGTACGGCCCTGGTGTGCAGCGGGAAGGCGAGCTCGACCGGGGTGCGCAGCACGTCGTATCCCGCGGTCTCGTCCGTCGCCGCGGAGGGCGGGAGTTCCCCGGCGGGGCGCGGCGGGAGCAGTCCGAAGAGCAGTAGGTGACCGTCCGGGGAGCTGAGGGCGTCGGCGAGGCGCACGTCCGCCCCGTCCGCCGGGATACCGGTCTCCTCGCGCAGTTCGCGTACGACGGCGTGGCGCCAGTCCTCGGTCCCGTCGATGAACCCCCCGGGGAGGGCGATCCCGCCGCGGTGCGGTGGGATGGTGCGGGTGATGACGACGAGTCCGGTGCTCCGCGGTCCGGTGACGGGCAGCAGGGCGACGGCCACGGGCAGCGGGTTGCGGTAGGCGGTGTGACCGCAGGCGGCGCAGGTGCGGGGCCAGGCTTCGGCGGCGTACGGGGTCCCGCAGCTGCCGCAGTGGGAGTCCTTCACGGCCGGACTGTATCCGATCACTCTTCTCTTGTGGCACCGGAGCTGATAAACGGTGTGCCCATGACAGGAATTGCTCGTGCCCTCCGCGCCCTGGCCTCCGCCGGCGCCGCTCTGCTCGCCGTGACCGCCGCCGCCCCGGTGGCGGTGGCCAGACCGGAGCCCAAGGCTCCGCCGGAGTTCGTCGACCTCCGCTCCGTCGATCCGACGATCATCACGGAGATGCGCTACACCACCGCGCACAACTTCATGGGAGAGCCGGTGGACGGCTACCGGCAGCCCGTCTGCATCCTGACGCGGCCCGCCGCCCGTGCGCTGCGCACGGCCCAGCGGAGCCTCCTGCGGGAGGGCTACTCCCTCAAGGTGTACGACTGCTACCGGCCGCAGCGGGCCGTGGACCACTTCGTGCGCTGGGCGAAGGACCTCGACGACCAGGCCATGAAGGACGAGTTCTACCCGGAGGTCGACAAGACGCGGCTGTTCGAGGACGGTTACATCGCGGAGAAGTCCGGCCACAGCCGGGGCAGCACGGTGGACCTCACGATCGTGAAGCTGCCCGCGCTGCCGACGCGGCCGTACGTGCCGGGCGAGAGGCTGGCTCCGTGCTACGGGCCGAAGGGCGAGCGCTTCCCCGACAACTCGGTCGACATGGGCACGGGGTACGACTGCTTCGACACCCTGTCGCACACGGACGACCCGCGGATCCAGGGGGCACAGCGCGCCAACCGGCAGCTGCTCAAGGAGAGGCTCACCGGCCTGGGCTTCGTGAATCTGGCCGAGGAGTGGTGGCACTTCACCTACAAGCCCGAGCTCTTCCCTGACACCTACTTCGACTTCCCGGTGGCCAGGCGCTCCGTCGCCGGTCACTGAGGGCAGGAACGGGCGACCGGGACCACCCCCGTGGGCTCCGGCCGCCCGTTCTCCTCTTCGGACGCGGAACTGGCGTTTCCGGTTGCCGATCGAGCCATTACGGTGCCCTCATGTCACCACAGACGTTCGATTCGTACGAAGAGTTCTGGCCCTACTACGTCGCGATGCACTCCCGGGCGGCGACCCGGTGGGTCCATCTGACCGGGACCCTGACCGGGCTGGCCATCACCGCCTACGGTCTGGCGCGCGGTCGGAAGCGGTACGCGCTGGCGTTGCCCCTGATCGGGTACGGCACCGCGTGGCCCGCGCACTTCCTCATCGAGAAGAACAACCCCGCGACGTTCGGGCACCCCGCGTGGTCGCTGCGCGGCGACGCCCAGATGATCGGGATGATGCTCGCCGGACGGGACGCGGAACTGGCCGCGACCGCCGCGGAGTGGCTCGAGAAGAACGCGTGATCCCTTGGGAGCGACCGGGGTTGACGGGCCGTCATCTCGGGTGACCGCTCGCTCCACGCCCGCTGCTGAGCACCGCACGTGACACGGCCCGTACCCCCGTCGGCGGGGGTGCGGGCCGTGTCACGTGCGGGTGGGAGGGCCGTCAGGTCCCGGCCGGCTCGCGCAGTCGGCCGGCCCGGAGCATGGCGTGCTCCACGACCGCGACGAGCACATCCCGTACGGAGGACCGGTCGCGTGCGTCGCAGAGCAGCACCGGCACCTCGGGGTCGAGGTCGAGCGCCGCGCGGACCGTCTCCGGGGGGAACCTCTCGGCGCCTTCGAAGAGGTTGACGGCGACCGTGAACGGGATCGAGCGGCGTTCGAAGTAGTCGACCGCGGCGAAGCAGTCCTCCAGTCGCCTGGTGTCGGCGAGGACCACGGCGCCCAGGGCACCCTGGGCCAGTTCGTCCCAGAGGAACCAGAAGCGGTCCTGTCCGGGGGTCCCGAACAGGTAGAGGACCAGGTCCTCGCGCAGGGTGATGCGGCCGAAGTCCATGGCCACCGTGGTGGTGTTCTTGCCCTCGACCCCCGCCACGTCGTCGACGGGGCGGCCGGCCTCGCTCAGCCTCTCCTCCGTGCGCAGCGGTCTGATCTCGCTGACCGCGCCCACCAGGGTGGTCTTGCCCACGCCGAAACCGCCCGCGACCAGGATTTTCAGGGTGACGGGCTCGACGTGCCGCCTTTTGCGGCTAGAGCGCCCGAAGGCCATTGATCACCTCGCGAAGAATGCTCTCGTCCGGCAGCTCGGCCGGCGGAACGGGACGGGTGACGTGCACCAGCTCGTCCTCGACGAGGTCACCGACCAGGACACGGACCACCCCGACGGGGAGGTCCAGTCCGGAGGCGAGCTCGGCGATCGACTGGGGCATGTCGCTGCACAGTTCGACGATCTCCACGTGTTCCGGGGAGAGCGTCTGGTCCCGGCCGGGATCGTCGGCCGCCGGTTCGGGGACGACGATCGCGATCAGGTCGAGGCGATGGCGGGACGCGCTGCTGGTCCGCCCGCGGGTCATCGCGTAGGGCCGGACCACCGGCCCCGCCTCGGCGTCGTACCAGCGCGAGGAGCCCGCTTCGGTGGGAACGGGCTGTGATCCGGACACGGCGTCCCGGGCGGAGTCTGCGCTCATCCCCTCGCCTCACCCTCCGGCGGGCAGACCGGTGGTCCTGGGTGCGTTGGCCAGGTGGGCTCCCACGCGCTTGACCATCAGGGTCATCTCGTACGCCACCTGTCCGACGTCGGAGTCGGAGTCGGCCAGGACGGCGAGGCAGCTGCCGTCGCCGGCCGCGGTGACGAAGAGGAAGGCCTCGTCGAGCTCGACCACCGTCTGCCGGACCCGGCCGGCGTCGAAGTGGCGGCCCACGCCCTTGGCGAGGCTGTGGAACCCGGAGGCGACGGCGGCCAGGTGCTCGCTGTCCTCGCGCGTCAGGTCCTGGGACGTGCCGGTGGCGAGGCCGTCGCTGGACAGGACCAGCGCCTTGCGGATACTCGCGACGCGCTCGACGAGTTCGTCGAGGAGCCAGTTGAGCGGGCCGGAGCCCTGGCGTGCGGCGTCATGTGCTGCGGCGTTCGGTGCGGTCATCGACCGTCCCCTCCCGGAGTGGTTCCTGGTGCTGTCTCGCCGGGGCCGGTCGCGTCCTCGGCATTCTGCCGACGGCCGCGCTGCCAGCCGCGTTGGAGCGAGGCCATGCGATTGCGTACGTCGTCCGCGTCACGTTCGAGGTCGTCGTCGGTGTCCGCGGCGGCGTGGCCGGAAGTCCGCCCTGCGGAGTCCTCCCGGAGCTGTGGGGCGAGGTTCGCCTGCCGGACCCTGCGGGGAAGGCCGCCGACCGTGTCCGTCGCGGACGGCTCCGAGGCGGACCTGGCCCGGGCCCGGCCCGCGTCGGCCGGGGAGGCTCCCGGGTCGGGCTCGGTGGCGGATCCGGAGCCGGGGGACGGGGAGAGGCTGTCGGGTGCGCTCCGGTGGGAGCGGGCTCCGTCCCCGATCCGGCGGCCCTGGTCGCTGACGAGCGTCGGCGTCTTGCGGCGGGGCAGCGGCACCGGGCCGGCGGGCCGCATCGGCCGGACGTCGGCGGAGCGGCCGTCCGACGCGTCGAAGGCCTGCTGGTGCTGTTCCCGGTCGGCTTCCCTGCGCAGATCGCGGGCCCTGAAGATGCCGCCCCGCTCGCTCTCGGTGTCCTCGAGATCGGACACCCCGTCGAGGACCGGGCCGAGCGCCGGATCGAGCTCCCGGTCGAGCGCCCTGTCGGCGAACCCGAGGCTTCCCACCGGGCCTTCGAGCTCGACGGGGCCGTCGAGCACGGACGGGTCGGTGAGGCCGGTAGGGACCGGTGCGAGCCCGGAGGGCCTGCCGGGGATGTTCGTGTCGGCGACGCCGTCCCTGCGGGCCTTGTCGCTGCCGGGCGCGTCGCTGCCCGGCCGGCCGCTTCCGATCGCCTTCTCGGCACGCCGGTCCAGGCGGAAGCCGGTGCCGTGGGTGTCGGGGGCGTCGGTGAGCAGCTGCGCGGGAATGAAGACGACCGCGGTCGTGCCTCCGTACGGTGAGACCTGCAGCGACACCCTGACGTTCTGCCGCTGCGCGAGACGGCTGACGACGAAGAGACCGAGGCGGTCGGTGTCGGAGAGCTCGAAGTCGGGGGTCTCGGCGAGCCGCAGATTGGCGTCCAGGAGGACCTCCGGTGCCATGCCGAGGCCGCGGTCGTGGATCTCCAGCGTGAAGCCGTTGGCCACCCGTTCGCCGTGCACCTGGACCGCGGTGTGCGGGGGCGAGAACACCGTGGCGTTCTCCAGCAGTTCGGCGATCAGGTGGGTGAGGTCGGCGACGGCCGGGCCGCCCACGCCGATGCGGGGCAGGCGCCGGACCTCGACGCGCTCGTAGTCCTCGACCTCCGCGACCGCGGCCCGTACCACGTCCATCAGCTGGATGGGCTTCCGCCACTGCCGGGAAGGGGCCGCCCCGGAGAGGATCACGAGGCCTTCGGCGTGGCGACGCATGCGGGTGGTGAGGTGGTCGAGGCGGAAGAGGTCGGCCAGCTCGTCGCTGTTCTCGGTGCGCCGCTCCATGGTGTCCAGGAGGGTCAGCTGACGGTGCAGGAGCACCTGGTTGCGGCGGGCGAGGTTGACGAAGACCTCGGAGACGCCCCGGCGCATGTCCGCCTGCTTGACCGCGGCCTCGACGGCGGCCCGCTGAAGGGTGTTGAGCGCCTGCCCGACCTGGCCGATCTCGTCGCGCTCGTAGCTGAGGTGGGGAGCCTCGGTCTCCACGTCGACCTGCTCGCCCGCGGCGAGGCGCCGCATCACGCTGGGCAGCCGTACCCCGGACACCTCGTGGGCGTCCTTGCGCAGCCGTGAGAGGTCGCGGACCAGTTCACGTCCCACGCGTACGGAGACGAAGACGGAGACGAGCAGGGCCACGAACCCCAGGACACCGGCGACGCCCGCCCGCACCAGGACGCGGTAGCCGGCGGGTTCCGCGCGGTCCTGGAAGCGGTTGGACATCTCGGTGCCGTCGTTGGCCAGGTGCTCCAGGACGGGCGGGGCCACGTCCTGCCAGCGCTCCGCGTCGACGGCGCCCGGCTTCGTGACGGGGCCGGCGGCGATGAGAGCCTGCTCGGTGGTCCGCAGCGGCTCCGTGTCGGGGCTGCGCCAGTACTGCTCCATGCGCGCGCGTTCACTGCCCGGCAGGAGCTCGAGGTTGACCTCGTACAGGAGCGTGCGGCTGGCGGCGAGGTCGGAGACGACGCGGAGTTCGGGGGCGCCGAGCCGCCCGGCGACGAGGCCCGAAGCGATCAGGGCGTCCTCGCGGGAGAGCATCTCGCGGGCCCGGGAGATGCCGACCAGGGCCCGGACCTGCTTGTCCATCGATACGTTCTCCATCGTGTGGAGACCGTTCAGGA
Source organism: Streptomyces sp. NPDC102402 (assembly GCF_044765765.1). Classification (NCBI taxonomy): domain Bacteria; kingdom Bacillati; phylum Actinomycetota; class Actinomycetes; order Kitasatosporales; family Streptomycetaceae; genus Streptomyces; species Streptomyces sp. NPDC102402. The sequence continues at coordinate 14,054 of NZ_JBIWKR010000007.1, forward strand.
AGCGGTAGCAGGGGTCGACGAGACCGTTGTAGAAGTCGAGGGCCCTGGTCCGGTCGATGGTGCGCTTCTCGACGGAGCCGCGCAGTGCGTCCAGGCCGTCGATCTCGCTGAGGATCGAGTCGAGCCTGGCCTCCGACTCCGGACTCAGCTTGTCCCGGATGTCCTTGCTGCTCGCGCTCCGCCTGACGTCGGCCACGACCCGGTCGGTCGCGGCACGCCTGCCGCGCAGCAGGGGCAGGGCGTCCGAGGCCCGGGGGTCGGCGAGGAAGACGAGTGTCTGGCGGCGTTCGCTCTGGACGGCGCGGATGGTGTCTTCCAGGGGGTGGCCGACCTGTTCCACGATGGCACTGGCGCCCATCAGCTCACCGGCCTCGCGGCCGGTGACGTAGGTGGCGAAGACCCAGAGACCCGTGAGGGAGGCGAGCGGCACCAGGAGCAACGCCACGATCTTCCTGCGGATGGACTTCCCGCGAAAGCGCATGGCCTCCCCCAGCTCGGCCCCGCACGCGCGGGGTGGTCGTGTCGGTTCCCGGTGGTTCCGGCTGCCCGGTTTTCCAGGTTGTTCCGGTGTTCCTGCGACGGTCCACCGCGCACCGGCCGGTGTTCCGTCAACAAACGGCGCGAGCCTACTACTGACTTGCCGGTAACTCGAAGACGTGTCCGGACGCTTTCCGGCCGTTCGCCCCGGAGTTGCTCACCAGTTGTCCTGGTATTCCCTGAGAGGAAGTTCGCGAAAGCGACAGAGAACTCCAGGCCGGACGCGGTGCATCCCCACAAGGCAGTTGGCTGGAATTCTTTGTTCCGTGACCCTTTGGGGCTGGTTGCGACCTACCGGCGGGAATCTTCGCCGCCTGGCGTTCGTCCACACGTACGGGGCAGAAGAACCTCACGGGGGTACGTGTGACAGGCGAGCGGCTCCGCCCGCGTAGAACGGGCGTGAGCCGGGCAGCCACCCTTGAGTCGGACAGTGGTGGGGAGTTGAAGGACCTTGGACACGGAAGAGCGCCGGGGCACGCCGCAGGCGCCTGCCGCCGGTGCGTCACGGGGAGCCGGCGGAACCGCCGGTGCGTCACGGGGAGCGGCGGGTGCGTCACGGGGAGCGGCGGGTGCGTCACGGGAAGCCCCGGCGGCTGCCGAGATCCCGCGGCAGCTGTGGGTGGAGGAACCCGCGATACGGCGGAGGATGCCGGATCCCGTGCGGACGGCCGCGGTGCGCGCCGTCCTCATCATGTCGCTGACCATCATCCAGGCCGTGGTCGCGTTCCTGTGCACGCTCGCCGGCTCGTGGCTCGCCTTCCCCATGGTGCTGAGCGGTGTGGCGGGCACAGTGGTCGCGACGTGGTCGGTGCTGGACGTCTGGGTGACCCGGCAGGTGTGGAACCAGCGCCACGGCGTGGTGTCCGTGCCCAGCAGCACGGCGCGCCGCATGCGCCGGGAGCGCCGGGTGGCCCGGCGCGCCGCCCGGGCCCGGGTGCGCGCGGAGGACCGGATACGGCGCCGGGGCGAGGGCCGGCTCTCGCGGGCCTGACCGCCCGCACCCGCGCGGGGCCGGCCGGCCCCGCCGCGCCCGGCCTCTGCTCTACCGCTGCTCCGAGGACCGGGCCGTCCCGCTCCGCGCGTCCGTCATCTCCGTGCGCATCTCCGGGACGGCGGACGCGGCCCCGCTCGCGGTGGCGCTCCGCTTGAACATGCGGGTCGCCGTGATCTCACCGTGGACGGTCTCGCCCTCGGGGTCCTGCTGGGGCAGCCCCGGCCTCAGATGCTCCTCGACACTGATGTACTTGAGCCCCGCCCGGAGGTCCGCGTCGTTGCGGAGCCGGATGACGAGCGGGAACTCGGCCAGCGCCGTGGTGTCGAACAGGCCGGTCGTGTAGAGCAGCTGGACCCCCAGCGCATCGGAGACCGCACGCTGCAGCTCCAGGAGATACGTGGCGTTGGCACGCCCGATGGGGTTGTCGAGGAAGAGCGTGCCCGCGTGACGGTGCCGGTCGCGGCCCCTGTCGTTGCTGCGCAGTGCCGCCATCGTGCAGTACAGCGCGATGGCCGCGGTGAGCAGCTGGCCGCCGGAGAAGACGTCGCCCATCTGTCCGACCGGGACGCGCTCGGCGCGCAGTACCGCGTCCGGCTTGAGGATCTCCACGGCGATGCCCTTGGGCCGGAGCGCCGCCTGGACGCCGCGCAGCAGGAGGGACATGCCGTCCCTGCGCAGGTCGGAGTTCTTCTTGAGGGCCGCGTGGGTGGCCTCGTCGATGACCTCGCCGAGCCTCTCGGTGAGCGTGGCCTGGTCGGGTTCCTCGAAGCGGATCCGGAGGAATTCCTGGCCTGACCACTCCCCCAGGCCTTCGGGCAGCTGGGAGAGCCGCTGGGCGGAGCGGAGCGTCGTGAGGGCCGAGTCCACCAGGCCGCGGAGCCGGTCGACGATGGAGTCCCGGTTGCGCTCCAGCTGGGCCAGCTCGTCGGTGAGCACGCGCAGCCTGGGCGCGAAGGCCGCGGCCCACTTCGCGGCGTGGTCGGGCAGTGAGGCCGCCGGGAGTTCCCTGATCTGCTGCCGGGCCGGGGTGCGGACCTGCTCGTAGCGGGTGGAGTTGGCGTGCCGGACGAGGACGTCGCCGGCCTCGCGTACGGCGCTCTCCGCGGCCGAGAGGTCGGTTGCGCAGCCTCGCAGGGAGCGGCGGGCCTCGGCGGCCGACTGCCTGGCCTCGTCGAGGGTGCCGGGGTACGGGTCGGGGGTCTCGGTCTCGTCCTCGGCGCCGTGGTCCCTGAGGAGGTCGCGCAGGAGTGCGGCGGTCTCGTCGAACCCGCTCGCGGAGTCCTCGGCGGTGCGGTGGGCGCGCAGGAGTTCGGCGTGGGCGGCGCGCGCGGTGTCCAGGGCGGCGGTGGCGGAGGCCAGCTCGGCCGTGGCCGTACGGAGGAGGGTCTGGGCCTGGTCGGCGTCGGCCGGGGCGAGCTCGTCGGGGAGCTCGGTGTGGTGGGGCGCCTCGTCTGCGGGGGCGAGGCGCTCGGCCTCGCCGCGCAGCCGGCCGAGCTGCTCACTGGCCGTGGACGCCCTGGTCTCCAGGACCTGGACGTGGGACTCGGCGCGGGCCGAGGCCGCCTGCCGCGAGGGGCCGTCCGCGCCGTCGGTGCCCTCGAGGAGCTGGGCGGCGCGGGTGCGGACCTTGTTGGTGAGGCGGTCGAGCTCGGCCAGGGCGGCGCTCTCGTCGCTCTCGGCGCGGGCCTGCTCGGCACGCAGGTCGGCTCCGACGCCCACCTTCTCGTACAGCCGGGAGGCCGCCCGGTATGCCTCGCGCAGGGCGGGCAGGGAGGTACGCGCGGTGGAGGCGTCGGGCTCGGGCAGCGTCTCCGGCACGCCCGCGATCTCGGCGCGCTCGGCACGCAGGGCGCGGGCGGTGCGGTGGGCGTCGTCCGCAGCACGCTGGGCCGCCCTGCGGTCCTCGTCGGCGGCACGTGCCCGTTCCAGGCACGACGTGGCGCGTGCCTCGGATTCCGCTGCCTCGTCCGTCAGTTCGCGCAGACGCGCCTGCCAGCCCGCCCGGTCGCGGAGGCGGTGGGCGAGCCCGGCGAGCGCGTCGGCGGCGCGTCGGGCGCGCTGGGCCGCTTCCTGCCTCTCGTCGCGGACGCGTGCGGCGTCCGCGGCGGCCTCGTCCGCCTCGGCGCGCTCGGCGCGGGCCTCCGCGAGGGCGGCCTGCGCCGTTTCCGCCGCGGCACGGGAGGTACGGGCGGCTGCGCCGAGCTCGGCGAGCATGCCGGGCGGGCAGTCCGCGCGCCAGGAGCCGATGCGGGCGGCGAGCGACCGGTCGGCGGTGAGCCGGGCGGCGAGCGACCGGATGTCCTCGTCACGCGCGGCTGCCCGGGCCCTCAGCGCCTGGCGTTCCTCGTCGGCGGCGAGTTCGTCGTGCATCGCCGGGTTCGGCGGGACGAGGAACACGTCGTCCGCACCGGCGCCGCCGGATGCCGGTACGGGTGCCAGGAGAGCCGCGGTGGTACCGACGGCCACGGCCGACCGGGGCAGTAGCGCGGCGGCGGCGAGCACCTCGCGGGCGCGGGTGTGCGCGGCCGGGTCGGTGATGACGACGCCGTCGACGAGTTCGGACCGGGCGGCCAGGACCGCGGCGTGGTCGGCGGGGTCGACGGCCTGGGCGAGGTACCGCCAGCCGGGCAGGGCGGGGATGCCCTGCTCGCCGAGGTATTCGACGGTGGCGAGCACGTCGGGTCCCGGCGGGAGCAGGCCGCCGTCTCCGAGTGCGCCGAGGATGCGTGAGTCGTCGGCGGCCGCGGTGCGCAGGTCGAACAGCCTGCGTTCCGCGGTGGCGATGCCCTGGTCGAGGAGTTCGCGCAGTTCGTCGGCGCTGCTGTCGAACTCCTCGGCCGTGAGCGCCTGGGGGTCCTCCGGGGCCTCCGGCGCGGCGTCGCCGCTCTCGTCGACGGCGGCGGTGCCCCGGCGGGGGCGCGGGACGCCGGCTGCCGCGGGAAGGCCCAGGAGGTCGGCGAGGCGGTGGTCGGCGGCGATCGACTCGGCGGCCCTGCGCTCGGCCTCGTAGGACTGTTCGGCGGCTCCCGCGGCGTCGGCGGCACGGGCCGCGGCGAGCTCGGTACGGCTCTCCGCCGCCGCGGCTTCCCTGGCCCGGTCCGCGGTGGACCGGGCGGCTTCCCGCGCGGTGTCCCAGGCGGCGACGGCGGTCCTCTCGGCGTCGTTCGCGGCGAGGGCCGCGCGGGCCGGGTCGGCGTCCGGCGCGGTGTCGTCGAGCCAGCCCGCCCGTACGGCTTCGGCGGTCTCCTGTTCGACCTCGGTGAGGCGCTGGCGCAGGTGGCCTGCCTCGCTGCGGGCCCGCTGGGCCTCCGTGGCGGCGGTGGTGGCGTCGCGGTGCGCCGTCTCACCGGTGGTCTGGAGGGTCGCGGAGCGCTCCTCCTCCTCGTCGGCCACCCTCTCCCCCGCCTCGGCTGCGGTGTGCAGGGCGCGTACGAGGTCGGCGGCGGCCGTGGCCCGTGCGGCGAGGGCGGGAGCCGCGTCGCGTTCGGCCTCCCGGATGGCGACGGCGACGCGGGCCGAGCGGTCGGCCGCGGCGCGGTGGCGCAGGACCGCTTCGGCGGCCTGCCAGGCGGCGTGCAGGGTGCGCGCCTCGACCAGCTCGCGGCGCTGGGCTGCCGCGCTCCTCTCTGCGGCGGTCAGCGCCAGGGAGGCGTGCCGGTAGGCCAGTTCTGCGGCGATCAGGTCCCTGTGGCCACGGGCGGTCTCGGCCTCGGTGACGGTGTGGGCCGTGGCCGTGACCTGCTCGGCTAGTTCGGAGGTCCGGACCCGTTCCTCGGCTGCGCGGCCGGAGAGCCGGCGGGCGAGGGTGCGGGTGCGCCGCTCGGCACCGGCGTGGACGTCCCGGCTGAGGGCCCTCGTCGCGGTGGCTTCGACGATCCGGCCCAGGAGGTCGACGGACCCCTCGGTGAATTCGCACTCCGCGGTGAGCTCGGCCCGGCGGCCCAGCTTGTTCCCGAAGCCGCTGACGAGGTCGGCGAGGCCGTCCGTGTCGCGGGTGTCGGTGACGGCCCGCAGCAGCAGGTCGGTGAAGTCGGAGTCCTTCTTCACGGCGAAGAGACCGGCGGCCTCGCCCTCGTCGGCGTTCATCTCGCGCTGGTAGCGGAAGAGTTCGGGGTCCAGCCCGAGGTCGCCGAGGTGCTCGTTCCAGCGGTCGTGGATCTCCTCCCAGTGCACGTCCAGGTGCGGGTAGAACTTGCCGGCGTCGGTGAGGGCGTCGCGGAAGCCCTTCATCGTGCGGCGCCTGCCACGGGCTCCCGAGACGCCTTCGGCGGGGCGGCCCACCGAGGTGGCCTCCGCGACGGGGAGGCTGTCGAGGCTGAGACCGGGCCCGGGGCGGAAGGAGTACCAGGCCTCGGCGAACTTGCGGGGGTCGTTGGAGACCTGGCGGCCGCGCCATTCGCTGACCTTGCCGACCACCACGCACTCGCCGGTGAGCGTGTGCTGCCATTCCAGGGCGACGTGTCCGCAGTCGTCGGCGAGCAGGAACTTGCGCAGAACGCCGGAGCTGGCGCCGCCCAGGGTGTTGCGGTGGCCCGGCAGCATCACCGAGAAGATCAGCTTGAGCAGGACCGACTTGCCGCCGCCGTTCTCCAGGAACAGGACGCCGGCGGGCGCGGGGCGGCGCGGGGGGCCGACGGGCTCGTCCTCGAAGAACTCCGCCTGGGCCGGCGCGGGCCTGGGCACGGGCTCGCCGACTCCGCGCAGGTCGAGCACGGTGTCGGCGTAGCGCGCACCGGCGGGCCCGATGGAGTAGAGGCGGACCCGGGACAACTCGTACATGGCGGCGGACTCTCGTCGTTCAGGCGGCGGGCGGGCAGCTGGTGGGGGCGGCGGGTCGGGCGGGAATCAGGAGTGGAAGGGGAGTCCCGCGTCGGCGGCCATGTCCAGGCCTTCGGCGTCGGGCGGGGGCAGCAGCGTGGCGGAACCGTCCGTGACCGGGACGACGCCGAGTTCCAGCAGCTCGGCCATGGCGGCGCCGCCCGCCATGTCGCGGACCTGGAGCTGGTAGCGGGCCGTGGTGCGGTAGGCGCCGCCCGCGTCGTCGCCGGTGCGCTGGAGGAAGCCCGAGTCGGTGAGGAAGGCGACGGCCTTGCCGATGATGCCCGTGGTGGATCCGGCGAGGCGGCGGGCGTCCTTGGTGGCTCCGGTGGCGCTGCGCCGGGCGTAGACGCGCCACCCCGATTCCAGGCCGGGGGCGTCGGTGGAGGGGTCGGTGTTGTCGCCCTGCTCCTCGGCCCTTTCCTCCAGACGCCGGCAGGCCTGGCGGACGAACGCGTCGACGCCGTTGACCGTGATGCGGCCGATGTAGGAGTCGTCGGCCAGGTCCTCGGGCCTGGGGAAGGCCATGGCGGCGACGGCGAGGTGGGCGAGACCGTGCAGGAAGCGGTCGGCGGAGTCGGAGGAGGCGCGCCGGGCGTAGTCGCCCATGCGGACGGCGAAGACCGAGTCCTCACCCGCGGTCACGGCCATCCCCGCGCGGGTGGAGACCTCCAGGACGACGAGTCCGAGCCCGGTGGCGACCGCGTCGGCGAGTCGAGCGAAGGCGGGTTCCTCACGGTAGCGGCGGAGCAGGTCGGTGTATTCGGCGTCGCGGGCCGGCATCAGTCTGGGCTGGAGCCCGAAGGAGACCAGCCGGGCCGCGTCGGCCGCGTCGGCGGGGGTGACCGTGGCGGGAGCGGCCGGCCGTGCGGGATCGGCCGCGTGGGCGGGGGGCGGGTCACCCCACGCCTCGGCGTGCTCGGCGTACTGCTCGCTCAACTCGGTGGCTCCTCGGTACGGGTGCCGCGCTCGGGCGGCAGTGGGGGGCGGGTGGTCGGGCCGGGGACGCTCACGAGGCGTCCTTGCGGTCCGCGGCCATGCCCGCCGCGTCCAGCAGGGCCATGCCCACTATCAGGTCGGCCCCGCCGAACTCGTGGTCCTCGAGCGGGGTGCCGTCGTCGACGGCGAAGAGCAGTCTGCGTTCGCCCTGGCGGTAGGCCGTACCGACCGGCGGGCTCGCGGCGTGGACGGCGAGCAGGGCGACCAGGTAGGGCAGCTCGGGGTCGCGCAGCCGGGCCTCCGCGAGGAGTCCGGAGAGGCGTCGGGGGGCGTCGTGCTCCAGATCGAGGAGATCCATGGCGTGCCCGAGCTGCTCCTCGCTGAACCGGCTGTCGTCCGGGGTCGCGATGAGGTCGGGCTCGGGCATCTCCGCGCCCAGGTGTTCCCGCTCCACGGGGGGCACGAGCAGCAGTTCGACGAGGTCGGCGACACGGACCGAGGCGGGCGTGCGCAGCCCGGTGCCGTGCGCGAAGAACGCGTCGGTGGCCCGGATGGCCTGCTCGACGGGAAGCGGCAGGAGCGGCACGACGAGCTGTCCGTACAGGTCGAGGCCGGCCTGCGCGGTGGGGGTGGCGAAGGCCTGTCGGTCCTGCTCCGCGCGGAAGAGCGGTCCCGCCTCCAGCAGTCTGGACTGGAGCTGGGTGTGGCGGCGGATGCAGTCCTTGACGATGTCGACGAGCTCGGCGGCACGGCGTTTGTGCTCCGGTTCCTCCGCCTCGTCCCTGGCCTTGCGGATGTTGGTGAGGATCGCGTTCTCGTGGCGGTAGCGGTCGGCGACGTGGTCCAGCGCCTCGGTGATCATGTCGGGTACGGCGTTGAGCCAGTCGACGGCGCGGACGTTGCGCCGGGTCGCCTCCAGGGTCCTGCGGAGGGTCTCGGCGTACTGCACGGTGCGGTAGCGGGCCTGCTCGGCGGCGAGCTGGGCGTCGGCGAGGCGGCCTCGGCTGATGAGGACCTCAAGCTTCACCTCGGCGGCGATCTGGGCGCTGGTGACGTCCGTGTCGAGGGCGCCGACCAGGACGTTGACCGCCTCGTCGGTGGCCCGGAGGTAGACGCTGCCGCCGTGGCCCGGGACCTCCTCGATGAGCTTGAAGTCGTAGTCCCTGCGGACGTAGACGCCGTCGGGCCCGAAGGTGCCGTACACCGCGCGGAAGCCGCGGTCCACGCTCCCGACGTTGATGAGGTTCTCCAGGACCCAGCGCGCGACCCGCTCGTGTTCGGTGACGGACCGGCGGGGTGCCTGGGCCGCGACCCGCGGCAGGAGTCTGGCCACTATCTGGTCGTGGTCGGCACCGGTGTCGAAGTCCATGTTGAGGGTGACGAGGTCGATCGCGGCGAGGGCGACCTCGGCCATCGCGTAGACGGTGTACTCGCCGGCCAGATTCGCCTTGCGCACGTCGAGGTCGTGCAGGGGGGCCGTGCAGGCGAGCGCGCGCAGCCGACGCGAGAGCCCCTCGTCGGCGGCGGGTCCCGGGGCGGGCCTCGGTCCCGCGCTGAGCTGGGGCGCAGCGGTGTGGGTGTCGGCAGGCGAAGTCACGCTGCACAGATTAGGTCCTCGCACCGACAACGGTCGAAACGGCGCAGAAGCGACCGGTCACGGGCGGCCGTAACCGCCGCCTCCGGGGGTGCGCAGCACCAGGACGTCACCGGCCTCCAGCTCGGCGGTGTCGCATCCTTCGAGGGGGGTCACGGTCGTGCCGTCGGCCCGTTCGACGTACTGCTCCCCGAGTGCTCCGGGGCCGCCTCCGGCCATGCCGTAGGGCGGAACCCTGCGGTGTCCCGACAGGAGGGCGACGGTGACGGGTTCGAGGAAGCGGAGTCTGCGTTCCACTCCGCGCCCGCCGTGCCACCGGCCCCGGCCGCCGCTGTCCTCACGCACGCCGAAGCTCTCCAGCAGTACCGGGTAGCGCCACTCCAGGATCTCCGGGTCGGTGAGCCGCGAGTTGGTCATGTGGGTCTGCACGGCGTCCGCGCCGTCGAAGCCGTCACCGGCTCCCGAACCGCTGGCGACCGTCTCGTAGTACTGGACGCGGTCGTTGCCGAAGGTGAGGTTGTTCATCGTGCCGGCCCCCTCGGCCTGGACGCCCAGGGCCGCGTAGAGGGCGCCGGTGACGGCCTGGGAGGTCTCGACGTTGCCTGCGACGGTCGCCGCCGGGTGGACGGGGGCCAGCATCGATCCCTCCGGGACGCGGATGTCCAGGGGCTTCAGGCAGCCGCTGTTGAGGGGGATGTCCTCCTCGACCAGGGTCCGGAACACGTAGAGGACGGCGGCCATGACCACGGACCTGGGGGCGTTGAAGTTGCCGGACTGCTGGGGGGAGGTTCCCTCGAAGTCGATGACGGCCCGGCGGGCGTCGCGGTCCACGGTCACACTCACCTCGATGACGGCCCCGTTGTCGGTCTCGTAGCGGCAGGATCCGTCGCGGAGCCCGGCCACGATACGGCGTACGGACTCCTCGGCGTTGTCCTGGACGTGGCCCATGTACGCCTCCACGACCTCCTGCCCGAACTGCCGGGTCATGCGCCGCAGTTCGGTGATGCCCTTCTCGTTGGCGGCGATCTGGGCGCGCAGGTCGGCGAGGTTGGTCCCAGGGTCGCGTGAGGGGTGGGCGGCTGTGGTGAGCAGCCTGCGGGTCTCCTCCTCCCGGAAGGCTCCGTCGCGCACCAGCAGCCAGTTGTCGAAGAGGACGCCCTCCTCCTCGACCGTGCGGCTGAAGGCGGGCATGGAGCCGGGTGTGATGCCGCCGATCTCGGCGTGGTGGCCGCGTGAGGCCACCAGGAAGCGGAGCACGGGCCCGCGTCCGTCCGAGGTCCCGTCGTCGGCCTCGAACACGGGCGTCACGACGGTCACGTCGGGGAGGTGCGTCCCTCCGTGGTAGGGATCGTTGACGGCGTACACGTCACCGGGCCTCAGGGCACCCTCGTTGCGCCGGAGCACCTCCCTGATGGACTCCCCCATCGACCCCAGGTGGACCGGGATGTGGGGAGCGTTGGCCACCAGGTTGCCGTCCGCGTCGAACAGGGCGCACGAGAAGTCCAGCCGTTCCTTGATGTTGACGGAGTGCGCCGTGTTCTCCAGTCGCACGCCCATCTGTTCGGCGATCGACATGAAGAGGTTGTTGAACACCTCGAGCATGACCGGGTCCACCCGGGTGCCGACGGCGGTCCGCTCGGGTCGCGCGTCGGCCCGGTGCAGCACGAGGTGTCCGGCCGGTCCCGCCTCGGCCCTCCAGCCGGGGTCGACGACGGTGGTGGCGTCGTCCTCGGCCACGACCGCCGGACCCGTCACGGTGTCGTCGGTGCGCAGCGACTCGCGGCGGTACAGGCCGGTGTCCCGCCACTCGCCCCCGGTGAACATCGAGACGGTCCCCAGGGGCCCGCGCCGCCCCTGCCCGGCGGGCGCTCCGGCCCGGGGCGGGATGTGCGGACCGGCCGTTCCGGTGGCTTCCACGGAGACGGCCTCGACCACCAGGGGCTTGTCCGTCGTGAATCCGTACCGCGCGCGGTGGACCTCGGCGAACTCCTCCGCCATGGCGGCCACGGCGCCGCGGGCGACGGGCAGCGCGGCGTCCGTTCCGGCGTACCGGAGGAGGATCCGCGCGCGGGTGCCGATGGCGCTGTCGGGGACGCCGTCCGCGCGGAGTTCGGCACGGGTGCGCTCGGCCAGTCCGTCGCAGACGCGGCCCACCCGGACTCCGGTCTCCTCGTCCAGTCCGGCCTCGACGGACTGCTCGCGCATCGCGGTGGCGTCGGCGAGACCGATCCCGTACGCGGAGAGGACGCCTGCGAGAGGCGGAACGAGGACCGTGTCGATGCCCAGGGCGTCGGCGACGGCGCAGACGTGCTGTCCGCCCGCGCCGCCGAAGCCCGTGAGCGCGTAGCGGGTGACGTCGTGACCGCGCTGGACGGAGATCCTCTTCACGGCGTTCGCCATGTTGAGCACCGCGATCTCCAGGAAGCCGGCGGCCACCTCGGCGGCCGTGCGCCGGAGCCCGGTGGCGGCCGACACCTCCTCGGCGAGTTCCTCGAAGCGCTCCGTGACGAGGGTGTCGTCGAGCGGCTGGTCGCCATGGGGCCCGAAGACCGCCGGGAAGTGCTCCGGGCGGATGCGCCCGAGCATCACGTTGGCGTCGGTGACGGTGAGGGGCCCGCCCCGCCGGTAGCAGGCGGGGCCGGGGTCGGCCCCGGCCGAGTCGGGGCCGACCCGGTAGCGGCGGCCGTCGAAGTGCAGGACGGAACCGCCGCCGGCCGCCACGGTGTGGACGCTCATCATGGGCGCGCTCATCCGCACCCCCGCCACCTGTGTGCCGAGTTCGCGTTCGAACTCACCGGCGTAGTGGGAGACATCGGTGGAGGTGCCGCCCATGTCGAAGCCGATGACCCGGTCGTGGCCCGCCTGCCGCGATGTGCGGGCCATGCCCACGACACCCCCGGCGGGGCCGGAGAGCACGGCGTCCTTGCCCCGGAAGTGCGCCGCCTCGCGCAGCCCGCCGTTGGACTGCATGAACATGAGGCGGATCCCCGCGAGTTCACCGGCCACCTCCTCGACGTAGCGGCGGAGGATCGGGGAGAGGTAGGCGTCGACGACGGTGGTGTCGCCGCGTGGCACGAGCCTGATCAGCGGGCTGACCTCGTGCGAGCAACTGACCTGGGTGAAGCCCGCGTCCCTGGCCTCCTCCGCGACGGCCAGCTCGTGGTCCGGGTGGCGGTAGCCGTGCATGAGTACGACGGCCGCGCTGCGGATCCCGTCCTCGTAGGCCGCCCGCAGCCGCTCCGCCACGGCTGCGCGGTCGAGGCCCCTGACCACCCCGCCCCGGGCGTCATGACGCTCCGGGACCTCGATGACCCGGTCGTACACCGCCTCGGGGAGCAGGATGCGGCGGTCGAAGAGGCGCGGCCGGTTCTGGTACGCGATCCGCAGGGCGTCGCGGAAACCCTCGGTGACGAGCAGGGCGGTCGGCTCGCCCCGCCGCTCGAGGAGGGCGTTGGTGGCGACCGTGGTGCCCATCTTGACGCCCGCGACCCGGTCGGCGGGGACCGGGTCGTCGGGGCCGAGACCGAGCAGCAGCCGGATGCCGACGACGGCCGCGTCGCGGTGGCGGCCGGGGTCGTGCGACAGCAGCTTGCGGGAGATCAGCCGGCCTCCGGGGTCACGTCCCACCACGTCCGTGAAGGTGCCGCCGCGGTCGATCCAGAACTCCCAGCGTCCGGTCATCCCTCCATTCTGGCGCGCGGGACGGACCCGTGCAGAAGCGGTGAACGCGGCAGATCGCCCAGTGCCTGGCGCAGCGCCCCCTCGGCCCGGTCGTCGAGCCGTTCGGCGGTGCCGCGCGCCCAGTGGCAGGCCTCGGCCGCCGCGAGCCCGAGCAGCTGCGGCAGGAGGTCGGTGCTGCGCCGGGCCAGCCAGCCGGTGCCCTCCGTGGCCAGCCAGAGAGCACCGGCCAGCCGGGACGGCGGCGGCTGCCCCGGTTCAGGGTCCGGCGGGGCGCCGCACGCGAGTCCCCGTTCGGCGAGCAGCAGGTGGAAGCCGGCGGCCAGCCGCCGGTGGCCCCGCTCGGCGGGGTGGAGCCGGTCGACGCTCCACAGCGAACGGTCATCCGTCCAGTCCCGGTCCGACGCGTGCAGGTGGACGGTGTCGTAGCGGGCGGACAGGGCGTGCACCACGGCGTTGACCGCCGCCTGGCGCCGCGCCAGGGGCCGGCGCAGCGGGCCCGGGAGCCCCAGCGCCGTGCCGGGATCGGGCAGGCACGCGGTCAGGAGCACGGCGCCGCGTCCGGCGAGCAGGGCGCAGACCTCGTCGAGCCGCACGGCCAGGCGGTGGATGTCGAAGGACCGGCGCAGGGTGTCGTTGACGCCGACGACAACCGAGGCGAGGTCGGGCCGGAACCGCACCGCGGCCGCGGCCTGGCGCTCGTGGACGTCGGCGGAGAGCGCACCGGCGACGGCGAGGTTGCGGAACTCCACGCGCTGCCCCTCCTCGCCGAGTCCCTCCGCGAGGAGGGCCGCCCAGCCCCGCCAGCCGCCGGGAACCGGATCTCCGATGCCTTCGGTCAGCGAGTCCCCGAGCGCGGCGAACCGTACGGTGTCCGGGGCGGCTCCGGCGCGTACCGGAGCCGGCGTGCCGGGCGTCCGGGCCTGCGTGGCCGTCCCGCACGCGGCCCAGGCGCGGTGTACCGCCGCCCCGCTCACGGCCGCGCCTCCAGGGCCCCGTGCCGCTGCCGGACGTCGTGGGCGGCCAGGAACGCCGCCACCGACCGGTCCCAGCCGAAGAGTCCGGCCCGCGCCCGGGCCTCGGCCCGGCGCTCTCCTTCCGGCCTGGCGAGCAGCTCCCGGAGCGCGGCGGCGAACGCCTGGCCGGTGTCGGCGGCCGCGAGCCCGGCCGAGCCGATCACCTCCGGCAGGGCGGAGCCGGAGCTCGCCACCACAGGGGTGCCGCACGCGAGGGCTTCCAGGGCCGAGAGTCCGAAGGTCTCCGCCGGCCCCGGCGCGAGGCACAGGTCGGCGCTGGCCTGGAGACGGGCCAGCTCCGCGCGGTCGTGTACATGGCCGAGGAAGGCGACGGGCAGCCGCTCCGCACGCGCCCTGTTCTCCAGCTCGGCGCGCAGCGGGCCGTCACCCGCCACCACCAGGGCCGCTCGCACGCCGAGGTGCCTCAGCGCCGCCAGGGCGTCGAGGGCACGGCCGGGCCGCTTCTCCACGGAGAGCCGTGAGCCGAGCAGCAGCAGGACCTCCGCACCGCGCAGGTGGCGCGCGCGCAGTGCCGCGCTGCGCAGGTCCGGGTGGCAGCGCCGGAGGTCGACCCCGAGCGGTGCGCGCACCACGTTGCGCACACCGATCCGCACGAACTCGCGCTCCGCCCATTCGGTGGTGCACACGATCCGGGCGTAGGCGTGGGCGCTGCGCGCGTTGAGCCGGTCGGCGGTGCGTCCCGCGGCGGCAGCGGGCACACCCCACGTGCGGAGCACCCCGTCGGCCGTCTCGTGGGACACCATGACGGCGGGGACGCGGGCGCGCCGGGCCCACTCCCCCGTCCATCGCAGCGTGGTCCGGTCCGAGACCTCGAGGCGGTCGGGGCGGAGTTCCTCCAGGAGCCGCCTGAGCCGCCTTCGGTCCACCAGCACCCGGTAGCCGCCGGTGCCCGGCAGCTCCGGCCCGGGCAGGGTGAGCACCCTGCCCTGCGGGGCAGGTACGTCGCTCGCCGCGGCGCCGGGGACGATCAGCACCGGCTCGTGGCCCGCCGCCCGGTAGCCGCGCCCGAGCTCGTCCAGCGCGGTGCGCAGTCCGCCGGAGGCCGGGGTCACGAAGTTCGCCAGCCGCACGATCCTGAGACCGCCGGGGGCGCGCCCGTTCACGCGGCCACCGCCGTCCGGCCGCGCATGACCTCGTCGTAGTGGCCCAGGAGCTGGTCGCCGACGGCTTCCCAGGTGCGGTTCTCGACCAGCGCCCGCGCGGTCCTCCCGAATGCCTCGGCGCGCGCGGGGTCCGCGACGAGGGCGGCGACCGCCTCCCGTACGGCCTCGGCGTCGTGGGGCGGCACCAGGAGCCCGGTGCGCCCGTGGGCGACGAGGTCCAGTGGTCCGCCGGCCGCCGGGGCCACGACCGGGACCCCGGAGGCCATGGCCTCCTGCACCGTCTGGCAGAAGGTCTCGTACGGCCCCGTGTGCACGAAGACGTCCAGGGAGGCGAAGAAACGGGCGAGGTCCTCGCCCGTGCGCCGCCCCAGGAAGACGGCGCCGGGCAGCGCGGGGCGGAGCGATGCCTCGCTCGGGCCGTCGCCCACGACCACGACGCGCACCCCCGGCAGCGAGCAGGCGCGGGCGAGGAGCTCGACGTGCTTCTCGGGCGCGAGCCTGCCCACGTAGCCGATGATCTTCTCTCCGCCCGGGGCGAGGGTCCGGCGGAGTGCCTCGTCACGCAGTCCGGGACGGAACCGCTCGGTGTCGACTCCGCGCGGCCACAGGCGTACTCGGGGTACGCCGTGGTCGATGAGGTCGCGCGATGCCGCGGACGAGGGGGCGAGGGTGAGGTCCGCGGCGCTGTGCACGGCGCGCAGGCGGCGCCAGGCGGCGCTCTCCCCGGTGCCCAGATAGGTGCGGGCGTAGCCGGCCAGGTCGGTCTGGTAGACGGCGACGGTGGGGAGGCCCAGCCTGGCGGCCACGGCCATGCCGCGGACGCCGAGGACGAACGGCCCGGCCAGGTGGACGAGTTCGGCGCGGTGCCCGGTGAGTGCGGCGGCGAGCCTCCGGCCGGGGAGAGCCACCCGGACCTGCGGGTAGCCGGGGAGGGGGAGGGAGGGGACGCGCACCACGGGGCAGGGATCGCCGGCGTACGCGGAGTCGGTGGCGGCCGTCGGCCCGGCCGGGGCTATGACGAGCGGCTGGTGACCGCGGGCGGCGAGGTGACGGGCGGTCTGCAGGGTGCAGTGGGCCACGCCGTTGACATCGGGCGGGAAGGATTCGGTGACGATGACGACACGCATAGGGGTGTTGTCGCCGCGCCGGGCGTGCCCCCGCCGACTTGGATCTTTCCGCAGGTGGAACGTCTGGGGACGTCCTGTGGGCGTGTCGCGCCGCGCGCCCCCGGCGCGCGGCTCCCGTGCTCCGTCACCGGCGGAGCCCGGGTTCAGACTGCGGGCGCGTCCGGCCCGATCCTGCTGCGTACGGCGGTCTGGACCTCGGCCTCTTCGGCGGGGTCGGCGGCGAGGCGCCGCAGCCGTTCGGCGACCCGGATGTCACCCGTCTCCGCGTGGTGTGCCGCCAGTTCCCGGGTGGTCTCCTCACAGTCCCAGAGGCATTCGACGGCGAATCCGCTGGCGAAGGACGGGTCGGTGGCGGCCAGCGCCCGGGCGGCCCGGCCCCGCAGGTGCGAGGAGGACGTCTCCCGGTACACGTGGCGCAGCACGGGAGCGGCGCAGGCGATGCCCAGGCGGCCCGCGCCGTCGACGAGGGTCCACAGGCGCGGGGCGTCGGGCCCCTCGCCCCGGACCGCCTCGCGCAGGGCGGAGAGGACGAGCGGCGCGTCCTGAGCGGCGCCGCGGCAGGCCAGGACTCCGGCGGCCGAGGCTCCGAGGGCGTCGGGCCGGTGGGCCCAGCGCCGGGCGCGGTCGACCGCCGCGTCTCCGCACATGCGCTCGAAGGCCGCGACGGCGGCCTCGGCGACGGTGCGGGACGGGCCGGCGACGGCCTGCTCGACGAGGTCGAGCACGGCGGGGTCGCGGGCCTCCGCCAGATAGTGCAGGGCGGCGCAGCGCGCGCCCTCGGATCCGGCGCGGGCGGCCTCGACGATCAGGGGACGGTCCTCGGCCCCGGCTACGGCCGAGAGGCAGCGGGCCGCCGGGACGTGGAGCGCATGGCCGCGCTCCACCCCTTCCTGGGCCCAGTCGAAGACGGCCTGGACGCTCCAGCCGGGCCGCGGTCCGCCGGGCCGCATCTGCCGCTGCCATCGGTCGAAGGATCCCTGCTCCGTCGCCGCCCTGACCCGGCCGCCGACCGTCGCGCGCGGGTCGTCGGCCCAGAGCCGCCAGGGGCGGGGCTCGAAGGCGTCGCGCACCGCGGCGGCGAGGTCGGCCGTGCCCTCCGCGGTCGCGGGGAAACGGTCGAGCACGGCCTCGGCGAGGGAGCGGAGGCCGGCGTCGTCGTCACGCAGCGCCAGCTCGTCGAGCGCCCAGGCCCAGTTGCTCCCCGTCGCGGCGTACCTGCGCAGGAGCACGAGGGCGTCGTCGCGCCCGTAGGAGGCGAGGTGTCCGAGCACGGAGAGCGCGAGGCCCGTGCGTGAGTCCTCGGTGTCGAGCCGGTCCTCGGCGTCCCACAGGTGGCGCTCGATCTCCTCGGTGCCACCGTCGAGGTCGAGGTAGAGGCGGGCGTAGTAGAGGGAGCGGTTCTCCACCTGCCAGTCATGACGCGGATCGCTCAGGACGCAGTGGTTGAGCGCCGCGAGGGCCTCGGGACGCGGGGCGGCGAGCGCGTGGAGCGTGCCGTCGCCGCGGCCCCTCTGCAGCAGGCCGAGCAGGGTGCCGCTCGGCGCTATGAACGGATCGAACATGGGGAAAGCCTCACATCAAGCTGTCGACGCAACCGGGACTGTGCTGTTCCATGTGCCGGGGTGACATCCCCTAGGCCGCGCAGCAACATGATCGGCCGACCGCCGTCTTCTGCCTGGTGCTCATCTTCCTCTGCCTCTCGTCGGTGGCCCGGAACGGACCCGCGACGTCATGATGACCCAGCCATTTCGCCGACGCGACCACATTTACGGCGCAACGGCCGGCCGGCGGCCGGGAGGGCGTCTCAGCGCGCACCGAACAGTTCCAGCAGGTCGTCCTTGCCGAACATCCGGGCGGTGTCCAGCGCGGAGGGCGTCCCGGCGGCCGGATCGGCCCCCGCGGCGAGCAGCACGTCGATCACGTCGCGCTCCCCCTTGAAGACGGCTCCGGCCAACGGGGTCTGCCCCCGGTCGTTGGCCCGGTCCGGGTCGGCGCCCCGGCCCGCGAGAGCGGCCACGGCGGGGGCGTGCCCGTGGTACGCGGCGAGCATCAGCAGGGAGTCGCCCCGGTCGTTGGTGAGGTTCGCGGGCACTCCCGCGTCGACGTAGGCGGCGAGGGTGTCGCTCTCGCCGCGGCGGGCCAGGTCGAAGACCTTGGCCGCCAGCTCGATCACTTCGGGATCGGGGGTCTCGCTCATCGGGCGGGCCGCCTTCCATTGCCGTTGCCGACCAGGTGGGGGGTACGGCGTGGGGGCCGTACGAGTGAATCGACAGGGTACTGCTCCGGGGTGGTCGTCAGCCTGCCCCGGAACGGCGGAAGATCACGCCGAGGGCGCCGCTTCTCCTGCGGCGACCGGGTCCACACGGCCCGTACGGGCTTCCGGGCGATGACTTCTCGCCCACTGGTCGAGTGAAATCAAGGGATATTCACTCAGTTGCACCTTTTATCGTATAGGTACATCTTGTGATCCTGGAAGTACTCATGGTGACTGACCCCTCAACCAGGAGAACCGCTCATGATCCTCTCCATCTCGGGCGTGGTACTGCTCGGCATCATCGCCTTCCTGTTCTTCAAGAAGGACGGGCTCAAGGCCTCCCACGGCCTCATCTGCGCCCTGTTCGGCTTCTATCTGGCCGGCACCGCCATCGCTCCGAGCATCACGGCGGGCGGGGCGAGCCTCGCCAGCATGCTCGGCGGAATCAAGTTCTGACGCCCCGAAACCGCTCCCACCTCCTCAGGAGACCGACGTGGCCCGGCGACCACTTCCCCGCATCCTCAAGGGCGGCAGCGCTTCGATCACCCGCAGCCGGGAGATCGCGCGCACGGCCGCCGACAGCGCCACCGACGTCCTCCATCCGCTGATCACGGTCACCCGTGGGCTGCGGATGCTGGCGGGAGCAGGGCGGCAGAAATGGGCCGCGACACCCAAGGACCGGCGCGGGCACGTGCTGTTCCTCGTCGCGGCCTGCGTACTGGCGGTGGCGCTCATCCCCTACGGGCCCCTGCTGGCCCTCATCTCGGTGATGGGCGCCGCCGCGTGGCGGGGGCACGACCGTACCCCCGCGAGGACCGGCCCGGACGAGGCGCGGACCGCGCGCCTCCAGGCGCTGTACGAGGCACTGGTCCCGCACTTCTCCGTGGCCGACGACCCCGGCCCGCTCTTCTCCCACGGCGGCGACTGGGAGAAGGCCTTCGGCACGTCGTACGCCTTCGACGGCGACGGGCGTCTCACACGGCTCCAGGTGACCTACCCGGCCTACTTCGACGACGGCGACCCCGTGTCCCGCGCCCGGGTCGAGCAGGTGCTCCACGCCAAGTCCGGCCGGGGCCGCGAGTACCACTTCGCCTGGGACGAGGAGGGCAACCACCTCCTCATGACCGTGCTGGCCCCGCTCCCCACCACCATCGCCGCCCAGCGCTTCGTCACCGCCCCCGGCGAGACCGTGCTGGGGTTCACCGACGCGGACGCGGTCCGGCGCGGCGTCACGGTCCAGGACGGCGACGCGACGCGTGATGCCTCACCGGTGATCTGGCGGACCGGCGCCCGTTCGGCCGAGCCCCATCTGCTGATCGCCGGGCACCCCGGCAGCGGCACCACGACGCTGATGCGCTCCCTCGCCCTGCAGGCCCTCCAGCACGGCGACGTCCTCGTCGTGGAGGGGGCCGGCACCGGCGAGTACGGCTTCCTGACCGGCCGCGACGGCGTACTGGCCGTGGAGCGCGGGCTGGCCGGGGCCCTCGCGACACTCGAGTGGGCAGCGCACGAGACCGAACGGCGGCTCATCGCCGCCAACCGGGCCCGCCAGGCGGGGCACCCCGAGCCCGAGGACACCAAGCGCCCCCTCTGGATCCTCCTGGACCGCCCGAGCGCCCTGGGGCACCTGGCCGCCGCCGACGGCAGGCAGGATCCGCAGGAACTGCTCCAGGTACCACTCCGGCACGGCCGCGCCGCCGGTGTGACCGTCGTCGTCGCCGACCAGTTCGACAGCCTGGACGCCCTGACCGAGACCGTGCGGACCCACACCAGGGCACGTGTCGTCCTCGGTCCTGCCGACCGCGGACAGGTCGAGTCGTTCCTGGGGGTCCCGCCGCACACCACGCCCACCCCCGACGTCCCGCCGGGCCGCGGCTACGCCCGGCTGGGCGCCGGGGAGGTGCTGCGGATCCAGGTGCCGGCCACTCCGGACCCCTACGACGAGGCGACGAGCGAGGCCCACCGGCAGGCGGTGCTCGACCTGCTGCCCGGTGGCGCTCCGGTGGTGGAGCAGACCGCGCCGGAGGCCGCCGCCGAGCCCGTCTCCACGCACAAGGACCAGCTGATCGGAGCCCCGGCGGTCGCGGAGGGATGAGCGACGGTGCGCCCCGGACCAGGACGGTCCGGGGCGCACCGTCGCGTCAGGCCACGAAGGTCCGGGGCGTCTCGGCTCCCGCCCCCGCCCCGGAGCCGACCAGCTCGGCGGCGGCGGCCAGCCGCAGCGCCGCCTCGTCCGCCAGTGGGCCGCCCACGGTGAACGGCAGCCGCACATAGCCCTCGAAGGCACCGTCGACCCCGAACCGGGGTCCCGACGGGACGCGCACGCCGACCCGCTCGCCCGCCACGGCCAGCCGGGACCCGGAGAGCCCGCCGGTCCGGACCCAGAGGGTGAGGCCGCCCCGCGGCACCTCGAACTCCCATTCCGGCAGCTCGCGGCGCAGCGCCCGCACCAGGTCGTCCCTGTTCTCCTTCGCCTGCTCACGCCGGACCGCCACGGCCTGCTCCCAGCCGCCCGTCCGCAGCAGCCAGTTGATGGCGAGCTGCTCCAGCACCGGCGTCCCCATGTCGGCGTACGCGCGTGCCGCGACCAGGCTCCGGATGACGTCCGGCGCCGCCCTCACCCATCCGATCCGCATCCCCGCCCAGAAGGCCTTGCTCGCCGATCCCACGGTCAGGACGGTGCTGCCCGCCGGGTCGAAGGCGCAGACCCTGCGCGGCATCTCGACGTCCGCGTCCAGGTGCAGCTCGTTCATCGTCTCGTCGACCACCAGGACCGTGCCCGCCGACCGGGCGGCCTCGACCAGGGCCCGGCGCTGCTGCTCGTCGGCCAGTGCCCCGGTGGGGTTGTGGAAGTCCGCGACGACGTAGGCCAGCCGCGGCGCGGCATCCCGCAGCACCTGCCGCCAGCGGTTCATGTCCCAGCCGCCGAGGCCCTCCTCCATGGCGACGGGCACCAGCCTGGCGCCCGCCTCCCGCATGAGCTGGAGGATGTTGGCGTAGCTCGGGGACTCCACGGCGATGCGTTCGCCGCGCCCCGCGAAGAGGTGGCAGATGGCGTCGATGGCGCCCATCGCCCCCGTGGTGACCATGATCTGTTCGGGCATCGTGGGAATGCCCTGCCCGGTGTAGCGGTCCGCGATCATCTGCCGCAGGGCGGGAAGGCCCGCGGGGTAGTCGCCATGGGTGTGGGCGTACGGCGGCAGTTCCTCCAGGGCGCCCTGGACGGCCCGGGTCAGCCACGGCTCGGGCGCGGGCAGCGAGGCGCACCCCAGGTCGATCATCGAGCCGAGCGACTCGGGGGGCAGGGGTTCGAGGCCACGGGCCGGCAGCGGGTTGCCGGCGGGGACCGCGGTCCAGCTGCCCGCCCCGCGGCGCGACTCCAGGAATCCCTCGGCCCGCAGCGCCTCGTAGGCGGCGGCGACGGTGGTCCGGCTGAGGGACAGCGCCAGGGCGAGCTCCCGCTCGGCGGGCAGGCGCGCGGCGACCGGGACCCTGCCCTCCAGCACGAGGAGGCGCACCCCGTCGGCGAGGGCGCGGTAGGCGGGAGGCTTACGGACGCCCGGCGGCAGGGGACGCGCCTGCTGGCCCTGGAGCTGTCGGGCGAGCTGTGCCGCACCGACGGTCGAAGTCCACTGAGCCATGGAAATCAGTCCACCTTCCTCGGATTGGCCATAGTTTAGAGCCAATCCCCCGCCACAGAGTGACATGCAGCAGTCCACCATCACCACACAGGGAGCACCACGTGACAGAGACCACCGTCCGGAGCGGCACCAGGCTCACCCGGCGGCTCATCCATCTGTACGTGGGGCTGGCGCTGTACGGGGCGAGTTCCGCGCTCCTCGTGCGCGCCGGACTCGGCCTGGAACCGTGGGGTGTCCTCCACCAGGGTCTCGCCGAGCGGACCGGCATCTCCATCGGCGTCGTCTCGATCATCGTCGGGGCGGTCGTCCTGCTCCTGTGGATCCCGATCAGGCAGCGTCCGGGGCTCGGCACCGTGTCCAACGTCTTCGCCGTCGGCATCGCGATGGACGGCACGCTCGCCCTCGTCCCGGACGTCCACGGCCTCGGTGCGCGGATCCCGCTGATGGCCGCGGGCATCGTGCTCAACGGCGTCGCCACGGGGCTGTACATCTCCGCGCGGTTCGGGCCGGGTCCGCGCGACGGTCTGATGACGGGCCTGAACCGGCTCACGGGCCGTTCCATCAGGCTGGTGCGTACGGCGCTCGAGGTGGCCGTGGTCGTGTCCGGCTTCCTGCTGGGCGGGTCGCTGGGCGCGGGCACCGTCCTCTACGCCCTCGCCATCGGGCCGCTCGCCCAGTTCTTCCTGCGCTTCTTCGACCTCCCCGCGCCGGACGCCCGCACGGTGGCCGTTGCCGGGGGGACACCCCGAGGGGCGATACTTCCGCGGTGAACGCGACGACTCCGGGGCGCCATCCCTATCTGGACCATCCTTCGACGATCCCCTTCGCCCACCGGGGCGGGGCGGCGGACGGGATGGAGAACACCGCGGCCGCGTTCCGGCGGGCGGCCGACGCCGGCTACCGCTACTTCGAGACCGATGTGCACGCCACGGCGGACGGCCGCCTGGTCGCCTTCCACGACGCGACCCTGGACCGGGTGACGGACTCCCGGGGCCGCATGGCCGAGCTGCCCTGGAGCGACGTGCGCCGGGCCCGGGTGGCGGGCAGCGAACCGCTGCCGCTCTTCGAGGAGCTGCTGGAGGAGTTCCCGGACGCCCGCTGGAACGTGGACATCAAGGCGGAGCCCGCCCTGGGCCCGCTCGTCGACCTGATCCGCAGGACCGGCGCCTGGGACCGGGTCTGCGTGGGGTCCTTCTCGGAGTCCCGCGTGGCCAGGGCCCACCGCCTGGCGGGCCCGCGTCTCGCCACCTCCTACGGAGTCAGCGGCGTGCTGGCCCTGCGGCTGCGCTCGTACGGCATACCGGCGGCTCTCCGGGCGGGCGCGGTCTGCGCGCAGGTCCCCGAGAGCCAGAACGGCATCCGTGTCGTCGACCGGAGATTCGTGCGCGCGGCGCACGCACACGGCCTGCAGGTCCACGTCTGGACGGTCAACGCCCCGGAGCGGATGGCGGCACTGCTGGACCTCGGGGTGGATGGCATCATGACCGATCACATCGAGACGCTGCGCACGGTGCTGAGTGAGCGGGGGGCCTGGGCCTGACGCCGGCACCCGCCGCGTCGCCACGGGACACGAGGGGGGCGCGGCGTGAGCACCGGTACCGCGGACACGGCGGATCCGACCGGACGGCCGGCCGAGGCCGCCGAACGCAAGCGGCAGCAACGCGGCTGGTATTTCTACGACTTCGCGTGCTCCGTGTATTCCACCAGCGTCCTCACCGTCTTCCTCGGCCCCTATCTGACCTCGATCGCCAAGGCGGCCGCCGACGCGGACGGGTTCGTGCATCCGCTGGGCATACCCGTGCGGGCCGGCTCGCTCTTCGCGTACGCGGTGTCGGCGTCCATCATCGTGGCGGTGGTCGTCATGCCGGTCGTGGGCGCGGCGGCGGACCGTACGGGGCGCAAGAAGCCGCTGCTCGCGGCGGCCGCGTACACGGGTGCGACGGCCACGGCCTGCATGTTCTTCCTTGAGGGCCACCGCTATCTGCTGGGGGCCTTCCTCCTGATCGTGGCGAACGCGTCGATCTCCGTGTCGATGGCCCTCTACAACGCCTATCTGCCGCAGATCGCCACCCCGGAGGAACGCGACGCGGTCTCCTCGCGGGGGTGGGCCTTCGGCTACACCTCGGGGGCACTCGTCCTCGTCCTGAACCTGGTCCTCTACACGGGCCATGACGCGTTCGGACTGTCCGAGTCCGACGCGGTCAGGATCTGCATCGCCTCGGCCGGGGTGTGGTGGGGTGCCTTCGCCCTCGTACCGCTGCGGCGCCTGCGGGACCACCGGGTGGCTCCCGGCGGGGACGGATCGGTCGGATCGGGCTGGCGCCAGCTGCGGGCGACGCTGCGGGACATGCGCCGCCACCCGCTCACCCTGGCCTTCCTGCTCGCCTATCTGATCTACAACGACGGCATCCAGACGGTGATCTCCCAGGCCTCGCTGTACGGCTCCGAGGAGCTCGGCCTGGACCAGACGACCTTGATCACCGCGGTCCTGCTCGTGCAGGTGCTCGCGGTGGCGGGGGCCCTGGGGATGGGGCGGCTCGCCCGGCGGTTCGGGGCGAAGCGCACGATTCTCGCCTCGCTGGCCGTCTGGACGCTGATCCTCGCCGCGGCGTACGTGCTGCCCGCCGACGCGCCGGTGTTCTTCTACAGCCTGGCGGCGGCGATCGGGCTGGTGATGGGGGGCAGCCAGGCCCTCTCGCGGTCGCTGTTCTCGCACCTGGTGCCGAGCGGGAAGGAGGCGGAGTACTTCTCCGCCTACGAGATGAGCGACCGGGGACTCAGCTGGCTGGGGCCCCTGGTCTTCGGTCTCGGCTACCAGCTCACCGGCAGCTACCGGGATGCCATCCTGTCCCTGGTGCTCTTCTTCGCACTCGGCTCGGTGCTGCTGGCGAGGGTTCCCGTGCGGGCGGCGGTGGCCGCCGCGGGCAATCCTGTGCCCGAACGGATTTAGACGTTGAAGTGAAAGGCCGGTAGTGTACGCCTTTGGTGTGCTCGGAGTACCGTTACTGCGAGCGGAAGAAGTCAAACCGTTGGGTGACAAATTCCACCAGTGGTGACAAACCGGGCACCGATGGGTAAGCAACCCAGACCAAGCAGCGGCACGACGGGCGACGCATGACCGGCAACGGGAATCTTTACCGCCGACCGGACGTTGACCGGATGACGACGACAGCGACACCTGTCCTGTGGGCGACAAGCCCGGGAGGCACGATTCATGAGTGAGCGAGCTCTCCGCGGTACGCGACTCGTGGTTACCAGCTACGAGACGGACCGCGGCATCGATCTGGCCCCGCGCCAGGCGGTGGAGTACGCATGCCCGAACGGACATCGATTTGAGATGCCGTTCTCGGTAGAAGCGGAAATTCCGGCGGAGTGGGAGTGCAAGGCGTGCGGCGCCACGGCACTCCTGGTGGACGGGGATGGCCCCGAGGAGAAGAAGGGCAAGCCTGCGCGTACGCACTGGGACATGCTCATGGAGCGGCGTACGCGCGAGGAGCTGGAGGAGGTGCTGGCCGAGAGGCTGGCAGTCCTGCGCTCCGGCGCCATGAACATCGCCGTGCACCCGCGGGACAGCAGGAAGTCCGCCTGACCGCGTAACACCGCACAGATCAAGAGCCGCGGGGGGGGGGCCCCCCCCCGCGGGGGGGGGGGGCGCGCGGGGGGGGGGGGGGGGGGGGGGGGGGTGGGGGGGTGGGGGGGGGGGGGCGGCCCCCCCGGGGGGGGG